>NZ_JACAPH010000030.1:0-563230 GCF_013385805.1 Pseudomonas sp. C6002 | reverse complement strand
TTGCACTCCGCTACTCCACTGGGTCACTCACAGGCGTCGCAATAATCGCCTTCAACTCACTGGTCATCGGGAATTCCAGGTTCAGGCCCTTAGGCGGAATCGGCTGCTCAAACCAGCTCTGGTAAATGCCGTTGATCTCCCCCGAGCTGTACAGCCCGGCCAGGGTCTCATTGACCACCGCGAGAAACTGCGGGTCGTCCTTGCGCACCATGCAGCTGTAGATTTCCCGCGACTGTTCTTCCCCGACCACCACCCACTTGTGCGGGTCCCTGGCCTTGGCGCGCTCGCCGTAGAGCAACGCGTCATCCATGTAGAACGCCGCCGCCCGGCCGGATTGCAGCATCTGGAAGGCTTCGCCGTGGTCCTTGGCGCTGATCACCGACATGTTCAGTTTGTGATCAACGTTGTAGCTCTTGAGGAACCGCTCGTTGGTGGTACCGGCGGTGGTTACCACGTTCTTGCCTTGCAGGTCGGCGAAGCTTTTGATGCCGCTGTCGTTGGCGGTCAGCAACTGGCCCTTCACGTAGATAAACCCGTAGGAAAACGCCACCTGCTTCTGCCGCTCGGCGGTCACGCCGGTGGAACCGCATTCCAGGTCCACGGTGCCGTTTTGCACCAGGGCTATGCGGGTCTGGGAAGTCACCAGGTTGTACTTCACGTTGAGCTTCGGCACACCGGTTTTCTGCTGGATACGCTCGACGATCTTGTTCGCCAGCTCCACCGAATAGCCCATGGGCTTGCCGCTGTGATCCCCCACATAGGAAAACGGCACCGAGGCATCGCGATAGCCGAGGGTGATGCTCCTGGCGTTGGCGATCTTGCTCAGCGTACCGTCCAAGGGGGCCTCGGTGGCATGGGCCTGAGCCCCCAACAACAGCCCCAGGGTGCAGCCGATCAACGTGATTTTTTGCATTGTTATTCTCCGTTGGTGGTTAAAGGTTCAGGTACGGCGCACTGCAATGACACTGATCTCGACCAGCACGTCCGGTCGCGCCAACTGCGCCTGCAACGTGGTGCGCGTCGGTGCCTGCCCCGGCGATAGCCAGGCGGACCAGACTTCATTCATCGGCGCAAAACCCTCCTGGATATTGTTCAGGTAGATGGTCGCATTCAGCAGATGATCCTTGTCGCTGCCGGCCTCGGCCAGCAGCGCATCTATCCTGGCCAACACCTGTTCGGTCTGGGTCTTCACATCACGGCCTTCGCCCGGCACCTGGCCGGACAAAAACACCAGGTCCTGAAACACCACGGCGCCAGACAAGCGGCTGTTGCTGTTGATTCGGGTGATGGTCATCGAAATATCCTCAAGCGGCTCGGGGCGCGAAGCCCTGCATATCAATGGAAGTGGTGTGCCGGCCAATCAACTCGGCCAGTACCTGGCCGCTGCCGCAAGCCAGGGTAAACCCGAGGGCGCCGTGGCCGAGGTTAAGCCACAGGTTGCTGTAGGCGCTGGCACCGATCAACGGCACGCCGGTCGGCGTGGCCGGGCGCATACCGGCCCATTCGACCGCGTGCTGGTAGTCACCGGCCAGCGGGAACGTCTCAAGTGCCTGGCGTTTAATCAGCGCCAGGCGCTTGGGTTCCAGGCGGGTGTCGAAGCCGACAATATCCACCATCGCCGCCACCCGCAGTTGCTCACCGATGCGCGCGTAGACGATCTTGCGGTCGTAATCGGTGATGCTGATGTTCGGCGCCTGATGCTGCGCGCCAATCGGCACGCTCAGGCTGTAACCCTTGAGGGGATACAGCGGCAGCGACATACCCGGCAAGGCCAGCTCGGGGCTGCGGTGCCCGGCGGCCAACACCAGGTGCTGCACCGGCAAGACTTCACTGCCCATTTCGATAGCCTGCACGGCGCCTGCGCTGTGACGAATCGCCGTCACCTTGCGCCCCAACAGGAACGTGCAACGCCCCGACGCTTCAAGGCGCGCCGCCAGTTGCTGGCAGAACCCATGGCAGTCGCCGACCTCTTCATTGGGCGTATAGATGCCGCCGGCAAAACTGGCGCTGTCCAGGGTCGGTTCCAGCCGTGCGCAGTCCGCCGCCGAGAGCACTTGCTGTTGCAGCGGGTCGGTCACTTTATTCAAGGCGCGCTCATAGCTGTCGAGGCTGCGAAAGGTCACCAGCTTGCCGTTGCGCCGCCAGTGGAAACCGCCCAGTTGGTCTTCTTCACGCCAGCGTTGCAGGGTGCCCTGGCTCAAGGACGCCAGGCGCAGCAGGTGGGCCGCATTGCGCTGGTTCACCGAGCCACGGCAGGCGCCCAGGAACGAGGCCATCCAGCGCCACTGCGCCGGGTCCATGCGCGGGCGCAGCTTCAGCGGCGAGTCACCGCGCAGCATCCAGCCGATGGCTTGCAACGGTACGCCCTTGTCGGCCAACGGCGCGACATAGCGGTAGGACAGTTGCCCGCCGTTGGCGAAGCTGGTCTCGCTGCCCAGGGTTTCCCGGGCTTCGACCACCGTCACCTGCATGCCGGCACGCACCAGCGCGTAGGCACTCGCCAGGCCGATAACCCCGCCACCGATGATGCAAACCTGCTGAGCCATGTGCGTCCCTTAACCGTGCGATGTCAGGCTTGAAGGTTAGAGGCAGGTGACAGCGGCGGGACAATGAATAAAGATGGGTCACCCATAAACAAAGGTTATGGACTGCCCATGCGCTTGCGTCATATCGAAATCTTCCAGGCCATCCGCCAGACCGGTTCCATCAGCGCCGCCGCCCAGTTGCTGCATGTCTCGCAACCGGCGGTGAGCAAGGTGCTGCAGCACGCCGAGTTGCAGTTGGGGTTCCCGCTGTTCCTGCGTATACGCGGCAAGCTGCAGCCAACCCCGGAAGCGCTGGCGCTGGAGCGCGAAGTCGACAAGGTGACCGAAAGCCTGCAAGGCGTGCGGCGCCTGGCGCAGAACCTGCGCCGCGAGCCGGGCCAGAGCCTGCGTATCGGCGCCACACCCGCGCTGGCCTTGTCGTTGCTGCCGCCGGCCATCCGCGAATGGACCCAACGCTACCCGGACATCGCCTGCGAGCTGTCCAGCGCCCACAGCCGCGAGCTGGTGCAAAACCTGTTGATGCGTGAGGTCGACGTGGCGCTGACCCTGCAACCGCCCGATCACCCGGGTCTGACCGCCCAGGCCCTGGCCCACGGCGTGCTGGTGGCGTTGGCGCCGCAGGGTTACTGGAAGGAAAACGAGCTGGGCAAACCGTTGCCGCTGATGGCCCTGGCGGGCGCGCCGTTGATTGGCCTGTCCAGCGCCGACCCGTTGTCGGCGAAGCTGGACAGCTACCTGGAAGCGGTCGACCCGCCGCCACGGGTCAGCATCGCGGTGCAGACCTATTCCCTGGCCAGGGCGATGGTCGAATCCGGCGCCGGGCTGGCGGTGATTGATCCGTTCACCGCCCTCGGCGCATCACCGGCCACTACTTGCATTCGCCCCCTTGCGCCGCCGCTGCCAATCACCTTGTACGCCCTGACCCGCGCCGACGAACCGCCGCCGCATATGCTGGCGAGCCTGCTGGAGATCTTCGGCAGCCGGGCCCAGGAGCAATTGGACCGGCTATAACACGTACCCCATGATCGCCACGAAATGCAGCAGGCTGCCGCCAATCACGAACAAATGCCAGATCCCGTGGGAGTGCCGCAGGCGGTCCTCCAGGGCAAAGAAAATAATGCCCACGGTGTACAGCACCCCGCCCGACGCCAGCCAGGCAAAACCCGTGGGGCCCAGCGCAGCAATCAGCGGCTTGACCGCCACCAGCACGATCCAGCCCATCACGGCGTAGATCACGATCGACAGGATCCGCGCCTCGGAGCGTGGCTTGATCTCCTGCAGGATGCCGATCACCGCCAGCCCCCACACAATCCCGAACAGCGTCCAGCCCCACGGCCCGCGCAGCGTCACCAGGCAAAACGGCGTGTAACTGCCTGCGATCAGCAGGTAGATCGAAAAGTGATCGACCTTCTGCATGATCGCTTTCTTGCGCCCGCGCACGCTGTGGTACACGGTCGACGCGCTGTACAGCACCAGCAACGTGAAACCGTAAATGGCCACGCTGACAATCTTCCAGGGGTTGCCGTCCATACTGGCCACCACCAACATCCATACCGCACCCACAAAAGCCGCAACCGCCCCGAGCAAGTGGCTCCAGGCGTTGAATCGTTCCCCGTGATACATGTGTCACTCACCTCGAATAACGGTTATCACCTCGACCATTCTGACGTCACCCACCGAATATCAGGTAACAACCTTTCTTCATTTGCCCAAATACACACACCGATGGATGATTCGCTTCATCCTGTGGGAGCTGGCTTGCCGGCGATAGCGGTGTATCAGCAGCAGATGCATGTCTGACCCAACGCTATCGCAGGCAAGCCAGCTCCTACATAAAAGCCCCTCATCGGTAACGCCCATGCCCGACCTCGAACCTGCCCAGCCCCACCCGAGTCTGTGGCAGTTGTTTTACAACTTCGCCATGGTCGGCCTGTTTGGCTTCGGCGGCGTGATGCCCTGGGCGCGGCAGATGATGGTCGACCGCAGGCAGTGGGTCAGCGAACAAGGCTTCAACGAGTTGCTGACCACCGGCCAATTCTTCCCCGGGCCGAATATCGCCAACGTCGGCATCATCTACGGTCGGCGCCTGCACGGTTTGCCGGGTGCGGTTGTGACCGTGGTCGGCTTGTATCTGTTCCCCTCGCTGATCACCGTGCTGGCCGGCTTCGCCTATGCCAAATGGTGGAGCCATGACGTGGTGCAGCAGATCTTCGGCGCGGTGATGCCGATCGCCACCGGGCTGATGCTCGGCACCACCTTGCGCCTGCTCAAGGCCATGCCGCGGACCCTGGCCAACTACAGCGCGTTCGTCCTGACCTTCGTATTGATGGCGGTGCTGGTGCTGCCGTTGTGGATGGTCCTGCTGATCTGCATTCCCAGCTCGTTGGCCTTGAGCTTCATGGGCAAGCAGAAGGTGGCCGGCTGATGCAGAGCGTGCTGTTTCACCTGATGATCCAATGCGCGCTGTGGTCGCTGATGGCGATTGGCGGCAACACCGTGGCCCTGAGCGATATCCACCGCTACACCGTCACCGACATGAACTGGATCACCGACGCCCAGTTCGTCGCCTTCTTCGCCCTGTCCCAGGCCTTGCCCGGGCCCAATGGCATGTTCCTGGTGTTTATCGGCCAGCAAGCCGCCGGGTTGCCCGGCGCCCTGGTGGCCCTGACCGCCAAGCTGGTGCCCTGCTCGGTGCTCACCTACCTCGGCGCCGGCTGGCTGGAAAAACACACCAAGACCCCGTGGGTGCAGCGGGTCAAAGGCAGCCTGCTGCCGATCTCCATCGGGCTGATCCTGGCCGCCAGCTACATCCTGATGAACAGCCTGGAAAACAACGCCACCAGCCTGGTACTGACCCTGGCCAGCGCTGCCGTGGTGTATTACACAAGACTCAACGCGATCTGGCTGATCATCCTCGGCGTGCTGCTGGGCCTGTGCAGTGCATGGCTGGGAGTGAACTGGTTTTAGGGGCACAATCGACGGCATTCGAACAAGAGTCACGCCCATGCTGATCGACGAAGAGTTCACCCTCAAGAAGCTGGAAATCTTCCTGGCGTTCATGCGCACCGGCAACCTGGCGCGGGCGGCGGCTGAATTGCAGACCAGCAACGTCAGCGTGCACCGGGCGATCCACTCCCTGGAAAACGCCCTGCGCTGCCCGCTGTTCAAGCACGAAGGCCGCAACCTCACGCCGCTGGAAAGCGCCTATGTGCTGGAAGAGCGTGCGCAGAAGCTGGTGCAGGATGTGGTCGACAGCGTGCGGGTCACCCGCGAGGCCGCCGGCTTTTCCGCCGAGCGCTTCAAGCTGGGCTCGCTGTATTCGCTGACGGTGAAGACCGTGCCGCAGTTGATCATGGGGCTGAAGATTCGCCGTAGCGAGCTGAATATCGACCTGATCCTCGGGTCGAATTTCGACCTGCTGTACAAGCTGAAGAACATGGAAGTCGACGCGATCCTGATCTCCCTCGACGAACACGCCAACGATCCGGACTGCGAGCAGATCGCGCTGTTTTCCGACGACATCTTCCTCGCCACCCCAGCCGATTCACCCTTCGACCGCGAACAGGAAATCGACCTGGCGGACGTGCGCGACGCCACCTTCATCACCCTCACCCAAGGCTTCGCCACCCATCAGGATGGCAACCGCGTATTCAAGCAGGCAGGGGTCGAGCCGAAGGTGGCGATGCAGGTCAACGACATCTTCACCCTGCTGAGCATGGTCAGCTCGGGGGTGGGTTATGCGCTGCTGCCGGGGCGGATTGCGGCGGTGTATGAGAACCGGGTGAAGCTGATTCCCCTGCAACCGCGCTACCGTTTGCAGCAGCACATTGGCGTGGTGTTTCTGAAAGCCAAGGAGCGCGACCCGAACCTGCTCGCGCTGTTGGCGGAGTGCCGGATGTATGCGAACCGCCAAACCTGACAATGATCCCCTGTGGCGAGGGAGCTTGCTCCCGCTCGGCTGCGCAGCAGTCGTAAAATCAGCGCCCGCGTTGTTTCAGGAAGAATGCATTGGGACCGCTTCGCGCTCCAGCGGGAGCAAGCTCCCTCGCCACAAAAGCGGTCGACACATCTCGGGTCAGCCGACGATCCCGCGCACGATGAAGTACAGCACCGACGGCCCCAGCAAACACCCAAGTCCGGTGTGAAAGGTGGCGGTCAGTGCGCCATACGGCACCAACCGCCGGTCCGTCGCCGCCAGGCCTGCCGTCACGCCGCTCACCGTACCGGCCAGGCCGCCAAACACCATCGCCGAGCGCGGGTTATCCAGGCCCATCCAGCGTGCCGCCATGGGCGTGCCCACCATCACCAGGATCGCCTTGATCAACCCAGTCGCGATGGACAGCGCCACCACATCCGAGCTTGCACCCAACGCCGCCCCGGTCACCGGCCCGACGATGTAAGTCACCGCGCCCGCGCCGATGGTGGTCATGCTGATCGCATCGCGATAACCAAACGCCCAGGCGATACTCGCGCCCACAATAAACGGCAACACCGTGCCCAACAGCAAGGCAATTGCACCAATCAAGCCGGCCTTGCGCGCCTCGGTGGCCTGTACTTCAAACGCCGTGGCCACGATGGCAAAGTCCCGCAGCATGGCGCCGCCCATCAAGCCGATCCCGGAAAACAGCGCCACATCCGCCAGGCCTTTCTGCCCGCCGGTCAAGGTACCGCCCACCCAGGCCAGCACCAGCCCGATCACAATCGCGATGGCTGAGCCGTGGATGCGTCCGAAGGTCAGGCGCTTGGACAGCACCACCGAAATCCACATCACCACGCCAACAAATGCAAAGGCGGTGACCAAGCCGTTATTTGCCAGGCCTTTCTCGATGAGTTCCCACATATCAGCGACCTCCCGCGACAGGTGCAGCCGCAATCAGCGGCTCTTCATCGGGCAGCGGTTCGCCCTTGTGCGTGCGGCTGATCAAGGCGATCGTGCAACCGCACACCACCACCGAACCAATCGCCGCCAGCACCGCCACCGGGCCGCCGTGCAGCGCGGTCACCACGTTCTGTTGCGCCGCCATCGCCACCACCACCGGGATGTACATGGCACCCCAGAAGCCGACACCCATCTCACATTCCTTGGTCATGCCGCCGTGTTTGTGCATCCACAACCGTGCGCAGATCAGCAGGATCATCGCGATCCCCACCCCGCCCACGTTGGATTTCACGCCCAGCAACACGCCGAGCATGTCGCCCAGAATCACGCCGGCCAACATGCAGATCGCCAGCAACGCCACACCGTAAATAATCATGATGGTTGTCCTCAAAGTGCTTCATCGAAATTGTTGTTTTTGTGCTTCGAAAGCCTTGGGCGGCAATGCCGATCCGATAAAGATGAATACCGTACCTGTGGCGAGGGAGCTTGCTCCCGTTGGGCTGCGTAGCGGCCCTGAAATCCTCGGAGCGCTGCGCACTCCAACGGGAGCAAGCTCCCTCGCCACAGGTCATTGGTGACCCGCTCTATCTCTTGACCGACCAGCATCAGCCTTGGTGGAGCTCTATCGGTGATGGTTTCCCTCCTCTCGCAGCAAGGCCTGCAAGGTGTCCAGGCGGGCGCCTTCGAAGGCGATGACGGTGCCTTGCTCGAACACCCGGCGCGCAAGGCCTGTAAGCACGGCACCGGGAGGCAGTTCGATATGCAGGCGCACACCGCGCTCGAAGGCGCTTTGCACGGTGCCGCGCCAGTCGACGATGCGGCACATGTTGAAGGCGAGGTCGTCGCGCAGGTGTTCGCTGTTGTGGATCGGCCGGGCGCGGGTGCTGCTCAGGTAGGTGATGCTCGGCGGTTTCAGTGTCACTTGGGCGAATGCTTCGGCCAGGGCCTCGGCGGGTTTTTCCAGCAGTACGCAATGAGACGGCACGCTGACGGCCAGGCGTTTGGCGACGCCGTTGCCGCGCACCAGATTGGCGACCGCCTTCATGGCCTCATCGCTGCCGGCGATGACCGTCTGGTTGTCGGCATTGATATTGGCCAGGTAAACCGGGGCTTGCGGGCTGTGGACCTGAGCAAGCAAGGCTTCGACGGTGGACAGGTCCGGGCCGATAAGGGCGGTCATGCCGTAGCCGTGGGGATACGCTTGTTGCATCAATTCGCCGCGCAGGCTGACGAGTTTCAACGCGTCGGCAAAGTCCAGCGAGCCGGCGATCACGGCGGCCGGATAGGCACCAATGGACAGGCCGGCGACGTAATCGGGGGTGTGTTCCAGCAAACGCGCACTGGCCACACCGGCAATCAACAGGCAGAGCTGCACGGCACGGGTCGAGGCCAGCGCTTCGGCAGAATCCAGGGTAAGCACATCCTCATTGAGGGCAGCACTGGCTTCGTCCAGCACCGCACGCGGCAATTGCTGGAGCATGCCGGGACGCTGGGCGCCCTGCCCCGGGAATGCCAGGAGGCTACTCATGCCACGGCCTGCCAAGGATCGAGCACCAACTGCGCGCCGCTGGCGTTCTTCAGCAGCACGCGACGCGAACCACCGGCCCATTCACGCAACGCGACCGCGCCAAACGGCGTTTGCAGTTGCAGGTCGACGGCGCACACCGCCGTATCCAGTATCGCCAGCAGGTCCTCTGCATCGCTGCGATCAAGGCGCTCGGGCGTGCGCAGAATCAAATCCAGATCGCTCTTGGCATGCAGCGCTTCGACGCCGCTGGCCAACTCGAAACCCGCACTGCCGGTGACGCCCCAACTCTCTCCCGCCAGCACCGGTCGCAACTGAGCGAGGGCCTGCAACGCCGGCAAATCCCTTGGCGAGATCACACCGCGCAGGTCTTCCGGCACCACGCGCCGCTGCACCGCCGCCATCGGCATCACGGCGGCGAAGCGCTGCTCGCGCAAGCGCCCGCGTACCCCCACCGCTACCTGGCCCGGCGACGCGACGGCACGCCGCACCACCACCGGATGCCCAGCGGCCAATGCTTCCAGCACCCAGGCCGGCGCATCAGCGGGCGCATGCGCCGGGGTCATGCCCCAGAGCAAGTCGTGAGCGTTCACCATTGCTCCCGCAGCAGTTGGCGCACCTGGCTGGAGGCCGCGCGATTGGTGGCGCCCAGCCGACCGCTCAGGTCACGGCCGCCCGCTCGCACGTCCTTAATCGCGTGCAGCAGGCAATCGCTGACCCGCGCAATATCTTGGGCAGTGGGTTGCTCAATCTGGCTGACCGACAAGGTCTCCCAGAGCAAGCCAAGGCTCGCATAACTGTCGATGTCATAGGCCATCGGCGGCACGCTGGCGGCCAGGGCTTCCAGCTCTTCGACACTGCGCAGGGTCACCCGCGCCGCCGAGGCTTTGCCCATGGCATGCACCATCACGCCGGGATCGCGCAGGGCAATCAGGCGGTTGGCCTGGTAACCATGGGCGAGGAACGCGCCGGACATCGCCTTGCCCACCAGCAGCGCGATCACCGGGTGACCGGCCAACCGGGCGCGAGCGTAGCTGTCGGCAGCGGCGGCCAGGGCTTGATGGATGCCCAGGGCCTCTTCGCGACGACCGTAGGCCTGGCTCGGCACATCCACGATGGCAATCAGCGGACGCTTGTCGCCGGTATCGATCGCTTCATCAACCGCCTTGGCCAAACCCCAGCCTTCCAGCAAACCGACTTCACCGTTGCGAGCGCGAGGGAAGCGGTTTTGCGGGTCGGTGACCACCGCGATAAAGCGCACTGGCTGATCACCGAGCACACCGTCGGCAACTTTCAGCGAGTTCGGCAAACCGCTCACTGGCGCTGCGTCGCCGCTCAATGCGTTGAACCACTGCAAACCTCTCATGAGCGTTCTCCCTGATACAGATCGCGAACCGTCGCCGGGTCGATTTGCGGTTCGGCGTTCAGTGCGGCCAGGCGTTCCAGATAGTGATCAACCTGACGGCTGCGCTGTTTTTCCGGCAAGCCTTGTTGCAGCAGCTCAGTGATTTGCTGCTGAATCTGCGCCACGTCGTCGGCCACATACCGGTCGGCCAAGCCGCTGTTAAAGCGTTGCTCACCGCCGGTCAGGCTCCAGATGAAGGGCCGGTCGCGGGAGTCGTATTCCTCAAGCCCGGCTTCCTGTTCGATCACCTGCGGGCCGTTCAGGCCAAGGCGCGCCTCGCGGGTCACCAGCAGATAACTGCACAGGCCCGCCGCGATGGACATGCCACCAAAGCAACCGACGCTGCCGGCCACCACGCCGATTACCGGCTGGTACTGGCGCAGGTCGACAATCGCCGCGTGGATATCGGCAATCGCGGCCAGGCCCAGGTTGGCTTCCTGCAAGCGCACGCCGCCGGTTTCCAGCAGCAGGATGGCGCGCGTCGGGATGCCGTTGCGGTTGTCTTCAGCAGCCAACTCCAGTGCTCCGGCCATCTTTGCGCCGCCGACTTCACCGAGACTGCCGCCCTGGAAATTGCCTTCGATGGCCGCGATGACCACCGGCAAGCCGGCGATGCTGCCCTTGGCGATCACCACGCCGTCATCTGCCTGCGGCACCACGCCCTGGCGGCTCAGCCACGGCGACATGACGCGCTGGAACGGGTCGATCAGTTCGCGATAGCTGCCCGCGTCGAGCAAGGCCTTGGCCCGTTGCCGGGCGCCGAGTTCGACGAAGCTGTGTTTGTTCAGCAAGTCAGTCATGACCGATCTCCTCGAAGCCTTGCTCCAGGCGCAAGCGCACCACGCCGGGTGTGGCGCCGAAGTCGTGGATATCGATGTTCAATGCGGGGGGCGTCTGCTCCTGGAAGATCCGTTCAAACAGGTGCTGCCAACGTAGCTGCGCACCATTGACCGAGGTTTGCACCTGAATCGTCAAGGTGCCGGCGGTGCCCGGTTCCAGCAGCACTTCGAGGTCGCCGGAGCCGACGCAACCTACCAGCGCGCGGCCCTTGGCGGGCTGCCCGGCGGGAAATTCAAAGGATAAGGTTTCCATCACAGCGCTCCGTCGAGGCGGTCGATAAACAGGCAGGCGGCCAACAGGTCGGCGGCGCCACCGGGGGAGGCATTCAGCGCCAGCAGTTGCTGGTCCAGCTCATGCAGTTGGCGGCGGCCGGCGAGGCTTGCACTGCCGCCGGCGTCCAGCACCGCTTGAGCGCCTTGTTGCATGGCCTGCAAGCCTTCAGGACCGGCGCGGTAGAGCACGCAGGTGTCGGCCAGGTCGGTCATGATCGCCAGCAAGGCGTCGAGGCGCGCGTTCTGTTCGCCGTGTTGCTGCAGGCGGCTTTTCTTCAGTTGGGGCAGGCCGCGTTGCAGCACCGACGGAAAGCCCAGTTGCGCCTCTTCGCGGGCACCGCGTGCGCCGTAGCGTTGTGCGACCTGGGCGCCGTGGCTCAGCGGTTGCGGTGCGTAACGGTCGTTGAGCAAGGCCAGGCGGGCGGCGCGCAACGTCACCGCGCTGGCAGTGCAGGATTCCGGTTGCAGTGCGGCGGCGGCGACTAACAGGCCGAGCGCCCAGATCGCGCCACGATGGGTATTAACGCCGCTGGTGGTGACGAGCATCGCCTGCTCACCTTCGCGACCGATGCGCCCGAGGGCTTCACGCAGGGGCAAACCGACTTCGCCAAATTCGACAGCGGCCTCGGCCATTTCCTTGAACGCCGGCCACAGCGACAGCGCCGAGGCGTGCATCAAGCCGAGGTGCAAATCGGTATGGGCGCCGTTGCCGCGACGGTCTACCAGGGCGGGTTTCGGCGACAGGTCCGCCTCATCGATCAACGCGTCGACGGCCATGTCGGCCAGGCGTTCGGCCAGCGTCAGGTCGTGCAGTTTGAGTGCGTGCATTTACCAGCTCCTGAACTTGGCGGGCGGGTTGTACAAGCCACCGGACCACTCCACCAGATCGGCCACGCTCTTGGCGGCCAGCAGCTCGCGGGTGGCATCGGTGCGGCGGATGCCGAGGTCTTCGGGCAGCGCAATCAAGCCTTCGCGACGCATGCGTGCGGTGTCCTTGGGGTTGTGGCGCAAGCCGATGGCGGTCACCCCGGCCACGGCGGCGATCATCGCCTGGCGCTCTTCCAGGGAACGGGCCTTGTACAGGTAGGCGATGCCTTCTTCGGTGAGCAGGTGCGTGACGTCGTCGCCGTAGATCATGATCGGCGCCAGGGGCATGCCGCTTTTGCGGGCGACTTCCACCGCGTCGAGGGTTTCGACAAAGGTGGGTTTGCCGCCTTCCTGGAAGGTCTCGACCATCTGCACCACGAGCTTTTTGCCGCGTTCGAGCAAGGCCTCGGGAGCGTCGTCGTGGCGCATGTCGAGCCAGGCGGGTGTGCCATGGCGGCGACCGCGCGGGTCGTGGCCCATGTTCGGTGCGCCGCCAAAACCGGCAAGGCGGCCACGGGTAACGGTGGAGGAATGACCGTCGCCATCGACCTGCAAGGTGGCGCCGATAAACAGGTCCACCGCGTACTGCCCGGCCAGTTGGCAGAACATCCGGTTGGAACGCAGCGAGCCGTCGCGACCCGTGAAGAACACATCCGGCCGGGCGGCGATGTAGTTCTCCATGCCCAGTTCGGTGCCGAAGCAATGAACGCTTTCGACCCAGCCGCTTTCGATGGCCGGGATCAGGGTTGGGTGCGGGTTGAGGGTCCAGTTGCGACAGATCTTGCCCTTCAGGCCCAGGGATTCACCGTAGGTCGGCAGGATCAATTCGATGGCGGCGGTGTTGAAACCGATGCCATGGTTCAGCGACTGAACGTTGTGTTTTTCATAGATGCCGCGGATCGCCATCATCGCCATCAACACATGCACGGGCTTGATGTGGCGTGGGTCGCGGGTGAACAGCGGTTCGATGTAGAAGGGCTTGTCAGCGACCACCACGAAATCGACCCAGCTCGCGGGGATGTCGACGCGCGGCAGGTCGGTGACGTCATCCACCAGTTGGTTGACCTGGACGATGACGATGCCATCGCTGAAGGCGGCCGGCTCGATCAGCGCGGGTGTGTCTTCGGTGCTCGGGCCGGTGTAGATATTGCCGGCGCGGTCGGCCATGAAGCCGGCCGACAGGACCACGTTGGGGATCAGGTCCACCACCAGCCGTGCGTAGAGTTCGATGTAGGTGTGGATCGCGCCGATTTCCAACAGGCCGTCTTCCAGCAACTGGCTGATGCGCAGGGACTGGGTGCCGGCAAAGGAGAAATCCAGCTTGCGGGCGATGCCCTTTTCAAACAGGTCCAGGTGCTCGGAGCGGCCGACGCTGGGCATGATCATGTGCAGGTCGTGGAGCTTGGCTGGGTCGGCCTTGGCCAGGGAGCGCGAGAGGAAATCGGCCTGCTTCTGGTTGTTGCCCTCCAGCACCACGCGGTCGCCGGGGAGGATCAGGGCTTCCAGGGCTTCGACAATGCGCTCGCTGGGGAGCACGGCGCCATCGGCGAAGGATCGCACCAATGCGAGGCGGCGCTGCTTCTCATCGCGCCGCCGCGTCCAGCGCGAGTCGGGGGAAGTTGTTGTTGTCATGGTCGCTCCACGGGATTTGCTGTCGTGGGCTGTACCTTAGGAGGGTATTGGGGGGGCATCAATCAAGCTGCGCGGTGAACCATTACGATTGGAGTAATGGTTGATCAGCAAATGCTGAGGCTCGGGCTCAACACAGTTCAAATGTGGGAGCGGGCTTGCTCGCGAATGCGGTGGGTCAGTTGATAAATCGGGTACTGACACACCGCATTCGCGAGCAAGCCCGCTCCCACATTTGCTCAGCGCTGTTCGGGAGAACGTGCGCAGAAGTCCCCAAATGGGAACGATCAGTCCCTTTTTGGGACTGATCTCGCTTCATCACCCAAGCCGCTATTTCTGGTTAGTCACCCACTGTTCGACCTCCTTCAATAGCGCTTGAGTATGCGCAATCAGTTGCTCCAACAACCCCTCATCCTCATCCATATACCCTTCATATTCCGCCAGGTTGCGGCGCTCGTGGCATAGCGCAAACAGTCTTACCTGAACCTTGTTGGCTGCGGTGGTATGAAGCAGGCATTGGAACACCAGATAGCGCTTGTCCGAGCGATAGCCGTGCAAGCGCAAGGCTGTGAGGGCGATTGCGTGGGCCGCGTTGTAAGCCAAATCAAAACGGCTGGCGAAAGATAATTGCGGGGTTTTGGCGTCCTTCAATCGATCACGGGCAGAGCGCATCAACCCATCACATTCCTTGCGATCCGGCGGCTCTGCCTTCAAGCCACCACTACGTTGCAGGTTCTCCAGGTTGGCCTTGCTGTCCATCCTTGGACTCCACGGGGTTTTCCCCAATCAGGTTGATCTTGTCCTGCTCCGCCACCCGCTGCACAAAACTATGACCGGCATTCCATTTGCCGATCCAGTCTTCGGGGGTATAGAGCGTCGGGTTGATGGTGCGGCCCAGCTGCTCTTCCAGCGGCATGAGCTGCTCCATGACTTCACTGTAGTTGAGGCTTTCGCCGATCAGCATCAGATCTATGTCACTGGATGAGTGCGCCTCGCCCTTGGCGATGGAACCGTAGATAAATGCCCACGTCAGTTGCGTGGCAAATGGAGCCAGTGCGTTGCGCAATGGCTCATCCAGGCTCAGGGTCTTGCGCACGATGGCCAACAGCTCCGAGTAAACGGGGCACTGCGGGTTGGCCTGGTAGTGGGTTTGGTTGCCCTGGCGCGTCACCGTCAGGATGCCTGCCAACTGCAAACGCTCCAGCTCGCGGGTCAGGCTGCCCTTGCCCACCTTTGCCCAGCGGGCGATTTCATTGGTGAAGAAGCTATGGTCGGGCTTGCCAAAGAGCAAACCCAAGACTTTCTGCTGAGTCACGGTGAATAGCGCAGTGCTAAGGGGCAGGGTTTGCATGGCAGCGACCGAAGAGTCCCAAAAAGGGAACGATAGGTCCCTTTTTGGGAACGATCAAGTTTTTAGGCTGCGCAAGAAGGAGCAACCTGCTCCAGTGCCTGATCAACCAGTAACTGCCCCAGCTCACTCATCTGCTGAATGGCCAGCACCACGCCGCGCTGGGAACCTTCCAATTCAAAGGCCAGGTTGGAAGTCAGGGCGTTGAGTGAGGCAAAGGTTTCAGAAGCGTTGGCCAGCAGGGCTTCGGTGGATTGAGAGGGGGTGACGGTAAAGAGTGAAGATGAAGCCGAAGTCGGAAAGTAATGATCCATGGCACGCTCGACGGCGGCCTGGAGTTTGCGGTGTTCGATTTCAGCGTTGTGGGGCGGATTGGGGGTAGGTTTGAACATGATGAAACTCCTAAACAGATGAGTAAGGAGCGCCACCGTTCGCTTGCACGCGAATAAGGGTGGCGACCGTGCGCAGGTGTGCAAGACCGGGCCTGTTTAGGACACCCAGCAGGTCCGAAGACCTCCTGCGCGCAGCCGCCATAAAGCAGCGAGCACAAAAAACGCCCGTTGGATGGCTGGGCGTTTGTACGCCTAAACAGTTTCGTCGGACTTGCACGTCCGTGTCACCGTTTTTTGCGATGACGCACGAAGACTAGGCGCGATCGCAGGGCACAACAAGTTCATGCACAGCGCGAGAGGTTGCAGGAAAAATCCGACCGTAAAGCGCACGCCGATTGCTCCTACAAACTTTTCGGGTTGTTGCTCGGAACCCGTCTCTCTAGCCTTTTCGGTCCGAAGCATGTCACCGATTGGGCGTTATGAATCTGATATCCAAACCTGATACAAGGCCATTGCAGAGCGTGATGTATCACATCACAATCTCGCCATGATCGTTAGCTGGAAGCATAAAGGCCTCAGGGTCTTTTTTGAGACTGGTTCTACTAAAGGTATCAACGCAGACCATGCAAAACGCTTGCGTCGTGTGTTGCTGGTTCTGAATAGAGCCACACACCGTGATGAACTGGACATGCCCGGTTGGCGGTTTCACCGATTGAAAGGCGATCTGATCGACTACTGGTCCGTCAGTATCAGCGGTAACTGGCGCATTATTTTTCGGATGTTCAACGACCAGGTAGAACTGGTCGATTATTTGGACTATCACTGAGTAAAGGCATCGATATGGACATGCATAACCCTCCCCACCCTGGCGAAATCCTGCTTGAGGACGTGATCCCGGCCTTGGGCATCACCATTACTGAAATGGCACGGCGCCTTGGCTTCGCCAGAGAAACATTCTCTAGAATCCTCCACGGACACGCGCCAATCAGCCCGGATCTTGCGGTAAGGCTAGAACGGGCAGGTATCAGCAAAGCTCGGTTGTGGCTTTCGATGCAAAGTGCCTATGACCTGTGGCAGGCAGAGCATCGAGATCAACCGAAAATCGAACGGTTTGCACGGATTGACTGACGGTTACACTCAGGCCAATCCGGCCTCCACCAGCAACGCCTCCAACCCCATCAAATCCGGCACCTTCGCCACATGCTCCCCCACCTGCACCGCCGCCAACTCCAGCGGGCACAACGGCACGTCCACATAACTCAACTGGCTATCGAGCTTGTACGAACGCGGAATCCCCTGGATCACCAACGCAATAAACTTCAACGTCGGCCGTCCTCCGAGGGTGTTCAACACCACAATCCGCGCGCGCTCTCCCACCACGCCCGACTCGCCACACGCGGCCTCAAAGCTGATCAACGGTAACTGCCGATCCCGCCAGGTAACCTGCCGCAAATACCACGGCGGCGCATCACTGGCCGGTTCGCCGCGCTGGAAGTCGATCAGCTCGGCCACGGCGACGTTGGGCAACAACAGCTGACGGTCGGCCAATGGCAGCAGCAAGCCGGTGAGTTGAGTTGCGCGGTGATCAAGCACGGGACTTGCTCCAGTAAGCGATGCTTTCCAGCAGCACCGACTCTTGATAAGGCTTGCCGAGGTAGTCGTTGACGCCAATCGCCATCGCACGATCACGGTGTTTTTGCCCGGTGCGGGAGGTGATCATGATGATGGGCATGCGCATCAGCCGCGGGTCGTCACGCACCTGGATGGCCACTTCGAAGCCGTCCATGCGCGGCATTTCGATGTCGAGCAGCATCAGGTCCGGGGTGTGCTCTTCCAGCACGGCCATGGCGTCGATGCCGTCCTTGGCGGTGAGCACGTTCATGCCGTTGCGCTCCAGCAGGCGGCTGGTGACTTTGCGCACGGTGACCGAGTCGTCCACCACCAGCACCAGCAGCGGGCGCTTTTTCAGCGGGTCGTTGAGGATCAACGGAGCGTCCGCCGCCTGGGCCGGCAACGCCGGTGGCCGGGCGCGGATATGCGCCATCAGGTCGATGATCAGCACCACGCGGCCATCGCCAAGGATGGTTGCGCCAGACACGCCCTTCACCCCGGCAAACTGCGGCCCCAGGCCCTTGACGACGATCTCCCGGGTGCCGGCCATGGCGTCCACTTGCACCGCCACGCGCCGTTCGTTGCATTGCACCAGCAGCACCGGCAGCGGCTGGTACTGGCCCAGCAGGTTCGGCCGGCCGACGGTGTGCAGCAGGTCGCCGAGGTAGAACAGTTCGTAGCGTTGGCCGGCGTATTCGTAGCGCGGCGGGTCCTGCTGATAGTGCCCTTCCAGCTCATGGGGCATGACCCGCACCAGGCCTTCGATGGTGTTCAGCGGGATCGCGTATTGATCGTCGGCACACTGCACCATCATCGCCCGGTTGACCGACACAGTGAACGGCAGGCGAATGCGAAAGTGCACGCCCTCTCCCGGCGTCGAGTCGATGACCATCGAGCCGCCCAGCTGGCGCACTTCTTCATGCACCACGTCCATGCCCACGCCACGCCCGGAAATCTGGGTGATTTTTTCGGCAGTGGAAAACCCCGGTTGCAGGATGAACTGCAACACGTCGCGGTCACTGATTTCCAGGTTGGGATCGAGCAAGCCACGCTTGATCGCCTTGCGCCGCACGGCTTCAAGCGGCACGCCGGCGCCGTCGTCGCGCATGTCGAAAACGATGTCGCCGCCTTCGTGGGTCAGGTCCAGGGTGATGCGGCCTTTCTCGGGTTTACCGGCCAGCAATCGTGCATCGCGGGATTCCAGGCCGTGGTCGACGGCGTTGCGCAACATGTGTTCCAGCGGCGCGACCATGCGCTCCAGCACGTTGCGATCCATCTCGCCTTCGGCATTGCCGACGATAAATTCCACGTCCTTGCCCAGCTCGCCCGCCACCTGCCGCACGATGCGTTTAAGCCGTGGCAGCATGCGTTCGAAAGGCACCATGCGCGTGCGCATCAGGCCTTCCTGCAACTCGGTGTTGATGCGCGCCTGTTGCTGCAGCAGGTTGTGGGCATCCTGGTTGCGGCGGTCGAGGGTTTCCTTGAGGTCGAGCAGGTCGGAAGCCGATTCGAACAAGGCCCGGGACAGTTGTTGCAACTGGGAATGGCGGTCCATTTCCAGCGGGTCGAATTCTTCGTAGCCCAGGCGTTCGGCCTCGGCCTGCTGGCGGCTGAGGATGCGGCCCTGGGTCTCGGTGTCGAGGCGGCGCAGTTGATCGCGCATACGCTCGATGGTGGTTTCCACCTCGTTGAGGGCAACGCTCGCATCGTTGACCTGCTGCTCGATACGCCCACGGAAGATCGAAGTTTCACCCGCCAGGTTGACCAGGTCATCCAGCAAGTCGGCAGAGATCTTCACCATGTCGGCGGCCGGATCGCTGGCCGGCACCGCCTCGGTTTTGGTTGCCGTCAACGCCAGCGGTGCGTCCGTCACTTCAGCCGGACGCACCAGGCTCTTGATGCGCTCGATCAGCAGGTCCACCGAGCCCACCGGCATGCCCGCCGCCACCGCATCGATCATCTGCGCCAGGCGGTCGTGGCAGCCTTGCAGCAAGGCGAACAGCTCCGCCGAGGGCGCCAGCAAACCTGCCGACAAGCCCTCATAGAGAAACTCCAGCTCATGGGCCAGGTCGCCAATCGGGCCGATCTCGACCATGCGAGCGCCGCCCTTGAGGGTGTGCAGGTCGCGCAGCAGTGTCTCGACTTCCTGGCGATTTTTCGGCTCGGCCTGCCAGCGCAACAGCGCGGCGCCGGAGCTGTCGAGGATGTCGGCGGCCTCTTCGAGAAAGATATCCAGCAGCTCGGGATCACTGCCCGGCGTCTCGACTTCGGCGGCCGCTACGGGCGCCGCTTGTCCGGTGCCTTGGCGCAACTCACGCAAGTGGCTGATCAGGTCGGAGGAGTCGCTCAACGGTTGCTGGTGTTGCAGTTGCTCAAGCAACAGCGCCAGCCGCTCATGACTGGCCATCAACACATTGGCCAGCTCGCTGGAATAGCTGTAGCGCCGGTCCACCAAACCTTCGTAAAGGTTTTCCAGCTCAAGGGCCAGGTCGCCCACCGCGCCGATTTCAGCCATGCGCGCGCCACCCTTGAGGGTGTGCAAATCCCGCTGCAACGATGACAGCGGCGCTGCGTTATCCGGGTCCAGCAGCCAACGCTTCAAGGACTGGCCGGCGCTGTCGAGGATGTCCACCGCTTCCTCAAGGAAGATCTCGACGATTTCGTCATCCACCGCGAAGCTCTGGTCGAGCTTCGCCGTAGCGGCGCCCAGCTCGGAGATGCTCAGCGCGCGGCTGCCGTCGGTCTTGATCAGGCCGGTGGCGGACGGGTCGAGGCCTTCATCCAGCAGCTCGCGCAGGGCGCGTACCCGGGCCGGCGCCGCGCTGATTTCCTGGCCGGCGGCCAGTTGGTCGAGCATGTTGATCAGGGCTTCGTGGGCCTGTTCGGCCTCGTGGAAGAAGCGCTCGCTGACCGCCAGGCTGCTTTCTTCCACTGCGCCGTAGAGGTCGAGCAAGGCTTCGCACAATTCATCCATAGAGTGCAGGTCGGCGAGGTGCGCGCCTTCGCCGAGGGTGGTCAGTTCGTCCAGCAGCGCGCTCAGTTCCTGGCGTTCGCCGGGGTGCTGTTGCCAGCGGCGCAGCAGGCTTTCGGCGTCCAGCAGGATGTCCATGCCCTGGGCCAGGAAGTTGGCGATCAACTGCGGGTCGCGCTTGATCCGCAGGCCGGTGTTGGGCGCATTCAGCAAGGCTTCAAGCTGGCTGTTCAGCAGGTTTTGCGTGCGCTCGATCAGCCCTGCTGCACCGTTGATGGCCGCGTGAGGGTCACTGTCCAGCTGGCGCACGCCGCGCTGGAACAACGCTTCGGCCTCCAGCAGCAATTCGATTTCATCCAGGTCCAGCGGCAGGCGGTGGGCCTTGTATTCGCGGGTCAGGTGATCCAGCGGGCGCGCCAGTTCGGCGATGGGCAACACACCGGCCATATAGGCGCTGCCTTTGAGGGTGTGCAGTGCGCGTTGCAGGTCATCACTGACTTGCAGCGGCAGGTGCTCGGTGGCCTGTTGCAGGAAGCGGTTGAGGCTGTCGAGGTGGCTCTGGGCTTCGTTGCGGAAGATTTCCAGCAACTGCGGGTCCAGGGCAGCCGGGTCTGTGGCCGACGGTTCGACACGGCTGGCCAGGGCGTGCGCGCGCGCCGCCAGTTCGTCTACGTCATCGCGCTGGCGCTGGGCATTGTCGGCAAAATCGGTGATCAGCTCCGGCAGCAATTCCAACACGTCATCCAGCACTGCTTGCACATCCGGGCCCGGCGCGACGCTGCGTTCCAGCACGCGGTTGAGCAGGTTTTCCACGGCCCAGGCCAGCTCCGCCAACACCAGGGCGCGCACCATGCGGCCACTGCCTTTCAAGGTGTGGAAGGCGCGGCGCATTTCGCTCAGGGTGGCCTTGTCTTCCAGGCTGGCGGTGCCGGCGGGCACATAGCGATGCAGCACATCGAGGACTTCGGCGATTTCTTCGAGGAAGACTTCCCGCAGTTCATCATCGATGGCTTCTTCACCGGCGGGCGGCGGCAGCAGGCTGCCGGGACGCTGGAGTGCCGGCGGGTTGAGGCGCGAGGTGGGGCTGGCCAACGCATCGGCGAGGAACGGGGTTTGCTCCGTGGGCGTATCACCCTGCTCAAGCAGTGCCTGGCGCCAGGGTTTTTCCGCCGGCAAATAGCCCAGCGCGGCCAGGCCTTCAGCGGCGACTTCCAGCACCCGTTCGCCCGGGGCGTCGTGGTCCTGGAGCATGCGTTCCAGGTAGTACTCGAGGCTGGTGAGCACATCGGAAAAATGCTCAAGCTGCGCCTCGGAAGGTGGGGCGTCGCCGACCATCAGTTGCTCGTTGACGTAGTCATTGCAGCCACGCATCAGGCTCGCCGCACGGGGCAGCGGAATCATCGCCAGCGCGCCGCGCACCTGGGTCAGCAACTCGGGCAGCGACTCCAGGCGCTGGCGGTCCCAATGGGCCTCGATGCAGTCGATCACCAGCTCTTTGGCCTGGGTCAGGCACTGGCAGGATTCGCGGATGACGAGGTGGTGGATCTGCGTCAGGTCGGTGGTAGGCAGGCGGCTTTCTTCGCGGCGCTCCGGCTCGACAGTGCCGACCATCCCGGCCAGCGTGGCCTCGACGTAGAGCAACGCACCGGCAACGTCCATCAATACCGCATCGTTGGGTTCGCGCTGCCCCTGGGCCAGGCCGAGTACCACCGCCAGTTGGTCGATGATCACTTTGCGCGGCTGGCCGAAGCCCAATACGGCGAGGGTATCGGCGATCTGCCGCAGCGGCGCCAGCAACGCCTCAAGGTCCGAGGCGTGCTGACGGTCGCTGCGTACGAACAGGTCCAGGCGTTCCTTGACCCGCACCAGCTCCTCGCACAACGCGCCGAGCACCGAGCCCATCGCGTCGCGGTCCGGGCCGGCCAGGCGGGCGCGTTCGGCGTCCACCACGGCGCTGTCGGGCAAAGCTTCATCGAGGCCATATCGTTCTTTCAAACTTTGCATCCGTGGAGTCGGTCGGGTGACTTTGGCGACGTAGAACAACAGGCTCTTGAGCAGCTCATCCGGGGCCGGGGTGTTGATCCCGTTGATGCCCTGGATCAGCAGGCGCTTGAGTGGCTTGTCGCAGGCTTTGAGCAAACTGCGCAACGCCGGGCTGTTGGCAACCACGCCAATGAGCATGCCTTCCACCAGCGCCGAGGTCACCTGCCACAACGGTAGCAGCGGCGCACCATGGCACAGGGCTTCGAGGCGGGCGAAGACCCGCGCCATGTCTTCCAGGTTGCTGGGGCCGTGGTCTTCGCGCAGCAAACCGACCAGCGCCTGTTGCAGCATCTGCCGCCACTGGCGCAGCAGCTCGGGGAAATCCTCTGGCGTGCGCTGGGCCAGGGCGTCTTCGGGCAGCGGCGGGATCACCAGCAGTTGCGGGCTGAACAGGCTGGTTTCCGAGAGCAGGCTTTCGCCGCGCACGCTGCGCAGGTCGTTGAGCAGCGGCAGCACTACCAGGGGCAGGTCGCGCCGGGCGCTGTGTACGCGGTCGAGGTACAGCGGCAGTTGGCCAAGGCCCTGTTGCAGCAGGCGAATGCCTTCGTCGCGCTGGCTGACGCGCGCGCCTTGCAGGGCGAGGGCCAGTTGTTCCATTTCTTCAGCGAACAGGGCCGCGCCGTAGAACTCGACCATCAGCAGGCTGCCATGCACCTGATGGATGCATTCCAGGCACTGGCCGATGGCCTCGCTGCTGCTTTCTTCAACATAGGCGTCCAGCGCCGAACGGGCCTGTTTCAGGGTTTCGGCAATTTCGCCCTTGACCCATTCGAGGGCCACGTAGTCGTGCCGATCAACCATAACCGCTCCCGTCTGAATTCATGAGTTGCTGGTAGTGCTGGGTCATGCGTACACCGATCTCAAAACAAAGGAGATCAACTGTGGGAGCGGGCTTGCTCGCGAATGCGGTGGGTCAGACAAAGCGTCGGCGACTGACACACCGCATTCGCGAGCAAGCCCGCTCCCACATTTGCTTTTCGGTGTTTTCGAGGGTGCATTTCACTCATCCACCCGCTTCGCCGCCGGCAAGGTGAACCCCGACACCGACCGCCGCAACTGACTGGCCATTTTTGCCAGGTTGCCGATGCTCTCGGCAGTGGCCGTAGAGCCTGACGAAGTCTGAGTGGTGATCTGCTGGATCACGTTCATCGTCAGGGAAATCTGCCCCGCCGACGACGTCTGCTGCTGCGCCGCGTTGGAGATACTCTGGATCAGCGCCGCCAGGGTTTTCGACACGCCTTCAATCTCTTCCAGCGCAACCCCGGCGTCCTGGGCCAGCCGCGCACCGCGCACCACTTCGGTGGTGGTCTGCTCCATGGAAATCACGGCTTCGTTGGTATCCGTCTGGATCGCCCGCACCAGGGTTTCGATCTGCCGCGTCGCCGCCGAAGAACGCTCAGCCAGGCGCTGTACCTCATCGGCCACCACCGCAAAACCACGCCCGGCATCACCGGCCATGCTCGCCTGGATCGCGGCGTTGAGCGCGAGGATGTTGGTCTGCTCGGCGATGTCATCGATCAGGCTGACGATGTCGCCAATTTCCTGGGACGATTCCCCCAGGCGCTTGATGCGCTTGGCGGTGTCCTGGATCTGTTCGCGGATGTTGTCCATGCCGTGGATGGTGTTGTGCACCACCTCGTTGCCCTTGTTGGCAATCTCTACCGAACGCTCGGCCACTGCCGAAGATTCGGCGGCGTTGGCCGACACCTGGTCGATGGACTGGGCCATCTGGTTGATCGCCGTGGACGCTTCGGCAATCTGCTGTGCCTGATGCTCCGACGCTTGGGCCAGGTGCATGGCGGTGGCCTGGGTGTCCTGCACCGCACCAGCCACCTGGCCGGCAGTGAGGTTGATGGTGGCCACCAGGTCGCGCAGTTGGTCCACGGAATAGTTGATGGAGTCGGCAATGGTGCCGGTGAAGTCTTCGGTGACCGAGGCGGTGACGGTCAGGTCGCCGTCGGCCAAGTCTTCAATCTCATCCAGCAGGCGCATGATCGCGTTCTGGTTGCGCTCGTTCTTCTCGGCGGTTTCCCGCAACTGGCGGTTGGTCTCGCGGACCATCACCAGGCCGATCAGGATGATCGAGGCCAGCGCCAGCAAGCCCAGCACGTAGCCGCCGATGGTGTCGAAAGTGCGCCCGTCCGCGAGGTTTTCAAAGCCGGTGGCCAGGTGCGAGGCTTCGTCCAGCAGGGTTTGCGACAGGTTGAAGATATTGCTCGCCGAGGCGCGCACCTGGAACAGCTGCGGCGAGGTCTCGAGGATTTCGTCCACGGAACCGGAGACGAATTCGAACAGCTCGGAAATCTCCGCCAACCGGGCGCGGGCGTCGTGGTCTTCAACCTGGGTGATGCGCAGCCCGGGATTGCCGTTGAGCATGCCACTGAGCACCACGCCGAAACGGCTGGCATCGCGGCCAAAGGCATCGGCGGCCTGCACGGCAGTCTCGTCCCCCGCCAGCACGGTGTTCACCGCCCCCAGGATGCGTTCGGCCAGCAATGACTGGCGCTGGGCCAACGCTACCTGGCTGGCCGGTGCGCCGCGTTGCAGCAGAATATCGACAACCTTTTCCGACTCCATCTGCAACTGCGGAACGGTTTCCGCCAGGGTCGCGGCCACTTGATGCAGCGACAGCACCGTTTGCTCGCTGGCCAGAATCGCATCGGCGTTTTTCAGCAGCGCTTCCCAGTCGGTCTGCACGGCGCGCATTTCGGCACGCACGGCGGTGGGTGCAGCGGGCAGGCCGGTGGCCGGGTCGCCTTTTTTCAGGTAACCCCAGCGCTGGGCAAAATCGTTGCGCGCATCCCCCAGCAGCTTGAACGCCGCCGCCTTGCCGGCGGCAGCCTCGGTGGCGTTCTTGGCGATGCGCTGGGACAGCACCCGCAGCTCGCCGGCGTGGCCGATGTACTGTTTGTCGTAGGTGGACTGGGTGTTGAGGTACGCGAAGTTGGCGAACAGCAGCATGATGAACACGATCAGCGCGATAAACAGCACGATGATCTGCGAGCGGCTGCGGGAGGCTTCCTGGGGTTTGACCGGGGTGACGGTACTCATGCGGCGACATCCATGAAACCTGGAGCCTGGGCCAGGGCGAAGGGGCTGAAGACCTGCCACAGCTGGTCGCCGTCGAACTGGCCCTGGATAAACGGCGCGCCGCCTGCGGTGCTCGTCGACAACGCGTCTTGTGCGAAATGCTGCATGCCCACCACCTCGTCCACCAACAGGCCGACAAACACGTCCTGATACTCCACCACCAGCACCCGCCGTTGTTTGCGCGCCACCGACAGCTCAAGGCCAAGGAAACCGCCCAGGTCCATCACCGGCAGCAAGCGCCCCCGCAGGTTGGCCACGCCCTTGATCCACGGCCTGACCCCGGGCATCAAGGTACAGCGCGGTTCGTGCAGCACTTCCGCGACCTCGCCCATGGGCGCCACGTACCAGTGTTCGCCCAGGCGAAACCCGATCCCACTCCAGCTGAGCAGCCGGGTTTCCTGGGACGGCAGGTCGGCAGCCAGCAAGCGGCAGCGGCGGTCGATGTCCAGCAGCAGCTCGAAGGCGGTTTGCGACTCGGTCATGGGAACGTGCCGTCAGCCGGCCAGCACCTTGTTCAGGGTGGCGATCAGGGTTTCTTCGTCTACCGGCTTGGTCAGGTAATCCTTGGCGCCCTGGCGCTCGCCCCAGATCTTGTCGGTTTCCTGATCCTTGGTGGTGATGATGATCACCGGGATGTGGCTGGTCTCGGCATCTTTGGTCAACTGACGGGTGGCCTGGAAGCCATTGAGGCCCGGCATCACGATATCCATCAGCACCGCATCCGGCTTTTCCTGACGGGCCAGCGCAACGCCATCGCCGCCGT
This sequence comes from Pseudomonas sp. C6002, assembly GCF_013385805.1. Taxonomy (NCBI): domain Bacteria; kingdom Pseudomonadati; phylum Pseudomonadota; class Gammaproteobacteria; order Pseudomonadales; family Pseudomonadaceae; genus Pseudomonas; species Pseudomonas sp. C6002. The sequence goes on along the minus strand of NZ_JACAPH010000030.1, from coordinate 537,109 downwards.
TCTGGGCCTTGAGGACGGTGTGACCGTGCTTTTCGAGCATTTCGGTCAGTTTGTACATTTCAGTCGGCGAATCGTCGACGATCAGAACACGTGCCATGGTTTTCCCCACTTATCTAGTAGACGCAAGCCCTCGTGGGGCCCCCGTCAGTGTGCTTGTTCTACTGCGGCGAAGCCCGGTACATAGGCCTTGATCGCGCTCAGCAGTTCTTCCTTGCTGAAAGGCTTGGTCAAAAACTGATCAGAGCCGACGATGCGCCCCTTGGCCTTGTCGAACAGACCATCCTTGGAGGACAGCATGATTACCGGGATCGACTTGAACGCCGGGTTGTTCTTCACCAGCGCGCAGGTCTGATAGCCATCCAGGCGCGGCATCATGATGTCGACAAAGATAATGTGTGGATGATGGTCAACAATCTTGGCCAGGGCATCGAAACCGTCGATGGCCGTGATGACGTCGCACCCTACGTTCTTCAACAGTGTTTCGGCCGTGCGGCGAATCGTTTTCGAATCGTCGATCACCATCACTTTCAAGGCGTTGGAATGCTGTTCCATATCTGCTCTACCATCGCCACAGCGAATAGGTTTTCGGTGTGTACTGCCTGATGTTGCACAGGACGAGCGCCAAAAGCCTCGGAATTCAAGGGCTGATGTGCCATGGCAGCCTTTTTAGCACAGTCTCAGAACGCAATCTATCGGCCGACCCGCGTGGTGGTTTTTCCTTGACCCACAACAGCCGCAGCGCCACTCTGACGCCACTTTTATGCGCCCTTATTTGCTAGAGGAAATCCCCCATGAGCGTTCGCGTCGGCATTGTCATGGACCCTATCGCCAGCATTTCCTATAAAAAGGACAGCTCGCTGGCCATGCTGCTGGCCGCCCAGGCCCGCGGCTGGAGCCTGTTCTATATGGAGCAGCCGGACCTTTACCAGGGCGACGGTGAAGCGCGGGCGCGGATGCGTCCCCTGCAGGTGTTTGCCAACCCCGAGAAGTGGTTCGAGCTGCAAGACGAAATCGACAGCCCCCTGAGCGACCTCGACGTGATCCTGATGCGCAAGGATCCGCCGTTCGACATGGAGTTCGTCTACTCCACCTACCTGCTGGAGCAGGCCGAGCGCGCGGGCGTGCTGATCGTCAACAAGCCCCAGAGCCTGCGCGACTGCAATGAAAAGCTGTTCGCCACGCTGTTCCCGCAGTGCACGCCGCCGACCGTGGTCAGCCGCCGCGCCGATGTGCTGCGTGAATTCGCCGCCAAGCACGGCGATGTGATCCTCAAGCCGCTGGACGGCATGGGCGGTACCTCGATCTTCCGCCACCGCGCCGGCGACCCGAACCTGTCGGTGATCCTGGAGACCCTGACTGCGCTGGGCACCCAGCAGATCATGGGCCAGGCCTACATTCCGGCGATCAAGGACGGCGACAAGCGCATCCTGATGATCGACGGCGAGCCGGTGCCTTACTGCCTGGCGCGCATTCCGGCCGCCGGCGAGACCCGCGGCAACCTGGCCGCCGGTGGCCGGGGTGAAGCCCGCCCGCTGACGGACAAGGATCGCTGGATTGCAGCCCAAGTCGGCCCGACCCTGCGCGAAAAAGGCTTGCTGTTCGTAGGCCTGGACGTAATCGGCGAGAACCTCACCGAAATCAACGTCACCAGCCCGACCTGTATTCGCGAGATCGACAACGCATTTGGCACGAACATCGGCGAAATGCTGATGGCTGCGATTGCCGCCAAGCTACAAGCCAAGTGACATAGAACAGCCGGACACAAACCAACATTGCGTTATCATGCGCCACCTGTGAAACGCGCGATGTTGGTTTTCTTGTCATGACGCTCCCGTCCGATCTGCCCCCCGAACTCTCCCACAGCGGCGTGCGCCCGGCTGATCGGCTCGGATTTACCCTGTTTCTGGCGGCGTTGATTCACCTGGCGCTGATCCTCGGCCTGGGCTTCACCTTTGCCGAACCCAAGCAGATCACCAAGACCCTGGAAATCACCCTCGCCACGTTCAAAAGCGAAAAAAAGCCCGAAAAAGCCGACTTTCTCGCCCAGGACAACCAGCAAGGCAGCGGCACCCTCGACAAGAAGGCCGTGCCCAAGACCACTGAAGTCGCGCCATTCCAGGACAACAAGGTCAATAAGGTCACGCCACCGCCGGCGCCCAAGCCGGAGGTGAAACAGGCCGCCCCCAAGGCGGCGGTCACCACCGTGGCGCCCAAGCCGCAAAAAGCCCCGACCCAGCGCGAAAAGGCCAAGACCGAACCCACGCCGGCCCCGACTTTTGACAGCTCGCAACTCTCCAGTGAGATCTCCAGCCTGGAAGCCGAACTGGCCCACGAACAACAGCTGTACGCCAAGCGCCCGCGGATCTACCGCCTCAACGCCGCCTCCACCATGCGCGACAAAGGCGCCTGGTATAAGGATGAGTGGCGCAAGAAGGTCGAGCGCATCGGCAACCTGAACTACCCGGACGAAGCCCGTCGCCAGCAGATCTACGGCAATTTGCGACTGCTGGTGTCGATCAACCGCGACGGCACCTTGTACGAGGTGCAGGTGCTGGAGTCCTCCGGCCAACCGCTGCTGGACCAGGCAGCGCAACGCATCGTGCGCCTGGCGGCGCCTTTTGCGCCGTTTACCGGGGACCTGAACGACATCGACCGCCTGGAAATCATTCGCACCTGGCGCTTTGCCAAGGGTGATCGGCTGTCGAGCAATTGATGCTGGCGGTGATTTCCTGCGCATCCTCAGCTTGTCAGTTCGCCCCTCCAACGCCACACTAGCGGACATGAAAAATGTCAGCCCGACCTACCTCAAGCACCAATTCCTGATCGCCATGCCCCATATGGCCGACCCGAACTTTGCGCAGACCTTGACCTACATCGTCGAGCACACCGCCAATGGTGCGATGGGGTTGGTGGTCAACCGCCCGCAAGACCTCAACCTGGCCGATATCCTCGAGCAACTGCGCCCGGACATCGACCCACCCGCCAGCTGCCAGCACGTACCGATCTACATCGGCGGGCCGGTGCAGACGGACCGGGGTTTTGTGCTGCACCCCACCGGGCCGAAATTCCAGGCGACCGTGGACCTTGAAGGGTTGTCCCTGTCCACGTCCCAGGACGTCCTGTTCGCGATTGCCGACGGCGTGGGGCCTGATCAAAGTGTGATCACCCTCGGCTACGCCGGCTGGGAAGCCGGGCAACTGGAGGCGGAGCTGGCGAGCAATGCCTGGCTGACCTGCCCGTTCGATGCCGACATCCTGTTCAACACCCCCAGCGAACTGCGCCTGGAAGCGGCCGCCGCCAAGCTGCGGATCAACCTCAGCCTGCTGACCAGCCAGGCGGGGCACGCCTGATGGCCTTGCGTCTGATCCTCGGTTTCGACTACGGCACCAAACAGATCGGCGTCGCCGTCGGCCAGGTGATTACCGGCCAGGCCCGCGAGCTGTGCACCCTGAAGGCCCAGAACGGCGTGCCGGACTGGAACCAGGTCGAAGCCCTGATCAAGGAGTGGAAGCCCGACGCCGTGGTGGTCGGCCTGCCGCTGAACATGGACGGCACCCCGAGCGAGATGTGCCTGCGGGCCGAAAAGTTCGCCCGCCGCCTGAACGGCCGCTACAACCTGCCCTTCTATACCCACGACGAACGCCTGACCACGTTCGAAGCCAAGGGCGAGCGCCGTGACCGTGGCGGGCAGAAAGGCAGTTACCGCGACAACCCGGTGGATGCCATCGCCGCGGCCCTGCTGTTGCAGGGCTGGCTGGATGAAAACACCGCTTTATTTGAATCCTGACTGACGCGGCTTGCCGCGTCTTCTTACGTTTGAGCCCGGACCTTGCCTGCGCGAGGCCTAGAAGGAGCACCCATGAGCCTGCCCAATCCCGCCGACCTGATCAGCCAGATGGCGATCCGCCTCAAGGCGCACCTGGAACACCGTGCCATCAGCGAGCCGCGCTTTATCGGCATCCGCACCGGTGGCGTGTGGGTGGCCCAGGCGCTGCTGGAAGAACTGGGCAGCGACTCGCCCCTGGGCACCCTGGACGTGTCTTTCTACCGTGACGACTTCAGCCAGAACGGCCTGCACCCGCAAGTGCGCCCCTCGGCCCTGCCCTTCGAGATCGAAGGCCAGCACCTGGTGCTGATCGATGACGTGCTGATGAGCGGTCGCACCATCCGCGCCGCGATGAACGAACTGTTCGACTACGGCCGCCCGGCCAGCGTGACCCTGGTCTGCCTGCTGGACCTGGACGCCGGCGAATTGCCGATCAGCCCGGACGTGGTCGGCGCCACCCTGTCCCTGGAAGCCCACCAGCGGGTAAAATTGTCCGGTCCCACGCCGCTCGAACTCGAACTGCAAGACCTTGCCCTTTAAACCGCCTTGTAAAGAGTCCCCGCGATGACGCCTCTAGATGCCAAGCGCCCGCTGCAGCTCAATGCTCAGGGCCAGCTGCAACACTTCCTGTCCCTCGACGGCTTGCCCCGCGAACTGCTCACCGAAATCCTCGACACGGCCGACTCGTTTCTCGAAGTCGGCGGCCGGGCGGTGAAAAAAGTCCCGTTGCTGCGTGGCAAGACCATCTGCAACGTGTTCTTCGAGAACTCGACCCGCACCCGCACCACCTTTGAACTGGCGGCCCAACGCCTGTCGGCTGACGTGATCACGCTGAACGTGTCCACCTCGTCGGCGAGCAAGGGCGAAACCCTGCTCGACACCCTGCGCAACCTGGAAGCCATGGCCGCCGACATGTTCGTGGTGCGCCACGGCGATTCCGGTGCTGCGCACTTCATCGCCGAGCACGTGTGCCCGAATGTGGCGATCATCAACGGCGGCGACGGCCGTCACGCCCACCCGACCCAGGGCATGCTCGACATGCTGACCATCCGGCGGCACAAGGGCAGCTTTGAAAACCTCTCGGTGGCCATTGTCGGCGACATCCTGCACTCGCGGGTTGCACGCTCGAACATGCTGGCCCTGAAAACCCTGGGTTGCCCGGACATCCGCGTGATCGCCCCCAAGACCCTGCTGCCGATCGGCATCGAGCAGTACGGCGTGAAGGTCTACACCGACATGGCCGAGGGCCTCAAGGATGTGGACGTGGTGATCATGCTGCGCCTGCAGCGCGAGCGTATGGCGGGCGGCCTGCTGCCGAGCGAAGGCGAGTTCTATCGCCTGTTCGGCCTGACCACCGCACGCCTGGCCGGCGCCAAGCCGGACGCCATCGTGATGCACCCGGGGCCAATCAACCGTGGCGTGGAGATTGAGTCGGCGGTGGCCGATGGCGCGCAGTCGGTGATTCTCAACCAGGTCACGTACGGCATCGCCATCCGCATGGCGGTGTTGTCCATGGCCATGAGCGGGCAAACCGCGCAACGTCAATTCGAGCAGGAGAACGCCCAGTGAAGCTCAGCATTCTCGGCGCCCGAGTCATCGATCCGGCCAGCGGCCTGGATCAAGTCACCGATCTACACCTGGAAGCCGGCAAGATCATTGCCATCGGCGCCGCACCCGCAGGCTTCAGCGCCAGCGAAACTATCGACGCCAAAGGCCTGATCGCCGCGCCTGGCCTGGTTGACCTGAACGTCGCCCTGCGTGAGCCGGGCTACAGCCGCAAGGGCAACATCACCAGCGAAACCCGCGCCGCCGCTGCCGGTGGCGTGACCAGCCTGTGCTGCCCGCCCCACACCAAACCGGTGCTGGACACCTCGGCGGTGACCGAACTGATCCTCGACCGCGCCCGCGAAGCCGGCAACTGCAAAGTGTTCCCCATCGGCGCCCTGAGCAAAGGCCTGGACGGCGAACAACTGGCCGAACTGATCGCCCTGCGCGACGCAGGCTGCGTGGCCTTCGGCAACGGCCTGGAGAGCTTTCGCAGCACCCGCACCCTGTGCCGTGCGCTGGAATATGCGGCGACTTTCGACCTGACCGTGATTTTCCACTCCCAGGACCGTGACCTGGCCGAAGGCGGCCTGGCCCACGAAGGCGCCACCGCGAGCTTCCTCGGCCTGCCGGGCATCCCGGAAACCGCCGAGACCGTGGCCCTGGCCCGCGACCTGCTGCTGGTGGAACAAAGCGGCGTACGCGCGCACTTCAGCCAGCTGACCAGCGCTCGCGGCGTGGCCCTGATCGCTCAGGCCCAAGCCCGCGGATTGCCGGTGACGGCGGATGTGGCGCTGTATCAGCTGATTCTGACGGATGAGGCGCTGATCGACTTCTCCAGCCTGTATCACGTGCAGCCGCCCCTGCGTACCCGCGCTGACCGTGACGGTTTGCGGGCGGCGGTGAAGTCCGGGGTGGTTTCGGCGATCTCCAGCCATCACCAGCCCCACGAGCGGGATGCCAAGCTGGCGCCGTTCGGCGCGACGGAGCCAGGCATCAGCAGCGTCGAGCTGTTGCTGCCGCTGGCAATGACGTTGGTGGAAGATGGTTTGCTGGACCTGCCGACCCTGCTGGCGCGTCTCAGTGCGGGCCCTGCCGAGGCGCTGCGCCTGCCGGCGGGCAAGCTGGCGGTGGGCTCGGCGGCGGACCTGGTGCTGTTTGATCCGGCCAGCTCCACGATTGCCGGGGAACACTGGCTGTCCAAGGGTGAAAACTGCCCATTCATCGGCCATAGCCTGCCGGCGACTGTGCGGTACACGCTGGTGGATGGGCGGATCAGCTACCAGGCTTAAATCCAATCCAGAGTGGGCACAGTAAATGTGGGAGCGGGCTTGCTCGCGAAAGCGGTGGGTCAGTCAATAGAGATGTCGACTGACACATCGCATTCGCGAGCAAGCCCGCTCCCACATTTGGATCTTCACACATCTTATCGGCCGCCGTTGCGCTCGGCATTGCGGATCGAAATCTGCGTATTCAGCGTCCAGAAGTCATACAGCACCCCGATCAGGAACAAGCCCCCGGTCAGCAGGTAAATGATCCCGCTGATCCATTTGCCCTGATACATGCGGTGCAAACCGAACACACCCAGGAACGCCAACAGAATCCAGGCCACGTTGTACTCGATCGGCCCGGCGGTAAATCGCAGGTCTGCTTCGCGGTCCATTGCCGGAATCAGGAACAAGTCGATCAACCAGCCAATCCCGAACAAACCGAAGGTGAAAAACCAGATCGTCCCGGTCACCGGCTTGCCGTAATAAAAGCGGTGAGCACCGGTAAAACCGAAAATCCAAAGCAGGTAGCCGATCACCTTGCTGTGGGTGTCTTGTTGCGAAACATCCTGTCGATAGGTGTTCATGGAGTACCTCTTTAGCCTCGATAGATAAATATTTCTGGTTTCTTTGTGACTTTTTTACGGGCGCCCGACATGCGGCAAATGGTATCTTCGCTTCCCTCAAAGCCTTATACCGCCTGACTTGTGTAGGACAATCGCGGCAATTCGTCACGGTTTTCCTGAATTTGACCCCAGGGTTCAGTCGACAAACGGCCTTAGCACGACACAAAAAGCTGTTATAAAGTTGCGCGCAAACCAAAAAGAGCCACGCCTAATGCGACCATTTTTCAAGACATGGCTAACCATTTGCCTATTAATGCCACTGGCCGCCCACGCCACCAATCGTGAGCAACGACTTCCCAACGTTAACGGTTTCACCCCTAAAGTTCACGCCACCACCAGCTCCGCCAAATCGGTAAAGCTGACCGTGAAGCGCCCGACTCAACTGAGCAAGGCCCACGGTAATGCGGCGCCAGGGCTGATGGCCGTCAACACCAAGCAAAGCAGCAACGTCCTCAGCCGTGCCGTCAACGTGCTCGGTACTCCTTATCGTTGGGGCGGCAGCAGCCCAAGTAAAGGGTTCGACTGCAGCGGCTTGGTGAAATATGCGTTTAACGACGTAAAAGCCGTGGATTTGCCGCGCACTTCCAACGCCATGGCCGCCGGCCACGGGCTGAAGGTTGAGCGCAAGGACTTGAAACCGGGTGACCTGCTGTTCTTCAAACTGAAGAGCCGCCAGGTGAACCACGTTGCCATCTACCTGGGCAACGACCGTTTCATCCACGCACCGCGTCGTGGCAAGTCCGTGAGCATCGATACGCTGAAGAAGCCGTTCTGGGACAAGAACTACGTGATTGCCAAGCGTGTCCTGCCTAAAGAACAGAACAACCTGCGGATTGTGCAGCGCTGATATCAGGCTGATGTGAGAGCAGGCTTGTGTGGGAGCGGGCTTGCTCGCGAATGCGGAGTGTCAGTCGATACATGCTTGACTGATACACCGCATTCGCGAGCAAGCCCGCTCCCACATTAGTTTTTCATCGCCCACGCGACCTTAAATATCCCCAGGCACCCTCGCCTTCTCCCGGGCATGTTCCCGGCTGATCACCCCCTGGCTGACCAACGCCTTCAAACTCATGTCCAGCGTCGTCATCCCCAACGCCCCGCCGGTCTGAATCGCCGAATACATCTGCGCCACCTTGTCCTCGCGGATCAAATTACGAATCGCCGGTGTGCCGAGCATGATTTCGTGAGCCGCCACCCGCCCGCCGCTGACCTTCTTCACCAGCACCTGGGACACCACCGCCTGCAATGACTCCGAGAGCATCGAGCGGACCATGGCCTTTTCCCCCGCCGGAAACACATCCACCACCCGGTCCACGGTTTTAGCCGCCGACGTGGTGTGCAGCGTGCCGAACACCAGATGCCCGGTTTCCGCCGCCGTCAGCGCGAGCCGAATGGTTTCCAGGTCCCGCAATTCGCCAACCAGGATCACATCCGGGTCCTCCCGCAATGCCGAACGCAGGGCGGCCGAGAAGCTGTGGGTGTCGCGATGCACCTGCCGCTGGTTGATCAGGGCGCTTTTCGGCTGATGGATAAATTCGATAGGGTCTTCAAGGGTGAGGATGTGCTGGCGACGATGGGTGTTGAGGTAATCGATCATCGCCGCCAGGGTCGTGGACTTGCCGGAACCGGTCGGCCCGGTGACCAGTACCAGCCCCCGTGGCAGGTCTGCGATGCGCCGGAACACCTCGCCCAACCCCAGGTGTTCCAGGCTCTGCACCGTTGAGGGGATGGTACGAAACACCGCGCCCATGCCCCGGTGCTGCTGGAACACGTTCACCCGAAACCGCGCCACCTCGGGCAACTCGAAGGCAAAATCCGTTTCAAGAGATGTTTCGAAATCCTTTTGCTGGTGATTGTTCAGCAAAGGGCTGAGCAACGCCGCCACTTGCACCGGCGCAAGTACAGGCCAATCGAGTGGCCAGACCTCGCCATCCACTCGCAGCATCGGCGCCAACCCCGCCGACAGATGCAGGTCGGAGGCCCGCAGGCGTACGCCGGCGGCCAGCAGTTCAGTGATATCCATAGGGCTTTCCATTTCCAGTAGAATGCCGCGGACTCCATATCCACGGGCGCAACTTGAATGTCGACCATAGCAGACAACATCGGCCTGGTTTCCGAGCGGATCCGGGCAGCCGCCGAGGCCGCGCAGCGCGACGCAGGCAGCGTGCACCTGCTGGCCGTGAGCAAGACCAAACCCGCACAGGCCGTGCGCGAAGCCTATGCCGCCGGGATGCGTGACTTTGGCGAGAACTATCTGCAGGAAGCCCTGGGCAAACAGGCCGAATTAACCGACCTGCCCTTGAGTTGGCACTTCATCGGCCCCATTCAATCGAACAAGACTCGTGCGATCGCCGAGAACTTCGCCTGGGTGCATTCCGTGGACCGCCTGAAAATCGCACAACGCTTGTCCGAGCAACGCCCGGCTGACCTGCCGCCGCTGAATATGTGCATCCAGGTCAATGTCAGTGGCGAAGCCAGCAAGTCCGGCTGTACACCCGCCGACCTGCCCGCCCTGGCCGAAGCCATCAGCGCCCTGCCGCGCCTGAAGCTGCGCGGCCTGATGGCGATCCCCGAGCCGACCGACGACCGTGCAGAGCAAGACGCAGCCTTCGCCACCGTGCGCGACCTGCAAGCGAGCCTCGACCTGGGGCTCGACACACTTTCCATGGGCATGAGCCATGACCTTGAGTCGGCCATCGCCCAAGGGGCCACCTGGGTGCGGATCGGTACCGCCCTGTTTGGTGCCCGCGACTATGGCCAGCCTTGAAATGGCTGACTTCCATCTGAGTAAGGACCTGTCATGAGCAACACGCGTATTGCCTTTATCGGCGCCGGCAACATGGCGGCCAGCCTGATCGGCGGCCTGCGGGCCAAGGGCCTGGAAGCACAACAGATTCGCGCCAGCGACCCGGGCGCCGACACGCGCTCCCGTGTCAGCGCCGAGCACGGCATCGAAACCTTCGCCGACAACGCACAAGCGATCGAAGGCGTTGACGTGGTGGTACTGGCGGTCAAGCCGCAGGCCATGAAAGCCGTGTGCGAAAGCCTGCGGCCTAGCCTCAAGCCCCATCAACTGGTGGTGTCCATCGCCGCCGGCATCACCTGTGCCAGCATGAACAACTGGCTCGGCGCTCAGCCGATTGTGCGCTGCATGCCCAACACCCCGGCGCTGCTGCGCAAGGGCGTGAGCGGCTTGTACGCCACATCCGAAGTCACTGCCCAACAGCGCGACCAGGCACAAGAGCTGCTGTCCGCCGTAGGTCTCGCCGTGTGGCTGGAACAAGAGCAGCAACTGGACGCCGTCACCGCCGTCTCCGGCAGTGGCCCGGCGTATTTCTTCCTGCTGATCGAGGCCATGACCGCCGCTGGCGTGAAACTCGGCCTGCCGCAGGAAGTCGCCGAGCAACTGGCCGAGCAGACCGCACTGGGCGCCGCGCAGATGGCCGTGACCAGCGATGTCGACGCGGCCGAGTTGCGCCGTCGCGTGACCTCGCCGGGCGGCACGACCCAGGCGGCAATCGAATCATTCCAGGCCGGGGGCTTTGAAGCCCTGGTGGAAAAAGCACTGGGTGCCGCAGCACATCGTTCGGCCGAAATGGCCGAGCAGCTGGGCAAATAGTCGTCCCCCACATAGGAATCAAACATGCTCGGAATCAATGACGCTGCCATTTTCATCATCCAGACCCTGGGCAGCCTGTACCTGCTGATCGTGCTGATGCGTTTTATCCTGCAACTGGTGCGGGCGAACTTCTACAACCCGCTGTGCCAGTTCGTGGTAAAAGCCACGCAGCCGCTGCTCAAGCCTCTGCGCCGGGTGATCCCGAGCCTGTTCGGCCTGGACATGTCGTCGCTGGTATTGGCGCTGCTGCTGCAGATCCTGCTGTTCGCGGTCATCCTGCTGCTCAATGGCTATCAGGCCACCACGCTGCTGTTGCTGCCGTGGGCCTTGATCGGGATCTTCTCGCTGTTCCTGAAGATCATTTTCTGGTCGATGATCATCAGCGTGATCCTGTCCTGGGTCGCTCCGGGCAGCCGCAGCCCGGGTGCCGAACTGGTGGCACAGATCACTGAGCCGGTGCTGGCACCGTTCCGTCGCCTGGTACCTAACCTGGGTGGCCTGGACATCTCGCCGATCTTCGCGTTTATCGCGATTCAGCTGCTGCAAAGCTGGGTGATTCCACGTTTGGCGTTCTACGCATTCATGCCCAAAGAACTGTTCGGTCTGATCTGACAACAATGTGGCGAGGGAGCTTGCTCCCGCTGGGCTGCGCAGCAGCCCCAAAACGGCCGACCGCGTTGCATCTGCGAAATCGCGGCAACCGGACCGGGACCGCTTCGCGCTCCAGCGGGAGCAAGCTCCCTCGCCACAAAAAGCCTTAAAAACACCAGCCGCAGGCCTTTGCTTGCCGCTGGGTGCAGCGGTCTTTAGACTTACGCCTCATTTAAACGAGAGCAGGGTCGATGCCAACTGCCTTCCCCCCCGATTCTGTTGGACTGGTCGTGCCCCAAGTGGCGCACTTCAGCGAACCGCTGGCCCTGGCCTGCGGCCGTTCGCTGCCCGCCTACGACCTGATCTATGAAACCTATGGCCAACTGAACGCCACGGCCAGCAACGCCGTGCTGATCTGCCACGCCCTGTCCGGCCACCACCACGCTGCGGGTTTCCACAGCATGGACGAGCGCAAGCCCGGCTGGTGGGACAGCTGCATCGGTCCCGGCAAGCCCATCGACACCAACAAGTTCTTCGTGGTCAGCCTGAACAACCTCGGCGGCTGCAACGGCTCCACCGGCCCCAGCAGCCTCAACCCGGAAACCGGCAAGCCGTTTGGCGCCGATTTCCCGGTACTGACCGTGGAAGACTGGGTGCACAGCCAGGCGCGCTTGGCCGACGTTCTGGGCATCGCCCAATGGGCCGCCGTGATCGGCGGCAGCCTGGGCGGCATGCAGGCTCTGCAATGGACCATCACCTACCCGGACCGCGTGCGCCATTGCCTGGCCATCGCCTCGGCCCCCAAGCTGTCGGCGCAGAACATCGCCTTCAACGAAGTGGCGCGCCAGGCGATCCTCACCGACCCGGAGTTCCACGGCGGTTCGTTCCAGGAAGCGGGCGTGATCCCCAAGCGCGGGCTGATGCTCGCGCGCATGGTCGGGCACATCACTTACCTGTCGGATGACTCCATGGGCGAGAAATTCGGCCGTGGCCTCAAAAGCGAAAAGCTCAATTACGACTTCCACAGCGTCGAATTCCAGGTCGAGAGCTACCTGCGTTATCAGGGGGAGGAGTTTTCCGGACGTTTCGACGCCAACACCTACCTGCTGATGACCAAGGCCCTGGACTACTTCGACCCGGCGGCGAATTTCGACGATGACCTGGCGCGCACCTTCGAGGCGGCCACCGCCAAGTTCTGCGTGATGTCGTTCACCACCGACTGGCGCTTTTCCCCGGCCCGCTCGCGGGAATTGGTGGATGCGCTGATGGCCGCGAAGAAAGACGTCTGCTACCTGGAGATCGACGCACCGCAAGGCCACGACGCCTTTCTGATCCCGATCCCGCGTTACTTGCAGGCCTTTAGCAATTACATGAACCGAATAGCACTGTGAGAACGCCATGAGAGCCGACCTGGAAATCATCCAAGACTGGATCCCCGCCGGCAGCCGCGTGCTCGACCTGGGTTGCGGCGATGGCGAACTGCTGAGCTGGCTGCGCGACAACAAGCAAGTCACCGGCTATGGCCTGGAAAACGATCCGGACAACATCGCCCAGTGCGTGGCCAAGGGCATCAACGTGATCGAGCAGGACCTGGACAAGGGCCTCGGCAACTTTGCCAGCAACAGCTTCGACATCGTGGTCATGACCCAGGCCTTGCAAGCCGTGCACTACCCGGACCGGATCCTCGACGAAATGTTGCGCGTCGGCCGCCAGTGCATCATCACCTTCCCCAATTTCGGCCACTGGCGCTGCCGCTGGTACCTGGCCACCAAGGGCCGCATGCCGGTGTCGGACTTCCTGCCGTACACCTGGTACAACACGCCCAACATCCACTTCTGCACCTTTGAAGACTTCGAAGCGCTGTGCGGCGAGCGCGAAGCCAAAGTCATCAACCGCCTTGCCGTCGATCAACAGCACCGTCACGGCTGGGCGAGTAAGCTATGGCCCAACCTGCTGGGTGAGATCGGGATCTACCGGGTCAGCAGCCCGGGCCTGACGGACCACCAGATTGCCGTCTAACCATTTTCAAGGAGGACGAACATGAGTCGCCTGGCTGTTTTTCTACTCACCGCGTGCCTGAGCGTCAGCGCTATGGCGGCGGATGTTATCGATGGTAATCGTCAGAAAGAATTCGGCGATATCACGGTGCACTACAACACCCTGACCACCAGCTTCCTGACGCCGGAAATGGCTCAGGAAGCCGGGATCGTACGCAGCAAAGAGCTGGGCATGATCAATGTGTTCGTAAACAAGGGCGTCGAATCGATAGACGCCACCGTTACCGGCACAATCAAGGATCTGGGCGGCAAGAGCGAGATGCTGACGTTCAAGAAAATCACCCAGAAAGGTTCTACGCTTTACGTCGCCCAGTACCCGGTGCCGCAGCAGGAAACCAAGATTTTCACCATCAACGTTGAAACCGGTGGCAAAGCCCACGGTTTCAGTTTCAACCAGGAACTGTTTCCGGCGCAATGATGAACCTTACTCAACTCGTACTGGCCAGCCATAACGCCGGCAAGCTCAAAGAACTCCAGGCCATGCTCGGCGACTCGGTGCAACTGCGCTCGATTGGCGAGTTCAGCCAGGTAGAGCCGGAAGAGACCGGCCTGTCGTTTGTCGAGAACGCCATCCTCAAGGCCCGCAACGCCGCGCGTATTTCCGGCCTGCCGGCACTGGCTGACGATTCGGGCCTGGCCGTGGACTTCCTGGGCGGCGCGCCTGGCATCTACTCGGCACGTTACGCCGACGGTAAAGGCGACGCGGCCAACAACGCCAAGCTGCTGGACGCCCTCAAGGACGTGCCCGACGCGATGCGCGGCGCGCAGTTCGTCTGCGTGCTGGCCCTGGTGCGTCACGCCGATGATCCATTGCCGATCCTCTGTGAAGGCCTGTGGCACGGGCGCATCCTGCACGCGGCCAGCGGCGAGCACGGCTTTGGCTACGACCCGCTGTTCTGGGTGCCGGAGCGCAACGTCTCCAGTGCCGAACTGAGCCCGGCCGACAAGAACCAGATCAGCCACCGCGCCCGCGCAATGGATTTGCTGCGCCAGCGTCTGGGCCTGAAATGACTCAGAACACCTCCGCGCAGCCACTGATTCTCGGTGGCGCGCAAACACCTCGGGCGGCCCTGCCTCACCTGCCGCCCCTGGCGCTGTATATCCACATCCCGTGGTGCGTGCGCAAATGCCCCTATTGCGACTTCAACTCCCACACCGCCAGCAAGGTGCTGCCGGAGGAAGAGTACGTCGACGCGTTGCTGGCCGACCTCGATCAGGACCTGCATGCAGTGTACGGCCGTGAGCTGAGTTCGATCTTTTTCGGCGGCGGCACCCCAAGCCTGTTCAGCGCCGCTGCCCTGGGCCGGTTGCTCAAGGGCGTGGAAGCGCGCATCCCGTTTGCCGGCGATATCGAGATCACCCTGGAAGCCAACCCCGGTACCTTCGAGCAAGAGAAGTTCGTGGCGTACCGCAAGCTGGGGATCAATCGGCTGTCGATTGGCATCCAGAGTTTCCAGCAGGAAAAACTCGAAGCCCTGGGCCGCATCCACAACGGTGACGAAGCCGTGCGTGCCGCCGGCATGGCGCGCCAGGCCGGGTTCGACAACTTCAACCTGGACTTGATGCACGGTTTGCCCGATCAGTCCCTGGAGGACGCCCTGGGCGACCTGCGCCAGGCCATTGCCCTAAAGCCCACGCATCTGTCCTGGTATCAACTGACCCTGGAACCCAACACCGTGTTCTGGAACCAGCCGCCCGTGCTGCCGGAAGACGACACCCTGTGGGACATCCAGGAAGCCGGCCAGGCGCTGCTCGCCGAACACGGTTACGCCCAGTACGAAGTCTCGGCCTACGCCCAACCGGGCCGGCCGGCGCGGCATAACCTGAATTACTGGAGCTTTGGCGATTTTATCGGCATCGGTGCCGGCGCCCACGGCAAGCTCAGCCATCCGGATGGGCGCATCGTGCGCACCTGGAAAACCCGGGCGCCGAAGGACTACCTCAACCCGGCGAAAAACTACCAGGCCGGCGCGAAAGAACTGACCAACGAAGAGCTACCGTTCGAGTTCCTGATGAACGCCCTGCGCCTCACCGACGGTGTCGAAGCCAGGCTTTACGCCGAGCGTACCGGCCTCGACCTGGCCAGCCTCGATGAAGCTCGCCGCGAGGCAGAACAAAGTGGCCTGATGCAGGTCGAACCGTCACGCCTGGCGGCCACCGACCGCGGGCAACTCTTTCTCAATGACCTGCTGCAGAAGTTTTTGAGCTGATTGCTCTTAAGGAAATCAAATGGATCTGGTACTCGACCTGCTCGCCACCGTATCCCGCTGGAGCCGTAGCAACCTGTCGGAAATCTCCCTGGCGTTGGTAGGCTGCCTGCTGGTGCTGTTTGGCGCCGACATCAAGGGCTGGGTCGAAGCACGGCTGGGCAGCATCGCGGGTGCGCTGCGCGTGCCGCTGATGGCGCTGGTGTGCATGATCGGCAGCGGTGCTGCGCTGATCTATGCCACGCCGTGGATTGTTCGCGGATTGAGCCAGTTCAACAACTACAGCCTGGCGCCGGTGTTGTTGGTGGTGCTGGTGTTGATTGGGGTGGTGGCGGATCGCCGCTGACCTTAAGCGCGGCACAAAACAAATGTGGGAGCGGGCTTGCTCGCGAATGCGGTGTGTCAGTCAGCGTAAATGTCGACTGATCTACCGCATTCGCGAGCAAGCCCGCTCCCACATTTTTTACTGCATTTCAAGCCTGGGACTTATCAGTCCACTTTCTCGAACTTCAAATCCCAAACCCCATGCCCGAGTCGCTCGCCGCGACGTTCGAACTTGGTGATCGGCCGCTCGGCCGGGCGCGGGACGCATTTGCCATCTTCCGCCAGGTTGCGGTAGCCAGGGGCGACGTTCATTACTTCCAGCATGTACTCGGCATACGGTTCCCAGTCGGTGGCCATGTGCAGGATGCCGCCCACTTTCAGCTTGCTGCGCACCAGTTCCGCGAAAGAAGCCTGGACGATGCGGCGCTTGTGGTGGCGGCTCTTGTGCCAGGGGTCCGGGAAGAACAGCATCAGGCGGTCGAGGCTGTTGTCGGCGATGCAGCGGTTGAGCACTTCGATCGCGTCGCAGTCGTAGACCCGCAGGTTGGTCAGGCCCTGAGTCAGCACGCCGTTCAGCAGCGCGCCAACACCCGGACGGTGTACTTCAACCCCGATAAAATCCTGCTCCGGCGAAGCCGCGGCCATTTCCAGCAGGGAATGGCCCATGCCGAAGCCAATCTCCAGGGAGCGTGGTGCCGAGCGGCCAAACACCTGGTCGTAATCCACCGGCGCGTCTGCCAGCGGCAGGACGAACAGCGGCGTGCCCTGCTCCAGGCCCTTTTGCTGGCCCTCGGTCATGCGACCGGCGCGCATCACAAAACTCTTGATGCGGCGGTGCTTGGACTCGTCGCCTTCTTCCAGGGTGTTCGGCGTTTCGTTTGATTCAGTCATCAATGGCTCTTACTTGATCAGACCATCCAGCGGCGAGGAGGCGCTGGCGTAAAGTTTTTTCGGCATGCGCCCGGCGAGGTACGCCAGGCGGCCGGCGACAATTGCGTGGTTCATGGCTTCAGCCATCAGGACCGGCTGCTGGGCATGGGCGATGGCCGAGTTCATCAGCACCGCATCGCAACCCAGTTCCATGGCGATGGTGGCGTCGGAGGCAGTGCCCACGCCCGCATCCACCAGCACCGGGATCTTGGCTTCTTCAAGGATGATCTGCAGGTTGTACGGATTGCAGATACCCAGGCCGGAACCGATCAGACCGGCCAGCGGCATCACCGCGATGCAGCCGATTTCGGCCAGTTGGCGGGCGATGATCGGGTCGTCGCTGGTGTAGACCATCACGTCGAAACCTTCCTTGACCAGGGTCTCGGCGGCCTTGAGGGTTTCGATCACGTTGGGGAACAGGGTTTTCTGGTCGGCCAGCACTTCCAGCTTCACCAGGTTGTGGCCGTCGAGCAGCTCACGGGCCAGGCGGCAGGTGCGCACGGCTTCGATGGCGTCGTAGCAACCGGCGGTGTTCGGCAGGAAGGTGTAGCGATCCGGCGACAGCACTTCGAGCAGGTTCGGCTCGCCCTCGATCTGGCCGAGGTTGGTGCGGCGCACGGCGAAAGTAACGATCTCGGCACCCGAGGCTTCGATGGCCAGGCGGGTTTCTTCCATGTCGCGGTACTTGCCGGTGCCGACCAGCAGACGCGACTGGAAGGTACGACCGGCCAGGACGAAAGGCTTGTCGCTACGAACGATGCTCATGGGAAATCCTCGAGTTGGGGTGAGGTTCTGCAGAATGCGGGTTGGCGCCCTGGAGCGCCGGACGGCTAGCCGCCGCCGATGGCGTGGACCACTTCGACCTGGTCACCCTCGGTGAGCGCGGTCTCGACGTGCTGGCTACGCGGGACGATATCCAGATTGAGCTCCACTGCGACGCGGCGTCCGGTCAAGTCCAGACGGGTCAGCAGGGCCGCAACGGTTTCACCGTCGGGCAGTTCAAAGGGTTCGCCGTTCAACTGAATGCGCATGCCACGGGCCGCCATCGTTTTTAGGGGCCAGCATTCTAGCGTGATTGACGTTGCTGGCCCAAGCCCCTTGGTCAGGCAGCCTGTAGACGCCACGCCGCCAAACCGAGGAAGAACCAGCCCAGCAGGAACGCCAGGCCACCAAACGGGGTGATGATGCCGAGCTTGCTGACGCCGGTCATGGTCAGCACATACAGGCTGCCGGAGAACAGCAGGATGCCCACGGCAAAAGACACACCCGCCCACGTCACCAGCCTGCCCGGGATGTGCGCCGCCAACAGTGCCACGCCGAACAGCGCCAGGGTGTGCACCAACTGGTAGGTCACGCCGGTGTGGAAAATCGCCAGGTACTCGGCGCTCAGGCGGTTTTTCAGGCCGTGGGCGGCAAACGCACCCAGGGCGACGCCGGTGAAACCGAAAAAGGCAGCCAGCATCAGAAAGCCACGCAACATGAGGAACTCCAGTCAGACTCAGGGGGCAGGGTCTGTATAATGGCCCGCTCAACGGGTTCGGCCAAGCCATCTCTATGCTGCGTCTCCTCTTCAAGCGTTTTCTCAAAGCCCTCAAGTGGTTTGCCATCGGCAGCGTGCTGCTGGTGCTGCTGTTCCGTTTCGTGCCACCACCGGGCACTGCGCTGATGGTTGAGCGCAAGGTCGAGTCCTGGGTCGACGGCGAGCCGATTGACGTACAGCGCACGTGGGTGCCGTGGGATCAGATCTCCGACGAACTGAAAGTGGCGGTGATGGCCGGCGAAGACCAGCGCTTCCCGCAACATTGGGGTTTTGATTTCGACGCGATCCAGGCGGCGTTGCTGCATAACGAGCGCGGCGGTTCGATTCGCGGCGCCAGCACCTTGAGCCAGCAGGTGTCGAAGAACCTGTTTTTATGGACCGGCCGCAGCTATTTCCGCAAGGGCCTGGAAGCCTGGTTTACCGGGCTGATCGAGATTCTCTGGCCCAAGCAGCGAATTCTTGAGGTGTACCTCAACAGCGTGGAGTGGGATGAAGGCGTGTTCGGCGCCGAAGCGGCGGCGCGGCATCACTTTGGCGTGAGCGCCAAGGCGCTGACCCGCCAGCAGGCCAGCTACCTGGCGGCGGTGTTGCCTAACCCGCGGGTGTGGAGTGCCAGCCATCCAACGTCGTATGTCGCGCGACGGGCGGCGTGGATTCGGCAGCAGATGAGTCAGTTGGGTGGCGACAGCTATTTGAATGAGCTGAACAACTCGCGCAAGGCGCCTTGGGCTGACTGACACCCACAAAACAAAAGTGGGAGCGGGCTTGCTCGCGAAAGCGGTGTGCCAGTCAATACCTTAGGTGACTGATCCACCGCCTTCGCGAGCAAGCCCGCTCCCACATTTCGATCGCGTTGTCCTAGCTACCTGTGTCAGGCGGCGATCGACAGTTTCAGCTTGTTCATCGCACTCTTCTCGAGCTGACGAATCCGCTCGGCCGACACGTTGTACTTCTGCGCCAGGTCGTGCAGCGTGGCTTTTTCTTCTGCCAACCAGCGCTGGTAGAGAATGTCACGGCTGCGGTCGTCCAGCACTTCCAGCGCTTCGTGCAGGTTGTGATTGGAGTTGTCGCTCCAGTCGGCATCTTCCAGCTGACGCGCCGGGTCGTACCGGTGGTCTTCCAGGTAGTTGGCCGGCGATTGGAAGGCGCTGTCGTCGTCCGCTTCGGCGGCCGGGTCGAAGGCCATGTCATGGCCGGTCAGGCGACTTTCCATCTCGCGCACTTCACGTGGTTCTACGCCAAGGCTTTCAGCCACGCGATGCACTTCTTCGTTGTTCAGCCACGCCAGGCGTTTCTTCTGGCTGCGCAGGTTGAAGAACAGTTTGCGCTGGGCCTTGGTGGTCGCGACTTTCACGATGCGCCAGTTGCGCAGGATGAATTCGTGAATTTCCGCCTTGATCCAGTGCACAGCAAACGACACCAGGCGCACACCCATTTCCGGGTTGAAGCGCTTCACAGCTTTCATCAGGCCAACGTTGCCTTCCTGAATCAGGTCAGCCTGGGCCAGGCCGTAGCCGCTATAGCTACGGGCGATATGTACGACAAAACGCAGGTGGGCGAGCACCATCTGCCGAGCCGCCCCCAAATCCTGCTCATAGTAGAGACTCTCGGCCAGTTCACGCTCCTGCTCGGGCGTCAGCAATGGAATGCTGTTGACCGTGTGCACATAGGCCTCCAGGTTCGCACCCGGGACCAGAGCATAAGCAGGTTGCAAAGAAGTGGTCATACGAAAAAACCTCCGACTCACATAACTCGTGCAGTTCAGCACTGCGAAAATTGACCGGGAACCGTAGGACAAGTTCCCTAAACCACTGATACGGTCAATACAAACGAAACCACATTACCCTGACATTAACTACTTCGGTGCCAGCTCACGTAAATGCCGTGCGACCGCAATCCAAGCACCGATATACCCCAAGAGCACTGCCCCAAGCAACAATGACAGACCATCGGCTGCCGGCACGCCGGCCAGGGCAAAATCGCTGCCGTACAAACCGGCAAGCCCCACCACCGCGTCGTTCAGCCAGTTCAGGCCAAAAGCCAGTACGCCCCAGGACAAAATTCCCGCACCGAAGCCATACAGCGCGCCCATGTACAGAAAAGGCCGACGCACATAGCTGTCCGTGCCGCCGACGAGTTTAATCACTTCTATCTCGGTGCGGCGGTTTTCAATATGAAGACGAATGGTATTGCCTATCACCAAAAGTAATGCAGACACCAGCAACACCGTCAGGCCGAACACAAACCGGTCGCCCAGCTTGAGAATCGCAGCCAACCGCTCTACCCAGACTAGATCAAGTTGTGCCTGTTGGACCTTCGGCAGCTCTGCGAGTTTTTGTCGCAGGGCTTCCAGGGTGGTCTTGTCGACCTCGTTCGGGGTGACCAGCACCACGCCCGGCAGCGGGTTTTGCGGCAACTCCTTGAGCGCCTCGCCCAGGCCGGACTGTTGCTGGAACTCTTCCAGGGCTTGATCGCGGCTGATGTACTCAGCCTCGGCCACACCCGGAATGCCCTTGATCTGGTCGCGCAGGGACTCACCGTCCTGGGCGCTGGCATCCAGGTTCAGGTACAGGGAAATCTGCGCCGCCCGCTGCCACGAACCGCCAAGGCGCTCGACATTGTTCAGCAGCAATGACAAGCCCATGGGCAGGCTCAAGGCCACGGCCATGACCAGGCAGGTAAAAAAGCTGCCGATCGGCTGCTTGCCGAGGCGGCGCAGGCTGTCTACCAGGCTGGCACGGTGGCTTTCGATCCAGGCATGCACCAGGGTGCCGAAATCCGGGCCATCGTCTTCGTCGCGTTTTTTCTTCTGTGGCTGCGGGTCGGCCGCCTTTGGCGCGACGCGCTCGGAAACCTTCGGGCTGCGTGTTGCACTCATACCCCAGCCTCCCCGTCACCGATCAGGCGGCCGCGTTGCAGGGTCAGCATGCGGTGGCGCATGCGGGCGATCAGCGCCAAGTCGTGACTGGCGATCAGCACGCTGGTGCCCAGGCGGTTGATGTCTTCGAACACGCCCATGATTTCTGCGGCCAGGCGCGGGTCGAGGTTACCGGTGGGTTCGTCCGCCAGCAGCAAGGCCGGGCGATGGACGATGGCGCGGGCGATGCCGACGCGCTGTTGCTGGCCGGTGGACAGGTCGCCTGGGTACAGGTCGGTCTTGTCCGACAGCGCCACGCGCTCCAGGGCCGAATCCACGCGCTTGACGATTTCGGCCTTGGACAGACCGAGAATCTGCAACGGCAAGGCGATGTTGTTGAACACCGTGCGATCGAACAGCAACTGGTGGTTCTGGAACACCACGCCGATCTGGCGACGCAGGAATGGAATCTGTGCGTTGCTGATGGTTGCCAGGTCCTGGCCCGCCAGCAGCAGTTTGCCGGTGGTTGGGCGCTCCATGGCCAGCAACAGGCGCAACAAGGTACTTTTACCGGCACCCGAATGGCCGGTCACAAACAAGAATTCGCCGCGACGCACCCGGAAACTCAGCTCATGCAAGCCGACATGCCCGTTGGCGTAGCGTTTACCGACCTGTTCGAAACGAATCATGAACGCTCCCGCTCGGCAAACAGTGCCTGTACAAAGGGTTCGGCTTCAAAAGTGCGCAGGTCGTCGATGCCTTCACCGACGCCGATGTAACGAATCGGCAACCCGAACTGCTTGGCCAGGGCGAAGATCACACCGCCCTTGGCCGTGCCGTCGAGCTTAGTCAATGCCAGGCCGGTCAGTTGGACCGTCTGGTGGAATTGTTTGGCCTGGCTGATGGCGTTCTGGCCGGTACCGGCGTCCAGCACCAGCAACACCTCGTGGGGCGCGTCGGCATCGAGCTTGCCGATCACGCGGCGAACTTTCTTCAGCTCTTCCATCAGGTTGTCTTTGGTGTGCAGGCGACCGGCGGTATCGGCGATCAGCACATCAATGTTGCGCGCCTTGGCGGCCTGCACCGCATCGAAGATCACCGAAGCCGAATCGGCGCCGGTGTGCTGGGCGATGACCGGGATCTTGTTGCGCTCGCCCCAGACCTGCAATTGCTCCACGGCGGCGGCACGGAAGGTGTCACCGGCGGCGAGCATGACTTTCTTGCCTTCCAGTTGCAGCTTCTTCGCCAGCTTGCCGATGGTGGTGGTCTTGCCGGCGCCGTTGACGCCAACCACCAGGATCACAAACGGCTTTTTCTGCGTATCGATGATCAGCGGCGCTTCCACCGGCTTGAGCATGTTGGCCAGCTCGGCCTGCAGCGACTTGTAGAGCGCATCGGCGTCGGTCAGCTGCTTGCGCGCGACCTTCTGGGTCAGGCTCTGGATGATCACGGCGGTGGCTTCGACGCCCACGTCGGCGGTCAGCAGGCGGGTTTCGATGTCCTCCAGCAGCTCGTCATCGATGGTCTTTTTGCCGAGGAACAGGCTGGCCATGCCTTCGCCGATGCTGGCGCTGGTCTTGCTCAGGCCTTGCTTGAGGCGGGCGAAGAAACCGGTCTTGCCGGTTTCGGCAGGAACAGCAGGCTCTTCGATGACTGCTGGCGCGGCGACGGCGACCGGAACAGGTTTGGCGACCACCGGTGCAAGCACCTCAACCACTGGCGGCGCTTGGACCACAACGGGCGCAGGCTCCACGAGGGCCGGAATCGGCGGAGCCACATGCTCGGCCAGCTCGCCTTCAACCAGTGCTACAGGCTCTTCTGCCACCGGCAACACCAGCCATGGCTTGTGCTCTGGCTCTGGCTCTGGCTCTGGCGCAGGTTCTGGCTCAACCACCGGCTGCAACACCGGCTCGGCCATCGGCAACACCACCGGGGCCGGTGTTTCGGCAACCGGTTCGGCTTCTACTATGGATTCGGGGATCGGTTCAGCTTGAACCTGCGGCTGTTCGACGACGGTTTCCTGCGGCTTTTTGCGCAGCCATCCGAACAGGCCTTTTTTCTCGCCAGCCGCAGCTGGGGTCTTCTTGTCGTCGTTGGAACCAAACATGGAGACGGCTATCTCAAGGTAGCGACGCGCCAGGGGGCGTGCCGGTAAATAAAATTCGATGCGTAACAGACTGTTTTTTAGCCAGCTCGTTCATGCGCAACATTTTGTAAGGCCTAAATAGAGCCTTAACAAGACAGCCACAGTGGCCGTCCCTAGGTCGGACCAGTATCCTAGCACCTCCTCGCCCGCCGACGCTAAGACCAAGCGGGCAGCCCAACAGGTTTAAAAACGAATGAATGCTCTAGCCCGCCGCGCCGCAGGCCTGCTGCTCAGCACAGTTTGTCTGCCCCTTTCAGCTTTGGCTGCCGACCCACAACCCACCCACGAATTCACCCTGGACAACGGCCTCAAGGTCGT
Organism: Pseudomonas sp. C6002; assembly: GCF_013385805.1. Classification (NCBI taxonomy): domain Bacteria; kingdom Pseudomonadati; phylum Pseudomonadota; class Gammaproteobacteria; order Pseudomonadales; family Pseudomonadaceae; genus Pseudomonas; species Pseudomonas sp. C6002. The sequence continues at coordinate 513,255 of NZ_JACAPH010000030.1, read as the reverse complement.
CGTGCGCGAAGACCATCGCGCCCCGGTGGTGGTTTCCCAGGTCTGGTACAAGGTTGGCTCCAGCTATGAAACCCCGGGCCAGACCGGTTTGTCCCACGCCCTGGAACACATGATGTTCAAGGGCAGCGCCAAGGTCGGCCCCGGCGAGGCTTCGTTGATCCTGCGTGACCTGGGTGCCGAAGAAAACGCCTTCACCAGCGACGACTACACCGCTTACTACCAAGTGCTCGCCCGTGACCGCCTGGGCGTCGCCTTCGAGCTGGAAGCCGACCGCATGGCCAGCCTGCGCCTGCCGGCCGACGAGTTCAGCCGCGAGATCGAGGTGATCAAGGAAGAGCGCCGGATGCGCACCGACGACAACCCGATGTCCAAGGCCTATGAGCGCTTCAAGGCCATGGCCTACCCGGCCAGCGGCTACCACACGCCGACCATCGGCTGGATGGCCGACCTGGACCGCATGAAGGTTGAAGAGCTGCGCCACTGGTACCAATCCTGGTACGTGCCGAACAACGCCACCCTGGTAGTGGTGGGCGACGTAACCCCGGATGAAGTCAAAACCCTGGCCCAGCGCTATTTCGGCCCGATCCCCAAACGCGACGTCCCCCCGGCGAAAATCCCGCTGGAGCTGGCCGAGCCCGGTGAACGCCTGCTGACTATGCATGTACAGACCAAACTGCCGAGCGTGATCCTTGGTTTCAACGTGCCGAGCCTGGCCACCGCTGAAGACAAACGCTCGGTCAACGCCCTGCGCCTGATCTCGGCCCTGCTGGACGGCGGCTACAGCGCGCGCATCTCGACACAACTGGAGCGCGGCGAAGAGCTGGTGTCCGGCGGCTCGTCGAGCTACGACGCCTACACCCGCGGTGACAGCCTGTTCACCCTGACTGCCACACCGAACCTGCAAAAGAAAAAGACCGTGGCCCAGGCTGAAGCCGGCCTTTGGCGCCTGCTGGATGAGCTGAAGGCCAAGCCACCGAGCGCTGAAGAACTGGAGCGTATCCGCGCCCAGGTCATCGCCGGCGTGGTTTACCAGCGCGACTCGATTACCAGCCAGGCCACTGCCATCGGCTCCCTGGAGACGGTGGGCCTGTCCTGGAAACTCATGGACACCGAGCTGGCCGAGCTGCAAAGCGTCACCTCCGAAGATATCCAGAAAGCTGCACGCACCTATTTCACCCGCGAACGTCTCAGCGTCGCCCATGTCTTGCCTGAGGAGACCGCTCATGAGTGAACGTAAAAACAACCGCCTGGTGCTGCCCGGCCTGATCGTGGTGACTTTGGCTGCGGCCTGCGCGCTGTACTTGCTGCGCCCCAGCGAATCCGTCGCCAGCCAGGCGCTGGAGCAGGCCAAGTCCGCCAACAAGCTGCAATCCCTGGCCGAGCTGGACGACAAGGCGCCGACCAACCGCAAGCTCGACGTGCAAACCTGGACCACCGCCGAAGGCGCCAAGGTGCTGTTCGTCGAAGCCCATGAACTGCCGATGTTCGACATGCGCATCCTGTTCGCCGCCGGCAGCAGCCAGGACGGCGCAACGCCAGGCCTGGCGCTGTTGACCAACGCAATGCTCAACGAAGGCGTGCCGGGCAAGGACGTCAGCCAGATTGCCGCCGGTTTCGACGGCCTGGGTGCCGATTTCAGCAATGGCGCCTACCGCGACATGGCGCTGGTTTCCCTGCGCAGCCTGAGCGCCAGCGACAAGCGTGACGCCGCCCTGTCACTGTTTGACGACGTGATCGGCAAGCCGACCTTCCCGGCAGACTCTCTGGCGCGCATCAAGAACCAGTTGCTGGCGGGCTTCGAGTACCAGAAACAGAACCCCGGCAAACTGGCGAGCATCGAGCTGTTCAAGCAGCTCTATGGCGACCACCCTTACGCCCATCCGAGCGAAGGCAACGCCGAGAGCGTGCCGAAGGTGACTCTCGCGCAATTGAAGGACTTCCACGCCAAGGCCTACGCCGCCGGCAACGCAGTGATTTCCGTAGTCGGCGATCTGACCCGTGCCGAAGCCGAAGCCATGACCGCCAAGGTTTCCGCGTCCCTGCCAAAAGGCCCGGCGCTGGCGAAAATCGCCCAACCGGTCGAGCCCAAGGCTGGCACCACCCACATCGAGTTCCCGTCCAAGCAGACAACCCTGCTGCTGGCGCAACTGGGTATCGACCGTGCCGACCCGGATTACGCCGCGCTGTCCCTGGGTAACCAGATTCTCGGCGGCGGTGGCTTCGGCACCCGTTTGATGAGCGAAGTGCGCGAGAAACGCGGCCTGACCTACGGCGTATACTCCGGCTTCTCGCCGATGCAGGTACGCGGCCCGTTCATGATCAACCTGCAAACCCGCGCCGAAATGAGCGCCGGCACGCTGCGATTGGTGCAGGACGTACTCGCCGACTACCTCAAGACCGGCCCGACACAGAAAGAACTCGATGACGCCAAGCGCGAACTGGCCGGCAGCTTCCCGCTGTCCACCGCGAGCAACGCCGATATCGTCGGGCAGCTGGGCGCCATGGGTTTCTACAACCTGCCGCTGAGCTACCTGGAAGATTTCATGAAACAATCCCAGGCGCTGACCGTTGACCAGGTCAAAGCTGCTTTGAACAAACATTTGAGTGCCGACAAGATGGTCATCGTGACCGCCGGCCCGACGATTGCGCAAAAGCCACTACCGCCCCCCACTGATAAACCCGCCGAGCAACCGCTCGGGGTTCCGGAGCATTAATGGCCCGTCCATCCCGTCCCAAAAAACCTGTCCACAACGTTCACAACGGTGTGGGCCAACTGCGCATCATCGGCGGAGAGTGGGGCAGCCGTAAGCTGAGCTTCCCCGATGTCGTGGGCCTGCGCCCGACGCCAGACCGCGTGCGTGAAACCCTGTTCAACTGGCTCGCGCCGTATATCGCCGGGGCCAAGGTGCTGGACCCGTTCGCGGGCAGCGGCGCGTTGTTCCTTGAAAGCCTGTCCCGTGGCGCTGCCTTGGGCCAGGCGCTGGATGCCAGCAACGTGGCGGTTGCCAGCCTCAAGGAACACCTGGGCACCCTGCGTTGCACCACGGGGCAAGTGCAGACGGCTGATGCGCTGCGCTACCTGGAAACCCAGGAAGCCCGCGAGTTTGACGTGGTGTTCCTCGATCCGCCGTTTAATCAGAACCTGCTGCCGACCGTTTGCGCGTTGCTGGAAGAGCGCCAGTGGTTGGCACCGGATGCCTGGATCTACACTGAAAGCGAAACCGCACCGTCCACACTCGGTCTGCCGGGCACCTGGCGCCTGCACCGCGAGCAGAAATCCGGGCGGGTGTATTACGCGTTGTGGCAACGCACCGTGTAGGAGCGAGCTTGCTCGCGAAGATCGTTAACGATGACGCGGGAAACCAGGGGAACGCGGTGATCTTGAGTTTTTCGCGAGCAAGCTCGCTCCTACAATGATTGGAGCAAGCCCATTCGGCACCGAGAATTTCATGACTCCGCCCCTCGACCGCTTCTCCCCCGCCTTCGGCCTCGGCAACCCGCACCTTCAAACGCTGTGGGGACCGCTGTGGCGCAAAACCACCCACATCGAACGCCAGCGCGAACGGCTGTGGCTGGCAGACGGCGACTTTCTCGACCTCGACTGGCACGGGCCCCATGAGGCAACCACCCCGTTGGTGCTGGTCCTGCATGGCCTGACCGGCTCGTCTAACTCGCCCTATGTAGCCGGCCTGCAAAAAGCCCTGGCGGCTCAAGGCTGGGCCAGCGTGGCACTGAACTGGCGTGGCTGTTCCGGCGAACCCAACCTGCTTGCCCGCAGCTACCATTCCGGCGCCAGTGAAGACCTGGCCGAAACCATCGTTCACCTGCGGGCCAAGCGCCCGTTGGCGCCGCTGTATGCGGTGGGGTATTCACTGGGCGGCAATGTGCTGCTCAAGTACTTGGGCGAAACCGGCGAAGCCTCCGGGCTGCAAGGTGCGGCCGCCGTGTCGGTACCGTTTCGCCTGGATCAGTGCGCCGATCGCATTGGCCTGGGCTTTTCTCGGGTTTATCAGAAGCATTTCATGCGCGAAATGCTGGCCTATATCCGCGTCAAACAAAGCCGGTTTCTCAAGGATGGCCGCGAGGCAGGCCTGAAAACCCTCGCCGACCTGGGCTCGCTGGAGAAGATGCGCACGTTCTGGGACTTTGACGGCCGCGTCACCGCGCCGCTGCACGGGTTCCTCAGTGCCGAGGACTACTACCGCCGCGCCTCCAGCCGCTATTACCTCGGGGGCATTCGCACACCAACCCTGATCATCCAGGCCGCGGACGACCCGTTCGTGTTCGCCCACAGCCTGCCCGAGGCCAGCGAACTGTCGGATTGCACCGAGTTCGAACTGCTGGCCAAGGGCGGGCATGTCGGGTTTGTGGACGGCTCATTGAAGCAGCCAACTTACTACCTGGAACGGCGAATCCCGGAGTGGCTACTGACACAACGCCGATAAAAATGTGGGGGCTCCCACACTTTGGATCAGACCGGGTCAGGCAGACCTCAGTCGCCTGTTGCAACTTCCCGCTTTGGATCAGTGATCCACTCGCTCCACGACCCCGCGTACAACTTGCCCAACGGGTAACCCGCCAGGCACAGCGCAAACAGGTTGTGGCAGGCAGTCACGCCGGAGCCGCAGTAGGCCACCAGGTCATCCGGCGAGCGGTCTTGCAGCTTGGCGGCGAAGCGTTGCTTGAGCTGGTCCGCCGGCAGGAAACGGCCGTCGCTGCCCAGGTTTTCATTGAATGCGGCACATTGCGCGCCGGGGATATGCCCGGCAACCGGGTCGATCGGCTCCACTTCACCACGAAAACGCGGCTGGGCGCGGGCGTCGATCAGGGTCAGACCGGGCTGGCCAAGGCGTTTCTGCAGGTGTTCGGCGTCCAGTTGCAAGTGGTTGTCCGGCGTGCCGCTGAAGGTGCCGGGCTCGATCACCGGCGCATCCAGGCTCAACGGGAAGCCCGCCGCGTGCCAGGCTTTCAGGCCGCCATCGAGGATGAACACACCGTCGCGCTTGCCCAGCCAGGCCAGCAGCCACCAGGCACGGGCGGCATAGGCACCGGGGCCGTCGTCATACAAAACGATATCGCTGTCGGCGTTAACGCCCCATGCCCGCAGTTGCCGGATAAACGCATCCGGCGCCGGCAACGGATGGCGACCGGTCACGCCCTTGATTATCGGCCCGCTGAGGTGGCGCTCCAGGTCGGCATACTGCGCCCCTTCGATATGCCCTTCGGCGTAGCTGCACAGGCCGTAGTCCGGGTCTTCCAGGGCAAAGCGGCAATCGAGGATTACCAGCCCGCCGGACTTCTGGCGCTCGGCCAGTTGCTGGGGGCTGATCAGTTGGGCAAGCGGCATGACTGACTCCTGTGGCTAGGTTAGCGTTCGGGAAACATCCTACTTCACTTCTTCCAGCGCCTGATTCAACGGCACGTAAAACTCTTTGAACAGTGCATCCACCGCGTCCTTGGCCTTGGGGGTGATAAACCCGGCTTCCAGCACCAGCACCTGATACACCCCGCGCTTGATCGCCTCGGCGCTCAGGTGCGTGGACTTTTCATTGGTGGTGCACAGGAAGCGCACCCACGAGGTGAGGATGATCCAGGCGTTGAGGGTCAGGGCTTCGGTTTGTACCGGGTCCATGTTCAGGATGCCGGCATCGACAAAACCCTGGTAGATGGCTGCGCCCTGGATCAGGCAACGCTGGGAGAACCGCCGGTAGCCGGTGGCCAGCTCCGGGTCGCTTTCCAGCAGGTGTTCGAGGTCGCGGTGCAGGAAGCGGTAGCGCCACATGCCGGCCAGCACCGCCTGCAGGTAGAAGCGCTTGTCTTCCACGGTCACCGCACGGCCCTGGGGCGGGCGCAGGAAACTGTCCACCAACGCTTCGTACTCACGAAACAGCACCGCGATAATCGCCTGCTTGTTGGGGAAGTGGTAGTACAGGTTGCCCGGGGAAATTTCCATATGGGCGGCGATATGGTTGGTGCTGACACTGCGCTCGCCCTGCTGGTTAAACAGCTCCAGGCTGGTTTGCACAATGCGCTCGCTGGTCTTTACTCGTGGTGCCATGGGAAATCAACTTCTAGACCCGTGATGGCGGCATCTTACGGACTATCCTTGTCCGGATAAATCGGCACGTTGTGCAATGTTATTTGACAATTTAGAGCAATGACTCTAAAAACTGAAGCATTCCAATAACAATCGGGAACTTCGCCATGTCTGCCAACGTTGCCTACCTGCAAGATTCCCAGGCGCTGGACCAGCTCCAGGAACTGTTCGACGCCCAGCGCCAAGCCTACGCCGCCAACCCGATGCCGCCGGCCACCCAGCGCCAGCAATGGCTCAAGGCCTTGCGCGAGCTGCTGAGTGACGAACGCCAGGCGCTGATCAACGCCATCAGCAGTGATTTCAGCCACCGCAGCGCCGACGAAACCCTGTTCGCCGAACTGATGCCCAGCCTGCATGGCATTCACTACGCCAGCAAACACCTCAAGGGTTGGATGAAACCTTCCCGCCGCGCTGTAGGCATTGCCTTCCAGCCCGCGTCCGCCAAGGTCATCTATCAACCGCTGGGTGTGGTCGGGGTGATCGTGCCCTGGAACTACCCGCTGTACCTGGCCATCGGCCCGCTGGTGGGTGCATTGGCGGCCGGCAACCGGGTGATGCTCAAGCTCAGCGAATCCACCCCCGCCACCGGCCAGTTGCTCAAGGCGCTGCTGGCGAAGATCTTCCCCGAGGACCTGGTGTGCGTGGTGCTCGGCGAGGCTGAAGTGGGCATGGCGTTTTCCAAGCTGCGCTTCGACCACCTGCTGTTCACCGGCGCCACCAGCATCGGCAAGCACGTGATGCGCGCGGCGGCCGAACACCTGACGCCGGTCACCCTGGAACTGGGCGGCAAATCACCGGCGATTGTTTCCGCCGACGTGCCGCTCAAGGACGCCGCCGAACGCATCGCCTTCGGCAAGGCGCTGAATGCCGGGCAAACCTGCGTGGCGCCGGACTACGTGCTGGTGCCGGAAGACCGTGTAGACGGCTTCGTCGAGGCCTACAGCAAGGCGGTTCGCGGGTTCTATCCGACCCTGGCCGACAACCCGGACTACACCGCCATCATCAACGAACGACAGTTGGCCCGGCTCAACGGCTACGTGAAAGACGCCACTGACAAGGGTGCCACCCTGGTCCCGCTGTACGACCAGGGCCAGGACCGACGCATGGCCCACAGCCTGCTGCTGAATGTCAGCGACGAGATGACCGTGATGCAGGACGAAATCTTCGGCCCGGTGCTGCCGATCGTGCCGTATCGCGGCCTCGACCAGGCTTTCGCCTACATCAATCAGCGCCCTCGCCCACTGGCGCTGTATTACTTCGGCTACAACAAGGCGGAACAGAACCGCGTACTGCACGAAACCCATTCCGGCGGCGTGTGCCTGAACGACACGTTGCTGCACGTAGCCCAGGACGACATGCCCTTCGGCGGCATCGGCCCGTCGGGCATGGGCCATTACCACGGCCATGAAGGTTTCCTGACGTTCAGCAAGGCCAAGGGCGTGCTGATCAAGCAACGCCTGAACGCGGCCAAGCTGATTTACCCGCCCTACGGCAAATCCATCCAGAAGTTGATCCAGAAGCTGTTCGTCCGCTAACAAACCCATCACCGGGATAACAATAAGAATGAACCCTAGCCTGACTGAATCACCCGCGCTGTCACGGCGCGGCGTCTTGAAACTCGGCCTGTGCACCAGCGCCTTCCTGGCCACCGCCGGGCTGGGCGCCAGCCTCAGCGGCTGCTCCAGCAGCACCCCGGCCAGCGGCTTTGCGATGTTGCGCAGCAGTGACCTGCCGTTTTTGCGGGCAGTGATTCCGGTGCTGCTGGAGGGCGTGGCCAGCGCCGAGATAGTGGTGGCCGGCATCGACGACACCCTGAAAAAGCTCGACTTCAGCCTGCAACACCTGTCGCCCGAGATGTTCAAGCTGACCCAGCAACTGTTCGACGTCTTGGGCATGGCCATCACCCGTGGGCCCCTGACCGGCGTGTGGGGCAGTTGGGAAAACGCCAGCGGCGAACAGATCCGCAACTTCCTGCACCGTTGGGAAAACAGCTACCTGAACCTGCTGCGCATGGGCCAGGGCTCGTTGCTCAAGCTGGTGATCATGGCCTGGTATTTCCGCCCCGAGTCCTGGGCGCATTGCGGCTACCCCGGCCCACCGAAAATCTGATTCGCATCCCGATAAAAACAAGAGACGACCCTGATGCCCGTACCTGATCTGTTCCGCGATGGCATGGCCCGCGGCTGGAAGACCCACAATGGCGCCGCCCTCGACCAGGACCTGACCCTGGAAGCCGACGTCGCAATCATCGGCAGCGGCGCCGGCGGCGGCACCACCGCCGAAATCCTCAGCGCCGCCGGCTACAAGGTGCTGCTGATCGAAGAAGGCCCGCTGAAGACCAGCAACGACTTCAAGCTGCTGGAAGACGAGGCCTACGCCAGCCTCTACCAGGAAGGCATCGGGCGCATGAGCAAGGACGGCGCTATCACCATCCTGCAGGGCCGCGCGGTCGGCGGCACCACGCTGATCAACTGGACCTCCAGCTTCCGCACCCCGGACCCGACCCTCGCCCACTGGGCCAGCGAGTACGCGGTCAAGGGCCACAGCAGCGCCGAAATGGCGCCCTGGTTCGAAAAAATGGAACAACGCCTGGGCATCGCGCCTTGGGCGATGCCACCGAATGCCAACAATGACGTGATCCGCAAGGGCTGCGAAAAGCTTGGCTACAGCTGGCACGTGATCCCGCGCAATGTGCGCGGCTGTTTCAACCTGGGGTATTGCGGCATGGGTTGCCCGGTCAACGCCAAGCAATCAATGCTGGTGACCACCATTCCGTCCACCCTGGAGAAAGGCGGCGAGCTGCTGTACCTGGCCCGTGCCGAACGCCTGAAGTTCAGCGGCGACACCATCACCAGCCTCGAATGCGTGGCCATGGATCAGTATTGCGTGGCACCCACCGGCCGCAAGATCACAGTCAAAGCCAAGCATTACGTACTGGCCGGCGGCGGCATCAACAGCCCGGCGCTGCTGCTGCGCTCGGACGCGCCCGATCCCCACTCGCGCCTGGGCAAGCGAACCTTTTTACACCTGGTGAATTTTTCCGCCGGGTTGTTCGACGAGGTGATCAACCCGTTCTACGGCGCGCCGCAGTCGATTTATTCCGATCACTTCCAATGGCAGGACGGCACTACCGGCAAAATGTCCTACAAGCTCGAAGTACCGCCACTGCATCCGGGCCTGGCCAGCACCTTGCTCGGCGGCTACGGCACGCAGAACGCGCTGGACATGGGTCAACTGCCGAAAACCCACGCCATGCTTGCGCTGCTGCGGGACGGCTTCCACCCCGACAGCCCGGGTGGCACAGTCGAATTACGCGGCGATGGCACACCGGTGCTCGATTATCAGGTTTCGCCCTACGCCTGGGACGGCCTGCGCCGGGCATTCCACAGCATGGCGGAGATTCAGTTTGCCGGCGGCGCCAAGTCGGTGATGCCGCTGCACGGCGATGCGCGCTACGTGAACACCTTGGCTGAAGCCCGCAGCATGATCGACGGGTTGAACCTCGAATTGCACCGAACCCGGCTCGGCAGCGCTCATGTAATGGGCGGTTGCGCGATGGGGGAAGAACCGAAAAACGCCGTGGCCGACAGCCTTGGGCGCCATCATCAACTGCGCAACTTGTCGATCCACGATGGCTCGCTATTCCCCACCAGCATTGGCGCTAACCCGCAGTTATCGGTGTATGGATTGACGGCGCAACTGGCGACAGCATTGGCCGAACGTCTGAAAACGGCCTGAAAAAACCGGGTATTCGCGGTGTCTATAGTGCTTTCTTCTGAATAAGTTGACTTGGCCGACCGGGATGGCTGCGATACCATCCGGTTCCCCAACGGACTCCGCCAGGACGACGCGATGAACCGAGTGTTGTACCCAGGTACCTTCGACCCAATCACCAAGGGCCATGGCGATCTGGTCGAACGCGCCTCGCGCTTGTTCGACCATGTGATTATCGCGGTCGCTGCCAGCCCCAAGAAAAACCCGCTGTTTCCCCTGGAACAGCGCGTGGAGCTGGCCCGTGAGGTCACCAAGCATCTGCCCAACGTTGAAGTGGTCGGCTTCTCGACGCTGCTGGCGCACTTCGCCAAGGAACAGAACGCCAATGTGTTCCTGCGCGGCCTGCGGGCGGTGTCGGACTTCGAATACGAATTCCAGCTGGCCAACATGAACCGCCAACTGGCGCCGGACGTGGAAAGCCTGTTTCTTACGCCTTCGGAACGTTATTCGTTCATTTCCTCGACGTTGGTCCGGGAAATCGCGGCGTTGGGCGGGGATATCACCAAGTTCGTGCACCCGGCTGTGGCGGATGCTCTCACCCTGCGATTCAAGAAATAATCCCGGACAGTAGGAGCTGGCTTGCCAGCGATCCAGGCGCCACGGTGCAACTGACCCATCGCCATCGCCGGCAAGCCGGCTCCTACTGTCCATCGCTGTGACTCGCACTGCGGGCGCCAATGCGGCACAATTGCGCGCATTAGTTTTCAGATGCCTTGGCTGACAGCCCTGGCAGGAGTTTCCATGTCCCTGATCATCACCGACGATTGCATCAACTGCGACGTCTGCGAACCCGAGTGCCCGAACGCTGCCATTTCCCAGGGTGAAGAGATCTATGTGATCGACCCCAACCTGTGCACCCAGTGTGTCGGCCACTACGACGAACCCCAGTGCCAGCAGGTTTGCCCGGTGGATTGCATTCCGCTGGACGAGGCTCATCCGGAAACGGAAGAGCAACTGATGGAGAAGTACCGGTTGATTACCGGGAAGGCCTAAGTCCCTTGGCGCTTCATTAAGCCCCTTCGCGAGCAAGCCCGCTCCCACATTCGACCGAGTTCCACCTTTGGAATGCAGTCGAATGTGGGAGCGGGCTTGCTCGCGAAGAGGCCATCAGCAGCACCACAAATTGTCAGCTCTGACACTTCGGGCAAAACACACTCGCCCGCTGCCCCAGCATCACGTTGCGCAATTCGGTCCCACAGACCTTGCACGCCTCGCCACCACGGCCATAGACGAACAATTCCTGCTGGAAATACCCCGGCTGCCCGTCGCCGCCGATAAAGTCACGCAACGTGGTGCCGCCGCGCTCGATGGCCGCCGCCAGGATGCGCTTGATCTCGATCGCCAGCTTCAGGTAACGCCCACGGGAAATGCCCTTGGCTTCCCGGCGCGGATCAATCCCGGCGGCAAACAGCGCCTCCGTCGCGTAGATATTGCCCACCCCCACCACCACCGCGTTGTCCATGATGAACGGCTTCACCGCCATCGAGCGTCCACGGGACAGCTGGAATAGCCGCTCGCCGTCGAACAGGTCGGTCAACGGCTCCGGCCCCAGGTGGATCAGCAGCTCGTGGTTCAGCGGGTCGAGGCTCCAGAGCATCGCGCCAAAGCGTCGCGGGTCGGTGTAGCGCAGGGCCAGGCCCGACTCCAGTTCTATATCCACATGCTCATGCTTGGCCGCCGGGCTGCCGGCTTCCACCAGGCGCAAATTGCCCGACATGCCCAAGTGGCTGATCAGCGTGCCGACCTCGGCATTGATCAACAAATACTTGGCCCGCCGCTCCACCAGCACGATGCGTTGCCCGGACAGCCGCACATCCAGGTCTTCCGGGATCGGCCAGCGCAGGCGCCGCTCACGCACCACCACACGGCTGACCCGCTGGCCTTCCAAGTGCGGCGCAATTCCGCGCCGGGTGGTTTCGACTTCCGGTAACTCGGGCATGTGTACCTCTTGGAAAAAGGGTTAGTGCGCGCCCAGCTCGCGGATCGACAACTTCAAACTCTCGAAGTCGTAGTCCGACAGGCCGATATGGTCCAGCACCAGCGGGCCGATGGCGTTCCACTCATGGTCATCCACCTGGTTGCCCAGCACGCGGTACGACGCACAAATGTGCTCGGCCATTTTCAGGATCGCCAGCAGGTTTTTCAGCTGCGGCTTGTGGTTGGACTCGTCGCTGAAAATCGCCAGGGCATTGTGGTGATTGGCGATGGCATCGGTCACATGTTCCGGCAGGCGCCAGGATTTGGCGGTGTAGTAACCCACCACGGCATGGTTGGTGTTGAACGCCTGGTTCTCGGTGTCGACCACACGGCACTCCGGGCCGGCGTTGGCATAGGCCTCTTCCAGCACACTCATGTAGTTCGGGAAACGCTTGAGCATCAACGGCACGCCACAATCGTGGAACAGCCCCAATGCGTAGGCTTCATCGACCGCCTGGCTGCCGGTGCGCTTGGCCAGGGCCAGGCAGGTCATGGCCACGTCCTGGGCGGTGTCCCAGAAACGGTTGAGGGTGACGATGGTGTCGTCGCTCATCTCGCCCTTGATCGACTGCGCGTTGATCAGGTTGACGATGGAGCGGCTGCCCAGCAGGTTCACCGCGCGCTGTATCGAGACGATCTTGTTGCTCAGACCGTAATACGGCGAATTGACGATCTTCAGCAGCGAGCCGGAGAGGCCCGGGTCCTGGGCGATCAACCGGGCGATCACTTCCAGGTCCGGATCGGGCATGTACTGCTCCATCTGCAAATCCACCATGATTTGCGGTTGAGGCGGCACACTGATGCCTTGGAGGCTCTGTTGGATCTGTTCGGCGGATAGCTCTTGGGACATAGGGGGCACACTCTGGACTAGGCGGCGATTCTAACCTTTATGGCAACCAGGCTGACACCTCAAAAACCCGAACTGAACCGCTTCCACATGTCCGGCGGCGCCGCCAAGTACTGCACAACACGGTATACTCCCGCTCTTTTTTCCGGAGCGACGTCATGTCCCTGCCAAGCCTGCGTCTCAAAGCCAACGCCGATCGTCGTTTGCGCAACGGCCACCTGTGGGTCTACAGCAACGAAATCGATGTGGCCGCCACACCTCTTCACGGCTTCCAGGCAGGCGACCAGGCGATCCTGGAAGCAGCCGGCGGCAAGCCCCTCGGCATCGTGGCCATGAGCCCGAACAACCTGATCTGCGCCCGCCTGCTGTCCCGCGACATCAAGTTGCCGCTGGACAAGTCGCTGCTGGTACACCGCATCAACGTCGCCCTGTCCCTGCGTGACCGCCTGTTCGACAAGCCGTTCTACCGCCTGGTGTACGGCGATTCCGACTTGTTGCCAGGCCTGGTGGTCGACCGTTTCGGCGACATCCTGGTGGTGCAGATCGCTTCGGCGACCATGGAAGCCCACAAGGAAGACGTGATTGCCGCACTGACCCAAGTGCTCAAGCCAAGCGGCATCCTGTTCAAGAACGACTCCGCCGCGCGTGATGCCGAAGGCCTCAACCGCTACGTCGAAACCGTGTTCGGCCTGGTGCCGGAGTGGGTGGCGCTGGAAGAAAACGGCGTGAAGTTCGAAGCGCCGGTGATCCAGGGCCAGAAGACCGGCTGGTTCTACGACCACCGCATGAACCGCGCTCGCCTGGCTCCGTATGCCAAAGGCAAACGCGTACTCGACCTGTACAGCTACATCGGCGGCTGGGGCGTGCAAGCGGCCGCCTTCGGTGCCAGTGAAGTGTTCTGCGTCGACGCCTCCGCCTTCGCCCTCGACGGCGTGGAGCGCAACGCGGCACTGAACGGCGTTGCCGAGAAAATGACCTGCATCGAAGGCGACGTGTTCGAAGCCCTCAAAGAGCTGAAAGCCAGCGAAGAGCGTTTCGACGTGATCGTGGCCGACCCGCCTGCCTTCATCAAGCGCAAGAAAGACATGAAGAACGGCGAAGGCGCCTACCGCCGCCTGAACGAGCAAGCCATGCGCCTGCTCAGCAAGGACGGCATCCTGGTCAGCGCTTCGTGCTCGATGCACTTGCCGGAAGACGACCTGCAAAACATCCTGCTGACCAGCGCCCGTCACCTGGATCGCAATATCCAGATGCTGGAACGCGGCGGCCAGGGCCCGGACCACCCGGTGCACCCGGCGATTGCCGAGACCCGGTATATCAAGAGCATTACTTGCCGGTTGTTGCCGAACAGCTAACGCCCAATTGGAACCGGATCAACTGTAGGAGCGAGCTTGCTCGCGAAAGACGAATAGACAACACGGGCTACCTGATAGCGCTGCGTTATCGTTGACGTTCTTCGCGAGCAAGCTCGCTCCTACAACGGCAACACACACCATCATGGGCTTGGCCTCCCACAACACTTTTGATTGAATTCCCCGTTTCGCAGACTAGTATCGGTTTCTGGTTTTACTCCGGAAAATAAAAACAATGTCTGAGTCCTCTTATTCGCCACCCCATGGCGACGTAAAACGCCAACAACGCTCGCGCTTCATCCTCATCACCTGCATCTCGCTGATCAGCTTCTTCCCGATCAATATCCTGCTGCCCTCCTTTCCAGCCCTGGCCGCGAAGTTCGATACCTCAACTGCTGAGGTCGCCTTATCCATCAGCCTGTTCACTCTGGTTTTTGCGATTTCCCAACTGATCGCCGGCCCGCTTTCAGATAAATTCGGGCGCAAGGAAGTGCTGCTGGGGTGCATCGTGGTTTCCACCCTAGGCTCGATCGGCTGCGCACTGGCGGCGAATTACCCGAGTTTCCTGCTGTTTCGCGCCGTCCAGGCCATCGGCTGTGGCTTTTTTGTGCTCGGCCATGCGCTGGTTGAAGACCTTTTCGAAGAGCAGGATCGCGCCCGCATCCGCATCTACTACATGACCCTGAGCGGATCGTTCGTTGCGCTGTCGCCGCTGCTCGGCTCCTGGCTGCAAACCACATTTGATTGGCAGGGCAGCTTTTATGGATTTGCGGTGATGGCGCTAGGCATGTTTATCCATGCCTGGCTGATATTGCCGTCCAAGGCGGCCAGCCCTGAAAGAGCCCCTGTTTCGATCATCGCCACGCTGAAATCCATCGCAAGCAACCGGGACTTCATCCGTTACTGGTGGATCGCCGCGTTGGTATTCGCGTGTTACTTCGCCTTGATCAGCGTGACACCGCTGATTTTCATGGATGAGTTGAAGCTGTCCGAATACCAGTACGCGGTAGTGCTGATGGTGTATGGCGTTGCCTACCTGCTGGGCGGCGTTGCAGCAACTGCACTGCAGAAACATATCTCCCTCACGCGACAAATCAACCTCGGGCTGGGCCTGCTGGGGATCGCAGGCGTATTGCTGACGCTGGTGATCAGCTATGAGGCCATGACCACCATCACCCTGCTGATCCCGATGCTGATCAGCGCCCTGGCCGTGACCCTGGTTCGCCCCGCCGCGATTTCCGCGGCCATGTTGCTGTTCTCCAGCAGCGCCGGCACCGCCGCGTCGGCCGGCAACAGCATCATGTTCATCACCGCCGCCGTCAGCAGCGCCGCCCTCGCCCAAGCCGGAGACAACTTGCTGATGACCATCGCCATCAGCTTCATCGTGCTCAGCGTTTGGGGCGTAGTGACGAACATCAGAGTCGGACGCTAACGCTCTCCCACTCCCACTGTAGGAGCGAGCTTGCTCGCGAAAAACATATAGGCGACACGGGCCACCTGATAGCGCTGCGTTATCGTTGACGTTCTTCGCGAGCA
Organism: Pseudomonas sp. C6002; assembly: GCF_013385805.1. Lineage (NCBI taxonomy): Bacteria > Pseudomonadati > Pseudomonadota > Gammaproteobacteria > Pseudomonadales > Pseudomonadaceae > Pseudomonas > Pseudomonas sp. C6002. Next base: position 497,672 of record NZ_JACAPH010000030.1, on the reverse strand, counting down.
AGCTCGCTCCTACAGAAGGCATGACATATTCAGAACCAGTGTTTAAACGCCAATAGACACTGTTGCCTCCTACCGTCTCTCTTCTACCCACACGAAGAGGACGAAGGAATGTCCACCCAGCAAAACGCCCATCGGCTGCGTAAAGGCCGCTATTCGGAATCCGGCCGCATTTACCTGCTCACCGCCGTCACCCATCAACGACAGCTGGTCTTCCAGGACTGGCGCATTGGTCGCCTGCTTGTTCGCGAGTTCAGAAAGGCTCAGGACGACGGCGAGGCGACCTCACTGGCCTGGGTCGTGATGCCGGACCATTTCCATTGGCTGGTGGAATTGCACAACGGCGATTTGCCGAGACTGATGCGGATTACCAAGTCGCGAAGTGCCCACGCCATTAACAAAGCGAGGAGTTGCCACGGGACACTTTGGCAAAAGGGCTACTTTGATCGGGCGCTACGCCGGGAAGATGACCTGAAAGCAACAGCTCGATACATCGTCGCCAATCCATTAAGAGCAGGGCTGGTTGAGCGTATCGGCGACTATCCGCTCTGGGACGCCATGTGGCTGTGAAATACGCAACCCTGTAGGAGCGAGCTTGCTCGCGAAAAACCAACAGACGACACGGACCACCTGATAGCGCTGCGTTACCGTTGACGTTTTTCGCGAGCAAGCTCGCTCCTACAGGTAGACGGCCATTCCCTCCGGCCGCCAGCGGTGTAGAATCGGACCTATTCATCGCCAGTCATCCCCCGGCGGGTTTATGAGCTCGAGGCCCAAGCAAGCGGCGATCCCGCGACGCGAGTGGCAACTTCCGGACACACGGCCATTTATCGGGTGTTCCAGTCGTCAATTAGAAGCTCACTCCCCTTTAGTACTTGATTAGCCGCCCGGAGTGCTCCAATGCCTGATTACCGCTCGAAAACATCCACCCACGGCCGCAACATGGCCGGCGCCCGCGCACTGTGGCGCGCCACGGGGATGAAAGATGACGACTTCAAGAAGCCGATCATCGCGATTGCCAACTCGTTCACCCAGTTCGTACCCGGCCACGTCCACCTCAAGGACCTGGGCCAACTGGTCGCCCGCGAGATCGAACGCGCCGGCGGTGTAGCGAAAGAATTCAACACCATCGCCGTGGATGACGGCATCGCCATGGGCCATGACGGCATGCTGTATTCCCTGCCGAGCCGCGAGATCATCGCCGACTCCGTGGAATACATGGTCAACGCCCACTGCGCCGACGCCATCGTGTGCATCTCCAACTGCGACAAGATCACCCCCGGCATGCTGATGGCCGCCCTGCGCCTGAACATCCCGGTGATCTTCGTCTCCGGCGGCCCGATGGAAGCCGGCAAGACCAAGCTCGCCTCCCACGGCCTCGACCTGGTGGACGCCATGGTCATCGCCGCCGATTCCAGCGCTTCTGACGAGAAGGTCGCGGAATACGAGCGCAGCGCCTGCCCTACCTGCGGTTCGTGCTCCGGCATGTTCACCGCCAACTCGATGAACTGCCTGGTGGAAGCCCTGGGCCTGGCCTTGCCGGGCAACGGCTCGACACTGGCCACCCACAGCGACCGCGAGCAACTGTTCCTGCAGGCCGGCCGCACCATTGTCGAGCTGTGCAAGCGTTACTACACCGAGAACGATGAGTCGGTGTTGCCGCGCAACATCGCCAACTTCAAGGCGTTCGAAAACGCCATGACCCTGGACATCGCCATGGGCGGTTCCACCAACACCATCCTGCACTTGCTGGCCGCCGCGCAAGAAGCCGAGATCGACTTCGACCTGCGGGACATCGACCGCCTGTCCCGCCACGTGCCGCAACTGTGCAAAGTCGCGCCGAACATCCAGAAGTACCACATGGAAGACGTGCACCGCGCCGGCGGGATCTTCTCGATCCTCGGCTCCCTGGCCCGTGGCGGCCTGTTGCACACCGACCTGCCGACCGTGCACAGCAAATCCCTGGCCGAAGGCATCGCCAAGTGGGACATCACCCAAACCACTGACGAAGCCGTGCATCACTTCTTCAAGGCCGGCCCGGCCGGCATCCCGACGCAGACCGCGTTCAGCCAGTCGACCCGCTGGGAAACCCTCGACGACGACCGTGAAAACGGCTGCATCCGCAGTGTCGAGCATGCCTATTCGAAAGAGGGCGGCCTGGCCGTGCTGTACGGCAACATCGCGCTGGATGGCTGCGTCGTGAAAACCGCCGGTGTCGACGAGTCGATCCACGTGTTCGAAGGCCGCGCCAAGATCTACGAAAGCCAGGACAGCTCGGTACGCGGCATCCTCGCTGACGAAGTGAAGGAAGGCGACATCGTCATCATCCGTTACGAAGGCCCGAAAGGCGGCCCGGGCATGCAAGAGATGCTGTACCCGACGTCGTACCTGAAATCCAAGGGCCTGGGCAAAGCCTGCGCCTTGCTGACCGACGGCCGTTTCTCCGGCGGGACCTCGGGCCTGTCCATCGGCCACGCTTCGCCGGAAGCTGCTGCGGGCGGCGCCATCGGCCTGGTGCAGGATGGTGACAAGGTGCTGATCGACATTCCGAACCGCTCGATCAACCTGTTGATCAGCGATGAAGAACTGGCGGCACGCCGCATCGAGCAGGACAAGAAAGGCTGGAAGCCGGTGGAGAAGCGTCCGCGCAAAGTCACCACCGCCTTGAAGGCTTACGCCCTGCTGGCCACCAGTGCCGACAAGGGTGCTGTGCGTAACAAGGCGATGCTCGACGGGCTGTAAACCTCGCCCATAAAAAAGCCCCGCCAGGTGCGGGGCATTTTTTTGTCTGGAGATAATTCCCCAAACAAAGAAGATCAACTGTGGGAGCGGGCTTGCTCGCGAATTGCGGTGTGCCAGTTACTGAATAAGCTAGCTGATCCACCGCCTTCGCGAGCAAGCCCGCTCCCACATTTTTGACCGAGTCCAGCCGTACTTACTGAATCTCGTCCGGCTTGACGATCACCCAGTTTTTATCCGCCGTCACCGGCAACCCTTCCTTGGCCTGGGCCGCAGCGTGCTTGGCCATCATGCCGTTGAGCTGGGTCATGTATTTGTCTTTACGGTTGATCCACAGGTGGATGCCGCCCTTGGCCACGTCCACGTCATGGAACAGCATGTAGCCGTCACTGGTCGGCGTGTCGCCACCGACGATCACCGGTTTTTTCCACTCGTCGATATAGGTCAGGATCGCTGCGTGCTTGCCGGCCATCCAGGTGGCCGGGGTCCACAGGTACGGGGTCAGCTCCAGGCCGAGGTTGGCCTTCTCGTCATACTTGCCGGCGGCAATCTGTTTGCGGGCGGTGGTCAGCTCGCCGGTCTTGCGGTCCTTGAGCAAGGTGCTCACGCCGATGACATTCTCGGGTTTGACGTTGTAGCCGTACTTCGGATCGGCCGCGACCATGCGCACCAGTTCCTCGGACGCGGCGGTCATCACGTAGACCTCGATGCCGTTTTCCATCAGCTTGTTGAACAGCTCAGCCTGGCCGGTGAAGACCTTCGGCGGCTGCACTTCCATGTTCTTGACCACGTCACCGTCGTAATACGTGACCGGCACCGGCTTGCCCGACGCCATCATCTCGTCGACGTAGCCCTTGAGTTCCTTGAGGGTGAAGCCGGAGAAAATCTGCGCGACCCACGGGTAGCAGACCATGTCGTCGACTTCGCAGAGGCGGTAGTAGTAGCTGAAGAGGCTTTCCTTGTGGTCGGCGGTGTCTTTGAACGGGATCAGCTTCAGGGAAGGGTCCATGGTGTCGCGGGTAATCAGGCCCTTGTTTTCCAGGTACGGCAGCAATGACTCTTCAAGGTCGTAGCGATAACTGGTGTTGTCCATGTCGAACACCGCGAAGTTACCCTTGTTGGCATTGGCGACAATCATCGTGTCCAGTTGCTTCGCGGCAGCCGCGGGCCAATGTTTCAACTCGGTGGCGGCAAAGGCCTGGCTCGCAAGGCCCAGGCACAGCGCGGCGGCAAACAGTTTCGGCGCTAGCTTCATGTGCGTTTTCTCCCTGAGTGAAAGACATCGACGCTAACAAATCTGTATGACAGTTATCGCCCGAGCGCGACCGCTTTCGTCGTGATCGCGCCAATGCCATACGCCTGCGCGTCATCCGCTTATTCCAAAAACGACAGTCACCATGCGATAACGTTATTAAATCAATATATTTCAAGCTGTTAGGCTTGCCGGTTCGCAATCGCAGGCTCCTGCGATTGGCTGCCTTCTCAACGGAGCTTCAATGAATCTGCCCCTGATTCTCAACTTACTGGTGTTCGTGGCCTTGCTGCTGGGCCTGGCACAAACCCGCCGAACCAACTGGAGCCTCGCCAAGAAGGTGTTGTTCGCGTTGGTACTCGGCGTGATCTTCGGTGTGGTGCTGCACGCGATCTACGGTGCCGGCAACCCGGTACTCAAGGCCTCGATCGGCTGGTTCGACCTGGTCGGCAACGGTTACGTGCAGTTGCTGCAAATGATCGTGATCCCACTGGTGTTCGCCTCGATCCTCAGCGCCGTGGCCCGTCTGCATAACGCCTCGTCCCTGGGCAAGATCAGCTTCCTGACCATCGGCACGCTGTTGTTCACCACGGCAATCGCGGCGCTGATCGGTATCGGCCTGACCAACCTGTTCGGCCTCACCGCCGAAGGCCTGGTGGCCGGCACCCAGGAAATGGCGCGCCTGCAAGTGATCCAGAGTGATTACGCGGGCAAGGTCGCCGACCTGAATATCCCGCAACTGCTGCTGTCGTTCATCCCGCAGAACCCGTTCGCCGACCTGGCCCGGGCCAAGCCGACGTCGATCATCAGTGTGGTGATCTTTGCCGCATTCCTCGGGGTTGCCGCGCTGCAACTGCTCAAGGATGACGTGGAAAAAGGCCAGAAAGTCCTCAACGCCATCGACACCCTGCAAGCCTGGGTGATGCGCCTGGTGCGCCTGGTGATGAAGCTGACCCCGTACGGCGTATTGGCGCTGATGACCAAAGTGGTCGCCAGCTCCAACCTGCAAGACATCATCAAGCTCGGCAGTTTTGTGGTGGTGTCGTACCTGGCCCTGGGCCTGATGTTTGTGGTGCATGGCCTGCTGCTGTCGCTGGCCGGGATCAACCCGCTGCGGTTCTTCCGCAAGGTCTGGCCGGTGCTGACGTTTGCCTTCACCAGCCGCTCCAGCGCCGCCAGCATCCCGCTGAGCATTGAAGCGCAGACCCGTCGCTTGGGGATTCCGCAGTCCATCGCCGGCTTTGCCGCCTCGTTTGGCGCGACGATTGGCCAGAACGGTTGTGCCGGCCTTTATCCGGCGATGCTGGCGGTGATGGTTGCGCCGACCGTGGGTATCAACCCGCTGGACCCGCTGTGGATCGCAACACTGGTGGCGATTGTGACCTTGAGTTCGGCCGGTGTGGCGGGCGTGGGCGGCGGTGCGACGTTTGCCGCGCTGATCGTGCTGCCGGCGATGGGCTTGCCGGTGTCACTGGTGGCGCTGCTGATTTCGGTTGAGCCGCTGATCGACATGGGCCGTACGGCACTGAACGTGAACGGTTCGATGACGGCCGGGGCGATTACCAGCCAGATCATGCAGCAGACGGATAAAGAGTTGTTGAATGCGGATGAGCATGCGGAGTTGGCGCAGGCTTAACGGCTGAACGTTGTGGCGAGGGAGCTTGCTCCCTCGCCACAGAATTTTTAGGCTTTTTCCCAGACTTCGAAGTTGTACGCCGGCTTTTCACCCTCAGCCGGATTCTCGACATTCGACACCAGCTTCCACTGGTTCAAATCAAACTCGGGAAACCACGCATCGCCGTCCGGGCTCAACGCCACCCGCGTCAAATACAGGCGATCCGCCTGCTCCAGCCCCTGGGCATACAACTGCGCGCCGCCGATCAGCATCAGCTCATCCACGCCCTGCGCCTTGGCCCATTCCTCAGCCCGCTCCACGGCCGCGTCCAGTGACGGAAAAACTTCCGCACCTTCCAGCGCCAGATCGGTCTGACGGCTGACCACAATGTTCAACCGGCCCGGCAACGGTCGCCCCAGGGAATCCCAGGTCTTGCGCCCCATGATGATCGGCTTGCCCAAGGTGGTGGCCTTGAAATATTTGAAATCCCCCGGCAAATGCCAGGGCATGCTGTTGTCGACGCCGATCACACGGTTTTCACCGAGGGCTGCGATCAGGCTTAAAGGGAGAGTTTTTTTCATGGCGACGAGAATACCAGAGCCGCGCGCGGCATACCCCAACCGGCGTTCCAGCGGTTATGCTCCAGATTCACTGGCTCAACAGGACCGCGCGTGACAGCTCTGACCCCCCTGCAAACACTCTGGCTGACCGAGACCGTGCGCCTGCGCGAGGAACACGCGGGCGCCCTGGAAGACCAGGAAGCCAATCGCCTGGCCCGCAGCGCCGGCGGCGATTTGCCCACACGCATTCAAAACCGCGCGCTGTGGCTGGCCGAACGCGATGGCCTGACCGCCGCCCTGACCCGCTGGCTGCAAGGCGCGCGCCTGGCGCTGATCCTGCTGGCGGCAGTCGCCACTATCAGCGGCGCCGGCCTGGCGTTTGCCGCGCTGGGCAACGGGTTGGCGCCGGTCAATGTGTTCTGGGCCCTGGGCAGCCTGCTGGGTTTGAACCTGATCCTGTTGTTGAGCTGGGCCCTGGGCCTGCTATTTGCCGGTGAACACGGCGCCAGTCTTGGCCGCCTGTGGTTATGGCTCAGCGAAAAACTCGCCCGCGACGCCAAGGCCGCGCAACTGGCGCCCGCCCTGCTGCTGTTGCTGCAACGGCGCAAGCTCAATCGCTGGGCCGTCGGTGTGCTGGTCAACAGCCTGTGGCTGCTGGCCCTGCTCAGCGCCCTGGTGATCCTGCTGACGCTGTTGGCCACCCGGCGCTACGGTTTTGTGTGGGAAACCACCATCCTGCGGGCGGACACCTTTGTCGCCGTGACCCAAACCCTCGGCGCCCTGCCCGCCTTGCTCGGCTTCAATGTGCCCACTGTCGAGATGATCCGCGCCAGCGGCGATGCCGCCCTGAATATCGAAAGCGCCCGCCAGGCCTGGGCCGCCTGGCTGGTGGGCGTGCTGCTGGTGTACGGCATCCTGCCGCGGCTGATCCTTGCGTTGCTGTGCCTGTGGCGTTGGAAACGTGGGCGCGCCGCCTTGAGCCTCGACCTTAACCTGCCCGGCTACAGCCAACTGCGTGAACGGCTGATGCCCAGCAGCGAACGGCTTGGGGTCAATGATGCGGCGCCCGAACAATTGCACCACGTGACCGGCGGCGTCAGTGAACTGGAAAGCAACGGCGCCCTGCTGGTGGCCATCGAGCTGGACGACCAGCGCCCATGGCCGCCGAAGCTCCCGGCCAGTGTCAAGGACGCCGGCATCCTCGACAGCCGTGAATCCCGCAACAAGCTGCTGGAGCAACTCACCCGCTTCCCGCCCGCGCGCCTGGCCATCGCCTGCGACCCACGCCGCTCGCCGGATCGCGGCAGCCTTGCGCTGATTGCCGAACTGGCCCGCAGCGCCACCGCCACTCGGGTCTGGCTGCTGCAAGCGCCCGCCGGCCAGGCCCTGGATGCTGAGCGCCTGGGTGATTGGCACACGGCCTTGCAACAACTGGAGATACCGTTCGCCGATTGCGCGCCGCTCACCTGGCTGGAGACCGGTCATGACTAAGCCCCTGAAACTTGCGGTGGTCGGCCACACCAACGTCGGCAAGACCTCGTTGCTGCGCACGCTCACGCGAGACGTCGGCTTTGGTGAAGTCTCCCATCGTCCCAGCACCACCCGGCATGTCGAAGGTGCGCGCTTGTCGGTGGACGGCGAAGCCTTGCTGGAGCTGTACGACACGCCGGGCCTGGAAGATGCCATCGCCCTGCTCGATTACCTCGAACGCCTGGACCGCCCCGGCGAACGCCTCGACGGCCCGGCACGGCTGGCGCGTTTTCTGGAAGGCAGCGAAGCCCGGCAACGCTTCGAACAGGAAGCCAAGGTGCTGCGCCAACTGCTCGCCTCCGACGCCGGGCTGTATGTGATAGACGCCCGGGAGCCGGTGCTGGCCAAGTACCGCGATGAGCTGCAAGTGCTCGCCAGTTGCGGCAAACCGTTGCTGCCGGTGCTCAATTTTGTCAGCAGCGCCGACCACCGCGAGCCGGACTGGCGCGAAGCCCTCGCCCGCCTCGGCCTGCATGCGCTGGTGCGTTTTGACAGCGTGGCGCCGCCGGAAGACGGCGAGCGCCGCCTCTATGAAAGCCTCGCCCTGCTGCTGGAAAACTCCCGTGGGCAACTGGAACGGCTGATCCTTGATCAGGAAGCCCAGCGCCAGGCCCGCCAGCAAAGTGCGGCGCGGCTGATCGCCGAACTGCTGATCGACTGCGCCGCCTGCCGCCGCAGCGTGGTCAGCGAAGCCGAAGTGGAACAGCAGGCCATCAGCGAACTGCGCAAAGCCGTGCGCCAGCGCGAACAGCGTTGCGTGGAAGCCTTGCTCAAGCTGTTCGGCTTCCGCCCGCAGGACGCCGCCGCCAGCGATTTACCGCTGCTGGACGGGCGCTGGGGCGATGACCTGTTCAACCCCGAGACCCTCAAGCAACTGGGCGTGCGGGTCGGTGGCGGTATCGCAGCCGGCGCGGCGGCCGGCGCAGGTGTGGATCTACTCGTAGGCGGCCTGACCCTCGGCGCCGCCGCCCTCGCCGGAGCCATCGCGGGAGGCGCGCTGCAAACTGCCCGCAGTTATGGCAGCCGCCTGCTGGGCAAGATCAAGGGCCAGCGCGAGCTGACCGTCGACGACAGCGTGCTGCGCCTGTTGGCCCTGCGCCAGCGGCAACTGCTCAAGGCCCTGAACCTGCGGGGGCATGCGGCGATCCACAGCATCAAGGTCGACACACCCCAGGACAAGACCTGGCGCGAAGGCAAATTGCCCGAAGCCCTGAACAAGGCCCGGGCTCATCCGCAATGGTCGTCCCTCAACCCGCACCCCAAATTGAGCCAGGCCGAACCCCAGGAACAGGTCGAAGCCCTGGCCCAGCGCCTGGACGAGACCTAAGCCGCCAACAACTGCCGGGCCTTGGATTTCAACACTTCAAGGTCCAGCACCGGCACGTGCATTTCCTTGGCTTGTTCATCCCAGTGACGCATGCGCAGGCTGACGGCGCACAACGGGTCCTGCTCAAACGCCCGGGCTTCCTCGGCGGTCATCACGCCGCCCTGGTAACCCAAGGTACGACGGCTGGCTTCGCTCAAGCGTGCGTAATAATCCGGCTGGCTGAAGGTCAGATAACGCTTGGCCTGCACGTGGTATTCCACCAGTTTTGCCATCCGCTCGCTGAAGCCTGCGCGGCGCAGATAATCGGCGCCCAGCCGTTCATGGCTGACCACACCATAACCGCCCATGTTCTCGCCACCTTGGCCGCAGATATGCCCGATATCGTGGAAGAACGCTGCCAGCACCACTTCATCATCGAAGCCTTCAGCCATGGCCAACTGCGCGGCCTGGGACATGTGTTCGATCTGCGAGACCGGCTCGCCAATGTAATCGGCGGTGCCGTGTTGTTCGTACAGGCCGAAGACCTCGGCGATTGCCTGCTCTGCTTTCATCACGCACTCCCCCACAGCTCAGTGATATTGCGCTCGGCCATCGCCGGCCCGACGCTCATGCCCACGCCGGTGTGCATCAACGCCGCGCTCACCCCCGGCGCCGCCCGCGTGAACGAGAACGGCCCCGGCCCACGGGAACCATAGACGCCCTGCCAGCGCTCCACGACCTGGATCTTGCAGCCCAGGGTATGTTCGGCCAGTTCGATCATCCAGTTGTCCACCTGTTCGGCGTTGAACGGTGAAGGATCGCTGCCGTAATGGTGGGAATCCCCGATGATCAGTTCGCCATAGGGTGTCGGGCTGATCAGCAGGTGAATACCGTTTTCATGCAGGTGCGGTACATCCCGCAGAATTTCGGCCTGTACCGGCGCGGCTTCCGGCAAGTCGGCGAAGGCGCCGTAGTGCACGCAGCTGAGGCCGGTCAGCAGCGCGTGTTGCAGGTTCAACTCCACCACTGGCCGGGCGCGCAGCATTTGCAGGCGGCAGATTTGCGGGTTGAGTTCGGCAATCTGCTCGGCCAGCAGCGTCTGGTAGTCGTGACCGGAGCAGACAATGATCTGCTCGCCGCGAAAGGAGCCGGCAGTGGTGTGCACCTGGCCGGGTTCGATGTCGCGCACCAGGGTGGAGAAATGAAACTCCACGCTCAGTTCGCGGCTGAGGTAGTTGATCAGCGCCGGGATGGCTTCGCGGGAATACAGTTGTTGATCATCCAGGCCGTGAAGCGCAGCGCGGTGATGGGCGAACTGGCCACCGTACAGCTCGTGCAGGGCGGCGCCTTGCAGCAACTTGACGCGATAACCGTGTTCTTGCGCGCGACCGGCGCAGAAGGCTTCAAGCAAGTGCTCTTCGGCTTCGGTGCGGGCGAACAAATAAGAGCCGTTGCGCTTGAGCTGGATGCCGGCGAGTTGCGCCCACTGGCCCCAGATCTCGCGGCTTTCCCGCGCCAGGTCGAGCATGGGCCCCGGCGGCTGGCCGGTGACCAGTGCCTGGCCGAAGTTGCGCACGGAAGCACCCAGCGGGGTGGCGCTGCGCTCGAAGACCTTGACCTTGAGGCCGCGTTTGGCAGCGGCATAGGCATGGGACAGGCCGAGGATGCCGGCGCCGATGATCAGCAGTTGTGTCATGAAGACCTCTCGTTCCCACGCTCCGCGTGGGAATGCATCCTGTGACGCTCCGCGTCACGACTACAAAAGCGGACGCAGAGCGTCCAGAGCCGCGTTCCCACGCAGAGCGTGGGGACGATCGGTGGTTATTGTTTTTCCGACTTGCCGTCATAGCGCTTGCGCCATTCGGTCAGGATGCTGTCGCGGTTTTTCGACGCCCAGGCAAAGTCATTCTTGATCAACCGCTGCTCGTAGTCCGCCGGCAACTCGGTCTGCGGCTTGGCGATGCCCGGCTGGGCCAGTACCGCGAAGTTTTCCTTGTACAGCTCCATCGCCGCGGGGCTGGCGGAGAAGTCGGCGAGTTTCTGTGCCGCGTCTGCGTGGGCAGTGCCTTTGATCACGGCAGTGGCTTCGATATCCCAGCCCAGGCCTTCTTTCGGCAGGATGATGTCCAGCGGTGCGCCCTGGCGCTTCAGCTGAACGGCCGGGTATTCGAAGGAAATGCCGATCGGGAATTCACCCGAGGCCGCCAGCTTGCAGGGTTTGGAACCGGAGTGAACGTACTGGCCGATGTTCTGGTGCAGGTCGTCCATGTACTGCCAGCCCTGCTTCTCGCCGAAGGTCTGCAACCAGGCACTCACATCCAGGAAGCCCGTGCCGGACGAGGCCGGGTTGGGCATCACGATCTTGCCCTTGTATTCAGGCTTGGTCAGGTCCTGCCAGCTCACCGGCTTGCTCAGGCCCTGCTTTTCGGCTTCGACGGTGTTGAAGCAAATGGTCGCAGCCCACACGTCCATGCCGACCCAGGCCGGCGGGTTGGCGGCATCGCGGTAGTTCGCACCGATCTTGCTCAAATCTGCCGGTGCGTAGTTTTGCAGCATGCCCTGCTGATCGAGAATCGCCAGGCTGGAAGCTGCCAGGCCCCAGACCACATCAGCCTGCGGGCGGGCTTTTTCGGCCAGCAGCTTGGCGGTGATGATGCCGGTGGAATCGCGCACCCATTTGATCTCGATGTCCGGGTTAACCTTTTCAAAGGCCTGTTTGTAGGTCTTCAATTGCTCGGCTTCGAGGGCCGTGTACACGGTCAACTCGGTCTTGGCGGCAAAGGCATTCAGGCTGAACGCAGTGAGCACAGCAGCGGCTAACGCCAGGGGCTTGAACATGGTGCAGTTCCTTTATGGGTGAATTATTGGCCGGGCGCGGTTTGGCGCCAGGCCTGGGAGCGGCGCAACAAGCCGCGTGAGGCCCACGCCAGCAGCAAGGACACGCCCGCCGAGGTGAACAGGATCAGGGTCGACATGGCCGCCGCACCGCCGACGTTGCCGGCGTCGTCCATGTTCAGTACGGCGACGGCGGCGAGGATGGTGTCGGGGCTGTAGAGGAAGATCGCGGCGGAGACGGTGGTCATCGCCGAGACGAACAGGTAGCGCACGATGTCCAGCAGCGCCGGCAGGCAGATCGGCACGGTGACCCGCAGGTAATGGCGGTACAGCGGCGCCTTCAGCGACAGCGCGGCGGCTTCGAATTCCGCGTCCAGTTGGCGCAGGGCCGTGGTGGCGGTCATTTGGGCGGTGGTCAAATAGTGAGCAATGGTGCACACCACCAGCAACGTCATGGTGCCGTAGAGCACATGCAGCGGGTTGCCGTTGAGGTTGAAAAAGAACACGTAGCCCAGGCCGAGCACCAACCCCGGCACCGCCATCGGCACGAAGCTGAGCATGCGCAGCGCCAGGTTCAGGCCCTTCTGGCCCCTGGTCTTTTCCATCAGGTAGGCGCCGGTGAAGATCAGCACGCTGCCGATCAACGCGGTGCACAGGGCCATGGTGATGCTGTTGCGGTAGGCCAGCCAGCCGCCGCCGGCCGTGTCTTCGAACTGGTAGTGGGCCAGGGACAGCGACAGGTTGTAGGGCCAGAATTTCACCAGGGATGAGTAGACCGCCATGCCGAACACCAGCAGCAGGATCGCGCAGATCAGCAGGACGATGGCCAGGTAGCAGCCATCCCGCAGCTTCGACGGTGCCGGCTGGAACACCTGGGCGCGGCCACTCATGGAGTCGCCATGGCGGCGGCGCAACCAGGCGTCGACACCGAAGCTGAACAGTGCCGGCAGCAGCAGGACCATGCCGATCAAGGCACCGCGGCCGAATTGCTGCTGGCCGACCACAGCTTTGTAGGCTTCCAGCGCCAGTACTTGATAGTCGCCACCGACTACCACGGGCACGCCAAAGTCAGTGATGGTCAGAGTGAACACCAGGCAAAACGCGGCAAACACGGCCTGGCGCGTCGCCGGCCAGGTGATGCTGCGAAACGCCCGGGCGGGACTCGCACCCATGCTCGATGCGGCGTCAAACAAACGTGCATCCGCCAGGGAAAGCGCCGACAACAGGATCATCAAGGCATGGGGAAAGGTGTAGATCACTTCGCCGAGGACGATGCCCCAGAAGCCATAGATGTTGTCCGACAGCAGCCCGCGCAGCATGCCCTGGTTACCGAATAGGTAGACCAGCGCAATCCCGGGCAGCATCGACGGCGCCATCAACGGCAGCAGCGACATGCCACGCCAGATCGCCTTGCCCGGAATAAGCGTGCGTTGCAAAGCGTAGGCAAACAGATAAGCCAGTGGTACGACGATGGCGGCAACGCTGCCGGAAACCTTCAGGCTGTTACCGAGCAGCCAGTGGAAATTGTCGCTGGTGATCAACTCCCGCGCCGCCACCAGGCCACCGCCCTGCCCGGCTTCACTGCTGAAGCCGCGCCAGAAGATCGCCAGCAGCGGCATCAGCACCGCGACGCCCAGCAGGCAGAGCCAGAGCAGCTTGCCGCCGATAACAAAAATACGGTCGCCGAGTTCGGCACGGGAAACCTGACGAGCCACGTTATCGGGTATCGGCAGAGTCATATCGCGGGCCATCTCAGGCAAACACCTGCAGGCTGCGCGGGGGCAGCGCGACCCAGATGTCCTGGGCGCCGAGGCGCGGCATGGCTTCCGGGGCCAGCTCGGCCAGCAGCGGATGGCCGGGCAGTTGGTCCAGCTCGAAGCTCATGCGGCAGCGGTTGCCGAGGAAAGTGATCTCGCGGACCTTGGCCGGGAACAGGTTTTCTTCATGCACTGGCGGGTTGACGCTGATGGCTTCCGGGCGGCAGAACAGACGGCCCGATTTCGCGACGCCTGCGTTGTCCGCCAGGCGCATGTTCATGCCGCCAACCTGTGCGTGGCTGGCGCTGTTGCGACTGAACGGCAGCCAGTTGCCCTGGCCGACAAACTCGGCCACGAACGGTGTGGCCGGACGGTCATAGATTTCCTGGGGCGTGGCGTACTGCTCGACCTTGCCGTTGTTCATCACGGCAATGCGGTCGGCCATCAGCATGGCCTCGTCCTGGTTGTGGGTGACCATCAGGGTGGTGATGCCCAAGCGGCGCTGCAATTGGCGCAGCTCGGTGCACAGATGCTCGCGCACCCGGGCGTCGAGGGCCGACATGGGTTCGTCCAGCAGCAGCAAGGACGGCGCCGGCGCCAGGGCGCGAGCCAGTGCCACACGCTGTTGTTGCCCGCCGGAAAGTTGGCCGGGGTATTTCTTTTCGCTGCCCACCAAACCCACCAGTTCGAGCATCTGCCCGACACGCTTGCGCACTTCATCACGGCCACTGCCGGTGAGGCCGTAGCCGATGTTCGCTTCGACGGTGAGATTGGGAAACAGCGCGTAGGACTGGAACAGAATGCCGTAGTCCCGAGCCTGGGGTGCCAGTAGGGAAACATCGCGGTCGCCGAGGTACAACTCGCCGCTGTCCTGGCGCTCCAGGCCGGCGATGCAGCGTAGCAAGGTGGTCTTGCCGCAGCCCGACGGGCCCAGCAGGCACACCAGTTCGCCAGCGGCGACGTCCAGGGACACGTTATCCAGCGCGGTGAAGGCGCCGAAGCGTTTCTGTACACCGCGCACCTTCATTGGCGCGCCGGGATTAGTCATGGCTGTGTTCATGGAGGCACCTCATCAAACTGATGAAGGTCATCCTAGGCAGGCAATGCGTCCCTCTTGTGGCAGAAAGGCAAAACGTGGCGATAGTGGTATTGGTGGATTTGGGTAGGGCTGGAAAGGGACGGTGACAGGGCTACCGCTTTCGCGAGCAAGCCCGCTCCCACATTGGATCGCATTCCAAACGTCAAACTCGGTCGAAGGTGGGAGCGGGCTTGCTCGCGAATGGCAAAGCCAGCGTAACACTTTAGATCGGAGACATTTCCTGGGCCAACCCCAGGAAAGCCGCCGGCAACCGGGCGCCCTTTCGCTCTTTGAGGCAGTACAAATACTCGGGAATCTGCGGCGCATTTTCGATGGTCAGCACGCGCAATTGCGGGTCGTGGGGCACTTCCTGGCGGGCAATGATGCTGATGCCGATATTGCGCAGCACTGCCTCACGGATCGATTCCCGGCTGCCGATCTCCAGCAACGGCCCGTAACTCACGCCGGCGCCCTGCAACATCTCTTCGGTCAATCGACGGGTGGTCGACCCCGGCTCGCGCATCAGCAAGGTATGCCCGGCCAGCGCGGTCAGCGGTACATGTTCAAGTACCGCCAGCGGATGATTGCGATGCACCGCCAGCACCAGCGGGTCCATGCCCAGTACCCGCCGGATCAGGCGCGGGTCTTCAAGCAATTGGGACGAGGCAGCGACGTCGACGCGGTAGTCATCCAGCGCTTCCAGCACCTGCTGGGAGTTGCCGATCTCCACCGAAACCTCGACCTGCGGCAGTCGCTCGCGGAAGGTCTTGACCAGGTCGAGGATGTAATAAGGTGCCGTCGCGGCAATCCTCAACGTGCCCTGCACCTGGCCACTGTTGCGCAGGAAAAACTCGATATCCGCCTCCTGCTGCAACAGCGCCTTGACCATCGGCAACAGCCGCGCGCCTTCGTCGCTGACGGTCAGGCGGCGCCCGCCACGGTAGAACAATTCCACCGAGTACTGGCTTTCCAGGTGACGAATCTGGGTGGTCACCGTGGGCTGGCTGAGCCCGAGCTTTTTCGCCGCCTGGGTAATGCTGCCCAGGCGGGCGACCATGTAAAACGCCTTCAGCTCGGCACTCAGCACACCACCCTCTCATCGACTATTTGCGCAGCAGGCGCAGACCATTGAATACCACCAGCAGGCTCACGCCCATGTCGGCGAACACCGCCATCCACATGGTGGCCATCCCAAGGAAGGTCACCGCGAGGAAGATCGCCTTGATCACCAGGGCCAGGGCGATGTTCTGTTTGAGGATACTCGACGTTTGCCGCGACAGCCGAATGAATGCTGGAATCTTGCGCAGGTCGTCGTCCATCAGGGCCACGTCGGCGGTCTCGATGGCGGTATCGGTACCCGCAGCAGCCATGGCAAACCCGATCTCGGAACGGGCCAGCGCCGGGGCGTCGTTGATCCCGTCGCCGACCATGCCGACCCGGTGGCCCTTGGCGTAGAGCGCTTCGATGGCTTGCAGTTTGTCGGTGGGCAACAAGTCGCCCTGGGCCTGGTCGATACCCACCTGATCGGCGATCGCCTTGGCCGTGTGGGTGTTGTCGCCGGTCAGCATCAGGGTCTTGATGCCCAGGTCATGCAACTGCTGGATGGCTTCGCGGCTGGTGTCCTTCACGGTGTCGGCCACGGCGAACAGCGCCAGCGGGCCGGACTTGTCCAGCAGCAGGACCACGGACTTGCCTTGTTTTTCCAGGGCGAAGAGCTTCTTCTCCAGGGCCGGCGAGCACAGGTTCAGCTCTTCCACCAGACGGTGGTTGCCCAGGTAGTAGACCTCGCCATTGATTTCACCCTTCACACCGCGACCGGTCAGGGCCTCGAAGTTATCCACCGTGTGAACGGCGAGATTCTTATCCACAGCCGCGTTGGCGATGGCCAGGGACACCGGGTGATCGGAACGCCCGGCCAGACTGGCGGCCAGGGCCGGCGCGCTGTCTTCCATGTTCGGGAACAGCGCCAGGTAATCGGTTTGCACCGGTTTGCCGTGGGTAATGGTGCCGGTCTTGTCGAGGGCCAGGTAGTCGAGTTTGTAGCCACCCTCCAGGTACACACCGCCCTTGATCAGGATGCCTTTGCGCGCCGCGGCGGCCAGGCCGCTGACGATGGTCACCGGGGTGGAAATCACCAGTGCACATGGGCACGCGACCACCAGCAATACCAGTGCGCGGTAGACCCATTCAAACCACACACCGCCCATGAACAGCGGCGGAATCAACGCCACACCCAGGGCAAAGATGAACACCGCCGGGGTGTAGACCTTGGCGAAGGTGTCGACAAAACGCTGGGTTGGCGCACGGGCGCCCTGGGCCTGTTCCACGGCGTGGATAATCCGCGCCAGGGTGGAGTTGTTGGCGGCTGCAGTGACTTTGTATTCCAGGGAGCCGGCCTGGTTGATGGTGCCGGCGAAGACTTTGTCGCCCACGGTCTTTTCGATCGGCAGGCTTTCACCGGTAATCGGCGCCTGGTCGATGGTGGACTGGCCGGAGGTGACTTCACCGTCCAGGCCAATGCGCTCGCCGGGACGAACCCGCACGATGGCGCCCAGTTCAATGACTTTAACCTCCTGTTCAACCCAACTGCCATCTGCCTGACGGACCGTGGCCTGTTCCGGCGTCATCTGCATCAAGCCGCTGATGGCGTTACGTGCGCGGTCCAGGGACTTGGCCTCGATCAACTCGGCCACGGTGAACAGGAACATCACCATCGCCGCTTCCGGCCACTGGCCGATCAGGATCGCGCCGGTGACGGCGATGCTCATCAGGGCGTTGATGTTCAGGTTGAGGTTTTTCAGGGCGATCCAGCCCTTTTTGTAGGTGGTGAGGCCGCCGCTGAAGATCGAGATCAGCGCGACCAGGGCAATCACCCACGTCGGGGCTGCGTTGGTGAAGTGCAGCACTTCAGCACCCAGCGCGCCCACGCCGGACACAGCCAGCGGCCACCAGTGCTTCTTCGCCGGCGGCTCAGCCGGGGCGACGCCTTCTTCGATGGGGTCCGCCTGCATGCCCAGGGACTTGATGGCGTCGATGATCGGCGCGGTCGTCGGCAGGTCGTGAGTGACGCCGAGAATGCGGTTGATCAGGTTGAATTCCAGCTGCTGCACACCCGCAAGCTTGCCCAGTTTGTTCTGGATCAGCGTCTGCTCGGTGGGGCAGTCCATGGCTTCGATGCGGAAGGTGCTCAGCCGCGAGCCCGCTGTCGGGGCTTCGGTCAGCTTCACCAGCGCCGGCGCGGCCTTGCTGGAACAGCAGGAATCGCCATGGCTGCCATGGTCGTGCTTCTGCACAGGTTTGAGCTTGGGGCCGTGATCGTGCGCGTGGTCATGATCATGGTCGTGCTTGTGCGGGGTGTGGAGGGAATCGCTCATTCTGTCGCGTCCGTAAAGGTGCCTGTTGCCAAGTAAAGACCCTGTAGCCACTATAGGGTCAAGCATCCTTTTGGAGATTGCTGCGATGAAGATCGGCGAATTGGCAAAATTGACGGATTGCCAGGTGGAAACCATCCGTTATTACGAGAAAGAAGGCCTGCTGCCGCCGCCTGCGCGCAGTGACGGTAATTACCGGCTGTACACCCAGGCGCACACCGAACGGCTGGTGTTTATCCGCAACTGCCGCAGCCTGGACATGACCCTTGAGGAAATTCGCAGCCTGCTGGGCCTGCGTGACAGTCCTCAGGACCAGTGCGAAAGCGTGAACGCATTGATCGACGAGCATATCCACCACGTCAAGGCGCGGATCGACGGGCTGCTGGCGTTGCAGGAACAGTTGCTCGACCTGCGCCAGCGCTGTGGCGGCGGGCCGGATCTGGATCAGTGCGGGATTTTGCAGCGGCTGGAAGTCAGCGGGAGTGTCGCGGCCAGCGAGGCTGAGCCCTCACATGTGGGCAGAAGCCACGGGCATTGAATGTGTACACAAAAAAATGTGGGAGCGGGCTTGCTCGCGAAAGCGGAGTGTCAGCCACTGAATGTGTTTCTGATACACCGTATTCGCGAGCAAGCCCGCTCCCACATTTGGACCGAGATCGCTTTTAGATCGCTACATCGGCCTTGATGCTCGGATCAGCGTCATAGCCCACGATTTCAAAATCTTCGAATTTGTAATCGTAGATCGACGCGGGTTTGCGCTTGATCACCAGTTCCGGCAGCTTCTTCGGCGTGCGCGCCAGCTGGGTCTGGATCTGTTCCATATGGTTGCTGTAGGCATGGGTGTCGCCCGTGGTGACGATGATCTCGTGAGGGATCAGGTCGCACTGCTGGGCCAGCATATGGGTGAGCAACGCCAGGGCCGCGGTGTTGTACGGCAGGCCGAGGAATACATCTGAGCTGCGGATGTACAACTGCATCGACAGATGACCGTCATGCACAAACGCCTGGTACAGCAGGTGGCAAGGTGGCAGCGCTTGCTTGCCGTCCCGGGCGTTCTGCTGCGGGCTTTTGGTCTCGTCCGGCAGGTACTCGACGTTCCAGCCGTGGAACAGGATGCGGCGGCTGTTGGGGTTGGTCTTCAACGTCTCGACCATGTAGTCGATCTGGTTGATCTTGCCGCCGTCCTTGGTGGGCCAGGCGGCCCACTGCTCGCCGTACACCGGGCCCAGGTCGCCGTCTTCGGTGGCCCATTCGTCCCAGATACGCACGCCATTTTCGTTCAGCCACTTGATGTTGGTGTTGCCACTCAACATCCAGATCAATTCGTTGGCGATGCTTTTGAAGTGAAGCTTCTTGGTGGTCAGCAGCGGGAAGCCGTCGGCCAAGCTATGCCGAAACTGACGGGCAAACACGGCCTTGGTGCCGGTGCCGGTGCGGTCGCCCTTGGTCAGGCCATTGGTCACGACATCGTTCAGTAGTTCGAGATATTGCTTCATGTGTATACCTGTATCGTTGAAGCCGGGACCCTCGGGCCCCGGCGTTCGAATTTAAAGCGCGGTGTTCTTGATGCCTTGCGGGCGATTGTAAGCCCACCACAGCAGGCCCAGGCCGGCGATGATCATCGGCAGGCTGAGAATCTGACCCATGGTCACCCAGCCCCACGCCAGGTAGCCCAGTTGCGCATCCGGCACCCGTACGAACTCGACGATAAAGCGGAAGATCCCGTAGAACAACGCGAACATCCCCGAAACGGCCATGGTCGGGCGTGGCTTGCGCGAGAAGATGTAGAGGATCAGGAACAGCGCCACGCCTTCCAGGGCGAACTGGTACAGCTGCGAGGGGTGGCGCGGCAACTGCGCCGGGTCGCTGAACGGCGGGAACACCATGGCCCACGGCACGTCAGTCGGCTTGCCCCACAGTTCGGCGTTGATGAAGTTACCGATGCGCCCGGCACCCAGGCCAATCGGCACGAACGGTGCGACGAAGTCCATCAACTGGAAGAACGACTTACCGTTACGCCGGCCAAACCACCAGGCGGCGATCATCACCCCCACAAACCCGCCGTGGAACGCCATGCCGCCCTTCCACACCTCGAAGATCAGCGTCGGGTTGGCGATGTAGGCTGGCAGGTCGTAGAACAGCACATAACCCAGGCGTCCGCCGACGATGACCCCCATCGACATCCAGAACACCATGTCGGAGAGCTTCTCCTTGGTCCAGGTCGGGTCGAAACGGTTCAGGCGCCGGGAAGCCAGCAGCCAGGCACCGCCGATGCCGATCAGGTACATCAACCCGTACCAGTGGATTTGCAGCGGACCGATGGCCACGGCCACCGGGTTGATCTGCGGGTAAGGCAGCATTGCGACTCCTCGTTAAATCAATAGTCATGGCGCATCGGACCATGCCGGTGCGCGATTAAGCCTGCGTTACAGCAAAAAATTCAGCCCTACGCAAAACAGCAGCCCGGCGAACAGCCGCTTGAGCAAGCGCGGCGACAACCGGTGCGCCAGGCGCGCGCCGAAACGGGCCGCCACCATGCTGGTCAGGGCGATGCCCAGCAGCGCCGGCAAGTACACAAAGCCGAGACTATGATCGGGCAGCAGCGGATCATGCCAGCCCAGAATCATGAAACTTAACGCACTGGCCAGGGCGATCGGCAAGCCGCAGGCCGACGAAGTGGCCACTGCCTGCTGCATCGGCACGCTGCGCCAGGTCAGGAACGGCACGGTCAACGAACCACCACCGGTGCCGAAAATCGCCGACGACCAGCCGATCACGCCACCCGCCAGGGTCAGGCCAAGCTTGCCCGGCACCTGGCGGCTGGCCTTGGGCTTGAGCTCCAGAGTCATCTGCACGGCGATCACCAGGGCGAACACACCGATGATCTTCTGTAGATGCGGCCCGGAGATCGCCTCGGCGGTCAGCGCGCCAACGCCCGCGCCCAGCAGGATACCCACGGCCATCCATACGAAGATCGGCCAGCGCACGGCGCCGCGCCGATGATGCTCACGCACCGCATTCACCGACGTGAAGATAATAGACGCCAGGGACGTGCCGACAGCGAGGTGGGTCAGCACCGCGGGATCGAAGCCCTGCAAGGTGAAGCTGAACACCAGCACCGGCACAATAATGATGCCGCCGCCCACGCCGAACAGCCCGGCGAGCATGCCCGCGCAGGATCCCAGCAGCAAATACAGCAGAAATTCCATGGGAGCCCCCGAAAACAGACCGGCATGTTAACGGATGCAAAGCACAGGGTTCTATGGGTAGAGTGGGCAAAACACAAAGGGATCGCCTTATGTGCCTGATTGTTTTCGCCTGGCGGCCGGGCCACGCCCAGCCGCTGATCGTCGCGGCCAACCGTGATGAATTTTATGCCCGGCCCAGTTTGCCGTTGGCCCAATGGCTGGATGCGCCCCATGTTTACGCCGGGCGCGACCAGGAAGCCGGCGGGACCTGGCTGGGGGTCGGGACGGATGGGCGCTTTGCGGCGCTGACCAATATTCGTGACCCGCACCAGCCGCCGGCCCGCAAGTCGCGGGGCGAATTGGTGGCGCGGTTTCTCAGTGGTTCGCTGCTGATTGAGGATTACCTGGCCGACGTTAACGGCAGATCGATTGAATATGCCGGGTTTAACCTGTTGCTGGGGACGCGGGACGAGTTGTGGCACTACAACGCCAAGGAGTCCGCTCCGACGCGCTTGGAAGCAGGGGTTTATGGGCTATCCAATGCGGGGCTGGATACGCCGTGGCCGAAGCTGTTGAAGGCGAAGGCGGCGTTGGCGCAAGTGTTGGCGGATCCACAGCCCGAAGCTTTGCTGGGGATTTTGAGCGATCCGCAGACTGCGCCGTTTGCCGAATTGCCGGACACCGGCGTGGGCTTGGCGACGGAGAGCTTGTTGTCGAGTGTGTTTATTGCCAGCCCCAGTTATGGGACGCGGGCGAGTACGGCGCTGATTGTGAATGCCGACGGTACGCGGCATATCGTGGAGCGCAGTTTTGGGCCCTATGGCGGACAGTTGGGTGAAGTTGAACTCAAAATCTGAACCTCACGCAAACCAAATGTGGGAGCGGGCTTGCTCGCGAAGGCGGCGTGCCAGCCAATACATAAGCTGACTGATGCACCGCTTTCGCGAGCAAGCCCGCTCCCACATTTCGATTGGGGACAGGCTCTGAAATCCGGTTAGAGGCTCTTTGCAGACGCCGGGTTGATCATCCGCGCCAACCCAAGGTTCTTCAGCGCCAATTGCAGCGAGCTGTGGATAACTTGCGGGTTGTCGATAGTCATCAACTCCGCCAGCAGCTCCTTGGCCCGGCTCAGGTTGATCTGGCGCAGCATCCATTTCACCTTCGGCAAGTTGGTGGCGTTCATCGACAGGCTGTCAAAGCCCATCGCCATCAACAGCACAGCCGCCGCCGGGTCACCGGCCATCTCGCCGCAGATACTCACCTGCTTGCCTTCGGCATGGGCGTCGCGCACCACATTCTGCAAGGCTTGCAGCACCGCCGGGTGCAGGTAGTCGTAGAGGTCGGCCACCCGCGGGTTGTTGCGGTCCACGGCCAGCAGGTACTGGGTCAGGTCGTTGGAGCCCACCGACAGGAAGTCCACCTGCCGCGCCAGCTCTTTAGCCTGGTACACCGCCGCCGGAATCTCGATCATCACGCCAATCGGCGGCATCGGCACGTCGGCGCCTTCGTCGCGCACTTCGCCCCAGGCCCGGTGGATCAGGTGCAGGGCTTCTTCCAGCTCGTGGGTGCCGGAGATCATCGGGAGCAGGATGCGCAGGTTGTTCAGGCCTTCGCTGGCCTTGAGCATCGCGCGGGTCTGGACGAGGAAGATTTCAGGATGGTCGAGGGTAACGCGAATACCGCGCCAGCCAAGGAAGGGGTTGTCTTCCTTGATGGGGAAATACGACAGTGACTTGTCGCCGCCAATGTCCAGGCTGCGCATGGTCACCGGTAACGGATGGAAGGCGGACAATTGCTCGCGATAAATCGCCAGCTGCTCCTTCTCACTCGGAAAACGCTGGTTGATCATGAACGGCACTTCGGTGCGGTACAGGCCCACCCCTTCGGCGCCGCGCTGTTGTGCACGTGCCACGTCCGCCAGCAGGCCGGTGTTGACCAGCAGCGGTACGCGGTGGCCGTCGAGGGTCACGCACGGCAGTTCCCGCAGGGCGTCGAGGCCCTGGGACAGCTGGCGTTCTTCTTCCACCACTTCGGCGTATTGCTTGCGCAGCACTTCGCTGGGGTTGGTGTAGACCTCGCCGTGGTAGCCGTCGACGATCATTTCGATGCCGTCGACCTTGGAATACGGCAGGTCCACCAGACCCATCACCGTCGGAATGCCCATGGCCCGAGCCAGGATCGCGACGTGGGAGTTGCCCGAACCCAGTACCGAGACCAGGCCCACCAGTTTGCCTTCCGGCACTTCGCCGAGCATGGTGGCGGTCAGTTCTTCACTGATCAGGATGGTGTTGTCGGGGTACACCAACGTGGTCGAGCGCTCTTCCTGCAGGTAGGCCAGCAGACGGCGACCGAGGTCCTTCACGTCCGAGGCGCGCTCGCGCAGGTAGGCGTCGTCCATCAATTCAAAACGGTTGACGTGATCGGTGACCACCTGGCGCAGCGCGCCCTGGGCCCACTGGCCGGTCTTGATCACGTCCTTGACTTCGCTGCCCAGGGACGCGTCGTCGAGCATCATCAGGTACACGTCGAACAACGCCCGCTCTTCAGGCCGCAGCTGGGTGGCCAGCTTGGTCGAGAGGGTGCGCATGTCATTGCGTACGCCTTCGAGGGCGGTCTTGAACAGGATGATTTCAGCGTCGATGTCGGTGACGGTCTTGTCCGGCACCACGTCCAGGTCGGCGGGCGGCAGCATGACCACGGCGGTACCGACAGCAGCACCCGGCGAACCCGGCACGCCGACGAACTTGGCTTCCTGGATGCCCTTGCCCTGGCGCCCCAGGCCGCGAATCGAACCGGTGGCCTCGGCGTGGGCGATAACCCCGGCGAGCTGCGCGCTCATGGTCACAAGGAAGGCTTCTTCACCTTCGTCGAACTGGCGGCGTTCTTTCTGCTGGATGACCAACACGCCGACAACGCGGCGGTGGTGAATGATCGGCGCACCGAGGAACGAGGCGTAGCGCTCTTCACCGGTTTCGGCAAAGTAGCGATAACGCGGGTGATCGGCCGCGTTTTCGAGGTTCAGGGGTTCTTCACGCGTCCCCACCAGGCCCACCAGACCTTCATTGGGCGCCATGCTGACCTTGCCGATGGAGCGCTTGTTCAAGCCCTCGGTGGCCATCAGGACAAAACGGTTGGTCTCGGGGTCCAGCAGGTAAACCGAGCAGACCTGGCTGCCCATGGCTTCCTTGACGCGCAACACAATAATCCCCAACGCCGCCTTGAGATCCTTGGCGGAGTTAACTTCCTGGACGATCTTGCGCAGCGTATTGAGCATGGCTCGGGGTCGAACTCCGTCGTCAGTCGCGCGCTAAAAGGCGCGGGGCAAGCTCTTTAAGAGCGCGACGATAAACCTCGCGCTTGAATGTCACCACCTGGCCCAACGGATACCAATAACTGACCCAGCGCCAGCCATCGAACTCCGGTTTACCGGTCAAATCCATCCGCACCCGCTGCTCGTTGGAGATCAGGCGCAGGAGAAACCATTTCTGTTTCTGGCCGATGCACAGCGGTTGGCTGTGGGTACGCACCAGACGTTGCGGCAAACGATAGCGCAACCAGCCTCGGGTGCAGGCCAGAATTTGCACATCTTCACGTTCAAGGCCTACTTCTTCGTTCAACTCACGGTACAAGGCGTCTTCAGGGGTTTCGTCGGGGTTGATTCCGCCTTGAGGAAACTGCCAGGCATCTTGGTTGATACGGCGAGCCCATAGCACCTGTCCGGCATCATTCGTAAGAATAATCCCGACATTAGGACGGAAACCATCGGGGTCGATCACGGCAACAACCTCGCAAACGCATGTCACCGCATTGTTCCACAAAGATTGATACAGCGGCAACGAGGCTGCTTACCTTATGTGCACTCTTGTGAAAAGACCGTATTCTGGACGCCTTTTTACAGACTTTTCAGCGAGTAACTGCAATGCGCCTGGCTTTATTCGACTTGGACAACACGCTTTTGGGGGGTGACAGCGATCACGCCTGGGGCGATTACCTCTGTGAACGCGGGATTCTCGACGCGGTGGCCTACAAGGCCCGCAACGACGAGTTCTACCAGGACTACCTGGCCGGCAAGCTGGATAACGCCGAGTACCTGAACTTCTGCCTGGAAATCCTCGGCCGCACCGAGATGGCCCAGCTGGATGAATGGCATCGCGACTACATGCGCGACTGCATCGAGCCGATCGTACTGCCCAAGGCAGTTGAGTTGCTGGCCAAGCACCGGGCGGCGGGCGACAAGCTGGTGATCATCACCGCGACCAACCGTTTTGTGACCGCGCCGATTGCCGAGCGGCTGGGGGTTGAAACCCTGATTGCGACGGAATGCGAGATGCAGGATGGCCGTTACACCGGGCGCAGTACGGATATCCCGTGCTTTCGCGAAGGCAAGGTGACGCGCTTGAATCGCTGGCTGGAAGAGACCGGGTTTAGCCTGGAGGACAGTTACTTCTATAGCGATTCGATGAATGACCTGCCGCTGCTGGAGCAGGTGACGCATGCAGTGGCAGTGGATCCGGATCCGAATCTGCGGGCTGAGGCTGAGAAGCGTGGTTGGCCGGTGATCACCCTGCGCGGCTGATAAAGCTTTCGCGAGCAAGCCCGCTCCCACATTTGCTCGAGTTCCACCTTTGGAATGCAGTCAAATGTGGGAGCGGGCTTGCTCGCGAATGGAGGCAACTCGGTCTCAAGCCTTAAACCGGCTTGGCACCCATCAACCCGGCAATCGCCACAAACCCCACCAGGCTCACCACCGCCAGCGCCACGGTAAAGTTCAAACTCCCCGCCCCGCCCAGCCGCAGCCGATTAAGCCGCACCACCAGCCAGAACCAGCTCAGCGCCGCCACGGTGTAGATCACGCTGGAACCCAGGATCCAGGTTTGCCCCAGCGGCCAGCCGATCAGGTGCGCCAGCCACCAGCCGGTGAACGGCATGCTCACCACGCAAATGCCCATCAACAACCACACAAACACCCACGGCCGCTGCACGGTATAGGCCGGCCCCGCGCTGCGTTTGCGCCAGGCCAGCACTGCCAGGGCGAGGCCGCTGAGCAGCAGCAACACCGTGGCCGCGATGTGGATAACTTTAAGGGTGGTCAGCGTTTCCATGTTCTCGATTCCTTGAAGGCCGCCCAGTCAGCGTAGTCGCTCAACCGAGGAACAGCTGGTAGGCCGGGTTATCACTTTCATCCCAGTACGGGTAGCCAATGGCCTCCAGCGCCGCCGGCACCAGGTGACGCTCGTCCGCCGGTACTTGCAGGCCCGCCACCACGCGCCCATCGGCGGCGCCGTGGTTGCGATAGTGGAACATCGAGATGTTCCAGCGCCCGCCCAATTTGTTAAGGAAGTTGAACAGTGCCCCCGGACGTTCCGGGAATTCGAAGCGGAACACCACCTCGTCGCTGACGTGCGCCGCATGGCCGCCGACCATATGGCGGATGTGCAGCTTGGCCAGTTCGTTTTCCGTCAGGTCCAGCACCGGGAAACCCTGGCTGGTGAGGCTGGCGATCAGCGCGCTGCGCGGGTCGTTTTCCGGGTGGGTCTGCACGCCGACAAAAATGTGCGCCTCGCGGCCTGAGTGGTAGCGGTAGTTGAATTCGGTGATCTGGCGCTTGCCCACGGCTTCGCAAAAGGCCTTGAAGCTGCCCGGTTTCTCGGGGATGGTCACGGCAATGATGGCTTCGCGGCCTTCCCCCAGCTCGGCGCGCTCGGCCACATGGCGCAGGCGGTCGAAGTTGACGTTGGCCCCGGAATCGATGGCCACCAGGGTTTGCCCGGTGATGCCACGGGTCTCGACGTATTTCTTGATACCCGCCACGCCCAGGGCGCCAGCAGGTTCTGTGATGGAGCGGGTGTCGTCGTAGATGTCCTTGATCGCCGCGCAGATTTCATCGGTGCTGACGGTGATCACTTCATCCACGTAATCCTTGCAGATGTCGAAGGTGTGCTGGCCGATCTGTGCCACCGCCACGCCGTCGGCGAAGATGCCCACGGTCGGCAGTACCACGCGCTCGCCCGCCGCCATGGCGGCTTGCAGGCAGTTGGAGTCGTCCGGCTCGACGCCGATGATCTTGATCTCGGGCCGCAGGTATTTCACGTAGGCCGCGATACCGGCAATCAGGCCGCCGCCGCCCACCGGGACGAAAATCGCGTCCAGCGGCCCCGGGTGCTGGCGCAGGATCTCCATCGCCACGGTGCCCTGCCCGGCAATGGTGTGCGGATCATCGTAGGGGTGAATGTAGACGTAGCCTTTTTCGTCGACCAGCTTCAGCGAATACGCCAGGGCTTCCGGGAAAGAATCCCCATGCAGCACCACTTTGCCGCCACGGGAACGCACGCCTTCGACCTTGATCTCGGGGGTGGTCTTGGGCATCACGATGGTGGCCTTGACCCCCAGCACCTTGGCCGCCAGGGCCAGGCCCTGGGCATGGTTGCCCGCAGAAGCGGTGACTACGCCACGCGCCCGTTCTTCGGCGCTCAGTTGGGTCAGCTTGTTGTAGGCACCGCGAATCTTGAACGAGAACACCGGCTGCAAGTCTTCGCGCTTGAGCCAGACCTTGTTGCCCAGGCGCTCGGAGAGCTGGCGGGCGGTCTGCAGCGGGGTTTCTACGGCAACGTCGTAAACGCGCGAGGTGAGGATCTTTTTGACGTACTGTTCAAGCATCGGAAAGCATCACTGGGCGGGTTGGGCAGGGCCAAGGAGTCTAACCCAGCGTTTGGCCGGGCGACCACACGAAAACCGAGGTTTTGTTGGGTTATACTCGCGCCCCTCTTTACTCCCCGCCCGTTCCGGAGCCCGCATGACCCAGGATCAACTCAAACAGGCAGTGGCCCAGGCCGCCGTCGATTTAATCCTTCCTAAACTCGACGATAAAAGCATCGTCGGTGTTGGCACCGGTTCCACCGCCAATTGCTTTATCGATGCGCTGGCCCTGCACAAGGGCGCGTTCGACGGCGCGGTTGCCAGCTCCGAAGCCACCGCTGCGCGGCTCAAGGGCCACGGTATTCCGGTGTACGAGCTGAACACCGTCAGCGACCTGGAGTTCTATGTCGACGGCGCCGATGAAAGCGACGCACACCTGAACCTGATCAAGGGCGGCGGCGCAGCCCTGACCCGCGAGAAGATCGTCGCGGCCGTGGCCAAGACCTTCATCTGCATCGCCGACGCCAGCAAACTGGTGCCGGTACTCGGCGCGTTCCCGCTGCCGGTGGAAGTGATCCCGATGGCCCGCAGCCACGTGGCCCGCGAACTGGTGAAACTGGGCGGCGACCCGGTGTACCGCGAAGGCGTGCTGACCGACAACGGCAACATCATCATCGACGTGTTCAACATGCAGATCACCAACCCGGTGGAACTGGAGCGCCAGATCAACGCGATCGTCGGCGTCGTCACCAACGGTTTGTTTGCGGCCCGTCCGGCTGACGTACTGCTGCTGGGCACCGCGGAAGGCGTAAAAACCCTTAAGGCGTAATGCAAAACCCGTGTGGGAGCGGGCTCGCGAATGCGCAGTGTCAGTCACTGAATATGGCGCCTGATACACCGCATTCGCGAGCAAGCCCGCTCCCACATTTGTTCTGCACATGACTCAAGACTTGGTTTTTTTGAATACATAGAAAAGATTGGGCTCACTGACCATGTACAACGTACCGTCGTTGTCCATGGCAATCCCCTCGGCCTGAGGCACGCGCTGCTTCAGGCCATGGCGCCCCTTGAGCAGTGAAAGACTGCTCAGGGGGCGACCGTCGATATCCAGCTCCAGCACCAAAAATGACTCATCCGACAGCGCCAGCAGATGACCGCTGCGCTCGTCGTATTGCAGGCTCGACAGGTCGCGCACAAACAACCCGGCATCGCGCTTGGGGTTGTTGATCACGTGCACCGAGTAGGTTTTTTCCGGTTTGAAATGCGGAAAGCCGTGGACCTCGTAGATCAGCATCGGGTCGCGTTCCTTGGCCACAAACAGGCGCTTGCCCACCGAGTCATAGGCCAGGCCTTCGAAGCCCTTGTTGCCGCCCAGGTGCACGCCGAGGGTCATTTGCTCGGCGTCGGCGGCATCGAGGAATTGGGTGTCGTCATCCACATGGACCTTGATCAGCCGCTGCTGGCGTTCGTCGCTGATCACGTAGGTGTTGTCGCTGATGTACTCCACCGCCTCGGCGTCGCCAAACCCCACCAACGCAATGCGCCGCAGGATTTTGCCATCCAGGGACAGTTCGACCAGCTCAGCGTTCTTGTTGGTCACGGTAAACAGGCTGTTACGCACCGGATCAAAGGTCAGTGCCGAGACATCATCATTGAGGCCGTCGATCACCTGCGCCTCCAGGGCCACCCGGTAATCCCCAAGGCCAATGGAGTGCTCCCCGGCGGGATTGCGCCAGGATTGCCAGTTGAACCAGGCACGCTCGAACAGGCGCAATTGCTGGGCAACCACACCGCACGCCACAAGGGCGATCAGCATCAGGATAAAAAAAGCAGGTTTGGGGCGGGCAAGTCGACGCATCGGGCGGGGCTCAGAGTAAAAACTGGCGAATGAATATCACGGTCGCCTGAATTTAAACTTAAACGCCCCGGGTGTCTGGCGGATGCCGCAGATAGAGAGAAATCTGACGTAATCGAACTACT
This sequence comes from Pseudomonas sp. C6002, assembly GCF_013385805.1. Classification (NCBI taxonomy): domain Bacteria; kingdom Pseudomonadati; phylum Pseudomonadota; class Gammaproteobacteria; order Pseudomonadales; family Pseudomonadaceae; genus Pseudomonas; species Pseudomonas sp. C6002. Next base: position 467,828 of record NZ_JACAPH010000030.1, on the reverse strand, counting down.
GCGCCTGCTTCTCGAAGCGATAGAACAGATTCGGCTCGCTGACCATGTACAGCGTGCCGTTCTCATCCATCGTCACGCCTTCGGCACGCGGGATGGTCTTTTTCAAGCCATTGAAGCCACCCAGCAAGGTCATGAAGCTGACCTGCTCGCCCTTCTCGTCCAGTTCCAGCAACAGATGGGAGTCCGCCGACAGCGCCAGCAGGTGGCCGGTACGTGGGTCGACGGTCAGCGCCGACAGGTTACGCATGTCCAGTTCAGTGCTGGCGAGCTTTTGCTTGGCGCCGGAGAGGGTCTGGCTGCCGTCGCTTTTCCAGGTGAACAGCGCCGGTGGGCGTTCTTCGCCGAGGATCAGCTGTTGGTTGCGCTTATCCCAGGTCACCGCCTCAAAGGCTTTGTTCTGGTCCTTGGACGGGCCCAGGTCATAGGACGGGAAGTCGGCTTTGTTCAACTGCTGGGTCTGCGGGTCGACCTTGACGATGGTCAGGCTGTGCTGGCGCTCATCGACCACGGCCATCAGGCCGTTTTCCATCATGGTCACGCCTTCCGGGTTGTTCCAGCCGTTGAGCGGCATCTTGCGCAGCACGTCGCCTTGCAGGGTCAGTTCAACCAGGAACGGGTTCTTGCCCATCACCGAGAACAGGGTCTTGGTCAGCGGGTTGTAGGTGAGGTCCGAGGCTTCGTCCTTCTCCATGCCGGGCAGCAGCTTGGCGTCGATCACCGCGTGGTAGTCCGGGAGCCAGACGCTTTCCAGGCGCTCGGCCGGGGTTTCGAAACCCTCCGCCAGCCACAACACGCCACGGTCGTCCCAGTGCATCGCCCAGGCCACGCCGTAAATGATCGCGCCGGCGAGGAACAGCCAGGAATACCAGCGCATGGCAAGGCGTGAACGCAACGTGGGTTTTACAGAGGGGAGAGGCACGGCCATTACGCTTTCCAGAAAGTCAGCTTTAGGGGATAGCACAGGATCAAAAGGTCCGCGCGCAGGAGGCTGAGGATTATCCGGATGGGGTGTGAAAAAAATGCAAAAACCCGATTGGGTGACAGTACACAGATCAAATGTGGGAGCGGGCTTGCTCGCGAATGCGGAGTATCAGTCACTGAATCTGTCACTGATACACCGCTTTCGCGAGCAAGCCCGCTCCCACATTTTTGACCGCGTTTCGCCAGGTATTCAGCGAACGCTGCTTTCGAAGCGGCTCACACCCGGCAATTCCAGCACCAGCTCGTCACCCACATTCAGCGGGCCAACGCCTGCCGGCGTACCGGTGAGGATCACATCCCCGGCCTGCAACGAGAAGCAGCCGGCCATGTACTGGATCATCGGGATGATCGGGTTGAGCATGATCGCGCTGTTGCCGTCCTGGCGCACTTCGCCGTTGATGGTCAGGCGGATGCCGATATCCGTCACATCCGGGAAAGTGCTGCCGACCACGAACGGGGCAATCACCGCCGCGCCATCAAACGACTTGGCGATTTCCCACGGCAAGCCCTTGGCTTTCAGCTCGGCCTGTTTGTCCCGCAGGGTCAGGTCCAGGGCCGGGGCGAAGCCGGAGATGGCGTCCAGCACTTCCTCGCGGCTCGGTTTGGCCGACAACGGCTTGCCGATCAACACCGCGATTTCCGCTTCGTAATGCACCGAACCGCGCTCGGTAGGGATGGCAAAACCGCCTTCCAGTGCCACTACGCAACTGCCAGGCTTGATAAACAGCAGCGGCTCGGTCGGTACCGGGTTATCCAGTTCCTTGGCGTGTTCGGCGTAGTTACGCCCGATGCACACCACCTTCCCCAGGGGAAAGTGAATATTGGTGCCGTCGACATACTTGTGCTGGTAGCTCATGGACCGACTCCTTCAGGGACTGTTAAACAGCGAAAATCTTGCCCGGGTTCATGATCCCGTTCGGGTCGAACACCGCTTTCACTGCCTTCATGTATTCAATTTCAACCGGCGAACGGCTGTAGGTCAGGTAATCGCGCTTGGTCATGCCCACGCCGTGTTCGGCGGAGATCGAGCCGTTGTACTTCTGCACGGTCTCGAACACCCACTTGTTGACGGTGGCGCACTTGGCGAAGAACTCGTCCTTGCTCAGGTTTTCCGGCTTGAGAATGTTCAGGTGCAGGTTGCCGTCGCCGATGTGGCCGAACCAGACGATTTCGAAGTCCGGGTAGTGTTCGCCGACAATCGCGTCGATTTCCTTCAGGAAGGCTGGCACTTTCGACACAGTCACCGAAATGTCGTTCTTGTACGGCGTCCAGTGGGAGATGGTCTCGGAGATGTACTCGCGCAGCTTCCACAGGTTGTGCAGTTGGGTTTCGCTCTGGCTCATCACGCCGTCCAGCACCCAGCCCTGCTCGACGCAGTGTTCGAACGTGGCCAGGGCATCGTTGGCCACTTCTTCGGTGGTCGCTTCAAATTCCAGCAGCGCGTAGAACGGGCAGTCGGATTCGAACGGCGCCGGCACGTCGCCACGACCGAGGACTTTAGCCAGGGCCTTGTCGGAAAAGAATTCGAAGGCGGTCAGGTCCAGCTTGCTCTGGAAGGCGTGCAACACCGGCATGATCGAGTCGAAATCGGTGGTGCCGAGCACCATGGCGGTGAGGTTTTTCGGCGCCCGGTCCAGGCGCATGGTCGCTTCGACCACAAAGCCCAGGGTGCCTTCAGCGCCGATGAACAGCTGGCGCATGTCGTAGCCGGTGGCGTTCTTGATCAGGTCTTTGTTCAACTCCAGCAGGTCGCCCTTGCCGGTGACGACTTTCATGCCGGCCACCCAGTTACGGGTCATGCCGTAGCGAATGACCTTGATTCCGCCGGCATTGGTGCCGATATTGCCGCCAATCTGGCTGGAACCCGACGAGGCGAAATCCACCGGGTAGTACAGGCCTTTTTCTTCGGCGACGTTCTGCAATTGCTTGGTGACCACGCCCGGCTGGCACACGGCGGTGCGGTCGGTGAGGTTTACGTCGAGGATCTGGTTCATATAGTCGAACGACACAACCACTTCGCCATTCGCAGCGACGGCAGCGGCCGACAGGCCGGTACGGCCACCGGACGGCACCAGCGCGACCTTGTGCTCATTGGCCCAACGGACGATGGCCTGCACCTGCTCGGTGGTCTTCGGGAAGACGATGGCCACCGGGGCCGGCGCGAAATGCTTGGTCCAGTCCTTGCCATAAGCCTCAAGGGAGTCAGCATCGGTCAGGACCTTGCCAGGCTCAACCAGGGTCTTCAGCTCATCAATCAGGGCAGGATGGGTCATCGACAGAACTCTCGAACAATTCATGGTCATCCTGAGAACGCTTCACGTCGCAGGAATGGGTGTTTAGCGGGGCACGTATGCTAGCATACCGCCCCCGCAGGATAGTGCCCAAGGGCGTTCTGCGGTGACGGCTTTCCTGCCGTCCGGGTCAGCTTACGTGATCCGATTCCCTGCCATTTTTCTCCGGGATACAGGTTTACGCAGATGAGCAAGACTTCTCTCGATAAGAGCAAGATCAAGTTCCTTCTTCTGGAAGGCGTCCACCCATCGGCCGTCGAAGTCCTGAAGGCCGCCGGGTACACCAGCATTGAGTACATCACCAGTTCTCTGCCGGAAGCCCAGCTCAAGGAAAAGATCGCCGACGCGCACTTTATCGGCATTCGCTCCCGCACTCAGCTGACCGAAGAGATCTTCGATCACGCCAAGAAGTTGGTAGCTGTCGGCTGTTTCTGCATCGGCACCAACCAGGTCGACCTCAACGCAGCGCGCGAGCGCGGCATCGCGGTGTTCAACGCACCGTACTCCAACACCCGCTCCGTTGCTGAGCTGGTATTGGCCGAGGCGATCCTGTTGCTGCGCGGTATTCCCGAGAAGAACGCTTCCTGCCACCGTGGTGGCTGGATCAAGAGCGCAGCCAACTCCTTCGAAATCCGCGGCAAGAAGCTGGGTATCGTCGGTTACGGCTCGATCGGCACGCAGTTGTCGGTACTGGCCGAAGGCCTGGGCATGCAGGTGTTCTTCTACGACACCCTGACCAAGCTGCCATTGGGCAACGCCACCCAGGTGTCGAGCCTGACCGAGCTGCTGGGCATGTCCGACATCGTGACCCTGCACGTACCGGAAACCGCTGAGACCCAGTGGATGATCGGCGAGAAGGAAATCCGCGCCATCAAGAAGGGCGGGATCCTGATCAACGCTGCACGCGGCACCGTGGTCGAGCTGGACGCCCTGGCCGACGCGATCAAGGACAAGCACCTGATCGGCGCCGCCATCGACGTGTTCCCGGTAGAGCCGCGCTCTAACGACGACATCTTCGAAAGCCCGCTGCGTGGCCTGGACAACGTGATCCTGACCCCGCACATCGGCGGCTCCACCGCTGAAGCCCAAGCCAACATCGGCCTGGAAGTGTCGGAGAAACTGGTCAAGTACAGCGACAACGGTACGTCGGTGTCCTCGGTCAACTTCCCGGAAGTGGCTCTGCCGGCGCACCCTGGCAAGCACCGTCTGCTGCACATCCACCAGAACATCCCTGGCGTGATGATGGAGATCAACAAGGTCTTCGCGGAAAACGGCATCAACATTTCCGGTCAGTTCCTGCAGACCAACGAGAAAGTCGGCTACGTGGTTATCGACGTAGACGCCGAGTATTCGGACCTGGCGCAAGAGAAGCTGCAACACATCAACGGCACTATCCGTAGCCGCGTGTTGTTCTAATCGTTAAACGCGCATAAAAAAGGGAGACCCTCGGGTCTCCCTTTTTTTGTCTGAACAAATCTTACTTGACGTTAACCGTGATGACTTTCGAGGCTACAGTCGGGTTGAACTGCATGTGCAGTTTGTCGCCGGCTACCAGTTGCAGCGTGTGCTTGCCTGGGGTGAGGGTCAGCTCGGTTTCGGTCTGTGCCTTGCCGTAGTGGATCACGGTATCGGTGGCCGGGATCGGCACGCTGGCATCCGGCAATTCTTTCTGGTCGATCAGCAGGTGGTGGTGGCCGGTGCCCGGATCCTGACTGGTGGCCGGGGCCAGTTTCAGGCCTTCCATGCCGAATTTCACGGTGAAGGTTTTATCGACGGTGGCGCCATCTTTGGGCGACACGATGAACACTTTGGCACCTTCTGGTGGAGCGCTGCGCGGGATGCCATCAGCAGCGGTCGCCAGCATCGAAGCGCCCAGCAATAGGCTGGCCAGGGTTGCACGGGTCAAAAAGGCTTTCATTCACTTCTCCAGTTTTTCCGGGAAATCTGTAGGGTTATGACAACTTCGCGACAAATTGCTGTCCAAGGCATTCAACACCATAGCAAAGCGAGCCTGAACAACGCTTCGCTCATTCGAATTCTTTAGGAGCGACCATGCGTTTCCTGCCTGGCCTGTTACTTTTACTGCCCCTTGCAAGTCCCTTGGCCCATGCCGAACTGATCGACGATGTATTTGACCGCGGGGAACTGCGCATCGCAATGGAAGCCAACACCCCGCCCTTCAACTTCAAGGAAGGCGACAAACTCACCGGTTTTGAAGTGGAGCTGGGTGAGTTGCTGGCCAAGGAAATGGACGTACGCCCCTCCTTTATCACTGTCGATGCCGCCGAGTTGCTGCCCGGCGTGGAAAGCGCCAAGTACGACGTGGCCATCAACCATATCGCTATGACTCCTGAACTGGCGGATCGTTTCGACTTCAGCGAGCCCTACAGCTACTCCAGCGCACAGCTGATCGTGCGCAAGCAGGAACAGCGCCCGTTGGGCAGCTTTGCGGCGCTCAAGGGCAAGGCGTTGGGCGTGGCCCAGGGCAGCCAGTTTGTGGAGCAGGCGCGCACCGCCGAGGGCGTTGATTTGCGCAGCTATGCCGATGCCAGGCAGCCGATCAAGGACGTTGCCGATCAACAGATCGATGCCGCCATCAGTGATCGGCTGCTGATTCCCTACGCGATTCGCGACAGCCAGCTGCCGGTGAAGGAAGGCGCAGACGTCGGCCCGACGCTAAGCCTGGCGATTCCGTTCCAGAAGGGTAACCCGGCGTTCAAGGCCAGCCTGGACAAGGCCCTGCAACGAGTGAAGGCCGATGGCCAGCTGGCGGCGCTGTCGGAGAAGTGGTTCGGGATGGATGCGAGCAAGCCGGTGAAAAAGGCCGAATAAACGACTCGGTCAATGTGGGAGCGGGCTTGCTCGCGAATGCGGTGGCTCGGCTTGAGCATCGGGTGACTGACACTGCGCTTTCGCGAGCAAGCCCGCCCCACATGTTGATCTATGTCGGGCTTGAGCATTTTGCCAGGGCCACTGCCGCTTCAGGCAACTCCAGCTCACTGAACACCAGTACCCCATGGCGCTTGAGCAACGCCGCCGTCACGCCTTCGCCGGTGACCTTTACGCCGGTGAAGGTACCGTCATAGGTCAGCAGATTGCCGCACGACGGGCTGTTGGCCTTGAGTACGGCGACGCGGATATTGTGACGCTGTACCAGCGCCAATGCCTGGCGGGCGCCATCGAGGAAGGCTTCGCTGAAGTCTTCCCCCTGGGCCGTCAGCACCTGGGCGCGGCCTTCCCACACGTCAATCCCCTGCCCGCCCGGGATTTCGGCAGACGGCCGTGGCGTCGGCAAGCCACCCGCCACTTCCGGGCACACGGCAACCACCCGGCCTTCGGCCTGCCACGCGGCCAGTTGGTCGAAAGGCCCGCTGGCCCCTCCGTCGTAGCGTACCCGGTGCCCCAGCAGGCAGCGGCTGACCAGAATCTTTTGCATCATCAAAACGGCTCGTTGCCCCGCCGGCGAAACCAGCCGGTGAGGGACAGGCGTTCGCGGGTGGCGGGCATGACTTCATGGGGAATTTCCCCCGACAGGAATACCACCAGGCAACCGCCGGTGGGCACCACATCGTATTCGACGTCGCCCTTGAGGTACATGCGCAACTGGCCGCCATGTTCCGGCAGCCAGGCGTTGTTCAAGTAGATCACTGCCGACACCATGCGCCGGTCGTCATCGCGAAAACGGTCCACATGCTTGAGGTAAAACGCCCCCGGCGGGTACATCGCGAAGTGGCTTTCGAAGTCTTCCAGGCCCAGGAACAGGCCACGGTTCATCGCCACCCGCAGGCTGTCCATCAGCTCCAGGTAGTTATCGCAGGCCACCACCTCGCCCGGCTCCAGCCACTGGATATGGTCACCCCGGATGCCCTCGCGAATCTCCTGGGAAGGCCCCCGTCCGACCGCCGCGGGCGCCAATTCACCTTCGGCGGCGCGTTTTTGGCACTCAGCCGCCAGTTCGAGGGTCAGAGCCTCGGGCAGGAAGATATTCTGCTGCGACCAGCCTTGTGCGGCCAGGTCATCGACAATGCGTAACAGCAGCGGGTGATCGGAGGGTATGGGCATGGCGCGCATAGTATCCATACGCCTGTGAATCCGACAGAGCCGCCGAGCGTCTGAATACACTTTAGTCAGGTGACCGATAGGATTTCTCGACAAATCCTACGCCCGACACGGACAATAGTGGCCGACTGACAGGAGTCCATATGCGTCGTTTGTTTTTTTCCTTGCTGATGTTCTGCGTTTTGCCCGCCTGGGCAGACAGCCATGACCAGTTGTACAAGGTCGCCGGCTGGGCAGACCAGCGCGCGCATTTTAATGACGCCCTCAGTGCCGCCCAGCAACGCTACCGCAACAGCCTGCCGCCGGCGGTGTATCAGGCGCTGGTGGACAACAGCAATAAACGCTTCGCGCCCCAGTCGGTAGACCGGCGAGCCGAAGCGCAACTGCGCAAGAATTTGGCGGACCCTAAGCCGGCACTGGCCTTCTTCCAGTCGCCGCTGGGCCGCAAGATTGTCGCCGCCGAGTTGCTGGCCACCCGCCGCGATCAGCTGGCGAAGAACGCCCAGGGCTTGCCGCACATGGAAGCCGATGCCACCCGCAGCCTGATCATCGGCCACCTGGCCCAGGCCTTGCCTGCGCGGGAAGCCGGGGCTGAAGTCAGCCTGGCGATTGCCGGCGTGGCGGCCGACAGCTTGAGCCAGATGATCCCCGGGCTGTTGGGCGGCGGCCAGGCGCAGGGCATGTTGAACGGCCAGCGTGAGCGCCTGATGCAGCAGATCGGCAATGATCTGAACAACACGCTGTTGTACGTCTACCGGGATTTGTCCGACCCGGAGCTGGAAGAGTTCGCGACGTTCGCGGAGTCGCCGGAGGGCAAGGCGTACTACAAGGCGGCACTGGCGGCGATTCGCGCCGGGCTGGCGGTCGGCCAAAGCACCTCGAGCCTGGCGCAGTAACCCTGTGGGAGCGGGCTTGCTCGCGAAGACGGTGTGCCAGTCACTGGTTATGCTAACTGATCGACCGCCTTCGCGAGCAAGCCCGCCCCCACATTTGGATTGCGTTATTTCAGGTGGTCGGTGAGAAACCCGAAGTATTGCTGCCGAATCTCCGGAATCTCATTCGCCAAGTGATGCCTGCCGCGCGGCAGCATCAACACCTCCGGCTGGTCGAACTTGCTGCGCAGCACGTTCAGGTTGTGCTGCCAGTCCACCGTCATGTCTTCCTCACCCTGCACGATCAACGGCCGCCGCGTGCTGCGTGGCGCCGCTTCAACACGTTTGATCCAGCGCGCCAGGGCGCCCACCCAGGCAGTCGGCAACTGCCGTGGCTGCAATGGGTCGGCCTCCAGGAACGGCTTGAACTGCGGGTCGTTGGTGTTATCGCTGAAGCGCCGGGCAATGCCTTTGACGAACGGCCGGAGCAGGTAATAGCTGAGCTGCGACCAACCCCAGGCGCGGGGCCGCACCAGCGGTGACAACAGGAACGTCTTGCCCTGGGCCGGGCTGTCGACGCCATGGCTAAGCAGGTGATCCACCACAATCGCGCCGCCGGTGCTTTGCCCGAACAAGTGCCACGGCTGCGGCAATTGCAGCGCCCTGGCCTGTTCAAACAACGCCTGCACCACGTCCTGGTACACCGCAAAGTCATCAATGCTGGCCCGCTCGCCGCTGGACAGGCCATGGCCCGGCAAGTCGCAGGCGATCACCACAAAACCCTGGTCCAGCGCCCAGTCCACGGCATGCCGGTACAGGCCCATATGGTCGTAGAAGCCATGGAACATGAACATCGTCGCCACCGGCACCGGTGGCCACCACACCTGGCAGACCACGTCGAACCCATCCACCGCAAACCGCCCCAGGCGGCTTGTCGCGGGCACCTTGCGGGCAGCGAGGTCCAGGCCGTAGAAGCGCTGGTAGACCCGGGCCTCGGCTGAAAGCGGCTGCGCGTCCACCAGTGGGCGCAAGCTTTCGCGTAGATGATCAGGGTCAAACGTAACGGGCATAAGAACTTCCAGACTGTGGCTTCAACGCATTGAACAGATGAATATCGAGCCGCGATATTCATCTGTCAGGGCAAGCATGGCAAGCTACGCGTCCTCCGAGGATTGATCCAAATGCGACAGCCCTACCGCACCACCCTCTTCGCCAGCCTGATCGTGATCATTTGCGCCGGGGTGTTGTGGGCGGCGTATGACTGGTTCCAGGGACGCTACCTGCGGGCATTCAGTGAGCATACGGCGGTGTTTTCCGGTGACAGCCTGAGCCTGCCGGCCGAGCTTGCCGGCCCGGGCCCGATCCGCCTGGTGCACTTCTGGGACCCCGCCTGCCCGTGCAATGTCGGCAACCAGCAGCACCTTGGCGAGTTGATCGAGCAGTACGCCCCCCAGGGCGTGGAGTTCTATTCCCTGCAGAAAGCCGGCAGCCACGGCCAGTTGCCCGCCACCCTGGGCTCGATGAAGGCCCTCAAGGCAGTGCCCGGTGCCCAGCATCTGCCGGCCAGCCCTGCCGTGGGCATCTGGGACCGCAGCGGCAAGCTGGCGTATTTCGGGCCCTACAGTGAAGGGTTGACGTGTAACTCCAGCAACAGCTTTATCGAGCCCATCCTGCAAGCCCTCGAAGGCGGACGCGAGGTCAATGCGACCCACACCCTGGCGGTCGGCTGTTATTGCGAGTGGAACGGGGAAACGTCTCCACCCTGACTCGGCAAGCTGAACAGACGCTGTTCGTTCGACAAACTCGAACAACTGTATCGGCACGCTCCTGTATCGTAAGCAACTAGCCGTACAAGCAGACGACACGGGAACACATGAGCCAATTAACCATCATCCTCTGGATACTCAACGTCATCGTTGATACGTCCGGCCAGTTGGCGTTCAAAGCCGCAGCCTCAGCCAGCGCCGAGCATGACGGCATGGCCCACTGGCGCCATATGCTCAAGCGTCCGTGGATCTGGCTGGGCATCATCTGCTATGTGTTCGAATTCGTGCTGTGGCTGGCCTTCCTGACACTGGTGCCGTTGTCGGTCGGGGTGATGCTGGGCTCCATCAATATTGTCGTGATCATGATTGCCGGGCGTTTCCTGTTCAAGGAAAGCCTGAGCAAATGGCGGTTGATCGGCATCATGCTGATCGCCTGTGGCGTGACCGTCGTGGGGTTCGAGTAATGAAACGGTTTTATATCCTGGGTTTTCTGTCGCTGATCATTTTCGATACCTTGGCGCAGGTCAGTTTCAAGTTCGCCTCGATTCATGCCGAACCGCTGACGATGGACGCCGCCTGGTTGATCCGCGTGTTCGGTGCGCCATGGATCTACGGCGCATTCGTGGGCTACATCGGCGCGTTTTTCACCTGGATGACGCTGTTGAAATACGCCCCGGTGGGCCCGGCGTTTGCGGCGTCACACCTGGAGCTGATCAGCGTGACGCTGATCTCCGTCTGGCTGTTCAACGACACCCTTACCCTGCCCAAAATCGTCGGTGGCGCGCTGATTATCGCGGGCATACTGTGCCTGGCGCGCAGCGAAGACAAAGAAAGCAAGACCGTCGAGGCCGAACCCTCGCAGACGCTGGCGTCATGACGCCCGTTGTCAGCCAGCGGGAGATTCCGCCAACGGCGGGGCTTCCCCTGCGCTGGCAGGACTTGTTCAACCGCTCGGGCGACCTGGCCCGCGACCTGGCCCGACAGCTCGACATCCCGCTGCCGGCCCTGCCCTGCTCCGGCACCGCCGCGCTGATCATGGCGCTGCGGGTGTTGCAGCAGCGCACGCCGGGGCGCACCGAGCTTATCGTGCCGGCCTATACCTGCCCGCTGGTGGCCCTGGCGGCCCATCACTGCCCGCCTTTGCGCGTGGTAGCGTGCGATCTGCAGCCCGGCAGCATCGACCTGGACGAACACCAGCTGGCGCAGCTGTGCAACCAAAACACCTTGGCGATCGTCGTCACTCACCTGGCCGGGCGTGTGGCGGATGTGGAGGCTGCCAAGCTCATTGCCGAGCCACTCGGCATTGCGGTGATCGAAGACGCCGCCCAAGCCATGGGCGCACTGGATGATGGAAAAAGCGTCGGACTGAAAGGCGACATCGGCTTTTTCAGCATGGCACTGGGCAAAGGCCTGACGACGGCTGAAGGCGGTGTGTTGTTCAGCCGGGATCCGGCGCTGCATCAGGCGTTGCACCAGCAATGCCGGCAGGACTTGCCCTTCAGCCTGCGCTGGGAAGTGCAACGCAGCGCCGAGCTGTGGGGCTATGCCGCGGCGTATCAGCCCCGCGGGCTGAAGTACGTGTACGGCAAACCGCTGCGGGCGGCGCTGGCGCGGGGCGATGAAGTGGCGGCGGTGGGCGATGATTTTTCCGTCAACGATATTCCGTTGCACCGGTTGGGCGGCTATCGCCAGAAGGTCGGCGCCGCAGCCCTGGCACGCTTGCCCGAGCATTTGCAGCAAGGCCGCCTGCGGGCCTTGCGTCGCGTGGCGCAGCTGAGCAGCTTGCCCGGCGTGTCGGTGTTGACCGACAGCCCGGGCCAGCAAGGCACCTGGCCGTTCTTGATGGTGGTGATGCCCAGCGCACAAACCCGCGATACCGCGATGGCGCAGCTGTGGACGGCAGGCCTGGGCGTGACCCGCCTGTTCATCCACGTATTGCCGGGCTACCCGGCACTCACCCCGCTGTTACAGCAAGGCGCCGATATCCCCCGCGCGCAAAGCTTCGCCGCCCAGACACTGTCGATCAGCAATAGCCACTGGCTGACGGACGAGCTGTTCGAGCAAGTGCTGGATCATCTGCGGCGGATTCTTAAACGCTAGGCCCAGCTTTGATCGATACGGGTCAACAAGCGCGCATTCAGCTCATTCTGCTGCTGTTGCCAGATCACCACCTGGTTCTCCGGCAGCTCTTCCTGGCCATCCGACGCACTCAGCCAGCGCTTGAACTTGCTCTGGTAGTGGTAGGCGGACACGTCGCCGGTAATGTCCGCGCCAATAATGCTGCCGTGGCAGGCATCGATCAGCGCATTCAAATGCTTCTCCAGAAACTCGCCCTGGTCCCAGTTGGTATTCACCACCTGCGGGCTCAGCACGTCTTTGTCGATCGAGAGATACACCGGCAGCGAAGGGTCGAGCTGCGCCAGGAACGCGCTCATCAACTCGTCCGCGCTGGTGAATGCACGATTGCTGCGGCCTGCGCCGATCCAGTTCAACCAGCGGGTATCGACGTTGGTGTTCCAGTAGGTCAACTTGCGTTTCACCAGCGGCGACCAGTGATTCTCCCAGGCGTGCTTGAGGGAAATGTCCGGCGAGCCAATGCCCAGCACGTGAACGTGCTCGACCTGCGGCAGGCGGCTGGCCCAGTAGACCCAGGACCCACAATGGATACCAAACGGATAACGCATGTTGTCCGGGTGGTTATCGCAAATGATCAGCTGGATCTTTTGCTGGGTGGGAAGACGGTTCAACAACAGCTGGCTGAGGTGGTGATAATCACCGCTGCCGGTAAACACACAGCCGTAATCGCTGGGCATCTGCGCGTGCAGGGCGTTCTCCAGCTCCTTGAACTGCGCCCAGCGGCAGCCGAAACGGATCTTCTCCTGCCAGGCTTGCAACGGCAGGGTAAGGGCGCCGGGAATGTTATTCACGGCCCCGTCAAAATCGAGGATCAATGCGGGACGGGCCTGGCTCATGCGGTTTGCTCCTGCTGCCACTGGGTATCGCTTTCAAAATGGTGCCGGAAACGGTTCATCACTTTGCGCAGCAGCGGGTTCCTCACCCACACCAGATGGCGGGTAAACGTGAACTTGGCGCCGAGGCTGGACTTGACCTGTGGGTCGGTCCACCCCGCGACATAAAACTGCAGGCCCTTTTCCAGGGCGAACTCCAGGTTCACAAACCAGCTGACGAAGTACAGGTTGTGCTCCAGCGCCAGCGGGTAGTTCAGGCCGATGTACTTGTCGAGCAACTTGCCGTCTTGCTGGTAGCACAGGTTATAGCCAACCAGTTCGTCCTCGTCCCAGTAGCAGAACACATGCCCGCCGCTGTCGGCATCGGTGAGCAACTGGATGAAGAATTCGGGCGTGAGCAAGTCGAAGTGGATTTCGCTCTGTGCGTACACCGCCTTGTACAGCCGATACAGTTCCTGCTGCCATTGCTCATCGCTGAAGCGGGCATCGCCGGTGTCCAGGATCTCGATGCGCAGCTCATCACGGCTGCGTAGCTTGCGGCGGATATTGCGGCGACGGCTGTGGGACAACCGCGACAGATACTCATCCGTCGAGCTGAAGTCGATCGGTACATAGGCCAGCGCCTGGCCCTCTACATTGATGAATCCGCGCTGGGTGCAGGCCTCGATCAACGCGTGTGCGTAGCGATTGTCCTCAACGCTGAGCAGCGGAGAATCCAGCGGCACATCCTTGACGATGGTGAGCTTGCGTTGCGGTGCACACTCCTGTTGCAGCCATTGCGCCATGTCCTGTGGCGGTACGTTCAGCGGGAACGGGGAATATTCGCTGACCGTGGTGCCGATAAAACAGGTGTCGATATGCAGCCATGACTGCCACAAACGGTACCCCGGCCAACTGCGCAGGCGGCTACGCAGCTCATCGTCGGCGGTGGTCTGCAGGTCGAACCGGGTGAAAAAGTACGGCAGTCCCTGTGCTGACAGCTGGGCAGTGAAGCCCGCCGGCGGGTATCGCAAAAAATTGCTGATCAGCGATGGCGTTTCCATGCAGCAGGCATAAGGCACCTGTGCACGGCTGGGATCTGTCATAAATTGCATTCCGAAAGTGATAGCAAAGGCGCGCCCGGATGACGGGGTGAATCATCGCGCCGCTGGTTTCATGTAACAGAGTAAACATAATACTCCGCCCACCCGCGGCCCACTTCAGAACCCCCACTTCATGCAGCTCAGGTTCAGGGAGCACGAACCCGAGAGCATTTTCCGCAGCGCTCGCCAAACCCACTAAACTGCCCGAATCTTCACGGTGACCGACTAATAAGGGACAACCCATGAAACGCATCCTGACCGCGCTGGCCATCCTGCTCGTAGCCCTTATGGTTGGCGCCGGCTGGTACGTGTACAGCAAGCAGCCGACTCGCCAGGGCACGGTGGAGCTGGCCCATCTGCAAGGTTCGGTCACGGTGCGCTACGACGACCGAGGCGTGCCGCATATCCGCGCCGAGAATGAGACTGACCTGTACCGCGCCCTCGGCTACGTACATGCCCAGGACCGGTTGTTCCAGATGGAAATCATGCGGCGCCTGTCCCGTGGCGAGCTGGCCGAGGTGCTGGGGCCCAAGCTGCTGGAGACCGACAAGCTATTTCGCAGCCTGCGCATTCGCGAGCGCGCCTTGAGCTACGTCGAGCACATGGACCATGAGTCTGCGTCCTGGAAGGCCCTGCAGGCCTACCTGGACGGCGTGAACCAGTATCAGGACAGCCACGCCAAACCCATGGAGTTCGACGTACTGGGCATCCCCAAGCGCCCGTTCACCGCCGAAGACACCATCAGCGTCGCCGGCTACCTGGCCTACAGCTTTGCCGCAGCCTTTCGCACCGAACCCTTGCTGACCTACGTACGCGATCAGTTGGGCAACGACTACCTGAAGGTCTTCGACCTCGACTGGCAGCCCAAGGGCGCGCTGAACCTGGCGGCCGGTGACTGGAAAGACCTCGGCGCCATTGCCCAGTTGAGCGAACAGGCCATGGCCGACAACGGCCTGCCGCAGTTCGAAGGCAGCAACGCCTGGGCCATCAGCGGCAGCCGCACCAAGAGCGGCAAGCCGTTGCTGGCGGGTGACCCGCATATCCGTTTCTCGGTGCCGTCGGTGTGGTACGAGGCGCAGCTGTCGGCGCCGGGCTTCGAGCTGTACGGCTATCACAACGCGCTGGTGCCGGTGGCGTTCCTGGGCCACAACAAGGATTTCGGCTGGAGCCTGACCATGTTCCAGAACGATGACCTCGACCTGATCGCCGAGAAGGTCAACCCGGACAACCCCAACCAGGTCTGGTACCACGACAAGTGGGTGGACATGACCAGCAGCGAGCAACAGATCGCGGTCAAGGGCCAGGACCCGGTAACCCTGACCCTGCGCACCTCGCCCCACGGTCCGATCATCAACGACGTGCTCGGCGAGAATGCCGGCAAGACGCCGATTGCCATGTGGTGGGCATTCCTGGATACCGAAAACCCGATCCTCGACGGTTTCTATCAGCTCAACCGTGCCGATACCCTCGCCAAAGCGCGTGCGGCGGCGGCCAAGGTCCAGGCGCCTGGCTTGAACATCGTATGGGCCAATGCCAAGGGCGATATCGGCTGGTGGGCGGCGGCGCAATTGCCGATCCGCCCGGCCGGGGTCAACCCGGGCTTTATCCTCGACGGCAGTACCGCCCAGGCGGACAAGCTCGGTTTCTACCCATTCAGCGCCAACCCCCAGGAAGAAAACCCGGCCCGCGGTTATGTGGTGTCCGCCAATGCCCAGCCGGCGTCACCCACCGGCATGCCGATCCCCGGGTATTACAACCTGGCAGACCGTGGCCAGCAGTTGAACGCGCAACTGAGCGACAACAGCGTGAAATGGGACGTGGACAACAGCCAGGCCTTGCAGCTCGGCACCACCACCGCCTACGGGCCACGGCTGCTGGCACCGCTGCTGCCGGTGCTGCGTGAGGTGGTCAAGGACCCGGCGCAGTTGAAGCTGGTGGAGCAACTGGCAGCCTGGAAAGGCGATTACCCGCTGGGCTCCACCAGTGCCACGCTGTTCAACCAGTTCCTGTTCAACCTCACTGACGCAGCGTTCCACCCGAAACTGGGCGATGGGATGTTCAAGACCTTGCTCACCACCCGGGTAGTGGACGCAGCCTTGCCGCGCCTGGCCGCTTCAGCGGATTCGCCGTGGTGGGATGGCCACCGCGCCGAGACCGTCAAGCTTGCCTGGGACAACAGCCTGCAACACCTCAAGGCGACCTTTGGTGACGACCCATCGCAGTGGCAATGGGGCAAGGCCCACACCCTGACCCACGGCCATCCACTGGGCTCGCAGAAGCCGTTGGACAAGATCGTCAACGTGGGCCCGTTTGCCGCTCCCGGCAGCCATGAAGTGCCCAACAACCAATCCGCACAGATCGGCCCGGCGCCGTGGCCGGTGACGTACGGGCCGTCGACCCGGCGCCTGATTGATTTCGCCGATGCCGCACATGGGCTGACCATCAACCCGGTCGGGCAGAGTGGTGTGCCGTTCGACAAGCACTATTCCGATCAGGCGGAAACGTACATCGAAGGCGGGTATGAGCAGGCGCATTTCAATGATGAGGAAGTGACGGCGAATACCCGCAGTACGCTCAAGCTGTTGCCGGCCCGGACACCGCAATAACTGAAGAAACAAAAAACCAATGTGGGAGCGGGCTTGCTCGCGAATGCGGTGGATCAGTCAATACATCTGGTGACTGACACTCCGCATTCGCGAGCAAGCCCGCTCCCACATTTTGATCTGCGTTGTTGCTTCTAGCGGGTACGCAGCCGCCCCGGCGCCTCACCGTAGGTTTCCTTGAATTTCTTGCTGAACGCCGCCTGGGATTGATACCCCGCCTGAGCGGCAATATCCGTCAGGCTCAGCCGCGACTGATGCAGCAGGTTGAACGCCAGCTCCATGCGCAACTGCGTCAGCAACACCCACGGCGACACGCCCGCCACTTTGACAAACCCACGCATGAACGTCGCCCGGGACATCGACGCGGCGCTGGCCAGGCTGTCGATGGTCCACTCATGCCCGGGATCCGCCAGCATCGCCCGCCAGGCCTTGCCCAGGCGTTTGTCGGTCAACAAGGCAAAGGTGCCCGCCACCGGCGCTTGCTGCGTCAGCCATGCCCGCA
The DNA here is from genome assembly GCF_013385805.1 of Pseudomonas sp. C6002. Lineage (NCBI taxonomy): Bacteria > Pseudomonadati > Pseudomonadota > Gammaproteobacteria > Pseudomonadales > Pseudomonadaceae > Pseudomonas > Pseudomonas sp. C6002. The sequence goes on along the minus strand of NZ_JACAPH010000030.1, from coordinate 450,703 downwards.
GGATCAGGGTGAACAACGCCGACGACAGCGCATCAATGAAAAACCGCGCCCCCAGCCGCTGCCCGTCCGCCTCGCTGCGCAGCAGTGCGATCAATGCCGCCAACTGTCCATCGGCCTGCCACTGCCGGCTGGACACCACCAGGTAGTCCGGCAACGCACTGAACAGCAACGACTGGCGGTTGTAGCGAAAACTGCCGCAGAGCATGTCCACGTCCGGCTGCTCACCGCCCAGGCGATGGATCGGCAGCAAGCCGCCTTCGATCACGGTCTGCGCCACCGGCTTTACCCGCGCGCCCTGGCTGCGCACCAGGTGCGTCGCGCCACCGGGCATCAACAGGATGTCGCCCTCCTCCAACGTCACCTGCTGCCCGCCGGACAATTCGGCGCGGCAGGTGCCCGCCAGCACAATGTGATACGGCGCCACGCCCAGCGGCTCGGGCTCGTGGTCCATGGCCCAGGCGCCCTGGAACTGGCAACGCAAGTCCAGGCTGCCCCGCAGGTTGGCCAACGCGATGAGGGTGTCGATGGAGTTCATTTGCGAGCATCGGTCAAAAAGGTGAGTGGATCGAACAAAAGCGCCAAACCTGAACCGCGCACACTGGCTTCACACCCAACCCGTTCAGGAGTTAACACGATGTTCAATAACTGGTCCGACTTGCTGCCTACCGTGAAGAAAGCCTTTGGCGCGCTGGGCAAGAGCAACCCGAAGATGGTCAAAGCCTACATGGCGCTGGGGGAAGCAGCCGAGGAAAACAACGTCCTGGATGCCAAGACCCGTGAGCTGATTTCCATCGCCGTGGCCATCACTACCCGCTGTGACGGCTGCATCGGCGTGCATGCCGACGCGGCGATCAAGGCCGGCGCCACCCGCGAAGAAGTGGCCGCGACCCTGGCCACCGCGATCTCGCTGAATGCCGGCGCGGCGTATATCTACTCGCTGCGCGCCCTGGAAGCCTATGACACGCTCAAACCGGCGCCGCAAAGTTAAGCCGGAATTGTTGCGGCGTCACGCCCAGCCGGCGATTGAACACACTGCGCATGTGCTGGGCGTCGCGAAAGCCGCATTGATACGCCACGGTCTTGAGCGGTGCGTGGGTGCTTTCGAGCATCACCCGCGCCGCATCCACCCGCGCCCGCTCGACGAACTCCGCCGGAGTGATCTGCGCCTCCCGGGCAAATACCCGCGAGAAGTTGCGCGCGCTCATGTTGGCGGCTTTGGCCAGGTCGGCGATGGTCAGGTCGCCCGTCAGGTTGGCCAATACATACAGCTGCACCAGTGCCACCGCCGAGGTGGCTTGCGCGTGGGGTGTCAGGAACGGGCTGAACTGCGACTGCCCGCCGGAACGCTGGGTGAACACCACCAGGCGCTTGGCCACGCTGAGGGCGACTTCCGGGCCGTGGTCCTGGGCCAGCAGGTACAGCGACAGGTCGATGCCCGCCGTCACCCCGGCGGAGGTGTAGAGGTTGCCGTCCTGCACGTAGAGGCGGTCCGCTTCGACCTGGGACGATGGGCATAAGGCGGCCAGGTCGGCGGCATCGCCCCAGTGGGTGGTGACGGTGCGCCCGTCCAGCAACCCGGCGCGGGCGAGCATGAAGGCGCCGTTACAGATGGAGCCGAAACGTTTCGCTCGCGCGCTGGCGTCACGCAGCCATTGATTGAACACCGGGCCGAAATCCTCGAAGGGCAACTGCGGCCCGCCGGCCATCAATAGTAAATCGTAGGGCTCGACGGCCTCGCTGAAATGCCGGTGTGCCTGCAAGGACAAGCCGTTGGAACAGGCCATGTTGCCGTGCCCCAGGCCAATCACCTCCAGCTGGTAATGCGCCTCGGGCGGCAGAAAACGGTTGGCCTCGCAGAACACATCTAGGGGCCCGGTCACGTCCAGTGACTGGACGCCGGGGAAGATCAGGATGGCGACGGTTTTGCCCATGGATAGAAACACCTTTTTCCAACTGAATAAATGCAAAACCCCTGTGGGAGCTGGCTTGCCTGCGATACAGGCGACGCGGTCCATCAGGTATACCGAGGTGATGCTATCGCAGGCAAGCCAGCTCCTACATTTGATCGCGCATAGCCTTGGCGCGATATCGCGGCACATTGGCCGGGATCGCATCCTCGCCGCGATGGCCCCTTCGCGGGCGCGCGACCAGACTGGACTCATCGGCGCCAACCCCGGCGCTTTCTTGAGGAGAACGACCATGAGCACCACCATCGCCGGCATCAGGATCCCGGACAGCGCCCTGGCCAAGGCCACCACCGAATACATCCGCGACATCGAATCCGACCTGTTGTACCACCACTCCCGCCGGGTGTTCCTGTTCGGCGCATTGAGCGGCGAGCGCCAGCAGTTGGCCTATAACCCGGAGTTGCTGTACGTCGGCGCGATGTTCCACGACCTGGGCCTGGTGGAAGGTCACCGCAGTGACGACGAACGCTTTGAAGTGGACGGCGCCAACGCGGCGGCGGACTTTCTCAAGCCTTACGGGTTGAGCGATGACGACATCGAACAGGTGTGGTTGTCCATCGCCCTGCACACCACACCGGGGGTGCCCAAGCACTTGCGTCCAACCGTGGCGCTGGTGACGGCGGGCGTGGAAATGGATGTGCTGGGAATGGAGTACGCGGCGTTTACCAGCGTGCAGCGCGAAGCGGTGGTGCATGCGCATCCACGGGGTGAAGGGTTCAAGGAGTGCATCATCTGCGCGTTTGCCGACGGCCTGCGCCATCGTCCGCAGACCACGTTTGGCAACGTGAAGACCGATGTGCTGGTGGATCAGGAGCCGGGGTTCAAGCCGATGAACTTCGTCGAGGTGATTCGCAAGTCGCCTTGGACTGCTTAACCCGAATTGGAATGCAATCAAAATGTGGGAGCGGGCTTGCTCGCGAAGGCAGTGGATCAGTCAATACATCCGGTGACTGACACTGCGCTTTCGCGAGCAAGCCCGCTCCCACATTTTTGATCCGGTTTCTTCAGGGCTACCTGATTAGACCGGTGCTGGAGCCCGACGCGAATCCGCCGGCTTCTCCCAACCATCCGCAGCCGCTTCTTCAATCGCCTGCTGGATCGCTTTCTTGCGGTGCTCTTCCGCACGACGGCTGAAGAACCACACCAGGAAGGTCACGATCGACACCGCCAACAGAATCAGGCTGGCCACGGCGTTGATCTCGGGTTTAACCCCCAGGCGAACCGCCGAGAATACTTCCATCGGCAACGTGGTCGAACCCGGGCCCGACACGAAGCTGGCCAACACCAGGTCATCCAGCGACAGCGCGAACGACATCATGCCGCCCGCCGCCAGCGACGGCGCGATCATCGGGATGGTGATCAGGAAGAACACCTTCCACGGCCGCGCACCCAGGTCCATGGCTGCCTCTTCAATCGACAGGTCCAGCTCACGCAAGCGCGCCGACACCACCACCGCCACATACGCCGAACAGAACGTGGTGTGGGCGATCCAGATGGTCACCAGGCCACGTTCCTGCGGCCAGCCGATCATCTGCGCCATGGCCACGAACAGCAGCAACAGCGACAGGCCGGTGATCACTTCCGGCATCACCAGCGGCGCCGTCACCAGGCCGCCGAACAGCGTGCGGCCCTTGAACTGGCTGATGCGCGTCAGCACGAACGCCGCCAATGTACCGAGTGCCACCGCCGCAATCGCGGTGTAGCAGGCGATTTCCAGGGAACGACCGACCGAGCCCATCAACTGGGTGTTGTCCAACAGGCCGACGTACCACTTGATCGACCAACCGCCCCACACCGTCACCAGTTTGGATTCGTTGAACGAGTAGATCACCAGGATCAGCATCGGCAGGTAGATGAACAGCAACCCCGCCACCAGCATGAAGCTTGAGAAACTGACGCGCTTCATATCTTGCCCTCCATCTCTTTGGCTTGGCTGCGGTTGAACAGGATGATCGGCACGATCAGGATCGCCAGCATCACCACCGCCAGGGCAGACGCCACCGGCCAGTCACGGTTGTTGAAGAATTCTTGCCACAACACTTTACCGATCATCAGGGTTTCCGGACCGCCCAGCAGTTCCGGGATCACGAACTCGCCCACCACCGGGATAAATACCAGCATGCAGCCGGCGATGATGCCGTTCTTGGACAGCGGCACGGTGATTTTCCAGAAGCTGTTGAAGGTGCTCGAACCCAGGTCCGACGCGGCTTCCAGCAGGCTCTGGTCGTGCTTCACCAGGTTGGCGTACAGCGGCAGGATCATGAACGGCAGGTACGAATAGACCACGCCGATATACACCGCGATGTTGGTGTTGAGAATCTGCAGCGGTTCGTTGATCAACCCGATGGACATCAGGAAGCCGTTGAGCAACCCGTTGTTGCTGAGGATGCCCATCCACGCATAGACCCGGATCAGGATCGCAGTCCAGGTCGGCATCATGATCAGCAGCACCAGCACGGTCTGGATTTCCTTGCGTGCGCTGGCAATGGCGTAGGCCATCGGGTAGCCGATCAGCAGGCAGAGGATGGTGCTGAAAAACGCCATCTTCAGCGAGCCCAGGTACGCCGCGATGTACAACTCGTCATCGCCCAGCATCCCGTAGTTGGCCAGGTTCAGCACCAACTGCAGTTTCTGTTCAACGAAGGTGTAGATCTCGGTGTAAGGCGGGATCGCTACGTCGGCTTCGGCAAAGCTGATCTTCAAGACGATGAAGAACGGCAGCATGAAGAACAGGAACAACCAGAGGAAAGGGATCCCGATGACCACATGCCGGCCACCGGGGGTTATTCGTTGCAGCTGGCGTTTGAACTTCTTCATGTTCATGAGCGAAGTACCACGCCGCTGTCGTCTTCCCACCACACGTACACCTGGTCGCCCCAGGTAGGGCGCTGGCCACGGCGTTCGGCGTTGGCCACGAAGGATTGCACCAGCTTGCCGCTCGGCAATTCGACGTAGAACACCGAATGGCCGCCGAGGTAGGCGATGTCATGCACCTTGCCGCTGGACCAGTTGTGCTCGCAGGTCGGCATTTCGGTGGTCACCAGCAGCTTTTCAGGGCGGATGGCGTAGGTCACCGACTTGTCTTCCACCGAAGTGGCGATGCCGTAGCCGACGTAGATATCGCGGTCCAGGTCCGGGCACTTGAGTACCGCGTGGCCTTCGGCGTCGTCCACCACCTGGGTGTCGAAGATGTTGACGTTGCCGATGAACTCGCACACTAGGCGGCTGGTCGGCGTTTCATAGATGTCGATCGGGCTGCCGATCTGGGCGATCCAGCCCAGGTGCATGATCGCGATGCGCTCGGCCATGGTCATGGCCTCTTCCTGGTCGTGGGTCACCATCACGCAGGTCACGCCCACGCGCTCGATGATCTCCACCAGTTCCAGTTGCATCTGCGAACGCAGCTTCTTGTCGAGTGCGCCCATCGGCTCATCGAGCAGCAGCAGTTTCGGACGCTTGGCCAGGGAACGCGCCAGCGCCACCCGCTGACGCTGGCCGCCAGACAGCTGGTGCGGCTTGCGCTTGGCGTACTGGCTCATCTGCACCAGCTTGAGCATCTCGGCCACACGGGCGTCGACCTCGGCCTTGGGGATCTTGTCCTGCTGCAGGCCAAACGCGATGTTCTGGGCCACGGTCATGTGGGGGAACAAGGCGTAGGACTGGAACATCATGTTGATCGGCCGCTCGTACGGCGGCATGTCGGTGATGTCCACACCGTCGAGGTAAATGCGTCCTTCCGTTGGGCGCTCGAAGCCTGCGAGCATGCGCAGCAAGGTGGATTTGCCCGAACCCGATCCGCCGAGCAAGGCGAAGATTTCGCCTTTCTTGATTTCCAGGGACACATCGTCCACCGCAATCGTCTCGTCGAACTTCTTCGTGACCCGGTCGATTTTGACCAGCACCTTTTTCGGTGTCTGGTCGCCCTCGAGGGCTTTCTTATAGGCGCCGGAGGCAACTGCCATTTACGAAACTCCCAGAATAAAAAGAGTGCAGCTCGCCCAATACGGGCCAGCCTTGGATAGTTTGAGCGTTAAGCCTTACTTGCCCGTCTTGACCTTGGTCCAGCTACGGGTCATCAAACGTTGCACTTTCGGGGGTAGCTCGAAGTTGACAAAAGTCCGGTCGAGAACCGCCTGCGGTGGGTAAACCGCTTCGTCGGTGCGTATCGATTGCTCCATCAGTTTGTCCGCCCCTGGGTTAGGGTTGGCGTAACCGACGTAATCACTGACCTGAGCGATCACCTCAGGTTTCAGCAAATAGTTGATGAAGGCGAGGGCCTCTTTGACGTTGGTGGCATCCTTGGGGATGGCCAGCACGTCGAACCACAGGTTGCCGCCTTCTTTCGGAATCACGTAGGCAATGTTCACGCCCTTGCCCGCCTCGGCCGCACGAGCCTTGGCCTGGAACACATCACCGGAGAAGCCGGCCGCCACGCAGATGTTGCCGTTGGCCAGGTCCGAGATGTATTTGGAAGAATGGAAGTAGGTCACGTAGGGACGCACTTTCAGGAGTTTCTCTTCAGCCTTCTTGTAGTCTTCAGGGTTGGTGCTGTTGGGGTTGAGGCCCATGTAGTTGAGCACCGCCGGCAGCATTTCATCCGCCGAGTCCATGAACGACACACCGCACGTGGCCAGCTTCTTCATGTTTTCCGGCTCGAACAGCACGGCCCAGGAGTCGATATGGTCGACGCCCAATACTTCCTTGACCTTGTCGACGTTGTAGCCAATACCGTTGGTGCCCCACAGGTACGGCACGGCGTACTGGTTGCCCGGGTCGTTCTTTTCCAGACGCTTGAGCAGCGCCGGGTCGAGGTTGGCGTAGTGGGTCAGTTGCGACTTGTCGAGCTTCTGGAACGCGCCGGCCTTGATCTGCTTGCCGAGGAAGTGGTTCGACGGCACGACCACGTCATACCCGGTACGCCCGGCGAGCAACTTGCCTTCCAGGGTTTCGTTGGAATCAAACACGTCGTAGACCGGCTTGATGCCGGTGGCCTTTTCAAAGTTGGCCAGGGTGTCCGGGCCGATGTAGTCCGACCAGTTATAAATATGCACAGTCGGGGCGGCCTGCACGCTGACAGCCAGCGTGATACCTGCACCCACCAGCAAGGCTTTGCGAAATAAAGAAATTGGCAAGTGGAGGTCCTCTTAAATAGTTGGGCCCGAAGTTGTTGCCCGGCAACAAAACCGGCGCGCAACTTACCCTCGATAAACCGATCCGGCAAAACTTTCTGTCATTTAATTGTTTCGCTAACCACCGCGCGCATCGCGGCAGTTAGCAAAACAGGTATCAAAGCGGCTTTACTTGCCCGATTTGATTTTGGTCCAGCTGCGGGTCATTTCCCGCTGAGTAGCAGCCGGCAAGTCAGCAATGGCATACAGCTTGGCTTGCACGTCCGCTGGCGGATAAATGCCTGGGTCGCTGGTGATGTCTTTGTCGACCAACGCGGTAGCTTTCTCGTTACCGTTCGGGAAACGTACGCTGTTGGTAATGCCCGCCATGACTTCCGGCTTCAGCAGGTAGTTCATGAACTTGTAGGCAGCGTCGACGTTCTCGGCATCTTTAGGGATGGCGACCATGTCATAGAAGCTGCCGGCACCTTCTTTCGGAATGTCATAGGCAACCTTGACCTTGCCACCGGCTTCAGCCGCGCGGGACTTGGCCTGTTGCACGTCACCCGAATAACCCACGGCTACGCAGATGTTGCCGTTGGCCAGGTCGGAAATGTACTTGGACGAGTGGAAGTAGCCGATCGAAGGACGCAGCTTGAGGAACAGGGCCTCGGCTTGCTTGAGGTCTTCCTTCTTCTGGGTGTCGGTCGGCAGGCCCAGGTAATGCAGTGCCACTGGCAGCATTTCGGTTGGCGAATCGAGGAAGCTCACACCGCAGCCTTTGAGCTTGGCGAGGTTTTCCGGCTTGAGGATGGTGTCCCACGAGTCGATCTTGTCGATGCCCAGTGCGGCCTTGACCTTCTCCGGGTTGTAGCCGATGCCGATCGAGCCCCACATGTACGGGAAGGCGTGCTTGTTGTCCGGGTCGCTGATGGACACGGCTTTAAGCAGGGACTTGTTCAGGTTGTCGTAGTTCGACAGCTTGGACTTGTCCAGTTCCTGGTAAACACCGGCCTTGATCTGCTTGGCGAGGAAGTTGTTCGACGGCACGACAATGTCGTAGCCGGACTTGCCTGCCAGCAACTTGGCTTCCAGGGTTTCGTTGGAGTCGAACACGTCATAGACCACCTTGATCCCGGACTCTTTTTCAAAGTTCGCGATGGTGTCCGGTGCGATGTAGTCGGACCAGTTATAAACGTGCAGCACTTTATCGTCGGCGTGTGCCGCGCCTGCCATGGCCCCCATCAGGGACAAGGCCAGGAGGGTCTTGCCAGCGTTCTTCAAACCTAATGCCTTCATTCGGTCATGCTCCAATTTTTTCTTTTTTGGGCCACGTTCGTTCTTTAATTACAACGTGTTTCGCAGCCCGTCTAAGGGCGACAAAACAGGGCGACAGTCTGGCAAGTTCAGGGGCCGGCTTTCAACCAATGCCCCGCTTTTCTAACACCCCAGAAGCAGCGCCCGACAGGCGCTGCGTTCTGAGCCTAGCATTTAGCCCTGCAATGCCGCCAAAGTCAGGTCCAGGCAGTGCCGCGCCTTGGTCACCAACTCGTCTATCTCGGCCTTGCTGATCACCAACGGTGGCGAAATGATCATGGTGTCGCCGACGGCGCGCATGATCAGGCCATTCTCGAAGCAGAACGTGCGGCAGATCATGCCAACACCACGGCCTTCATAACGCTTGCGCGTTGCCTTGTCCTGAACCAGTTCGATGGCACCGAGCATGCCCACACCGCGAACTTCCCCCACCAGCGGGTGATCAGCCAGTTCCCTCAAACGCTTTTGCAAATAGGGTGCCGTTTCGTCGTGCACGTGCTTAACAATTTGTTCATCGCGCATGATGCGGATGTTTTCCAGGGCTACCGCTGCCGCCACCGGGTGACCGGAATAGGTGAAGCCGTGGTTGAAATCACCGCCTTCGTTCAGCACGGCGACCACTTCGTCGCGCACGATCAGGCCGCCCATCGGGATGTAGCCGGAGGTCAGGCCCTTGGCGATGGTCATCATGTCGGGCTTGAGGCCGTAGAAATCGCTACCGAACCACTCACCGGTGCGGCCAAACCCACAGATCACTTCGTCAGCCACGAACAGGATGTCGTACTTGGCGAGGATTTCCTTGATGCGCGGCCAGTAGCTGTCTGGCGGCACGATCACCCCACCGGCACCCTGGATCGGCTCGGCTATAAAGGCACCGACGTTGTCCACGCCCAGTTCCAGGATCTTCTCTTCCAGCTGGTTGGCCGCCCACACGCCGAATTCTTCCGGGCTCATGTCGCCGCCTTCGCCGAACCAGTAAGGCTGGGCGATGTGGACGATGCCCGGGATCGGCAAGTCGCCTTGTTCATGCATATAAGTCATGCCGCCCAGGCTGGCGCCGGCCACGGTTGAACCGTGGTAGCCATTCTTGCGGCTGATGATGGTTTTCTTGTTCGGCTGGCCTTTGATCGCCCAGTAGTGGCGGACCATACGCAGCATGGTGTCGTTGCCTTCGGAGCCGGAGCCGGTGAAGAACACGTGGTTCATGCCTTGCGGGGCGATATCGGAGATGGCTTTGGCCAGTTCCAGCACCGGCGGGTGGGCGGTCTGGAAGAACAGGTTGTAGTAAGGCAGTTCTTTCATCTGCTTGGCGGCCGCATCAGCCAGTTCATCGCGACCGTAACCGATCGCCACGCACCACAGGCCGGCCATGCCGTCGAGAATCTTGTTGCCTTCGCTGTCCCACAGGTAAACGCCGTGGGCTTTGGTGATGATCCGTGGGCCTTTCTCTTTCAATTGCTTGAAGTCGCTGAACGGCGCCAGGTGGTGATCGCTGCTCAAGGCTTGCCATTCACGGGTTTGCGGGTTGTTGCTGGACATACCAATCTCCTAGATGTTTCAGGTGAGGACGCGCCGTTTGAAGGGCGCGCCCGGCGCATCAGACGGCGAAGAGCAGGAATTCCCGCTCCCACGAACTGATCACGCGCTTGAAGTTTTCATGCTCGGCCCGCTTGACCGCGACGTAGCCTGTGATGAATTTGTGACCCAGGTATTTCTCGATGGTCTTGCTGTTTTCCATGCGTTCCAGGGCGTCTTCGATGGTCAGCGGCAGGCGCAGGTTGCGGCGCTCGTAACCACGGCCCACCACCGGCGCGCTTGGGCTGATGCCTTCGACCATGCCGATGTAGCCACACAGCAGGCTGGCAGCGATCGCCAGGTACGGGTTGGCGTCGGCGCCCGGCAGGCGGTTTTCCACCCGACGGTTTTGTGGGCCGGCGTCCGGAACCCGCAGGCCAACGGTGCGGTTCTCTTCGCCCCACTCCACGTTGACCGGCGCCGAGGTGTCGGGCAGGAAGCGGCGGAACGAGTTGACGTTAGGGGCGAACAGCGGCAGCAGCTCGGGGATGAACTTCTGCAGGCCGCCGATGTGGTGCAGAAACAGCTCGCTCTTGGTCCCGTCTTCATTGGAGAACACGTTCTTGCCGGTGGCGATATCGATGATGCTCTGGTGCAGGTGCATCGCGCTGCCGGGCTCGCCGGTCATGGGCTTGGCCATGAAGGTGGCCGCCACGTCGTGCTTGAGCGCCGCTTCGCGCATGGTGCGCTTGAACACCAGGATCTGGTCGGCCAGGGACAGTGCGTCGCCGTGACGGAAGTTGATTTCCATCTGCGCCGTGCCGTCTTCGTGGATCAGCGTGTCGAGGTCCAGTTCCTGCAGCTCGCACCAGTCGTAGACGTCTTCGAACAACGGGTCGAATTCGTTGGCCGCTTCTATAGAGAAGGACTGGCGGCCAGTCTCCGGGCGACCGGAGCGGCCAATCGGCGGTTGCAGCGGGAAGTCCGGGTCTTCGCAGCGTTTGGTCAGGTAGAACTCCATCTCCGGCGCCACGATGGGCTGCCAGCCTTTATCGGCGTAGAGCTTGAGGACTTTCTTGAGCACGTTGCGCGGCGACAGCTCGATCGGGTTGCCTTGCTTGTCGTAGGTGTCGTGGATCACCTGGGCCGTAGGCTCTATGGCCCAAGGCACGAGGTACACCGCGTTCTCGTCCGGGCGGCAGATCATGTCGATGTCGGCCGGGTCGAGCAATTCGTAATAGATGTCGTCTTCGACATAGTCGCCGGTCACGGTCTGCAACAGAACGCTTTCGGGCAGGCGCATGCCTTTTTCGGCGATGAACTTGTTGGTCGGCGAGATCTTGCCCCGGGTGATGCCGGTGAGGTCGCCAATCATGCATTCGACTTCTGTGATCTTGTGGTCTTTCAACCAATCGGTGAGCTGGTCGAGGTTGTTACTCATAAATGCCTCTGGGCTGTGTTTCCTGACATCCATTAAAGGTCAGGCGTAAGTTGACGCAGCATCCGCGTCGCGTTGCATCACCCGCTTTCGACAGGCATTGCCAAATGCCTGAAAGATTGCGAGGTAGTGCGGGTTAGAGCTTACCTGCCATTCGGGGTGCCATTGCACTCCTAAAGCAAAAGCCTTGCCCGCGGGCACTGAAAAGCCTTCGATCAGGCCATCCGGCGCGGTGGCCTCGACCTGGAAACCGGCCGCCAGGCGATCAATGCCCTGTGAATGAATCGAGTTGACCTGGATCGTCGACGGCAAGCCCAGGCTTGCCAATACCCCATTCGGGGAGATGGTTACCGGATGTGCCGGGCCGTACTGGATGTCCAGCGGCTGGGTGTCGTCTTCGCGGTGATCCATCATGCCCGGCACTTCATGAACCTTCTGGTGCAGGCTGCCGCCAAACGCCACGTTCATTTCCTGGAAGCCACGGCAAATCCCCAGTACCGGAACGCCGGCCGCTATGGCTGCACGCAGCAGCGGCAGGGTGGTTTGGTCCCGTGCAGAATCATGAGCAGTCCCGGGCGCGCTGGCCGGACCGTCGTAGTGAAAGGGTTCGATATTGGAAGGTGAGCCGGTAAATAGAATGCCGTCCAGGCCGTCAAGAATATTGGCCGGGTCGAGCAGATCCGCCAGGGACGGAATAATCAACGGCAAGCCCTTGGCAGCGGTGGCCACTGCACGGACGTATTTGTCGCCACTGATGTGATAAGCATGCAGACCGACCTGTTTGGAGCAGGCGGTGACGCCGATTAACGGCAGGCGAGACATGAAGCACCCCGGTATTATTGCTGTTATGGGTTTGAATCGAGCTTAGCCTTGTTCATTTTTTTACACAACACCCCCGTAAAAAATACAACACGGCCCGCTCAAACGTGCTGGTTCCAAGAGCCCCAATCCCAAAAAATTGCCCCAAAAAGCCCCAAAAAAGCCCTCACGGCGCTTTTTTAGGGCAAAAAAGGCCTCGCTTGACTTCGGCATGCCGTTCGGGTTGACTGAAACCCGAAGAGATCAATGATTGATATTTTTAACAACAAAGGTGTTGCATCATGTCGGTACCCCCGCGTGCCGTTCAGCTTAACGAAGCGAACGCGTTCCTTAAGGATCATCCTGAGGTTCTGTACGTAGACCTTCTAATTGCGGATATGAATGGTGTGGTGCGCGGCAAGCGCATCGAACGCACCAGCCTCCACAAGGTTTACGAGAAGGGCATTAACCTGCCTGCCTCTCTATTTGCCCTGGATATCAACGGCTCAACGGTGGAAAGCACCGGCCTGGGTCTGGACATCGGTGATGCTGACCGAATCTGTTATCCAATCCCCGACACCCTGTGCAATGAACCCTGGCAAAAGCGCCCAACCGCGCAACTGCTGATGACCATGCACGAACTCGAAGGTGAACCTTTCTTCGCCGATCCTCGCGAAGTACTCCGCCAAGTTGTAAGCAAATTTGACGACCTCGGTCTGACCATCTGCGCCGCATTCGAGCTGGAGTTCTACCTGATTGACCAGGAGAACGTGAATGGCCGGCCACAACCGCCCCGCTCGCCGATCTCCGGCAAACGCCCGCACTCGACACAGGTCTACCTGATCGACGACCTCGACGAATACGTCGACTGCCTCCAGGACATTCTGGAAGGTGCAAAAGAGCAAGGCATCCCTGCCGACGCCATCGTCAAGGAAAGTGCCCCGGCACAGTTCGAAGTGAACCTGCACCACGTTGCCGACCCTATAAAGGCCTGCGACTACGCGGTACTGCTCAAGCGCTTGATCAAGAACATCGCCTACGACCATGAAATGGACACCACCTTCATGGCCAAGCCTTACCCGGGCCAGGCAGGCAACGGTCTACACGTGCACATTTCGATCCTGGACAAGGACGGCAAGAACATCTTTGCCAGCGAGGATCCCGAGCAGAACGCCGCATTGCGTCACGCGATCGGCGGTGTGCTGGAGACCCTACCCGCCCAAATGGCGTTCCTGTGCCCTAACGTCAACTCCTACCGTCGTTTCGGCGCACAGTTCTACGTGCCGAACTCGCCGTGCTGGGGCCTGGATAACCGCACCGTGGCGATTCGCGTACCGACCGGCTCGTCCGACGCCGTACGTATCGAACACCGTGTGGCCGGGGCTGATGCCAACCCTTACCTGCTGATGGCTTCGGTATTGGCGGGCGTGCATCACGGCCTGACCAACAAGATCGAGCCTGGCGCACCGGTGGAAGGCAACAGCTACGAGCAGAACGAACAGAGCCTGCCGAACAACCTGCGTGATGCCCTGCGCGAGTTGGACGACAGCGAGGTGATGGCCAAGTACATCGATCCTAAATACATCGATATCTTCGTCGCCTGTAAGGAAAGTGAGCTGGAGGAGTTCGAACACTCCATCTCCGACCTTGAGTACAACTGGTACCTGCATACCGTGTAAGCGGTTGCCGGGCTAAAAAGAACGCCGCAGGCCTTTGGCCTACGGCGTTTTTTTATGGCTGTTGTGGCGAGGGAGCCTGCTCCCGCCGGGCTGCGAAGCGGCCCCAATAAGAACACCAGGTTCTTTCAGGCGGAACCGAGGTGCAGGTCTTGGGCCTGCTGCGCAGTCCAGCGGGAGCAAGCTCCCTCGCCACAGGGTATGGATCATCCAGTGGCTCTGCGTACAATGCCCGCTGCCCTGTAGGAGACTTCAATGAATCGCCCTGCCACTCCTCGCAAACCCCGCGCCCGCAGCCAGGCCCGGATCGACGCGATCCTCGATGCCGCCCGCACCTTGCTGGCCGCCGAAGGCGTGGCCAGCCTGTCGATCTACAGCGTGGCCGAGCGGGCGCAGATTCCACCGTCATCGGTGTATCACTTCTTCGCCAGCGTGCCGGCGTTGCTGGAGGCGCTGACCGCTGACGTTCATGCGGCCTTTCGCGCGGCCATTCAGGCGCCCATCGATCATGATTCACTCAAGCACTGGCGCGACCTGTCCTGCGTGGTGGAGCAGCGCATGCTCAGCATCTACAGCAACGACGCCGCCGCCCGCCAATTGATCCTGGCCCAGCACGGGTTGACCGAAGTGACACAGGCCGACCGCCAGCACGACCTGGAGCTGGGAAACCTGATGTTTGAGGTGTTCAACCGGCACTTCGAGGTGCCGAGCCTGCCCGCCGATGTCGACGTGTTTGCCCTGGCCCTGGAACTGAGCGACCGCGTCTACGCGCGCTCGGTGCATCAGCACGGGCAAATCACCCCGCGCATGGCCGAGGAAGGCATGCGGGTGTTTGATGCGTATGTGGGGCTCTACTTGCCGGCGTTCTTGCCCAAGCGGGTGGCTGCGCTCTGATTTTTTGTTGCCTGTCCGGGCCTCTTCGCGAGCAAGCCCGCTCCCACATTCGACCGTATTCCAAAGGTAGAACTCGGTCAAATGTGGGAGCGGGCTTGCTCGCGAAAGCAATCTTGAGAACGACAAAAACCCCGACAGGCTTTCACCTTCGGGGTTTGTGCGAACCATTGATCACAACTTGGCGATCGACACCTCGGTGGATTTCACGAAGGCAATCACTTCACTGCCGATCACCAGTTCCAGCTCTTTCACCGAGCGGGTGGTGATCACGGAAGTGACGATGCCGGACGCGGTCTGTACGTCGATTTCCGACAGCACGTCGCCTTCGACGATTTCCTTGATGGTGCCTTTGAACTGGTTACGCACGTTGATGGCTTTGATAGTCATGGTCGTTCTTCCTGTGTAAGACAAGTGAGTTATTGAGCCCAACGCAATTGCGTAGGCAGCGGTGAAACAGGTTCGGGTTCCGGCGGGGTGCCGGGCAGCGACAACACACGGTTAAGCACTTCGGTTTCCAGCGCCGCCAGGCGGTGGGAGCCACGCACCCGCGGACGTGGGAGTTCCACGTGCAGGTCGAGGCCGATTTCGCCGTCTTCGATCAAAATCACCCGGTCGGCAATGGCCACGGCTTCGCTGACGTCGTGGGTCACCAGCAACACGGTGAAGCCGTGCTTCTGCCAGAGGTTCTCGATCAGTTGCTGCATCTCGATCCGGGTCAGGGCATCCAGCGCCCCCAGCGGTTCGTCCAGCAGCAACAGGCGCGGTTGGTGGATCAGGGCGCGGGCCAGGGCCACGCGCTGCTTCTGGCCACCGGACAACGCCGCCGGCCACTCATTGGCGCGCTCGGCCAGGCCGACCGCTTCCAGCGCTTCCAGTGCCTGCGGGCGCCAGTTGCCCTTGAGGCCAAGGCCCACGTTGTCGATGATCTTTTTCCACGGCAGCAGGCGCGCTTCCTGGAACATCAACCGCGTGTCTTCAATCGCTTCGCTCAGCGGCGCGGAGCCGGCGAGCAGTTCGCCGCCGCTGGCTTTGTCCAGCCCGGCCAGCAGGCGCAGCAAGGTACTTTTGCCGCAGCCACTGCGGCCCACGACCGCCACGAATTGACCGGCAGGAATATGCAGGTCGATTTCCTTCAGCACTTCCCGCGCGCCGAAAGCCTTGCGCAACTTGCGCACTGCCAGGGGAATGCCCCGCAGCAGGCGTGGAGGTTGTTGAGCGGTCATGCCGCACCTCCTTTATTCACTTGATAAGCCGGGTGCCAGCGCAGCCAGACTCGCTCCAGGCCTCGCGCCGCCAGGTCTGCCAGCTTGCCGAGGACCGCGTAAAGCACGATCGCCAGAACCACCACGTCGGTCTGCAGGAATTCCCGGGCGTTCATCGCCAGGTAGCCGATACCGGAACTGGCGGAGATGGTTTCCGCGACGATCAACGTCAGCCACATAAAGCCCAGCGCGAAGCGCACGCCCACCAGAATCGAAGGCAAGGCGCCCGGCAAAATCACTTGGCGAAACAGGCTGAAACCGGACAGGCCATAACTGCGGGCCATTTCCACCAGCGCCGGGTCGACGTTGCGGATGCCGTGGTAAGTATTGAGATAGATCGGGAACAGCGTGCCGAGGGCGACCAGGAATATCTTCGCCGTCTCGTCGATGCCGAACCACAGGATCACCAGCGGGATCAGCGCCAGGTGCGGCACGTTGCGGATCATCTGCACCGAGCTGTCCAGCAGGCGTTCACCCCAGGTCGACAGGCCGGTAATAAAACCCAGGGTCAGGCCGATGCTGCCGCCGATCACAAAGCCCAGGCCCGCACGCCAGCCGCTGATGGCCAGGTGGGTCCAGATTTCGCCGCTGCGCACCAGGCTGACACCCGCTTCGATCACCGCGCTGGGCGCCGGCAGAATGCGCGTCGACAACCAGCCGGCCGAGACGGACAGCTGCCATACCGCCAGCAACAGGATCGGCAGCGCCCAGGGCGCCAATCGATGACTTAACTTTTCAAGGTTCATGGCGGCGCCTCAGCTCTGGGACGCAGCTTTGGGAAGAATGTCGTTGGCGACCATTTCGCCGAACGGGCTGACGTAGCCGGCGCCTTTCGGCAACTCGGGACGCTCGATGTCGAGATGCGGGAACAGCAACTCCGCTACGCGATACGACTCTTCCAGGTGTGGGTAGCCGGAGAAGATAAAGGTGTCGATACCGAGGTCCGCGTATTCCTTCACCCGCGCGGCCACGGTCGGGCCATCGCCCACCAGTGCCGTGCCGGCGCCACCGCGTACCAGGCCTACGCCCGCCCACAGGTTGGGGCTGACTTCCAGGTTGTCGCGACTGCCGCCGTGCAAGGCGGCCATGCGTTGCTGGCCTACGGAATCAAAGCGCGACAACGACGCCTGGGCGCGGGCGATGGTTTCATCGTCCACATGGGAGATCAGTTTGTCGGCGGCCTGCCAGGCTTCGGCGTTGGTTTCACGCACGATCACATGCAGGCGAATGCCGAAGCGCAGGGTACGCCCGAGCTTGGCGGCCTTGGCGCGAACCTGTGCAATCTTTTCCGCCACCGCGGCCGGTGGCTCGCCCCAGGTCAGGACCATTTCCACTTGTTCGGCTGCCAGGTCCTGGGCCGCTTCGGAAGAGCCACCGAAATACAGCGGCGGACGCGGTTGCTGGATCGGCGGATAGAGCAACTTGGCGCCTTTGACGCTGATGTGCTGGCCGTCGTAATCGACGGTCTCGCCTTCCAGTACGCGGCGCCAGATGCGGGTGAACTCCACCGACGCCTGGTAACGCTCTTCATGGCTCAGGAACAAACCGTCGCCGGCCAATTCATCCGGGTCTCCACCGGTCACCAGGTTGAACAACGCCCGGCCGCCGGACAGACGATCCAGGGTCGCGGCCTGACGCGCAGCCACCGTCGGGGAAATGATCCCGGGGCGCAGCGCGACAAGGAATTTCAAGCGTTGGGTCACCGGGATCAGCGACGCCGCCACCAGCCACGAATCCTCGCAGGAGCGGCCGGTGGGGATCAGTACCCCGCCGAAGCCAAGGCGGTCGGCCGCCTGGGCCACTTGCTGCAGATAACCGTGGTCTACGGCGCGAGCGCCTTCGGCGGTGCCAAGGTAATGGCCGTCGCCGTGGGTAGGCAGAAACCAGAAAATATTGAGGCTCATGGAGTTGTCTCCTGAAGAAGTCGGATTACGGCGCTTTGGCAACGGCGGCAGGTGGTGTCCAGATCACGTCCTTGATGCTCAAGGGTTTGGGGATCAATTTGAGTTGGTAGAAGCTGTCGGCGATTTTCTGCTGCGCCGCGATCACTTCAGGCGTCAGGAACTGCGCACCGTAGCCCTGGCGTTTTACCGAGGTCAGGGTGATGTCAGCCGGCAGGCCCAGCAGCGGAGCAACTTGTTCGGTGACTTGTTCCGGGTTGGCCTTGGACCATTCGCCCACGGCGCGGACTTCTTCCACCAGCGTCTTGATCACTTCAGGGTGTTTTTCGGCGTACGGCTTGGTGGCCAGGTAGAACTGATGGTTGTCGGCAATGCCGGTGCCGTCACGCAGGGTGCGGGCTTGCAGTTGCTTCTCGGCGGCTGCCTGGTACGGGTCCCAGATCACCCAGGCATCGACGCTGCCACGCTCGAACGCGGCGCGGGCATCGGCGGGCGGCAGGAACACGGTCTGCACGTCGGTGTATTTCAGGCCGGCATCTTCCAGGGCACGTACCAGCAGGTAATGCACATTGGAGCCTTTATTGAGGACGACTTTCTTGCCCTTGAGGTCTTGCACCGATTTGATCGGCGAGTCTTTCGGTACCAGGATCGCTTCGCTGGTAGGCGCCGGCGGTTCATAGGCGACGTAGAGCAGATCGGCACCAGCAGCCTGGGCGAACACTGGCGGGGTTTCACCCGTCACGCCGAAGTCGATGGAGCCTACGTTCAATCCTTCCAGCAGCTGCGGGCCGCCGGGAAACTCGGTCCACTGCACTTGCACGCCCTGCTCGGCCAGGCGCTTTTCCAGCGAGCCCTTGGCCTTGAGCAGCACCAGGGTGCCGTATTTCTGATAGCCGATCCGCAAGGTTTCGGCGGCCTGGGCTTGAACAATGGCGCCGAAGGACACAGCCGCAGCAAACAGTGCGACCAGACCACGACGCAAGATGACAGTGCGCATGGCGCTCTCTCCAAATATACGATTAGGGGGTTGGCTGCACCTGCTTGGCCGTTGGCGGCTGAGTAAGGTGAGTAGTACTTGTCGAATTCAGGTAAAGCTGGGTAAGGCTTAAATGCTCCAGCGAGCACTCAACAAACGTTCATTCAACACATTGGGGTCAAGGGGTTTCGGGCGGCGGGCCATGGCGCTGTAGAACGTCTCCAGGGCCTCGCTCAAGCGTTGTTCCAGCACCGGCACCAGTTGCGCCTGGGCGCTGCCTTCGCCGTAGGCGATCTGGCTGTCTTCGGCGAAAATCCCGTGGAGCAATTCCTGGGCTTTCAATGCCGACAGCACCGGTTTCAGCGCGTAGTCCACCGCGAGCATGTGGGCGATGCTGCCGCCGGTGGCCATCGGCAACACTATTTTGTGGGCCAGGGCGCGTTCAGGCAGCAGGTCGAGGATGGTTTTCAGCGCGCCGGAAAACGAAGCCTTGTACACCGGCGTGGCGATCACCAGGCCATCGGCGTTCGCCACTTGCTGCAACAAGTCGATAATTTTCGGGCTATCGAACCGCGCGTGCAGCAAGTCTTCGGCCGGGAAGTCCCGTATCTGATAACTCACCACTTCCACGCCTTGTTGCTGCAACCAGTTGCGGGTGTGATCCAGCAAGACCCCGGACCGGGAACGTTGGCTGGGGCTACCACCAAGTGTTACGACCAGCATGTAGGAAATTCCTTTGGAAAGTGTCGGCGGTTCGCTATGTGGCGATGGCGCCAAGATGGGACAGACCATATCAGCCAATTTATATATCTATAAATCTTATTTTTTCATTTGTTTATTCTTTAAATGCATATGCTGCCAACTAAATCGCAGGCATAAAAAAAGGCCGTCGAAACGGCCTTAAAACCCCTGCTATGTGAGACTTGAAATGCGTGCAAGTGTGGGAGCGGGCTTGCTCGCGAAAGCGGTGTGTCATTCAAAGATGCATCAACTGACAGTGCGCATTCGCGAGCAAGCCCGCTCCCACATGTGGTTGTGTGTCAGCGATTCGGTTGAGGCGTGAGCCGCAGGTACGGCTTCACCGCCCGGTAACCCTTCGGAAAGCGTTTCTTGATCTCTTCCTCGTCCTTGAGCGACGGCACTATCACCACTTCGTCACCGTCCTGCCAGTTGGCCGGGGTCGCGACTTTGTGGTTGTCGGTCAGTTGCAGCGAGTCGATCACCCGCAGGATTTCGTGGAAGTTGCGACCGGTGCTGGCCGGGTAGGTGATGGTCAGGCGAATCTTTTTGTTCGGATCAATCACGAACAGCGAACGCACGGTAAGGGTGTCACTGGCATTCGGGTGGATCAGGTCGTACAGGTCGGAGACCTTGCGGTCAGCGTCGGCCAGGATCGGGAAGTTAACGATGGTGTTCTGGGTTTCGTTGATGTCTTCGATCCACTTGTGGTGGGAGTCCACCGGGTCCACCGACAGCGCAATGGCCTTGACGCCCCGCTTGGCGAATTCATCCTTGAGCTTGGCGGTGAAACCCAGCTCGGTGGTGCACACCGGGGTGAAGTCCGCCGGGTGGGAAAACAGCACACCCCAGCTATCGCCCAGCCACTCGTGGAAGCGAATCTTGCCGGCGCTGGAATCCTGTTCAAAGTCGGGGGCGATGTCGCCCAGTCTGAGGCTCATGGTGTGGCTCCTGATGAGTGCTTATGGAGCCCACTGTGCCTGTGTCGCGGATTATTTAAAAAGAATAAATATCGATTTATCTAGACGATAAAGGAATATTAAAAATCTGTTCATTGGACTTGGCAACGGGCGTGGATCAACATCTGCTTCAAGGTTCGAGAAGGCCTTGAGACGCTGTACAAAGAGGGGTTCAGGACGGGCTTGCGGGGGTTGAGCCCGGCTTGAAAAGTAAAGCACCCTGCCCGGCATTGCGCCGGGCAAGGTTTTACGCTCTTACTTGAACGCGTAGGTGTAGCTGAGGATTACGCGGTTTTCGTCCTGGGAACGGGTGTTCGCCAGGTCGGTACGCCACATCGCGTTTTTCCAGGCAACGCCCAGGTTTTTCAGCGGACCTTCTGGAACAACGTAAGCCAGGGTCAGGTCGCGTTCCCACTCGTTACGCTCGCCGACGGTGGTGTCGATGTTGCTACCTTTGAGGTAAACCACACCGGCAGTCAGGCCAGGTACGCCGATCTTGGCGAAGTCATAGGCGTAGCGAGCTTGCCAGGTACGTTCGCCAGCACGGGCAAACTTCTGGATTTGCATGTCGGTGATGGTGCTGTTCGACGAGCCGTCACCTTGGTTCAGCCAAGGGAAGTCGCTGTCGCCCTTGGTGTACTGGTAGCCAGCACCGAAGGTGTGACCGGCAACCGAGTACAGCGCCAGGTAGCTGTACAGGTCGTTGTCGACCTTACCTTTGACCTTGGTGGCGTTGGTCGGATGATCCGAGTAGTAGCCGGAGGTGTAGTAACCGGCAGTATCACCGTTGGCACCGTTGTCACGGCTGCGGTAGTAGCGCAGGTCACTTTTCAGGACGCCAGGACCGATCGCCCAGTTGTGGACCAGGCCCAGGAAGTTCTGAGAGTAGAAATCCTTCAGCTCGCCGAAGTAGTACGAAGCGGTCAGGTCTTTGTTGATTTTGTAGTCAGCACCGGCGTAGTAGAACTTGTTGACGAAGTTACCAGCGTCGTAGTTCGAGCTGCCGTTGGCACCGGCCAGGGACAGACCTTCATTGTTGCTGGAGTTACGGCCTTTGGAGTGCTCGATCTGACCAGCAGTCAGGGTCAGGTCCTTGAACTCGTTCGAAGAGATCTCGCCGCCCTGGAAGGTTTGTGGCAACAGACGACCGTCGTTGGTCTTGATCACCGGGTTGTTCGGCTGCAAGGTACCGATCTTCAGCACGGTTTGGGAGATCTTGACCTTACCGGTCACGCCCAGGCTGGCGAAATCGTGAACGGCCTTGTTGCCATCACTTGGGAACACGGTGCCGCCGGAAGCAGTACCAGTGTAGTTACCGTGATCAGCGCGGCTGGAATCCAGACGCACGCCATACAGGCCGATGGCGTCAAGACCGAAGCCCACAGTACCTTGGGTAAAACCCGAGATGAAACGCAGGTCGAAACCCTGACCCCATTCAGCGTTTTTGCTGCGGGTGTTCGAGGTAGCCGATGGCTTCAGATCGCGGTTGTCGGTGTTGATGTAAAAGTTACGTACGCCCAGCGTGATCTTGCTGTCATCGATAAAACCAGCGGCGCCTGCTTGTTGGGCGATTGCCCCCAAAGCTACGGCCAACGCCAATGTTGACTTCTTCATGTACCGCTCCTCTCATTTCTAATTTTTGTATTTCTTAGGTCTCGGGTCTGACGCCCTCGATCCACAGATGCGCGATTAGCACCGGATAGTGACTGACAAGTCAATCGTAACCTTGTGTGTCTACTACTTTCGTCTAACCGCAGTTAATTTGGTCCTTGCAGGGTAATGAGTTTTTCATACACCCAAAAAGAATTGTTTCGTCCTTTTTCATACCATTCAGGAATAACGCTTTCCATGGGACGGTCAAGCCGACAGGCGATGCCGCTCCATAAGCGTTTTCCGAAAGAGTATGTCTTTGCGCTTTTTTAGATCGTTTTGTGTTGACCAAACGGGGTCATACGTCACTCACGATCAAAAACGCGACGCCATCATGGCCAAACGCACATCATTCCGTCAATTTGTTACAGTTTTTGTATCGATGAAACTTTTCTGCCGTCCCAGCAATCCACCTCACCGTACCCGGTGATAATGTCACTTTGATGTCAGTTATATGTATAAATTGGCAAACCCTGTGTTCAGGGCCGATGCATCCGCCGAGGAGCATGACTCGCCAAAGTGACAGGCGAGAGGATTGCCCCCTCGCCCCTTAGCCTTACAACGCCTTTTCGAAAATCTTCGAATTACGCTGATAGTTGTATAACGACGCCCGCGCCGACGGCAGGCGATCCACCGTGCTCGGCACAAAACCACGTTCGCGGAACCAGTGGGCGGTACGGGTCGTCAGCACGAAGAGCGTCTTCAAACCCTGGGCCCGGGCACGGGTCTCGATGCGCTCCAGCAGTTCGTCACCGCGACCGCCATGGCGGTACTCGGGGTTCACGGCCAGGCACGCCAGCTCGCCTGCGTCGGAGTCGGCGATCTGATACAGCGCCGCACAGGCGATGATCATGCCTTCACGTTCCACCACGCTGAACTGCTCGATTTCCCGCTCCAGCACTTCCCGGGAACGACGCACCAGAATCCCCTGCTCTTCCAGCGGGCTGATCAGGTCCAGCAACCCGCCAACGTCTTCAATCGCCGCTTCGCGCACCAGTTCGAACTGTTCCTGGGCCACCAGCGTACCGCCGCCATCCCGGGTGAACAGCTCGGTCAGCAAGGCGCCGTCTTCGGCATAACTGACAATGTGGCTGCGGCCTACGCCGCCACGGCAAGCTTCAGCCGCCGCGTCCAGCAATTCGGCCTGGTAGTTGTTGCCCAGGCGTTGCAGGTGCGCGGGCACCTGTTGCGGCCGCAATTCACGCACCAGGCGGCCGTGCTCGTCGATCAGGCCGAGATCGGCACCGAACAGCAGCAACTTGTCCGCGCCAAGGTCGATGGCCGCGCGGGTGGCGACGTCTTCACAGGCGAGGTTGAAGATTTCGCCGGTAGGCGAGTAGCCCAGCGGCGACAGCAGCACGATGGAGCGCTCGTCCAGCAGGCGGTTGATGCCCTTGCGGTCGACCCGGCGCACTTCGCCGGTGTGGTGATAGTCGACGCCTTCAAGTACACCGATCGGGCGCGCCGTCACCAGGTTGCCGCTGGCCACCCGCAGGCGCGAGCCCTGCATCGGCGAAGAGGCCATGTCCATCGACAAGCGCGCTTCGATAGCAATGCGCAGATGGCCGACCGCATCGATCACGCACTCCAGGGTTGCGGCATCGGTGATGCGCAAGCCTTCGTGGTAAGCCGGGGTCAGGCCGCGGGCGGCGAGGCGGGTTTCAATTTGCGGGCGCGAACCGTGGACCAGCACCAGTCGTACGCCCAGGCTGTGGAGCAGCACCAGGTCGTGGACGATATTGCCGAAGTTCGGGTGCTCTACACCATCGCCCGGCAGCATGACGACAAAAGTGCAATCCCGGTGGGCATTGATGTAAGGCGAAGCGTGACGAAGCCAATTGACGTATTCGGGCATAAAAACCTGGGCCTGTAATAAAAAGCAGCCAAAAATGGATGAATCGCAAAAACGCACAGCGGGCTGTTGGTTATCGTCGGAACAGGCTTGGCGACACGCTCGCTCTCCTTCTATGTACGGATGGGCAGGGGTTAATTTATGCAGGTGTCAGGCAGTAATGTTGAATCAGTTCACGCAATAGACGCACTGTAGGCGTCAAGCGTGACATTTCAAGGTACTCGCCTGGCTGGTGGGCGCAGGCGATATCGCCAGGGCCAAGCACCAGGGTCTCGCAACCAAGGCGCTGAAGATAAGGCGCTTCGGTGCCGAACGCCACTGCTTCGGCGCGATGACCGGTAAGTCGTTCAGCTACCCGCACCAATTCTGCATCCTCGGCCTGCTCGAACGGCGGCACTTCGGGGAACAGCGGCGCGTAGTCGATCTTCACCTGATGGCGCTCGGCCAAGGGTTCGAGCTTCTGCCGGATGGCAGCGCGCAGCACCTGGGGATCCATGCCCGGCAGGGGCCGCAGGTCGAATTCCAGGGAGCATTGGCCGCAGATGCGGTTGGGGTTGTCGCCACCGTGGATGCAGCCGAAGTTCATGGTCGGCTGCGGCACGCTGAACTGCGGGTTGCGGTATTCGCGCTGCCAGGCCAGGCGCAGGCCACGCAGTTCGCCAATGGCGTCATGCATGGCTTCGAGGGCACTGTGGCCCAGGCTTGGGTCCGACGAATGGCCGCTGCGCCCGAGGATATCGATGCGCTCCATCATTACGCCCTTGTGCAGGCGGATGGGTTTGAGGCCGGTGGGTTCACCGATCACCGCCGCACGGCCCAAGGGACGACCCGCCTCGGCCAGTGCACGAGCACCGGCCATGGAGCTTTCTTCATCGCAGGTGGCAAGAATCAGCAGCGGCTGCTTGAAAGGCTGGTCGAGCAACGGCTGGACGGCTTCGATCACCAGGGCGAAAAAGCCCTTCATGTCACAGCTGCCCAGTCCTACCCAGCGGCCGTCGACTTCCGTCAGCTTGAGCGGATCGGTCTGCCATAGGGCGCCGTCGTACGGCACGGTGTCACTGTGGCCCGCCAACACCAGGCCGCCAGGGCCGGTGCCGAAACTGGCCAACAGGTTGAATTTGCCTGGGCTGACCTGCTGGATGTCGCAGGCAAAGCCCAGGTCTGCCAGCCAGGTGGCGAGCAAATCGATGACCGGGCGGTTGGATTGGTCGAGAGAGGCCTGGGTACAACTGACCGAAGGCGCGGCAATCAGCGCGGCGAATTGTTCTTTCATGGACGGTAAAGGCATGCGCTGTCTCTCAACTTCCCGGACGAACCCCATCATAGAGCTATCTGAGTGACACAATAAACCGTTGCGGCACGTTGCCGGGCTCAGTCCTGTACACTGCACGACCTTGGCAGCCACTCTTTTCCCCGGCTGCGCTCCCGATCCTGGATTTTCCGGCCATGCAGAAAGAAACCGAAATCAAGCTCCGTGTCAGCCGCGAAACCCTCGCCGCGCTGCGTGAGCACCCGTTACTGAAAAAACGCAACAAAAGTGGCTGGGAACGCCGTGAGTTGATGAACCAGTACTTCGACACCCCGGAACGCGACCTGGCCCAGGCCAAAGTGGCCCTGCGCCTGCGCAAAGACGGCGACGAAGTGATCCAGACCCTCAAGACCCGTGGCCAGAGCGTCGCCGGCTTGTCGGAACGCAATGAGTACAACTGGGACCTGGCCAAAGCCAAGCTCGACGTGAAGAAACTCGACGGCGAATGCTGGCCCGAGCAACTGGCCGAGCTGGACAAAAAGACCCTCAAGCCGATCTTCACCACCGATTTCGTCCGCGAACGCGCTGAAATCGCCTGGGGCCGCGGCAAGGCCAAGGTGGTGATCGAAGCCGCCCTGGACCTGGGCCACGTGGTTGCCGGCAAGCAGAAAGAAGAAATCTGCGAGCTGGAACTGGAACTGCGCGAAGGCGACCCGGCCGCCCTGCTGGAGCTGGCCGCTGAACTGGCCGCGACCCTGGCGCTGATGCCGTGCGATATCAGCAAGGCCGAGCGTGGCTATCGCCTGTTCGACGCCAACAGCTACTCCCTGAGCCTGCCGGCACCGCTGCTGCACGCCGAAATGCCGCTGGACGACGCATTTGCTGCCGTCATGTGGCATCTGTTGGGCAGCAGCCAGCGCCTGGCCGAGCAATACCGTTTCAACGGCCACTGGCGCCTGCTGCAGGACTGGGTGGAAAACCTCGGCGAACTGCGGGCCCTGCTCGGCAGCCTCGGCCAGGCCGCACCGCGTCAGTCCACCAGCGAATTGCGCGCCGCACTGGACGCCTTGCTGGAAGACTGGCGTCCGCTGGTCCAGGCCGGTGACGACGATGAAGACATCCGCAAGGCCGCGCCGGAGCAGTTCGCCGAAGAACTGGAAGACGTGCGCTGGGGTTTGTTCTCCCTGACCACTTCCCGCTGGCTGCTGGCCCGCACCTGGGCCGCGGATCGCAACGTGCGTGGCAATCGCCAGGGCGCTGCACAGCTGGCCAACTGGCTGCCGCGCCTGCTGGCCGATGACGCTGTTGCCCTGCAACTGCCGCGCTACCAGCAACAGCCGGAAGACCTGGCCGAGCAACTGCCGCGTATCGAACGCATCCTGGCCTGGCTGCACCATGCACGCCAGGTGCTGGATATCGCCGAGCTGGACCGTTTGTATGGCGAGCTGAACAAGCTGGCGCACCTGGCCAACCAGCCGATCACCGATGAGTCGCTGGATGCGCGGATGCATCAGGCGATTGCGGTGTATCAGAATCGCGCCTGGAAAACCCTGCTGCGCCTGTAAAACCTTGTGGCGAGGGAGCTTGCTCCCTCTTCACTAAAATCAGGCCAAGACAACTATCAGCGCAACACCGGCAAACTCGTGGTGGACTTGATCTCCGACAAGGCCACTATCGAGTTGACCTCCTGAATCCCCGGCACCATCGACAGCTTCTCAAAGAAAAACCGCTCATACGCCTCGATGTCCGACGTGACGATCCGCAGTAAAAAGTCCACCGCCCCCATCAGCACATAACATTCCAACACTTCCGGAAAACCGCGAATCGCCTCGGTGAATTCAGTGAAGTTGGAACGGCCGTGGGCGTTGAGTTTCACCTCGGCAAAAATCTGCGTATTAAGGCCGATTTTCTTGCGATCCAGCAGGGTGACCTGGCCGCGAATCACACCCTCCTCTTTCAGCCGCTGAATCCGGCGCCAGCACGGCGACTGCGACAGGCCGACCTGTTCGGCGATCTGCGCGCTGGAGAGCGAAGCGTCTTCCTGCAACAGCGCGAGAATGCGCCGGTCGTACACGTCCAATTCAGCGTGCATAGAAATACCCATTAATCATGATTTAAAGAATTATATGATTCTCTTATAAGCCAATACAGGCTGTTTTAGATAAGAAATCTCCCGCGACGAATGCAAAAATTTCTCCAGTCGAATCCGGAGAATCATCATGCACGTCGTCGAAGCCTCCCACCCCGCCCAACGCGTTGACGCCTGGGCCGTCAGCAATGCCCACTGCCAGGCGCACTATCAAATCCTCGCCGAGGCTGAACCCGACGTGTTGTGCCGGGTGCTCAACTATTTTGCCCTGCAGTTCCTGGTGCCACGTCAGGTGAGCGTGCAGCGTGAAGACGACCTGCTGGCGATCGATATCGTGATGGATGGCCTGAGCTGGCACCGGGCCCAGGTGATCGGCGAAAAACTTCGTAACCTGATCAGTGTGTGCTCGCTGGAGCTGCGCCCGGCAGATGCTGCGCGGCCTCTGGCGGTCCAGGCGGCCGCTCAGTAAAAGCCTGCAATATACCTCGGAGGCCGAAGCGCAAAGGGTGACTAGCCTGAGGACTACGCCTAATCGTTGCCCAGGAACGTCACCATGTCCGTTGCGCCAAATCCGCAGGATCGCTGGCTGGAAATCCATCAGTTGTTGCCTGCCCTGATCGACCAGGGCCTGGTGCCCGCCGACCTGGCCCTACCGGCGAACAGTGGGCTGCATCCCCTGGAATGCATTGCCAGCCAGGGGCCGTCTCTGGAAATGCTGACCGAATGGCTCGCCCGCCACTGCGGCCAGCCCTACCTGCGTATCGACCCGTTGAAAATCGACGTCGCGGCGGTGGTGCCGCTGATGTCCTATGCCTTTGCCCAGCGCCACAAGATCCTGGCCGTTGCGGTCGACGCCCACAGCGTTACCGTCGCCAGTGCCCAGCCTTACGTGTGCAGTTGGGAAGCCGGCCTGGCTCAGGTGTTGAAGCGCTCCATCAAGCGGGTGCTGGCCAATCCCCAGGAGATCCAGCGCTGCACCGTGGAGTTTTACCGACTGGCGAAATCGGTCAGCGGCGCCATTGATCAAAAAACCTCCGGCGCGCCGAATATCGAACAACTGCTCAATCTCGGCGCCAGCGACCAGGAGCCCGACGCCAACGACGCGCACATCGTCAACATCGTCGACTGGCTGTTGCAGTACGCCTTTGGCCAGCGGGCCAGTGATATCCATATCGAACCCGGACGCGATCAGGGGCGCGTGCGTTTTCGCATCGACGGGCTGCTGCATGACGTCTATCAATTCCCATCCCAGGTGACGATGGCGGTGGTCAGCCGCCTGAAAAGCCTGGGCCGGATGAACGTGGCGGAAAAACGCAAACCCCAGGACGGCCGGGTGAAGACCAAAAGCCCCACGGGCGGGGAAGTGGAGGTGCGCCTGTCGACCTTGCCCATAGCCTTCGGCGAAAAGCTGGTGATGCGAATTTTTGACCCGCAGGTGCTGCACAAGGATTTCCAGCAACTGGGACTTTCCAGCGACGACCTGCAACGCTGGCAATCCATGACCGGCCAGGCCAACGGCATCATCCTGGTCACCGGCCCTACCGGTTCCGGCAAGACCAGCACGCTGTACACCACGCTCAAGCAATTGGCCACTCGCGAGGTCAACCTGTGCACCGTCGAAGACCCGATCGAGATGGTGGAGCCGGCCTTCAACCAGATGCAGGTGCAGCACAACATCGACCTGACCTTCGCCAGCGGCATCCGCGCCCTGATGCGCCAGGACCCGGACATCATCATGATCGGCGAGATTCGCGACCTGGAAACCGCAGAAATGGCGATCCAGGCCGCCCTGACCGGGCATCTGGTGCTGTCGACGTTGCACACCAACGATGCGCCCGGCGCCATCAGCCGCTTGCTGGAACTGGGCATTCCCCATTACCTGATCAATGCCACGCTGCTGGGGGTGATGGCCCAGCGCCTGGTCAGGCTGTTGTGCCCGCACTGCAAGCGGCAAGCCGGGCAGGTCCATCAGGCAGTGGGTTGCGGCGAGTGCCGGGAAAGTGGCTATCGGGGTCGAGCCGGGGTCTACGAGATCATGCTGATGAACGATCGCCTCAAGGCCCTGGTCAGCCCGGGCACCGACCTCCAGGCCCTGCGTCTGGCGGCCCTTGAACAGGGAATGTGCAGCTTGCGGTCCGCCGGTATGCGCAAGGTAATGGCAGGACTGACAACACTTGAAGAGGTACTGCGAGTGACGCCTGGGGATTCAGAAACAAATCCTTTGATCGATGGCGCGGTAATCCGTCCTTATCCGTGACAACACCGTTACAATCGGAAAAACCTCGCTTCACCGTCACCAGACAAGGAATCGTTATGCAGATCGGAACCGTACTGCTTCTTTTTGTAGGCTTGGCCGTCGCCATCCTTTTCATGGGTTTCAAGGTGGTCCCGCAGGGTTACCAGTGGACAGTCGAGCGCTTCGGCCGCTACACCAACACCCTCAAGCCCGGCCTGAACATCATCATTCCGGTCATGGACCGCATCGGTCGCAAGATCAACGTGATGGAAAGCGTGCTGGATATCCCACCCCAGGAAGTCATCACCGCTGACAACGCCACGGTGCAGATCGACGCCGTGTGCTTCTTCCAGGTGGTCAATACCGCCCAGGCTGCCTACGAGGTGAACAACCTCGAACACGCCATCCGCAACCTGTTGCAAACCAACATCCGTACCGTGCTCGGCTCCATGGAGCTGGATGCGATGCTCAGCCAGCGTGACGGCATCAACGAAAAACTGCTGCGCACCGTCGACGAAGCCACCGCACCGTGGGGCATCAAGATCACCCGGATCGAGATCAAGGACATCAGCCCGCCTGCCGACCTGATGGCCGCCATGTCCGGCCAGATGAAGGCCGAGCGGATCAAGCGTGCGCAGATCCTCGAGGCCGAAGGCCTGCGAGCCTCCGCGATCCTGACCGCCGAAGGCAAGAAGCAGGCGCAGATCCTGGAGGCCGAAGGTGGTCGTCAGGCCGCCTTCCTGGAATCCGAAGCCCGCGAACGTCAGGCCGAGGCCGAAGCCCGCGCCACTCAAGTGGTATCGGAAGCCATCGCCACCGGTAACGTGCAGGCCATCAACTACTTCGTCGCCCAGAAATACATCGACGCACTGGGCAAGCTGGCCTCGGCCAACAACAGCAAGGTGATCCTGATGCCGCTGGAAGCCAGCCAGGTGATTGGCGCAGTCGGCGGCATCGGCGAAATCGTCAAGGCAACCTTCGACAACAAGAAAGCCTGAGGCACGCACCATGTGGGAATTCCTGCAGCACCTGTCGTTTTGGGACTGGCTGGCACTGGGCACGGTGCTGTTGATCCTTGAAGTGTTCGGTGCCGGTGGTTATCTGCTGTGGATGGGCATCGCCGCGGCAGCCGTGGGCGTGATCAAGTTCCTGGTGCCGAGCCTGGGGCTGGAGTGGCAACTGCTGCTGTTCGCCGTGTTGTCGATCCTCACGGCGGTGTACTGGTGGCGACGCCAGCGCAGCAGCGCCAAGGTCAGCGACCAGCCGGGGCTGAACATGCGCGGCTCCGAGTTGATCGGTCGCACCTTTGTGGTGCATCAGGCCATCGTCGAGGGCCGTGGCAAGATCAAGGTGGGTGACGGTGTGTGGATGGCATCCGGGCGGGACGCGCCGGCTGGGGCACACGTACGTGTCATTGGTCAGGAAGGCGTGATTTTGCAGGTTGAAACTGTTTAGTCATCCATGGAACTCGGCTGGGCTATCTACAATCAAACTGTTCAGATAACCCAGTCGGAGTCACCCATCATGCGTCTAAAATATGCTGTCGCAACCCTCGCTGTGCTTTCCCTTCCTGTCGGTTCAGCCATGGCCGACAGCTTCTGGCGTAATGTCATCTCATCGGGTGCCACGACCGGCTCGACGTACCTGACCTTCAAGGACCACAAAATGGTAGTCGCCGCCCAGGACGACGCCGGTAGCTTCGTCGCCAGTGACGGCAACATCCGTGGCCCATACCTGGAAGCTGCGATGCAGAAAGTCCGCGCCGATAACCCTGGCCTCAAGGCCACGGATATGGACCTGGCGAACGCAATCCTGGCAAAAAACGCCATTGCTTCCGAGTAATACCGCCGCATAAAAAATGCCGTTCCTCGAGAGCGGCATTTTTTTGCCCTGATTTCCTACGCCAGACGCTGGCGATTCCGCATCTGAACAGGAAAAGTCCTGTCGAGTTGCAGGCGCGCCCGGCAACAAGCTATCGATTCCCTTCAGACTGAGTGAATCGATGACCATGCAAAAACTCTCCTACGCCCTGCTGCTCGCCGCGGTTGCCACGCCTTATGCCCAGGCAGAAAGCTGGTACGGGTCGGCAAAGCTCAACAGCGCCCGGCAGAATCTCTCAAGCTCACTGCTGACCAGCCCACGCGTAACCCACCGGGTAGAAGCCCCCGACAGCAGCAAGACGTTCACCGGCTCATTCGCCGTGGGCTATGCCTTTGCCGATGGCTGGCGCGTGGAGGGGGAATACACGATGCCCAGCCACTCGACCTTCAAATCCCATTGGGCACCGTTCAATGCCAACGTCAACAGCCTGCGCACCGACAGCCAGCGCCTGATGCTCAACGGTTATAAAAACATCCCGATCAATGAATGGCTGTCGTTCTACGGTATGGCGGGAGTCGGCGTGGCCCAGGTTGACGCCGAGGGTTACCAGACCAACGACACCCGCCGTTTCGCCAGCAATCGCCAATACAACTTCGCCTACAGCGTTGGCCTGGGGCTGGATGCCAAGGTCAGCGAAACCCTGACCCTGGGTACCGGCTGGCGTTACGTGGACATGGGCGGGATCGAGACCGGCTACAACACGTTCGCCAATCGGATAAACGCCCGGGACGAACAGCTCAAAGGCAAGCTCAAAGAGCAGAACGTGTTTCTTGAGGCACGCGTTGCCTTCTGACACCGATGCTGAAATGCCGCTCCCGAGGCGGCATTTTTTGTTTCAGGCGGGACGATTCATTCACAGACGACAGGCTATATTCAGTCGAGCCGTGCAACCATGCCCGGCATTGATATGCTTTTTTCTCATCGCCTTCTGAAACGGATGCCTTCAACGTCATGAGCCAACTGCCCTTTCTGCCGTTCTCCAAGCCCACTATTGATGAAGCCACCATCTCGGCGGTAGGCGACGTACTGCGCTCCGGCTGGATCACCAGCGGGCCGAAAGTGCAGGCGTTCGAGGCGCAGTTGTCGGAATATTTTGGGGGGCGCCCGGTGCGTACCTTCAACTCGGGCACCTGCACCATGGAGATTGCCTTGCGCATCGCCGGTATCGGGCCTGGTGACGAAGTCATCACCACCCCGATTTCGTGGGTAGCCACGGCCAACGTGATTCTGGAAGTCGGTGCCACGCCGGTGTTCGCCGACATCGACCCGGTGACCCGCAATATCGACCTGGCCAAGGTGGAAGCCGCGATCACACCGCGCACCAAGGCAATCATCCCGGTATACCTGGCGGGCCTGCCGTTGGACATGCCATTGCTCTACGCGCTGGCCAACAAGTACAACCTGCGCATCGTCGAAGATGCAGCCCAGGCCCTGGGTTCCAGCTGGGATGGCCAACGCATTGGCGCTACCGGCGATTTCGTATCGTTCAGCTTCCAGGCGAACAAGAACATCACCTCGTCCGAAGGCGGCTGCCTGGTATTGAACAACGCTGAAGAAGCGCGCCTGGCGGAAAAATATCGCCTGCAGGGCGTGACCCGCACCGGCTTCGATGGCCTCGACGTGGATGTGTTGGGCGGCAAGTTCAACATGACCGACATCGCAGCAGCCATCGGCCTGGGCCAGTTTGCCCATATCGAGAAGATCACTGCCCACCGCCAGGAACTGGCGCGTCACTATTTCGAATGCTTCGGCAGTGATTTTGAAGCGCAGTACGGTGCGCAATTGCCACCGGCAGACTTCGAAAACAGCAACTGGCACCTGTTCCAGCTGGTACTGCCGGAGCGCCAGGACGGCCTGCCCGCACGCGCCACGTTCATGGAGCAGATGCAGGCCCATGGCGTCGGCATTGGCTATCACTACCCGCCGATCCACCTGCTGAGCTTGTACAAGGCACAGGGATTCAAGGAAGGCATGTTCCCGGTAGCGGAAAAAGTGGGGCGTTTGATTGTGTCGTTGCCGATGTTCACGGCGATGACGAAAGCGGACGTAGAGCGTTCGGTAGCGGCGGTAAAAGCGGTGTTGAAGCGCTGACAAAACCTTTGCGGGAGCCGGTTGCCGGCTCCCGCAGCGGGATCACTCGCCGATGGCAGCCTTGTAGCCGGCAGCGTCCAGCAATTTTTTCAGTTCATCCGGGTTGCTTGGCTTGAGCTTGAAGATCCAGGCGCCGTAAGGGTCGGAGTTCAACAGCTCTGGCTCACCGCTCAAGGCGTCGTTCACCGCGATCACTTCGCCAGCAATTGGCGAGTAGATATCCGAAGCGGCCTTCACCGATTCAACCACGCCGGCCTGGTCAGCCGCCTTGAACACGTTGCCGACTTCGGTCAACTCAACGAACACTACATCCCCCAATGCTTCCTGGGCATGGTCCGAGATCCCGACGGTCACGGTGCCGTCAGCTTCCAGACGGGCCCATTCGTGACTTTCGGCAAAACGCAGGTCGGCAGGGATATCGCTCATAGTCTGTGTCCTCAAGGAAAAATGTCAGCGGCCATTGGCCCGCCGGAAAAGTTAGATCAATGTTTTGCCATGGCGCACGAACGTCGGTTTGACCACCCGAACCGGGTACCACTTGCCGCGGATTTCCACCTCGGCCCGGTCAGCAGTCGCCGACGGCACACGCGCCAGGGCAATGGATTTGCTTAGCGTAGGAGAGAAACTACCACTGGTGATCTCTCCTTCGCCAACATTGGCGATACGAACCACCTGGTGAGCGCGTAAAACCCCGCGCTCTTCCAGCACCAGGCCGACCAGCTTGGACTTCACACCCGCAGCCTTTTCGGCTTCCAGGGCGGCGCGGCCGATGAAATCCCGCTCGGCCGGCTCCCAGGCGATGCTCCAGGCCATGTTGGCTGCCAGGGGCGAAACGTCCTGATGAATATCCTGACCGTAAAGGTTCATGCCGGCCTCGAGGCGCAGCGTGTCGCGGGCGCCGAGGCCGATGGGCGAAATGCCTGCGCCTACCAGGTCGTTGAAGAACGCCGGGGCCTGATCGGCCGGCAGGACAATTTCAAGACCGTCTTCGCCGGTGTAACCGGTGCGCGCGATAAACCAGTCGCCGTCAGCCAGGCCTTCAAAGGGCTTGAGCTGATGGATCAGGGTGGCGCGGGACTGGGTCACCAGTTCAGCGATCTTTTGCCGGGCATGGGGGCCTTGAATGGCGAGCATGGCCAATTCGGGCCGCTCGCGGAGCTGGGCCTGATAGCTGCCGAGCCGAGCCTGCATCCAGGCCATGTCCTGGTCACGGGTGGCGGCGTTGACCACCAGCCGGTAACCGCCCTCGGTGCGGTAGACGATCATGTCGTCCACCACGCCGCCCTGCTCGTTGAGCATGGCGCTGTATAACGCGCGGCCGCAGCCGTGCAATCGGTCAACATCATTGGCCAGCAAATGCTGGAGCCATTCCTTGGCCTGGGGGCCTGTGATATCGATCACGGTCATATGGGATACATCGAACACCCCGCAGTCGCGTCGCACCTGATGGTGCTCCTCAACCTGCGAGCCGTAGTGCAAAGGCATATCCCAACCGCCAAAATCGACCATTTTCGCGCCAAGGGCGAGATGCAGGTCATACAGAGGCGTGCGCTGTCCCATGGGTTTCTCCTTCCGGGCGTGGCGAAGGTGCGGACGGTCGCCGTTCGGGCCGCACGCCTTGAAATACAAGGCCTGTAGCCGCGTTCAGCAACCCGATCTGAAAGATCGACCGCACCGAATGCCGCGCATTGTAGCCTCAAGCCGTAGGACTGGCACCTAACCGATTCGTCGCGCCGAACGTCGGATCAACCCGATGACCGGTAACAGCCCCACCAATACCAGGGTCAGGGCCGGCAGCGAAGCCCGCGCCCACTCCCCTTCGCTGGTCATCTCGAAAATCCGCACCGCCAGCGTGTCCCAGCCGAACGGGCGCATCAGCAGGGTCGCCGGCATTTCCTTGAGCACATCGACAAACACCAGCAGCGCCGCGCTCAGGGTGCCCGGCAGCAAAAGTGGCAGATACACTTTGCAAAACAGTCGCGGCCCGCTGACCCCAAGACTGCGGGCGGCTTCCGGCAAGGACGGACGGATTCGCGCCAGGCTGTTTTCCAGCGGCCCGTAGGCCACCGCAATGAAGCGCACCAGATACGCCAGCAGCAAGGCCGACAAACTGCCCAGTAACAGCGGTTTGCCGGCGCCCCCCAGCCAGCCGGAGACCGGGATCACCAGTTCACGATCCAGGTAGCTGAACGCCAGCATGATCGACACCGCCAGTACCGAGCCGGGCAGCGCGTAGCCTACGTTGGCCAGGCTGATGCCGGAGCGGATGGCCCGGGTGGGCGCCAGGCGATGGGCGAACGCCAGCACCAGGGCCACGCTGACGGTGATCAGGGCAGCCATACCGCCTAGGTACAGGGTATGGACGATCAAACCGGCGTAGCGCTCGTCCAGGTCTAAACGGCCACGCTGCCAGAACCAGGCCACCAGTTGCAGCATCGGGATCACGAACGCGCAGGCGAACACCAATCCGCACCAACCACTGGCCAACGCCGCCTTGAACCCGCGCAGATGGTAAAGCGCCTTGCCGCGAGGTCGCTCGTTGCTCGGCCGGCTGGCGCCCCGGGCACGGCGTTCGCCGTACAGCACCAGCATCACCACCAACAGCAACAGGCTGGCCAGTTGCGCGGCACTGGAGAGGCTGAAAAAGCCGTACCAGGTCTTGTAGATGGCGGTGGTAAAGGTGTCGAAGTTGAACACCGAGACGGCACCGAAATCCGCCAGGGTTTCCATCAACGCGAGGGCCACGCCCGCACCGATAGCGGGACGCGCCATGGGCAGGGCCACCCGCCAGAACGCTTGCCACGGCGACTGCCCCAAGACACGCGCCGCTTCCATCAGGCCTTTGCCCTGGGCGAGAAACGCGGTGCGCGCCAGCAGATAAACGTAGGGGTAGAACACCAACACCAGCACGATGATCACACCGCTGGTCGAGCGCACACGCGGCAGGCGCAGGCCTGTACCAAACCATTCGCGCAGCAGGGTTTGCACCGGGCCGGAGAAATCCAGCAGGCCGACGAAGACGAAGGCGAGCACATAGGCGGGAATCGCGAAGGGCAGCATCAACGCCCAGTCCAGCCAGCGCCGGCCGGGGAATTCGCAGAGGCTGGTCAGCCAGGCCAGGCTGACGCCCAGCAGCGTAACGCCCACACCGACGCCCAGCACCAGGGTCAAGGTGTTGCCCAGCAGACGTGGCATCTGGGTTTCCCACAGGTGGGACCAGATTTGATGGTCGATGGTCTGCCACGACAGCAACAGCACGCTCAGCGGCAGCAGCACCAGGGCGGCAACGGTGAAGACCGGCAGGTACCAGCGGCGATGGGCGGGATGGGCCAAAGGTTAATTCTCAGAGAATGAATAGCTTGAAGCCAGCGCTAACCAATGTGGGAGCGGGCTTGTGTGGGAGCGGGCTTGCTCGCGAAAGCGGCGTGTCAGTCAACGCATATGTGACTGATACACCCTCTTCGCGAGCAAGCCCGCTCCCACACAAACCCGCCCCCACATTTAGATCGGCGGCGCCTTGCAAATTGTATCTAGTTCCAGCCAGCGCGATCCATCAAGCGAATCGCCTCAGCCTGACGCTTGCCCGCCACTTCCACCGGCAATGTGTCAGCCACAAACTTGCCCCAGGTCGCGACTTCAGCCGACGGCGGCACCGCCGGGTTGGCCGGGAATTCCTGGTTCACATCCGCAAAGATCTTCTGCGCTTCCGGCGTGGTCATCCACTCCACTAGCGCCTTGGCTGCTTCCGGGTGCGGTGCATGCTTGGTCAGGCCGATGCCCGACAGGTTGACGTGCACCCCGCGGTCGCCCTGGTTCGGCCAGAACAACTTCACCGCCAGGTCCGGCTTCTGCTTGTGCAGGCGGCCGTAGTAGTAGGTGTTCACGATGCCCACGTCACACTGCCCGGCGTTGATCGCTTCCAGCACGGCAATGTCATCGGAGAACACGTCGGTGGACAGGTTGTTGACCCAGCCCTTGACGATTTCTTCGGTCTTGGCCGCGCCGTGGGTTTCGATCAGGGTGGCGGTCAGCGACTGGTTGTAGACCTTCTTCGCGGTGCGCAGGCACAGGCGGCCTTCCCACTGTTTGTCGGCCAGGGCTTCGTAGGTGGTCAGGTCGCCCGGTTTCACGCGATCGGTGGAGTAGGCGATGGTCCGCGCTCGCAGGCTCAGGCCAGTCCAGGCATGGGCCGAAGAACGGTATTGAAGGGGAATATTCTTGTCGATCACCGCAGAGGTGAACGGCTGCAGGATGCCCATCTGCTCGGCCTGCCAGAGGTTACCGGCGTCGACGGTGAGCAGCAGGTCGGCGGTGGCGTTTTCACCTTCGGCCTTGATGCGCTGCATCAGCGGCGCTTCCTTGTCGGTGATGAACTTCACCTGCACGCCGGTCTTCTTGGTGTAGGCGTCGAACACCGGCTTGATCAGTTCGTCGATGCGCGAGGAGTAGACCACGACCTCATCGGCCGCCTGCACGGTGGTGCTGCCGATAAGAGTGAGTGCCAGGGCAGTCAGGAGGCGCTTGGGTGCCAGCATGGGTGCGGTCTCTCATTTGCAAAAAGAGCGCAAATGATAAGGACTCACATTTGGTAACGCTCAACGGAGCCGTTACCAGATGTTGCACAGCGCACTCAGGCCTTGGCCAGCTCCGGCAAATCCCCGGTCAAACCCAATGCCTGACGCACAAACAACGCCTTGGCCTCCGGCATCTGCTCAACCACCTTCAGCCCTGCATTACGCAGCCAGCGCAACGGCAGTTGATCGGCCTGGAACAACCGCTCAAAGCCTTCCATCGCCGCCATCAGCGCCAGGTTGTGGGGCATGCGCCGACGCTCGTAACGGCTGAGCACCTTCACATCCGCCAGGCGCTCGCCGCGCTCGTTGGCCGCCAGCAGCACCTCGGCGAGCACCGCCGCATCGAGGAAGCCCAGGTTCACGCCCTGCCCCGCCAGCGGATGAATGACGTGGGCCGCGTCGCCAATCAATGCCAGGCCTTCGGCCACGTAACGTTTGGCGTGGCGCTGACGCAACGGCACGCACAGCCGTGGATCGGCGCTTATCACGCTGCCCAGGCGGCCTTCGAAGGCATTTTCCAGTTCACGGCAGAAGCTTTCATCGTCCAGCGCCATCAAGCGCTCGGACTCACTCGGGGTGGTCGACCAGACGATCGAACACCAGTCTTCCTGCCCGTCCCGCACCAGCGGCAGGAATGCCAGCGGGCCATTGTCGGTAAAACGCTGCCAGGCCGTCTTTTGATGCACCTGGCTGCTGCGCACACTGGTGACGATGGCGTTGTGCAAATAATCCCACTCACGGGTAGCGGTGCCGGTCAGGCGACGTACTGCCGAGTTGGCGCCGTCCGCCGCGACCACCAGCGGCGCGCGCAAGGTGCGGCCATCGGCGAGGGTCAGCAGCCAGTCATCGCCGGAGCGGCGCATCTGTTCCAGGCGCGCATTGGCCAGCAGGCCGAGGTCGCAGTCGTGCAGGCGGTCGAGCAAGGCGTCCTGGACCACACGGTTTTCGACGATATGCCCCAGCACCTCGGCATGCACGCTGGCCGCCGAGAAGTGGATCTGCCCGGTGCCGCTGCCGTCCCACACCTGCATCTCGCCGTACGGGCTGGCACGTCGCTCGACAATGCCTCCCCACACGCCAAGGCGCTCGAGGATGCGCTGGCTGGCGGCCGACAAGGCGCTCACCCGCGGTTCGAACGCAGCATGAGGGTCGAACGGCTTGACGCTCAGGGGGCTGCCGTCGAGCAGCAGCACCTGCAGGCCACTGCCCTGCAACGCCAGCGCCAGGGCGCTTCCGACCATTCCGGCCCCGACAATCAGCACATCTGCGCGCATGTCCATGCTTTAAGCCTGTCTCGATTGCAGCTTGCGCCGCACGTAAAGGGTTTTGTCGACCCGCGCCACCAGGGTGCCGGAGCCGTCATGAATCTGTACCTTGAGCTGCGGTAAATACTTGTCGCCGCTGGCGGTGTGCTGGCGAATCTCGTCCAGCAACGCTTGGTCGATGGAAAATTCGGCGAACACCGGGCCTTTGCCCGGCGAGATAAAGTCGATAGCGGCAGCCTTGTCCCAGACAATGTAGTCGCGGCCCAGGTTCTCCATCAGCATCAGCATGTAGAACGGGTCGACCATCGAATACAGGCTGCCGCCAAACTGCGTGCCGACGTAGTTGCGGTTGTACCAGCCCAGGCCCATGCGCACCTTGACCTCGCGGAAATCGCTGCCGATGTGCAACACACGAACTCCGGCCCCGAGGTACGGCGGGTACAGGGTCATGATCCAGCGCAACAGCCGCGCCTTGCCCAGGCGTCGGGTCAGCCACTCACGCATCGGGACGGGTACCCAGGCCCATGGCCTGGCGCGCGAACCAGCGCTTGGCCGGCGGCAGCAAGTCGAGGCCCAGCAAGCCCATGTTGCGGCCCAGCGCGACCAACGGTTGCGCACTGCCAAACAGGCGGGTGACCTGATCGGAGAAGCCGACGGTGAGCTTCTGGTCCATGCGCTGACGCTCGCGGTACGCCTGCAGTGTCGCCAGGTCGCCCGGAATCGCCGGCCCGGCCAGCAGCGCCTCGGCCAACGCGTAGGCATCCCGCAGGGACAGGTTGAAGCCCTGACCGGCAATCGGGTGCAGGCTGTGGGCGGCATTGCCAAGTACGGCCAGATGAGAGCGCACTTGTTCTTCCGCTTCCACGAGCGTCAGCGGGTACAGGTGGCGCGCACCGACTTGCTTGAGGGTGCCCAGGCGGTAGCCGAACACGCCCTGCAGTTCACTCAGGAAGCTGCGTTCGTCCAGCTCGGCCAGGCGCTTGGCGTCCATGCCGATGCGGGTCCAGACCAGCGCGCAACGGTTGTCCGGCAACGGCAGCAAGGCCATCGGGCCTTCGTCGGTGAACCGCTCGAACGCCTCGCCGTTGTGGGCCTCGCTTGGGGTGATGTTGGTGATCAGGGCGCTCTGGTTGTACGGCCGCTTTTTAACGCCGATGCCCAGTTGCTCGCGCAAACCTGAGCGACCGCCATCGGCCAGCACCGCGAGGTCGCACTCCAGCACGGTTTCGTCATTGAGGGTCAGGCGGTAGCCATCGGCAAGCGGCTCCATGCGCGTAACTTCCGCCGGGCAACGCCAACTGACCACGTCCTTGTCCAGCCCTTGCCACAGGCATTGGCCCAGCCAGGCGTTTTCCACCACGTAGCCAAGCGCCGGCACACCCTCTTCCATGGCGGACAGGCGCGCGGTAGAGAAGCGGCCACGGTCCGACACATGAATCTGTTTGATCGGCTCGGCGCGGCGAGAGATTTCCTGCCACACGCCCAATCGTTGATAG
The DNA here is from genome assembly GCF_013385805.1 of Pseudomonas sp. C6002. Taxonomy (NCBI): domain Bacteria; kingdom Pseudomonadati; phylum Pseudomonadota; class Gammaproteobacteria; order Pseudomonadales; family Pseudomonadaceae; genus Pseudomonas; species Pseudomonas sp. C6002. The sequence goes on along the minus strand of NZ_JACAPH010000030.1, from coordinate 409,771 downwards.
ATCTGCCGCGCGCCAAAGGACAGCGCTGAAGAACGCGCGTCATAGCTCGGCTGGTAGCTGTCGCCGGGGGCAAACGGCTCGATCAGCACGATCTTCCAGCCCCGGGCCTTGGCCCCGGCCTGCAAGGCCAATGCGAGGCTGGCACCCACCAGGCCGCCGCCGATAATCGCCAGGTTGACCCGGCTCATCGGGCGCTCGCCATCAATGCTTCGATCTCGGCGACGGACTTGGGCACGCCACCGGTCAGAATTTCACAGCCTTGCTTGGTCACCACCACGTCGTCCTCGATGCGTACGCCAATGCCACGCCATTTCTTCGCCACGCTCTGGTTGTCCGGCGAGATGTAAATCCCCGGCTCCACGGTCAGTGCCATGCCAACTTCCAGCACCCGCCACTCGCCGCCGACCTTGTATTCGCCGACATCGTGCACATCCATCCCCAGCCAGTGGCCGGCGCGGTGCATGTAGAAGGCTTTATAGGCTTCACTGGCGATCAGTTCGTCGACATCACCCTGCAACAATCCCAGCTTCACCAGCCCGGCAGTGATCACTTGCACCGTCGCCTCGTGGGCCTGGTTCCAATGCTTGTTCGGGGCGATTTCGGCAAAGGCGGCTTCCTGGGAAGCCAGCACGATTTCATAAATCGCCTTCTGCTCGGCGGAAAACTTGCCGCTCACCGGCCAGGTGCGGGTGATGTCGCTGGCGTAGCAGTCGATCTCGCAGCCGGCGTCGATCAGCACCAGGTCGCCGTCCTTGAGCAGCGCGTCATTCTGCTGGTAGTGCAGGATGCAGCTGTTGCGCCCCGAGGCGACGATGGAACCATAGGCCGGCATCTTCGCCCCGCCCTTGCGAAACTCGTAGTCGAGCTCCGCTTCCAGGCTGAACTCATGCAACCCGGCGCGGCTGGCCTGCATCGCCCGTACATGGGCCGCGCAGGAAATCCGTGCCGCCTCGCGCATCACCTTCACTTCTGCCGCCGATTTATACAGGCGCATGTCGTGAAGCAGATGATCCAGGGCAACAAATTCGTTCGGTGGCTGGGCGCCGAGGTGCGCTTTGGAGCGGATCACGTTGATCCACTCCATCAGGTGCCGGTCGAATTCGGCATTGCTGCCCATGGCCGAATACACCCGGTCGCGGCCTTCGATCAGGCCGGGCAGGATGTCGTCGATATCGGTAATCGGGAAGGCGTCATCCGCGCCAAAATCGCGAATCGCGCCTTCGGTGCCCGCTCGCAGGCCGTCCCACAGTTCGCGCTCGGCATTGCGCTCGCGGCAGAACAGCACGTACTCGCCGTGCTGGCGGCCGGGCATCAGCACGATCACCGCTTCCGGTTCCGGGAAGCCGCTCAGGTACTGGAAGTCGCTGTCCTGGCGGTAGACGTGCTCGACGTCACGGTTGCGGATGGCTACCGCGGCCGCCGGCAGGATGGCGATGCTGTTGGGTTCCATCTGCGCCATGAGCGCCTTGCGGCGCCGGGTGTATTCCGCTTTGGGGATATGGATCATGGGCAGATGGGCTTCCTTTCTTAGTGCAGCGACGGCTTGGGTGCAGCGGGCTCAGCCGATTTACGGGTCTCGGTGAACAGCAGCAGCGGCGCGACGCGCAGGTATTCCATGACTTCCATGTAGTCGCTTTCGCCGTCTTCGGACTCTTCCAGGGCGTCTTGCACCTGGGAGATGGCGGCCAGGTCCTGCAGCACTTCCTGGGCATCGGTGCTCAGGTCGAGGCCGCCGGCGTTCACGCCGAAACCGTGGAGGAAGCCTTGGCACCATTGGCCCAACGCGGCGGCGCGCTCGGTGAGCGGCGCGTCATCGGTAGGCAGCAGCAGGACGACGGTGACGTCATCACCGGTCAGCTCGCCTTTAACCATCTCTTGCAGGCCGATGAGCGCATTGCGCACGTTTTCGGTAGGCTCGGTTTCCAGCAGCTCGGCGACGTCGGCCAGCCAGTTGTCGGCATCAAAGCCGACACCGGTGCAGCTGCGGCCCAGCAGCACGCCGTGCAGTTCGGCAGGCGAGCAAGGATGACCGCTGGAACTCAGCAGTTTGGAAAAAGCATCGTACGGGGAGTTCTGAATGGGCATGGTGAGCTAGGCGCCAGACGGCGCAATGTCTAGAATGAAGCGCTGTATCCTAGCATCGGCAGACGTACCAAGACTATCGAGGGCGTCAGATCGTTTATCCAGCAGTTGCCATTCATCAGACAAAATCCAGTGGAACCCAATGGAAGACACCGACCTGCAAGCGCTGATGGCCAGACTCGAGCTGCTAATTAACCGGGTCGAGCAACTTAAGAGCCAAAACGGACTCCTATTAGCTCAGGAAAAGACCTGGCGCGAGGAACGCGCTCACCTCATTGAAAAAAACGAAATCGCCCGGCGTAAGGTCGAATCGATGATTTCGCGCCTGAAGGCCCTGGAGCAAGACTCATGAGTTCAAGCAATAGCGTCACCGTGCAGATTCTCGACAAAGAATATTCGATCATCTGCCCCCAGGAAGAACGCAGCAACCTGGTGAGCGCTGCCCGCTACCTGGACGGCAAGATGCGCGAAATCCGCAGCAGCGGCAAAGTCATCGGCGCCGATCGCATCGCCGTGATGGCCGCCCTGAACATTACCCACGATCTGCTGCATAAGCAGGAACGGCCTGACGTGCAGGCCAGCGGCTCGACGCGCGAGCAGGTGCGCGACCTGCTGGAGCGGGTCGATCTGGTACTTTCTACCGATCCAGAGCCACCCAAGGGCTGATTGCGGCGTCGGTTTCGGGTATACTCGCCCCACTCCCTGGCGTGCTTGCCAGTCGGCGATGTCCCTGAGCCGATTCGCACTACCCTGGAAGTTACACGTTGGGCTGGTGTGCATGTCCGCTAGACGGAAAGCCTTAAAGCCTACTGTTTCTTCCACCTTGAACTTTCGGGTTCAAGGGCTAAGTCGACAGCGGTTCTGTCGGGGAGCCTGATTCCCAAATCCAATGCCAGTCCCAGGACTGGCATTGTTTTATGAGCCGAAAACCATGACCGAACCTGCGCCGCTTTCCCGCCCGCAACTTCGACGCATGCTGCGCAAAGCCCGCCGCGCCCTGACGCCAAGCGAGCAACGCCAGGCCGCCCTGGGCCTGTATCGGCAACTGGCACAGCACCCGCTGTTTCGCCGGGCCAAACACCTATCCTTATATCTACCGACGGACGGTGAAATCGATCCGCGCCTGCTGCTGCGCGCTGCACAGCGCCGGGGCAAGGCGACTTACCTGCCGGTGCTCAGTGCATGGCCGCGAACCAAGATGGTGTTCCAGCGAGTGCGCCCCGGCGAAAAGCTGAGGCCCAACCGTTTTCGCATCCTCGAGCCCCAGGTAAATGCCAGCCGACAACGCAAGGTCTGGGCGCTGGACCTGGTGCTGCTGCCACTGGTTGGCTTTGATGATGAGGGCGGACGGTTGGGCATGGGCGGCGGGTTTTATGACCGCAGCCTGGCCTACATGGCCCGCCGGAAATCCTGGCGCAAGCCGACGCTGTTGGGCCTGGCCCATGAATGCCAGAAGGTCGAACGATTGGCACAGGCAAGCTGGGATGTACCGCTTGAGGGCACAGTCACCGATAAGGATTGGTATATAGCAGAGACGCTACTGGAATCAGCAGCGCCTTGAAGACGGGTCAGCGTTTGAACGGTTGCGGCTGTTGCTGTGCGAGTTCAATCGGTGCGTCAGTCTTGTTCGACCACAAGCTCTGCGCATAGCCGGTGGTCACAACGCCCAGGCCGAACAAAATAACCAAAATCCATAGTAAATCCGGTTTGCGTTTCATCGATTGCCCCCCTTCAGGCATCTTGCACACGATGACAGCAACGTTCCATTAGTAGTCCGTGCCAGCTGCGTCAAGCTCAAAACCCCGGCATTCTGCGTTAACGTGAACCAACACGCAAACCTTGACGCCAACCGACTGTCGGTTTGTCATAAAATTGCAGGACAACTTTCCCAATCGACTTTTGAGGAGCGAAAACATGGCCTATTGGCTGATGAAATCCGAGCCCGATGAACTGTCCATCAAGGGCCTGGAAAAGCTCGGCGAGGCCCGGTGGGACGGGGTGCGCAACTACCAGGCGCGGAACTTCCTGCGGGCGATGGCGGTGGGTGACCAGTTCTTCTTCTACCACTCCAGCTGCCCGGAACCGGGGATTGCCGGCATCGGTAAAATCGTCGAGGCAGCCTACCCGGACCCGACCGCGCTGGAGCCCGACAGTCACTATTTCGACGCCAAGGCCAGCCCTGAAAAAAACCCGTGGAGCGCGATCAATGTTGCCCACGTCGAGACCTTTGCGAAGGTCCTGGGGCTGGGCTATCTGAAACAGCAAACCGCCCTCGCCGAGTTGCCCCTGGTGCAAAAAGGCAGCCGCCTTTCGGTGATGCCGGTCACCGCCGAGCAATGGTCCGCCGTACTCGGCCTGCGCTGAAACAGCAGAACCCTGCGGTCACGCCCATGGCGCATGCATCTGCGCGCCAACCGGGTTAGGCTGGCGCTTCATTTGACCCGCATCAAGGGCCTCCGGGCAGGATCGGTCAAACTAGGACGCTAACGCCGCAGGATGCACCCATGTCGACGAACCACCGTACCTCCCATCTTTTCGCCATTCCATTGATTGTCTTGCTGCTGGCCGCCGGCGGCTTCGGCTATTGGCAATCCACCCAGGACCGCCTGCCCGAAGGCTTGAGCATGGGCAATGGCCGGCTGGAATCGACTGAAGTGCAGATCGCCGCCAAGATCCCCGGTCGCCTCGCCGAAGTGCGGGTGGACGAAGGCGACAAGGTGCTCAAGGGCCAACTGCTGGCGCGCATGGACACCCGCACCCTGGAAGCCCAGCGCGCCCAGGCCGAAGCCGAAGTGCTGCGGGCCAGGGAGAATTTCGCTGCTGCCGAAGCCAATGTGCAACTGCGCCGGAGCGAACAACTGCTGGCCAGCCAGGAACTCAAGCGCACCCAGGAGCTGTACAAGCGCGGCTTCGCCAGCGGCCAACTGATCGACCAGCAGCAGGCCCGGCAAAACACCGGCAACGCTGCCGTGGTCGCCGCCCAGGCCCAGGTCAATTCGGTAAAGGCCGCCATCGGCGCCGCCCAGGCTCAGGTCGCCCAGCTCACCAGTGAAATCGAAGACAGCAGCCTGCGGGCGCCTATCGACGGCATCATCCAGCTACGCCTGGCCGAACCCGGCGAAGTGCTCGGCGCGGGTGGTCGCGTGTTACTGCTGATCGACCCCAACGACCAATACATGAACCTGTATCTGCCCGCTTCAGTCACAGGCGCTTTGACCGTGGGCAGCGAAGCGCGGATCGTCCTCGACGCCCTGCCGAAGCAACCGCTGCCGGCGAAAATCAGCTTCGTCGCCGCCAAATCGCAGTTCACCCCCAAGGAAGTGGAAACCCGCGACGAACGCCAGAAGCTGGTGTTCCGGGTCAAGCTGCGGCTGACCCAACCAAGCGCCGTGCCCCAAGCCAAACCGGGCATGCCCGGCGCCGGCTATGTGCGCACCGCTGACCTGGACTGGCCGGCTAACCTGCAATGAGCGGCCTGGCGCTGCACGCCACGGGGATCAACCATCGCTACGGCAAGCAACAGGCGCTGATCGACATCGCCTTCAGCCTGCCTGCCGGCACACGCTGCGGGTTGATCGGCCCGGACGGCGCCGGCAAGTCGAGCCTGCTGGGCTTGATCGCCGGGGTCAAAAAGCTTCAACAGGGCGAACTGCAAGTACTCGGCGGCTCCATCGAAGACCGCCGCCACCGCAACAGCCTGTACCCGCGCATCGCCTTCATGCCTCAAGGCCTGGGCGGCAACCTTTACCCCGAGCTGTCCATCAGCGAAAACATCCGGTTCTTTGCCACGCTGTTCGGCCTGTCAAAAGCCGATTGCGACCAGCGCATGCACAACCTGCTGCTGGCCACCGACCTCGCACGCTTCGCCGAGCGCCCCGCCGGCAAGCTCTCCGGCGGCATGAAGCAGAAACTCGGCCTGTGCTGTGCACTGATCCACGACCCGGACCTGTTGATCCTCGACGAACCCACCACCGGCGTCGACCCGCTGTCCCGTCGACGCTTCTGGGAACTGGTGGAAACCGTACGCAGCGAACGCCCGCAGCTCACACTGCTGGTGGCCACCGCCTACATGGAAGAAGCCGAGCAGTTTGAACACTGCCTGATGCTCGACCGCGGCAAGCTGATCGCCGACGGCCTGAGCAGCGAACTCGCCGCCGCGACGCCCAGCGGCAAACTGGATGAAGCCTTCACCCATTTCCAGGGCGACAGTGCCCATAACAATGAACCGCTGGTGATTCCGCCCCGGCAAAGCGACAACACCGACATCGCCATCGAAGCCCACGACCTGACCTTGCGCTTCGGCGACTTCACGGCAGTCAACAAGGTCAGCTTCGCCATAGGCCGGGGCGAGATCTTTGGTTTCCTCGGCTCCAACGGCTGCGGCAAGACCACCACCATGAAAGTCCTCACCGGGTTGATGCCCGCCACCGAGGGCACCGCCACGCTGCTGGGCAACCCGGTCAACGCCAAGGACCTGGCCACCCGCAAGCGCGTGGGTTTCATGTCGCAAAGCTTCTCGCTGTACGGCGAACTCAGCGTGCGCCAGAACCTGGTGCTGCATGCGCAGTTGTTCGACCTGCCCAAGGCCGAGAGCGGCCAGCGCATCGACGAGTTGATCAAGCGTTTTGACCTGGGCGACGTTGCCGAGCAGCCGTCCGGCGAGTTGCCGCTGGGCCTGCGCCAGCGCTTGTCCCTGGCGGTGGCGGTGCTGCACCGCCCGGAAGTGCTGATCCTCGATGAGCCGACCTCGGGCGTCGACCCGGCCGCGCGGGATGACTTCTGGCGGTTGCTGATCGAACTGTCCCGGGAACAGGGCGTGACGATCTTCCTGTCCACCCACTTCATGAACGAAGCCCAGCGCTGCGACCGCATCTCGCTGATGCACGCGGGCAAGGTGCTGGCCTGCGACACGCCGGACGCGCTGCAACAGCAGTTCCACGGCGAAACCCTGGAAGCGGCGTTCGTCACCTGCCTCGAACAGGCCCAAGGCGCGCCCGAAGCGACCACCGCGCCCACCGAAACCGTCAGCGAACCCATGGCCCCCCCCGTCAGCAAACGCGGGTTCAGCGTCGCCCGCCTGTTGGCCCTGGCCAGCCGCGAAGGCAAGGAACTGCTGCGGGACAAAGTGCGCATGGCCTTCGCCCTGTTGGGGGCGATTTTCATGATGGTGATCTTCGGCTACGGCATTTCCCTGGACGTGGAGAAGCTCGCCTTCGCCGTCTACGACCAGGATCAGACGCCGCAAAGCCGGGCCTACTTGGAAGCCTTTCGCAGTTCGCGCTATTTCGCCGAACAGCCGCCGATCACTGACTCCAACGAACTGCACAAACGCCTGCAACGCTCGGAAATCAAACTGGCGCTGGAGATTCCGCCAGGGTTCGGCCGCGATCTCTACGCCGGCCGCCAACCCGCCGTGGCCGCCTGGCTCGATGGCGGCATGCCGTTCCGTGCGGAAACCAGCCGCAATTATGTCGAGGCCGTGCACCAGGCCAACCTCCAACAACTGGCCGAACTGAACAGCACACCACTGAATCAGCAAGCCGCCGCCAAACTGGAAACCCGCTTTCGCTACAACCAGGACGTGGTCAGCGTGAACGCTATCGGCCCCGGCGTGATGGCGCTGATCCTCGCGTTTATCCCGGCGATGCTCACGGCCCTGGGGATCGTGCGCGAGAAGGAACTTGGCTCCATCACCAACTTCTACGCCACACCCCTGACCCGCCTGGAATTCCTGTTGGGCAAGCAGGCGCCGTACCTGGCCGTGAGCCTGATCAACCTGGGCCTGCTGGTGGCGATGAACCGCTGGCTGTTCGGCGTGCCGTTCAAGGGCAGCGGCGTGACCCTGGCTTTCGGCGGCCTGCTGTATGTGCTGGCCACCACCAGCATGGGCCTGCTGATTTCCGCGTTCACCCGCACCCAGATCGCAGCGATCCTCGGCACCATGATCATCACCAGCCTGCCGACCATCCAGTTCTCCGGGCTGATCGTGCCGCGCTCGTCCCTGGAAGGCGCCGCCGCGTTGATGGGCATGTTGTTCCCGGCGGGCTACTTCCTCGACATTGCGGTGGGCACCTTTACCAAGGCCCTGGACCTGCGTCAGCTATGGCCACAGTGCCTGGCGCTGTTCGGGTTTTTCCTGGGGTTCACCGGGCTTAGCCTGATCATGCTCAAGAAGCAGGAGGCCTGAGATGCACAAGTTCGCCCATATCCTGCGCCTCGGCATCAAGGAACTGACCAGCCTGCGTCACGACAGCGTGTTGCTGCTGTTCCTGTTCTACGCCTTTACCGTCGCCATCTATATGCCCGCCGCCGGCTCGGTGATCGGTGTGCACAACGCCAGCGTGGCCTTTGTGGATGAAGACCACAGCGCGCTTTCCCGGCAACTGGCCGAAGCGCTGCAACCGCCGGAATTCCAGGCGGCGGTGCCGTTGCCGTACGACCAACTGGACAAGGTGATGGACAGCGGCCAGTACACCTTCGTGATCAACGTGCCGGCGAATTTCCAGGCCGACCTGTTGGCCGGGCGCCAGCCGGGGGTGCAGGTCAACGTCGATGCCACGGCCATGAGCCAGGCATTCATGGGTGCCGGGTATATCGGGCGGATTTTCCAGCGGGAATTGCTGACCTATGGCAACCAGGCCGATGCCGCCCAAAAGGCGCCGGCGCTGCTGACCACCCGGGCGCTGTTCAATACCAACCTGGAAGGCGGCTGGTTTCTGGCGGTGATCCAGATCGTCAACAACATCACCATCCTCGCCATCGTGCTGACCGGCACCGCGCTGCTGCGTGAGCGCGAACACGGCACCCTCGACCATTTGCTGGTGCTGCCGCTGACTGCGCTGGAAATCATGCTGGCGAAAATCTGGAGCAACATGCTGGTGGTGGTGCTGTGCACCTGGCTGTCGCTGGAAGTGGTGGTGAAAGGCTTGCTCGGCGTGCCGCTGGCCGGGTCGCTGACATTGTTTTTGCTGGTAACAGCGCTGTACCTGTTTGCCAGTACTGCCCTCGGCATCTTCCTCGCCACGCTCGCCCGCTCGACGCCGCAGTTTGGCCTGCTGGCGATCCCGGTGATTATCCCGATGCTGCTGTTGTCCGGCGGCAGCACGCCGCTGGACAGTATGCCGCAGTGGTTGCAATGGGTGATGCAGGGCTCGCCGTCGACGCACTTTGTGAGCCTGAGTGCGGCGATTCTGTTCCGGGATGCGGGTGTGAATGTGGTGTGGCCGGACTTGCTGGCGCTGGCGGGGATTGGGTTGCTGTTCTTTGCGGTGGCGTTGGCGCGGTTCAGGAAGAGCCTGGCTTCCTGAGGTGCCTGTCAGGACCTCTTCGCGAGCAAGCCCGCTCCCACACTTGACCGAGTTCTAACATGAGAATGCGGTTAAATTTGGGAGCGGGCTTGCTCGCGAAGGGCGCGAAGCGACCGGCTTACTGGATGATCAGGTTGTTGAACAACAGATCCTCAACCTGCGGCTTGCCGGTTTCGTCGTTCATCACTTGCTGGGTCTGCTTCAGGGCTTCCTGGCGCAGTTTTTCCTTCCCATCAACGCTGCTCATGGTGTCGTTGGTCTGCTGGGTAAACAGCGCCACCAACTGGTTGCGAATCAGCGCGTCGTTGGCTTTCACGGCAGCGGCTGCCTCGGGACCGGTGACCCGCAGGGCGATATCCGCCTTGAACACCCGCAGCTTCGCGGTGCCATCCAGGCCGTAGTTACCGACAAACGGCGGGCTCAGGCTGATATAGCTGACCTTCGGCGCTTCGCCTTCTTTGGCTTCTTCGGCCAGGGCTGCCGTCGGCAGTGTCAGGGCCAGCATCAACAGGATCCACGCTTTCACAGTTCATTCCTCAATTCGGTTGCCCAGTAGCATAACGCTAGCAGCCCTGAGCACAAGCTTATGGCGACTTATCAGGCCGGGGCATGCTCGTTGACCCGTCGCCCTGCCCACCTACACTTATCGGCCAACACGCCAAAAGGAATAGTCCGATGAAAGCTGTGCTGTGCAAAGCCTTCGGCCCCGCCGAAAACCTGGTGCTGGAAGACGTCGAAAGCCCGGCGATCAAGAAGAACGAAATCCTGTTGGACGTGCATGCGGCCGGGGTCAATTTCCCGGACACCCTGATCATCGAGGGCAAGTACCAGTTCAAGCCGCCCTTCCCGTTTTCGCCGGGCGGTGAAGCGGCAGGCGTGATCAGCCAAGTCGGTGAGAACGTCAGCCACCTGAAGGTCGGTGACCGGGTGATGGCCCTGACCGGCTGGGGCAGCTTCGCCGAGCAGGTCGCGGTGCCGGGCTACAACGTGCTGCCGATCCCGCCGAGCATGGACTTCAATACCGCCGCCGCTTTCAGCATGACCTACGGCACGTCGATGCACGCCCTGAAGCAGCGGGCCAACCTGCAACCCGGGGAAACCCTGCTGGTGCTCGGTGCCTCCGGCGGCGTCGGCCTGGCTGCGGTGGAAATCGGCAAGGCCATGGGCGCCCGGGTGATCGCCGCGGCCAGCAGCGCCGACAAGCTGGCGGTGGCCAAGGCGGCGGGTGCCGATGAGTTGATCAACTACAGCGAAGCCAGCCTCAAGGACGAGATCAAACGCCTTACCGGCGGCAACGGCGTGGATGTGATCTACGACCCGGTGGGCGGCGACCTGTTTGACCAGGCCATTCGCGGCATCGCCTGGAATGGCCGGCTGCTGGTGGTGGGCTTTGCCAGCGGGCGCATTCCCGAGCTGCCGGTGAACCTGGCGCTGCTCAAGGGCGCGGCGGTGGTCGGGGTGTTCTGGGGTTCGTTTGCCCAGCGCCAGCCGCAGGACAATGCCGCCAACTTTCAGCAACTGTTCGGCTGGTTCGCCGAGGGCAAGTTGAAGCCGCTGGTGTCCCACGTGTATCCGCTGGAGCAGGCGGCGCAGGCGATCAACGACCTCGGCCAGCGCAAGGCTGTGGGCAAGGTCGTGGTGCAGCTACGCTGACTATTGTTTCATTTTGTCCGCGGAGTGCCTGGGCCCATGATCGGCCGAGGCACTCACTCACTGGCAGGAATGAATAATGGTCACACCGCTGCGCGCGCTGTTTCTGGGGTTGTTGATGATGGTGTCGGCTCACGCCTTTGCCCATAAAGAGGGCAAGGATGTACGCGGGCTGAACAACGTGACGGTGCTGATCGTGCGCCATGCGGAAAAACCCGATGAAGGTCCGTTGCTGAGCCCCAAGGGCGAACAGCGGGCGGCGGCCTACGCCAGCTATTTCGACCCGCTGCTGTTGAACGGCATCTCCGTGGTGCCCCAGCGGCTGATCGCCACCAGCGACAGCAAGGAAAGCTCTCGCCCGCGCCTGACCCTGACACCCCTGGCCCAGCGCCTGCAGCTCCCGCTTGAAACACCCTACTCAGACGATCAAGTCGGCAAGCTGGTGAAGTCCCTGCGCAAGTCCAACCAGGCGCAGACCGTGTTGATCGCCTGGCATCACGGGCATATCGACAAGTTGATCGAGGCCTTCGGCGGTGACGGCGCGGCGCTGACCGGGATGAAGAAATGGCCGGAAAATGTGTATGACTGGCTGATCGTGTTGCGCTTCGACGACCAGGGTCAACTGGTGGAATCCCGCAGCCAGAAGATCCAGGAACACCTGCTTCCAGGTGATATCGCAGCCGCCAACGGCAACTGAACCGAATCACTGCCTGTGGTAAGGGAGTTTGCTCCCTCACCACAGCTTCTTGGCATTCCCTCCTGAAAACGTCCCACACTTGCCTCTAAGCGACATGTTCGTAAAAGAACATGCAATTGCACTCAATTCCTATGCCCGCAGATAAGAGGCGGTGCTATTTTCGGTAACGAAACTGTAACATTCGCATCCGCAGTCAAAACAAGAAATCTGGAGCTCTTGAATGTTTGCTTTCTTCCGTCCTGCCGCACATCAGGCGCCCCTGCCTGAAGAAAAAATAGACAGCACGTACCGACGCCTGCGCTGGCAGATCTTCGCCGGTATTTTCTTCGGTTACGCCGGGTACTACCTGCTGCGCAAGAACTTCTCCCTGGCCATGCCGTACCTGATCGACGAGGGTTACACCCGTGGCCAGCTGGGCCTGGCAATGTCGGCGATCGCAATTGCCTACGGCCTGTCCAAGTTCCTCATGGGCCTGGTGTCCGACCGCTCCAACCCGCGCTACTTCCTGCCCTTCGGCCTGTTGGTGTCCGCCGGGGTGATGTTCATTTTCGGTTTCGCACCTTGGGCTACGTCCAGCGTGACCATGATGTTCATTCTGCTGTTCATCAACGGTTGGGCCCAGGGCATGGGCTGGCCGCCAAGTGGGCGGACCATGGTGCACTGGTGGTCGCAGAAGGAGCGCGGCGGTGTGGTTTCCGTATGGAACGTGGCGCATAACGTCGGCGGCGGCTTGATCGGCCCGCTGTTCCTGCTGGGCATGGCCTGGTTCAACGACTGGCACGCGGCGTTCTACGTCCCGGCTACCGTGGCCCTGCTGGTGGCGGCGTTTGCCTTCATCACCATGCGCGACACCCCGCAATCGGTGGGCCTGCCGCCCATCGAGCAATACAAGAACGATTACCCGGAAGGCTACGACGCCAGCCACGAGGACGAATTCAGCGCCAAGGAAATCTTCGTCAAGTACGTGCTGCGCAACAAAATGCTCTGGTACATCGCCTTCGCCAACGTCTTCGTCTACCTGCTGCGCTACGGCGTGCTGGACTGGGCACCGACGTACCTCAAGGAAGCCAAGCACTTCGACGTGGATAAAACCTCGTGGGCGTACTTCTTCTACGAGTGGGCGGGCATTCCGGGCACGCTGCTGTGCGGCTGGATGTCGGACAAGATCTTCCGTGGCAACCGTGGCCTGACCGGCATTGTGTTCATGGGCCTGGTCACCGTGGCGACCCTGGTTTACTGGCTCAACCCGCCGGGCAACCCGATGATCGACATGATCGCGCTGTTCTCCATCGGCTTCCTGATCTACGGTCCGGTGATGCTGATCGGCCTGCAGGCGCTGGAACTGGCACCGAAAAAAGCCGCCGGTACCGCAGCGGGCTTTACGGGCTTGTTCGGTTACCTGGGTGGTTCAGTGGCAGCGAGTGCGGCCATGGGCTACACCGTTGACCATTTCGGCTGGGACGGTGGTTTCGTATTGCTGATCGGCGCGTGCCTGCTGGCCATCGCGTTCCTGATCCCCACCTTGTGGCACACCAATAGCGTCAGTACCGCACGTTAATCGTCGGAACAGCCTTTGGAACACCGCTTGAGCCGCGCCTCCAGATTCTTGTCTGGCATGGCGTGGCTACGCAGGGCGTTGACGGTCTGCTCGACATAATCGCGCGTAGTGCCGTAACGCCCGCAAGCGCTTTGCAACACGTGATTCAGGACGATGTCGGGCAAATTGCCGGCATAACTGGGCAGGTGCCGCTCCAGGACAAATCCCAATGCCTGCACCTGGCTGCCATCTTCCAGACGACAGCTGAGCCAGTGCGGCCGGTACGAGGGATACGGCATCTCGCGCTGCCACAGGGCATACAGCGAGGCCTCCAGTTGATCTTCCGGCAAGCGGTAGGCAAACCCGCTGCACGAGCCGCCGCGATCCAGGCCAAACACCAACCCCGGTATTTCCGGCGTGCCCCGGTGCTCATGAGACCACAGGTACAAGCCCCGGTGATAACCGTGGACCCGCGCCCGCATCCGCTGTGTCGACGAACATTCAGGCCGCCAGATCAGCGAACCGTAAGCGAATAGCCAGACCGGCCCACCCTTGTGCAGCGCCATGGTGGCTTGCATCGAGCTCATCAACTGTTCGTGAGTGAGTTGCGGCCCCAGATCGAGCCGCGGAGGGTAAGCCAATTGCAAAAGATCAGATTCAATGGCGGTCATGGCAGATCGCTTAGGTCTCCTTTGTTGTTACGAGAAGCTGTTACCAGTTGTAAGCAACTTTACCGTAATAGAACGCGCCGCTGTAACCGTACGGCGAAAAAGTGCTATAGGCCAAATTGCCACCACTGCTGGCGTAGGCATTGAGTTTTTCCGGGTATTTGTCGGTGACGTTGTCGCCGCCAACGGTGAAGGTCCAGTTTTTCAGCTTGTAGTCGGCTGACAGGTCCAACAGCCAGGCGGCCTTGAAGCTCTGGTCGTTGGTCGGGTCGGCCTGGTAGCTGGTGAATGAACCATAGCGCACCAAATTACTGTGCAGCGCCCAGTTGCCGAAACTCAGGTCGTTGCCCAGGCTCAGCTTGTGCTGTGGCGTGGTATCGCCCAGCAGGCCGATGCGCTCGCGACGGTCCACCCGAACCAGGCTCGCGCCCAGGCTATCCAGTACGGACGGGTTGGCTTTTACGTCGGTGACCTTGGTGTGGTTGTAGTTGTAGCCCACGGTGCTGTTCCAGCGCACACCGTTGTCCAGTTGGTAGCGATAGTTGGCCACCAGGTCGACGCCATTGGTGGTGGTGTCGGTGGCGTTGGTGAAGTAGCGCACCGTGGTGTAGTTGATGTTGCCGACGCCATTGGCCTGCAGATACGCGAGCGCAGCCGGGTTCTTGCTCAGGTCCAGGTTGGAGGACAGGCTGATGCGGTCGCTGATGTCGATACGGTAGACATCGGCGGTCACGGTCAGGTTGTCGGTCGGCTCCAGCACCAGGCCGAGACTGTAGTTGCGGGACTTCTCGGCTTTCAGGTCTTCAGCGCCGAGCAGGCGCGCCACCTGGCTGTTGGCCGGGAAGGTGCCGGCTTCCTGGATGGTGTTGCCGATCAGTTGCGACGAGGTGTAGGCGAAGTTTTGCTGGGCCAGGGACGGCGCACGGAAACCGTTGGAAACACTGCCGCGCAAGGCCACTTGCGGGGTGAAGTCGTAACGGGCGGAGAGCGAGCCGCTGACGTTGGAGCCAAAATCACTGTAGTCCTCGTGGCGCACGGCGGCGGAGGCACTGAGTTTTTCGGTGAAGTTGGTTTCCAGGTCCAGGTACTGCGCCCAGTTGTGGCGCGTGCTGGTGCCGGCGTCGGAATCACGGAAGCCGCCCAGGCCCGAGCTGCCGGTCTGGTAGTAGGACGCCGGGTCGCCCGCCTTGATCTGGTAACCCTGGTCCAGGTATTCGCCGCCAAACGCCACCGACACTGGATACGGCAACCAGCCCAGGCTGAATTCCCGCGACAGGTCCAGGCTGAGTTGCTTCTGGTCATTGACCAACGTGCCGTTGTCGAACTTGCGCGGCGTGGCCAGGCCCAGCGAGGTGTTGATGGTTTCGGTACCGATCTGGTACTGGTTCTTGCCGTAGTTGACCGACACATCGTAGTGCCAGTCATAGGCCAACAAGCCGCGCAGGCCGACCGCCAGGGACGTGTCTTCCACGTCACCGCGAATCAACGGCAGGTAACCATTGGGGTTGAGCGCAGGAATGTTGTTGCTCGCGTTACTGGCCCGGTAGAACGCCGCCGTCTCGCCGCGGGTCTTGCTGTAGCCGCCAAACGCATAGAACTCGGCCGCATCGCTGAAGGAATATTCCGAGTTGAGAAACAGCTTGCCCTGGTCGGTGGCCGGCTCGCCCTGGCGGAACACCCGCTGGCCGTAGGTCGTCGAACCAACGCTGCCCGGACGCAGGTCCTTGCCGGCGCGGTTGGTGTAATCGTTGTCGGCGCCTTCGGCAGAGATGTTGATAAACCCGTTATCGCCCAGTGCCACACCGGTGTTGCCGCTGAGGTTGCGCTGGATACCGTCGCCCTTCTTGTACTCACCAAACTTGCTGATGATCGAGCCGCCGTGGTCGTCATGCTTGAGGATCACGTTGATCACCCCGGCAATCGCATCGGAGCCGTAGCGGGCCGATGCGCCGTCACGCAGCACCTCGATATGGTCGACCGCCGACAACGGGATCGCATTCAAATCCGCCGGCGCCGAGCCACGCCCAACCGCACCGCCGAGATTGACGAAGGCACTGGTGTGGCGGCGCTTGCCGTTGACCAGCACCAACACCTGGTCCGGTGACAGGCCACGCAGCTGCGCCGGGCGCACCAGTTCGGCACCGTCTACCAGGCTCGGGCGTGGAAAGTTGATGGAAGGAATCAATCGGGCCAACACCGCGCCCAACTCATCAGAGCCGGTGCTGCGCAAGGTGTCGCCGGAAATCACATCGATAGGTGACAACGAGGCACTGGCGGTGCGCTCTTGGGCGCGGGTGCCGGTGACAATGACTGTATCGAGTTTGGGTACATCGGCAGTGGCCGTTTCGGCGGATGCCACTGGACTGAATCCCACAGCGGTCAGCAAATTAGCCGACAAAATCGCCGTGTACAGCAGGTGCTGCTTGTTGCTCCCCATACCGCTCCCCTTGGAATCAAAAGCCAGAACGTCAATGCTCTGAGCTCGTACGATCGATCCGTGTGGCGGACGGTGGCGGTCATTTATTGGTTATTGGCAGAAAGTCGGTAGTCCGTTGGCATATAGCTTAATGATATTTATGTAACAAATTAAATACCTTTAAAGAATAAGCGAATGCATAAGCCCAGGCCGCTCCGCTCATCAGGATTGGCTGCCTCAATCCCTGTAGTTTCAGCGCAGGTTCAGCCTGGGGGCACGCTGAGCCTTCAAAATAGGCGCCTGTCACGACCCACCTGGCCGCCAACCGAATCGACTACCGAGGTCACTCCATGAAATACCGACTGCCCAGCCTGTTGTTCCTGGCACAGGCCACCACCGCCCTGGCGGCGGAAGTGCCGACCCAGGACGAAAAAGGCTTCTGGTATGCCCAGACGAGCGTCTACACCCGGCATTTTGCGCCGGACAAGGACCACAACAACAACCAGGACCTGATCGGCCTGGAGCGCAATGAAGCGTCAGGCCTGGTGTATGGCGGGGCGACGTTTCGCAACTCGTTCAGCCAGCGTTCGTACTACGCCTATGCCGGCAAACGCTACGACATGCCCGATTACCCGGTGTACTTGAAGCTGACAGGGGGTTTGATCCAGGGCTATCGCGGCAAGTACCGCGACAAGATTCCGCTGAATGGACTGGGGGTAGCGCCGGTGATCATCCCCTCGGTGGGCACCCACTACGGGCCGGTCGCCGCCGAGCTGGTGTTGCTCGGGTTCAATGCGGCGATGGTGACCACGGGCGTTCGTTTCTGATCAAGCCGCTGAAAGGCTTCTGTGGCGAGGGAGCTTGCTCCCGCTGGGTCGCGAAGCGGCCCCTGAAGTTCATGCGGTCTTTCAGGTAGAACACAGCGACTGTTTCGGGGCTGCTGCGCAGCCCAGCGGGAGCAAGCTCCCTCGCCACACGTTACGGGCGGGGTGCGTAGGCAAATACGTCAGCACGCATCTGGTGCGCATCCATGCCGGCCTCGACCAGCGCATCCAGGGTGCCGTAGATCATCGCCGGTGAACCGCTGGCGTAGACATGCACGGCCTTGAGGTCGCTGATGTCTTCGCACACCGCTTCATGTAACAGCCCGCAGCGCCCTTCCCAGCCACACAGGTCGCTGACCACTTTGTGCAGGAACAGGTTGGGCAGTTGCAGCCACTGGTCCCAGTGCTCGATGTCGTAGAAGTCTTCCGGTCGACGTACACCCCAATACAGATGCACCGGGTGCTTGAAGCCACTGGCGCGACAGTGTTCGATCAGGCTATGCATCTGGGCCATGCCGGTGCCGGCGGCGATCAGCACCAGCGGCCCGTCGGGCAGTTCCGCCAGGTGGGTGTCGCCAAACGGCATTTCGATGCGGGCCATCTGGTTGCGCTGCAACTGCTCCAGTAGGCTGCGGGCGCTGTCTTCCCGAGCCAGCACGTGCAATTCCAGCTCGCGCCCGGCGTGGGGCGCCGAGGCCAGGGAGAACGCCGACTTCTCGCCGTTTTCCCGCTCGATCATCAGGTACTGCCCGGCGTGGTAGCGCACCGCCTTGCCGGCTGGTGCCCGCAGGCGTACGCGCCAGACGTCACCGCCCACTTCAACGCATTCACTCAGTTGGCAAGACAGTTTGCGCACCGGCAATTCTCCCGGCGCCAGCACGCCATCCCACAACACAATGCAATCTTCCAGCGGTTCGGCGATGCAGGTATAGAACTCGCCATGGTCACGCACCTCACCGGCTTGCTGCACCCGGCCTTCCACCAGCAGCGCCGCGCACACGTGGCACACGCCATTGCGGCAGGCCTGGGGGCAATCGTAGCCCAGGCGGCGCGCACCCTCGAGGATCCGCTCGCCGGGCGTCAGTTCAAGTACCGCACCGGAAGGCTGCAGGGTTACACGCATCAATCTATTCCTAATTCTTTCCAGAGCGCATCGACACGGGCAGTGACCGCTTCGTCCTTGACGATCACGCGGCCCCATTCGCGGGTGGTTTCACCCGGCCATTTATGGGTGGCGTCCAGGCCCATTTTCGAGCCGAGGCCCGATACCGGGGAAGCAAAGTCGAGGTAGTCGATCGGCGTGTTGTCGATCATCACCGTGTCGCGCTTGGGGTCCATACGCGTGGTGATGGCCCAGATCACGTCGTTCCAGTCCCGGGCGTTGATGTCGTCGTCGGTGACAATAACGAACTTGGTGTACATGAACTGTCGCAAAAACGACCACACACCCAGCATTACCCGCTTGGCGTGGCCGGGGTACGACTTCTTCATCGTCACGATGGCCATGCGATACGAGCAGCCTTCGGGCGGCAGGTAGAAGTCAGTGATTTCCGGAAACTGCTTTTGCAGGATCGGCACAAACACTTCGTTCAACGCCACGCCGAGGATCGCCGGCTCATCCGGCGGGCGGCCGGTGTAGGTGCTGTGGTAGATCGGCTTGATCCGGTGGGTGATGCGCTCGACGGTGAACACCGGGAAGCTGTCGACTTCGTTGTAGTAGCCGGTGTGGTCGCCGTAGGGGCCTTCATCGGCCATCTCGCCCGGGTGAATCACGCCTTCGAGGATGATTTCGGCGGTGGCCGGCACTTGCAGGTCGTTACCGCGGCATTTCACCAGCTCAGTGCGATTGCCGCGCAACAGGCCCGCGAAAGCGTACTCGGACAGGCTGTCGGGCACCGGCGTGACGGCGCCGAGGATGGTCGCCGGGTCGGCGCCCAGGGCCACGGAAACAGGGAATGGCTGGCCGGGGTGCTTTTCGCACCACTCACGGAAATCCAGGGCGCCGCCACGGTGGCTCAGCCAGCGCATGATGACCTTGTTGCGGCCGATCACTTGCTGACGGTAGATGCCGAGGTTCTGGCGGTCCTTGTTCGGGCCCTTGGTGACGGTCAGGCCCCAGGTGATCAGCGGGCCGACATCGCCAGGCCAGCAGGTCTGCACGGGGAGCATGCCGAGGTCGACATCCTCGCCTTCGATCACCACTTCCTGGCAAACCGCGTCTTTCACGACCTTGGGGGCCATGGCGATGATCTTGCGGAAGATGGGCAGCTTCGACCAGGCGTCCTTGAGCCCCTTGGGTGGCTCGGGCTCCTTGAGGAAGGCCAGCAGCTTGCCGATCTCGCGCAGTTCGCTGACCGACTCGGCGCCCATGCCAAACGCCACGCGGTCGGGGGTGCCGAACAGGTTGCCGAGCACCGGGATATCAAAGCCCACCGGGTTTTCGAACAGCAGCGCCGGGCCCTTGTTGCGCAAGGTGCGGTCGCAAATCTCAGTCATCTCCAGGACCGGGGAAATCGGCACCTGGATACGTTTCAACTCTCCGCGCTGCTCAAGTTGCTGCACGAAATCCCGAAGATCCTTGAATTTCATTAACCATGCCACCCGTAAAATAGGCGTACATCCTACCTGCTCTTACGGTCGCTGGCAGCTTATTGAGCAGCATTGCCGACGACACAGACTCAAAGAGCCGATGCCTGGGTTTCATCGCGCAAGGCTTTGAACAAGGGTTCAAGAAACGCCTCGACATACCGCGAACCAACCGCCGAGAGGTGATTGTCGTCGGTGTACAGCGACTGACCGTCCAGTTCCACCCGGCACCAGTCATTCGCACTGCATAACTTGGGCGCCGGATCCATTACCTTTACCCCGGGATCAGCCGCCGCCATGCGCTCGAATACGCTGCTGATATAGGCCTGGCGCTGGAGGTGCTCATCCAGGGGCATGCCTTCTTTGTCGGTGGGCCGGCCGAGCATCGCCAGGCGACTCAGGCGGTAAGGCGGACTGAATTCCTGCAGGGGGACTTCCTTGACCAGCCACACCCGATGGCCGCTGGCGCGCAATTGCTGCACAAGGGCGCCGAGACTTTCAGCGAAGCGCCGCTCGGCGAAGGCGCGGTCATAGGTTCCGGTCGCCGGGTCCAGCAACGAAGCCTCGGTATCACCATCGCGCTGCCCATAGACATACAGGCTCCAGCGCGCCACCAGCACCACGTCGCTAAAGGTTTCCTTGCCGAGCAGTTGCGTGACCTGCTGGTTAAAGGTCAAGCAGCCCGGAACGCTTTCCTTGCGATTAAACGGCAGGCAACCGGCATAACCTGCCTGCGTGACGCTGACACCGTACTTGCTGGCGCCGTCTCGCAACGCCGGAACCAGCGCCGTGGCATGGCTATCGCCCCAGACCAGCGCGCGCGTCGGCGCGGACTGAGGCCCGAAATGACAAAATCCATGGTGGCGATTTTTCCCACCATCCACCAGGCAGGCCATAAGGTCCGGGCTCCACTCGCGCGCCTGGGCAAATTGCAGCGCCTCGGGCGACAGGCGCCAAGGCAAGCCCTTCGTCATGACCAGGCCTTTGCCGAGCAGTCCCACCCCAAGCAGCGCGATACCCGCCGCCACCAGGATTTGCTTGCGCCCTGCCAACAGCCGACGTTCACGGAACGGCGCCTCGACAAACCGCCAGGACGCATAACCCAGCACCAGGCTCAACACAAACAGTGCACCAAGCTCCCACGGGCCCAGCCCGTCGACACTGGCGTACTTGCCAAACACGTACACCGGCCAGTGCCACAGGTACCAGGAGTAGGAGATCAGGCCAATCCCCACCAGCAAGCGGCTACCCAGCAGCTTGCTGGTCAGGGTAGTTTGCTGGCCGTTGGCCCAAATCAGGCAGACCACGCCCACCACCGGCAACAGCGCTGCGGCGCCGGGAAACGGCGTGCTCGGGTCATACGCGAAGACCGCCAGCAGGATCAGGCCGAGGCCGGCAAGGCTGACGGCCTGCGCCAACGCCGGGCTGGCGCGGTACTCGCGTACCGGCATTACCGCCAGCATTGCGCCCGCCAACAGCTCCCAGGCACGCATCTGCAGCAGGAAAAAGGCTCTTTCCGGAGCGTGGGCCACCGCCCATGTACTCATGCCGAATGACACCAGCAACAACACGAACAGCGCCGTGCGCCAATATTTGAGCCGGCTCGACAGCAGTGTCAGCAGGAGTGGGAAGAGGATGTAGAACTGTTCTTCAACCGACAATGACCAGGTATGCAGCAACGGTTTGATATCGGAGGCCACATCAAAGTAACCGTCCTGACGCATGAAAAACAGGTTGGAGATAAACACCACCTGGTTATGTATCGAGCGCCCCAACTCGCTGTAATCCTTGGGCGCCAGCAGGAACCAGCCCACCACCAGCGCGCCGAGCATCATCACGAACAGTGCCGGCAGGATACGCCGCGCTCGCCTGGCCCAGAAGCTGACAAAACTGAAACGGCCGGCCTCACGCTCGCGCCAGATGATCGAGGTGATCAAGTAGCCGGAGATCACGAAAAACACGTCGACGCCGACAAAGCCGCCGGTAAAGCCCGGTACACCAAAATGAAACAGCACAACAGCGAGCACAGCTATGGCACGCAGGCCGTCAATGTCCCTGCGATAAGCGAGAATGGTCATAAAATCTTGTAATTTGCCTGATCGGATGGACAGCGAGTGTAGTCACACACGCGAATTTGTTTCTAAACAGACACACACTAAAGCCAAAACTCCTTTTCCAGAAACAAAAAAAATGGCGCCCCATGGGGCGCCATCCTTTTTGACCGAAGCGTCGTGTTACTTACGCTTCATCGACAGGAAGAACTCGTCGTTGGTCTTGGTGGTTTTCAGCTTGTCGATCAGGAACTCGATGGCCGCAACTTCGTCCATCGGGTGCAGCAGCTTGCGCAGGATCCACATGCGCTGCAGTTCGTCATCGGCGGTCAGCAACTCTTCGCGGCGCGTGCCGGAACGGTTGATGTTGATGGCCGGGAACACCCGCTTCTCGGCGATACGACGGTCCAAAGGCAGTTCCATGTTGCCGGTACCTTTGAACTCTTCGTAGATCACTTCATCCATCTTCGAACCGGTTTCAACCAGTGCGGTGGCGATGATGGTCAGCGAGCCGCCTTCTTCGATGTTCCGCGCAGCGCCGAAGAAACGTTTCGGTTTCTCCAGGGCGTGGGCATCGACACCACCGGTGAGCACCTTGCCGGAGCTTGGGATCACGGTGTTGTAGGCACGGGCCAGACGGGTGATGGAGTCGAGCAGGATCACCACGTCTTTCTTGTGTTCGACCAGGCGCTTGGCCTTCTCGATCACCATTTCGGCAACCTGCACGTGGCGGGTTGGCGGCTCATCGAACGTCGAGGCAACCACTTCGCCGCGCACGGTGCGCTGCATTTCGGTTACTTCTTCCGGACGCTCATCGATCAGCAACACGATCAGGTGAACTTCAGGGTTATTACGGGCGATGTTCGCTGCGATGTTCTGCAGCATGATGGTCTTGCCGGCTTTCGGCGGGGCCACGATCAGGCCGCGCTGGCCTTTGCCGATCGGGGCACACAGGTCGATGACACGACCGGTCAAGTCTTCGGTGGAACCGTTGCCGGCTTCCATCTTCATGCGCACGGTCGGGAACAGCGGCGTCAGGTTCTCGAAGAGAATCTTGTTTTTCGCGTTCTCGGGACGATCGTAGTTGATCGTGTCGACCTTGAGCAGGGCGAAATAACGCTCGCCTTCCTTTGGAGGGCGGATCTTGCCAACGATGGTGTCACCGGTGCGCAAGTTGAAGCGACGGATCTGGCTCGGCGAGACGTAGATATCGTCTGGGCCGGCGAGATAGGAAGCGTCTGCAGAGCGGAGGAAGCCGAAGCCGTCCTGGAGAATCTCCAGCACGCCATCACCGGAGATTTCCTCGCCGCTTTTCGCGTGCTTTTTCAGCAGGGAGAAAATCACGTCCTGCTTGCGCGAACGGGCCATATTTTCTATGCCCATCTGTTCGGCCAATTCGAGCAGTTCGGTAATCGGCTTTTGCTTGAGTTCAGTCAGATTCATATAGGAATGACGTAATCATTTATGGAGGGGGGGGAAATTAAGCTTTTGGCTTAATGAGGCCGCGCCGCAGAGAAGGCGACAGGATCGCGTACTAATCGAAAAGGAGAGCGTCGGCGACGGCTTGCAGGGGGCAGTGGAGAAACCAGTGCGGGGCCGAATGTACCACCTGAGTTTCAGAGCGTCTAGCCCTGTTTCACGAAAAAGCCCCGCAAATTGCGGGGCTTTTTGAGGACGCTTAGATATTGGCGTCGAGGAAAGCTTGCAGCTGGGACTTCGACAGCGCGCCGACCTTGGTGGCCTCGACGTTGCCGTTCTTGAACAGCATCAGGGTCGGGATACCACGCACGCCGTGCTTGGCCGGAGTTTCCTGGTTGTCATCGATGTTCAGCTTGGCAATGGTCAACTTGCCTTCGTAAGTGGTGGCAATGTCGTCCAGGACCGGAGCGATCATTTTGCAAGGACCGCACCACTCAGCCCAGTAGTCAACCAGCACCGGGCCCTGGGCCTTCAGTACTTCGGCCTCGAAGGTCGCGTCGGTGACGTGCTTGATAAGATCGTTGCTCATGGATGTCTCCGGGTTGTAAGCAAAAAAAACGTTGCCCATCATAGCCGCCCTTCCCGCGTTCAGGAAGCTGCAGCTGATTGACTCTTCCTATGATGGCGCATGAGTTTGGGTATAGCCCAACTCATGGGGTTACGGGAGTGATGAAGGCAATCCCTGTACGCAACGCCGCGTTACGCACATGTTCCTGCATGCTTTTCTGCGCCGCCCCGCTGGCGCGTCGGGCCAGGGCACGGAGGACCTTGCGGTGCTCCTGCCAGGTCTCCATGGCCCGCTCCGGCCGGATGAACGGTAGTTTCTGGCTCTCCAGGAACACCTCGGCACTGGCGCTGAGGATGCTCACCATCGCCTGATTGCCGCTGGCCAGCAGGATGCGCCGGTGGAATTCGAAGTCCAGCCGGGCGGCTGCCTCGAAATCACCGGCCTTCAGCTCCTTGCGCATCGCCTCGACGTTATCTTCCAGGATGTCCAACTCCCCGGTGGTCAGCGTCACCGCCGCCAGCCCCGCCGCAAAACCTTCCAGGGCGTAGCGCAGTTGAAAGATATCCAGCGGCGTCGCCTGTGCCGTAAACGGCCAGGCCAACCCCGGCAGCTCTTCGGCCGCTTGCACGAACACGCCTTTGCCCGGCTGCACACTTACCACGCCCAAGGCACTGAGGGACGACAAGGCTTCACGCAAAGAGGCCCGGCTCACGCCCAATTGCAGCGCCAGGTCGCGCTGGGAGGGCAACGCATCACCCGGCCCGAAGCCCTCGTCAGCGATCAATTTGCGGATGGCCTGTAGCGCCACTTCCGGTACGGCTTGGGCGATGGAATTCATAAGAAACTCAGGTTTCCAGTCAACTGAGCGGCTAGTTGTAAAGCTATTCGCAGCGCCCGGCAAGCCACGCCCCAAAGGGGCTCGCGCGGTTTTGACGGCGCTCGAAAAGGGTGCAGAAAACCCAGTAACTGTTCAGACCAGTAAGACCGCCAAGACTCAACAGCCACCGGCTCTGGCGCGAAATACGGCGGTGCTGGCATGGGCTGTGCACTGGCAAAAACCGGAAAATCCTTTCGTCCTTTTCGGAGAGTCGCCATGACCAAGCGTTGCAGCGCCCTGCTCACTGCCCTGTTTGCCAGCCTGATGCTGAGCCAGGCGCCCGCCCAGGCCAACGGTCTGGACGATATCGTCGCCCGTGGCACCCTCAAGGTGGCCGTGCCCCAGGATTTCCCGCCGTTCGGCTCGGTCGGCCCGGACATGAAGCCCCGCGGCCTGGACATCGACACCGCAAAGCTTTTGGCCGACCAGCTCAAGGTCAAGCTTGAACTGACCCCGGTCAACAGCACCAACCGCATCCCGTTCCTCACCACCGGCAAGGTCGACCTGGTGATTTCCAGCCTGGGCAAGAACGCCGAGCGCGAGAAGGTCATCGACTTCTCCAAGGCCTACGCGCCCTTCTACCTCGCCGTATTCGGCCCTCCCGATGCGCCGATCAGCACCGTTGACGACCTCAAGGGCAAAACCATCAGCGTGACCCGTGGCGCCATCGAAGACATCGAGCTGACCGCCGTGGCGCCTAAAGAGGCGACGATCAAGCGCTTTGAAGACAACAACTCGACCATCGCCGCCTACCTCGCCGGCCAGGTGGACCTGATCGCCAGCGGCAACGTGGTGATGGTGGCCATCAGCGAACGCAACCCCAAGCGCGTGCCGGCACTGAAAGTGAAGCTCAAGGACTCGCCGGTGTACGTGGGCGTGAACAAGAACGAGCCGGCGCTGCTGGACAAGGTGAACCAGATCCTGGTCGCGGCCAAGGCCGACGGCAGCCTGGAAAAGAATGCATTGCAGTGGCTCAAAGAGCCGCTGCCGGCTGATCTCTGAGCGCGGTAACGAGGGTTAGCCTATGGCCTATCAATTCGACTTTGTGCCGGTCCTGGCCAATACCGATCTGTTGCTGCGCGGCGCGCTGTTCACACTTGAACTGACCGCCATCGGTGCAGTACTGGGCGTGGCGCTGGGAATCGTCGGCGCCGTGGTGCGGGCGTGGAAGATCCAGCCGTTCAGTTGGATCTTCGGCGTGTACGTCGAGTTGATCCGCAACACGCCGTTCCTGGTGCAGTTGTTTTTCATCTTCTTCGGCCTGCCGTCCCTCGGCCTGAAAATTACCGAATGGCAGGCGGCGGTGCTGGCGATGGTGATCAACCTGGGGGCGTACTCCACCGAGATCATCCGCGCCGGGATCCAGGCGATCCCCCGCGGGCAACTGGAAGCGGCGGCCGCGCTGGCGATGACACGTTTCGAGGCGTTCCGCCATGTGGTGTTGCTGCCCGCGCTGGGCAAGGTCTGGCCGGCCCTGAGCAGCCAGATCATCATCGTGATGCTCGGCTCGGCGGTCTGCTCGCAGATCGCCACCGAGGAACTGAGCTTTGCCGCCAATTTTATCCAGTCGCGCAACTTCCGCGCCTTTGAAACCTATGCGCTGACGACCCTGGTCTACCTGTGCATGGCGCTGATGATCCGCCAATTGCTGAACTGGATCGGCCGGCGCTATGTCATGAGGAACGCCCGATGAGTGATTTTTCGTTCTGGGACATCGTGCGCAACCTGCTCACCGGTTTGCAGTGGACCTTGCTGCTGTCGCTGGTAGCGTTCATCGGCGGCGGCGTGATCGGTTTGCTGGTGATGACTATGCGCATCAGCACCAAGGCGTTCCCGCGCAATGTCGCCCGCACCTATATCGAACTGTTCCAGGGCACGCCGCTGTTGATGCAACTGTTCCTGGTGTTCTTCGGCATCGCCTTGCTCGGCGTGGACATTTCGCCCTGGCTGGCGGCGGCGATTGCCTTGACCCTGTTCACCAGCGCCTACCTGGCCGAAATCTGGCGTGGCTGCGTCGACTCCATCGCCCACGGCCAATGGGAGGCGTCCGCGAGCCTGGCCCTGAACCCGCTGGAGCAATTGCGCTATGTGATCCTGCCCCAGGCCCTGCGCATTGCCGTGGCGCCAACCGTGGGTTTCTCGGTGCAAGTGGTCAAGGGCACCGCCGTGACCTCGATCATCGGCTTCACCGAGCTGACCAAGACCGGCGGCATGCTCGCCAACGCTACCTTCGAACCCTTCATGGTCTATGGCCTGGTGGCGCTGGGTTACTTCCTGCTCTGCTATCCCTTGTCCCTCAGTGCGCGCTACCTGGAAAGGAGACTGCATGCCTCTGCTTAGAATTTCCGCCCTGCATAAGTATTACGGCGATCACCACGTACTCAAGGGCATCGACCTGAGTGTCGAAGAGGGCCAGGTGGTGGCGATCATCGGTCGCAGCGGCTCGGGCAAATCCACCCTGCTGCGCACCCTCAATGGCCTGGAGTCGATCAATGACGGCGTGATCGAGGTCGACGGCGAATACCTCGACGCCGCCCGCGCCGACCTGCGCACCCTGCGGCAGAAAGTCGGCATGGTGTTCCAGCAGTTCAACCTGTTCCCACACCTGACGGTGGGCGAAAACGTCATGCTTGCGCCGCAAGTGGTGCAGAAAGTGCCGAAAGCCAAGGCCGCACAATTGGCGCGACAGATGCTCGAGCGCGTTGGGCTGGGGGAGAAGTTCGACGCATTCCCCGATCGTTTGTCCGGCGGCCAGCAGCAGCGGGTAGCAATCGCCCGGGCACTGGCGATGTCGCCCAAAGTGCTGCTGTGCGATGAAATCACCTCGGCCCTGGACCCGGAGCTGGTCAACGAAGTGCTCAGCGTAGTGCGCCAACTGGCCAAGGATGGCATGACACTGATCATGGTCACCCATGAGATGCGTTTTGCCCGGGAAGTGGGTGACAAGCTGGTGTTCATGCACCAGGGCAAGGTGCATGAAGTGGGCGACCCGAAAATCCTGTTTGCCAATCCGCAGACCGCCGAGCTGGCCAACTTCATTGGTTCGGTGGAGCGCACGGACTGAGGCATCAAGTCCCGGGCGCCCACTCAAAACCGCCCTGCCCCTCAAATGTCGTTTCATCCCTGACGGCCAGCAAAGCCTCAGGCAGGAAGGTCTCGACGTTGACCAGGGCGGTGAAGCGGCGCCCATGCACCGGCATACCCGCTACGTGTGCAACAAGCCTATGGCCCGGCAGCAATCGTCCGGTCGCCGGCTCTTCAGACAGGTGCGGCATTACCAGCTCAACGGATTTTCCATCGACTTGAGCGGACTGCAGGCTCAGGGTGAAATGCCCCTGGCGCCCAAACCGAAAGCCCTCCAGGCCTGCGGGTACGCCCGTAAAGCGCAGCGCCATGGATACCGGCACCTCACAGGCCATGCTCAGGCGAAGCGTGCGCTTGCCCAGCGCGATCTGTGGGTGGCCCCGCTCGGCCTGGCGAACCAGACCGTAATCAACCCGGGGCTGGCTCAAGGACACCTGGCAGTTATCTGCCCGCGCCTCATTGGCCAACACCACGACAAACAGCAGCAGGTAAAGGATAAGCCCATGACGCAGGCGTACACCGTCAAAAGGCCCCACCGGCTCAGAGGGTACGGCAGACCGCCGAACCTGTTTCATAGAATTTGTCGTCATTGGATTCTGGCTCAAGGTTCAGTTGCAACAAGCAGGTGCTTGAATCTGGCAAGGAGATGTTCAGCGCTCGCGACTCATCCAGGCTGTTAAGGAAGACCATGCCCTCGCCCACGACGCTGGTCAGGAAAGCATTGTTGCTGTCGAGAACCGAGGCTCCCTGGGGCAAGGGTTGGCCCTGCGCGTCACGGACCTCAAGCAATACACGGCGCACTTTCACTACTTCGAAATCGATCGTGTTGAAAGAACCGCGTCCGGCCGCAAGGACCTTGGTGCCGTTTTTCAGATCGATGCGCTTGGGCAGGGATTGGGTTTGCACCTCGACATTGCTGCTGCGGTAGGCAGGCAGGCTGGCGATCACCGCCTGCCCGCGGTAGTCAGTCCAGACCGGCCCCTGCGGCGTCGAAACCTTGGCTGCCCCGACATTACCCACCGAGACAATTCCAAAGGTGTCCTGGACGGCATAGGGCGAGAACGTCATGCCTCTGTCGTGGACCACCACGCCGCCCTGCAATTGGCCGGTATACCCGGTGCTCAATGAATCATGTCGCACACCCAACCCTATCTGGGTGTAACGCGGCATGGCATTCACGCGGGCGTGAACAGCCTGTGTACGGCTCGCCTGCTCACGCGCAACCCCCACTTCATAGTTCACATAGTCGTTGACCCGATCGCTGAAGGCGGTCCCAAGATCGAACCTGTCGCCCCGCCGACTGGCATACGAGGTGACGCGGCGATCCCCACCGAACGGCACGGTGACCTGCAACCGAAGCGAAAGCCCCTTATCCGACACATCGCTGCGCTCGTCTCGAACGGTGTTCTTGACCTTGCGCGGTCGAGAGCCGCCCACCCGGGAATCCGCAATCAAAGCCACCTGGGTGCCATTGAACTGCTGGTTCCATGAGGCGAATACGTGTTCGGCGGAGCGATCATCAAATTGCGAGCTGCGGGAATAACTGACGGAAAAGCCTCCCAGGGACGGGTCGACCCAACTCAAACCTACCGTGTATTGGTCCTTGAAGCGGGCATCCCGCTGGTCACGCCGCGTCGACTGCCCCACTTCCAGTACTTCGCGATAATCCCGCGTCTGGGTAGTGGCACTCGACGTCATTTCAATGCCGGCGAACAGCGGACTTCCCACGGTGACTGAGCTGCGAGCCCCGGTAACTTCGTCCCGGCCATCGCGAGACAGGTTCTGGCGCACGCCAACCGAAAGGTGCTGGAAAAAAACACTGCTCCACACGCCACCCGCCGCCTGGTATTCGTCGGTACTCAACAGGCCGAATCCCAGTGACGAGTTGCGCCCCAATCCCCAGGTCCCACTGCCCATCGCCACGACCGGAGGCTCCCCGGCACCCGGATTTGCCCCGCGCACCTTGCCCAGGGAGAAGTAATAACCGGGCTCTATCGGTACCGCCCCCGCAAAGGACGCGGCAGGGACGGTGAACCCATGCCTGCCATCGCGAGTGCCAATGACACTGACCTCAAGATCGCTGGTGCCATTGAGTATGGGTAATCCGGTCAACGTGAACGGGCCTTCCGGTACCAGTGTGGTATGGATCAACACCCCGGCCTGGCGCACCTCGACCCGGGATGGGCTCTGGGCCAAACCTTCGACCACCACGCTGCTGCCACCCGGACTGCGCGATTGGCCATCCGGCGAGAGCTGGAAACCCGACAGCTGTAACCCACCGAACACCGGGTTGTTGCTGGAAATCTGCCCGACCTGGAAGGTCGACTTCAGGGGCGCGAAATCGCGTTGGGCGTAGGCATTCACATGCTCGCTGCTGCGCTTGCCGTTATCGGAGACAAAGAATTGGCGGCTTCGGACGATCCAGTTGCCGATATTGAATCCCGCCTCGGTGTAGGCCGAAACCGAGCGGGAAGAGCCGCTGTTGAAGCGCTCTTCGAATCCCTGCACATCGTAATTGAACAAGGCTGCCGTGCCGCCCTGGGAGAAACTGCCGACATCCCATTCGGCCTCGCGCATTGACTGAGTAGGCACCACCAGCGATACCTCATCGCTGCCGGGGCGCAACTTGACGATGGTCGCGGGGTAAGCACCGAGAAAGTCATGACACGCCTGGTCGGGCGCGATGCCCGGCCGAATAATCGCGGCTGGCAACCGCAACCCGGCCTTGTCCAGCAGGACCGGGGTAAAACACAACTGCCCCTGGTAATCGAAGCGTGCCTCCACCAGGCCCAATGAGGTGCCGTTGACCTGCAGCCCCACCACGTGCACGCCCTCGCGGAATCGCGCAGCACTGCGAAAATAATGGGCAACCTTCGGGTCGATCCCGTTCGCCGACAAGACCGCCAGATCAAAACCCGATCCGAGCTCCAGCGCGTAGGCGGGAAGGCTCCACAGCGTTGCCAGGCCGATACAAGTCCGGGAAACCGAGGTTCGAATGGGTCGTACAGAGAGGCTCCAATCGTTTGCATGGGTAGCATTTCTCATAGACCGCTCAACCCGCCTCGACAACAACGGAGGCTTCGTAGGCGGTTGCCGAATACCCGTAGACCGTCGCCGGCTGAATCTCGACACCGCTGACCTGGGCCACCGCCTCTTCGATGCGGGTTGATAACACTTCGCCAGGCAGGATATAGGTGCGCGGCAATATCGCCGGGTGCCTCGACGGCAGCAGGTGCACCTCCAGCCCCATCCGGACCACGTAGGCACTGTCGTTATGAACCGTCAGCCGATTTCCCCGCAGCTTCCACTTCAGCAACTTCCATGGCTCCTGATGCCGCGGCAAGCCCTGGGGGTGCAGGATCAGCGGTAAGTCCTGTCGAATGGTCACTCCAATGGTCGAGCGCCCTTCGGCGCGCGCCTGCGGAATGCCTTCAAAGGTGACGCGCTTCAATCGCTGAGTCTTGAGCGGCTGCTTCAAGGTACTGATAAACCGCACAAGTTGTGTTTCGCCCGGTTCGACACGGGCGATAGGAGGCGTAACGATCAAGAGTGTCTCCGGATCTTCCGGGACGTTTTGAATGACTGTGTGAAGTAAAGCAGGGCCAGCGTCCGTATTTTTTACGTTGATCGTCGCTTCACCGTTCTCTTCATAAAGAATAACAACGGATGTTTCCGGCTCCATCCCATCCGCTCTTACACTGCCAGAAACTAAAAAATAAAGATTCGCACACCAGAACAGAGCATTAACTGCATTTAAAAGACGACTCATCGAACTCTACCCGCAACCAGATAACGCACCGTTGACAATCACGAAATACCTATACGCATATAAAGAGCCAGCACGAAGCCACGCGCGACCGCCTGCTAAATGCTGGCCATGTTTATAGAGTTAGATTCGAGTTACTACCAAAGTAGCAGCTCCATTCAATTGAATATCCCTGCTGAGATCCAGTGCATCGCCGCGATTGATCACAGCCTTGACTACGAGAGTGCCGGTAACGGAAGAGACCGCGGCTGGAGTTGTGTTGTTATTACGGCTCCAGGAGTGCTGGTAAGGAGATTTTTCGACCTTGCCGTCACTGGTGCTCCAGGCACCGCCGGAGCTTGTCCTTCTAAGCGGGTACAGCGTAGCGCCGACAGTGGTCAAGGTGGCGAGCCTGATCGAATAGCCACCGGTATTCCTGGTTCCGACCGCGCCAAGACCAAAGTTGTGGTTGTCGGTGAAGCCGGTTCCCAGGATCCCCCTTACGACACTGTTTGTTTGTGAGTCAGTCACGGACAGTGCCATCTGGGCAGCCGCCGCACCACAGTTGACGTTTAACGGCAGCGACTTTTCCGGCAGAGGATAGAAAGAGGTCAGCGGAATGCTCGACGCATTGATCGTACCGTAATCAACGGTGCCGCCTGTGGCGCCGAGGTTTACCGTGCATGCAGCTGGTTTAATGGTTCCGGTGACTCTCAGGTTCCCGGCACCACTTGTATTTGCTTGAGTACCCATGCTTACCGCCAGGCCAACGACAACTATTGCCAAACCAAATGTTCTGTTCATGTTCATCCTGTCACTGAAGTTCTCAGGTGCATGTGGTTCGCCGGGCTATTCCATGCCCAACTGCTATCAACCTTGATAGGCAAACTACAAATAGTTAACACCACGGCTTAATTGCCGAGTGACAGTCTCTCTCGTAAACACCCGAAGAAAGAATGAGACGACGCCTGAACTAGTGTCAGAGCGGTAAAAAAACAATGTCCCCTTAGATCATCCTTGCAGTAGTCCTGACTTAATTATCGACTGGAACAAATAACCCAGCCATGTAGGCATATTCAGGAAGCCTATTAAAGCTGGAGATTTCCGTTACTCCACTTGCCCTACGGAACAATCGCCAG
This sequence comes from Pseudomonas sp. C6002, assembly GCF_013385805.1. Classification (NCBI taxonomy): domain Bacteria; kingdom Pseudomonadati; phylum Pseudomonadota; class Gammaproteobacteria; order Pseudomonadales; family Pseudomonadaceae; genus Pseudomonas; species Pseudomonas sp. C6002. The sequence continues at coordinate 377,121 of NZ_JACAPH010000030.1, read as the reverse complement.
GCGCATCAAGAATCGCCCTACATATCCTGCAGATTTTCCTCCAAGACACCGATGAGCGAATTCCGGAAGCACTACGCGTTGGCGTCAGCGGTTGATCGTGGCACGATGGCGAGGTTATCGACCGAGACCCCTTAACCATGCCGCAATCCCAAGCCAAGAATCTGTCCCTGATCGCCGCCATCGACCTGGGCTCCAACAGCTTCCACATGGTCGTGGCCAAGGCCCAGAACGGCGAAATCCGCATCCTTGAGCGGCTCGGCGAGAAAGTGCAGCTGGCTGCCGGGATCGACGACGAGCGTCAGCTCAATGAAGAATCCATGCAGCGCGGGCTCGATTGCCTGAAGCGCTTTGCCCAACTGATCAACGGCATGCCCCCGGGCGCCGTGCGGATCGTCGGCACCAACGCCCTGCGCGAAGCCCGCAACCGGGGCGAGTTCATCCGCCGCGCCGAGGAGATCCTCGGGCACCCGGTAGAGGTCATCTCCGGCCGCGAGGAAGCGCGCCTGATCTACCTCGGCGTGTCCCACACCCTGGCCGACACTCCGGGCAAGCGCCTGGTGGCCGACATCGGCGGTGGCAGTACCGAATTCATTATTGGCCAGCGCTTCGAGCCGCTGCTGCGCGAAAGCCTGCAAATGGGCTGCGTCAGCTACACCCAGCGCTATTTCAAGGACGGCAAGATCACCCCGGCCCGCTACGCCCAGGCTTATACGGCGGCGCGGCTGGAGATCATGAGCATCGAGCACGCCCTGCACCGCCTGACCTGGGATGAGGCCATCGGTTCGTCCGGCACCATCCGCGCCATCGGCCTGGCCCTCAAGGCCGGCGGCCATGGCACTGGCGAGGTCAACGCCGAAGGCCTGGCCTGGCTCAAGCGCAAGCTGTTCAAGCTGGGGGATGCCGAGAAGATCGACTTCGAAGGCATCAAGCCTGATCGCCGCACCATTTTCCCGGCGGGCCTGGCGATTCTCGAAGCGATTTTCGACGCCCTCGAACTGCAACGCATGGACCACTGCGATGGCGCCCTGCGTGAAGGGGTGCTCTACGACCTGCTGGGCCGTCATCATCATGAAGACGTCCGTGAGCGCACCCTCAGCTCGTTGATGGAGCGTTACCACGTCGACCTGGAACAGGCAGCGCGGGTTGAACGCAAGGCGCTGCATGCTTTCGACCAGGTCGCAGCGGACTGGGACCTGGAAGACGGCGTGTGGCGTGAACTGCTGGGCTGGGCGGCCAAGGTCCATGAAGTGGGGCTGGACATCGCCCACTACCATTACCACAAGCACGGCGCCTACCTGATCGAGCACTCGGACCTGGCGGGTTTCTCCCGTGAAGACCAGCAGATGCTCGCGCTGCTGGTACGCGGCCACCGCCGCAACATCCCCCGGGACAAGTTTGCCGAGTTCGGTGCCGAGGGCATCAAGCTGATTCGCCTGTGCGCGCTGCTGCGGTTTGCGATCCTGTTCCACCACATCCGTGGTACCCAGGAAATGCCGCAAGTGGTCCTGCGGGCCAATGCCGACAGCCTGGACGTGGTATTCCCGAAGAACTGGCTGGATGAAAACCAGCTGACCCAGGCGGATTTCGCCCAGGAAGCCGAGTGGCTGACGCGGGTTGGGTTCACGCTGAACGTGCGCTGATATGAGTGAGTGACGCGGAGCGTCACAGGATGTATTCCCACGCAGAGCGTGGGAACAATCCAACGCCACAAAACAAATGTGGGAGCGGGCTTGCTCGCGAAGGCGGAGTGTCAGTCAACAGATTCATCGACTGATCCACCGCTTTCGCGAGCAAGCCCGCTCCCACATTTTTGACCGCGTCGGTTTTTAGTTCACCGTCAGAATCGGGCTGCCCAGCTTCTCCAGCAACGTCGCCTGGGCGCTGCGCGGGTTCTGGTTGCCGGTCGGGGTGTTGCGCACGTAGCGCCCGTCCGACTGCAGGCTCCAGCTGTGGGTGTTATCGGTGAGATAACTTTCCAGCTCCTTCTTGACCCGCATGATCAGTTTCTTGCCTTCCACCGGGAAGCAGGTCTCCACACGCTTGTCGAGGTTGCGCTCCATCCAGTCGGCACTGGAGAGGAACATCTGCTCCTCGCCGCCATTGAGGAAGTAGAACACCCGCGTGTGCTCCAGGAAGCGCCCGATGATCGAACGCACGTGGATGTTATGGGAGACCCCGGCGATGCCCGGCCGCAGGCAGCACATGCCACGCACCACCAAATCGATACGCACACCCGACTGGCTGGCCTTGTACAGCGCGCGGATGATCTTCGGATCGGTCAGCGAGTTGAACTTGGCGATGATGTGCGCCGGCTTGCCTTCGAGGGCGAACTGGGTCTCGCGGGCAATCATGTCGAGCATGCCCTTCTTCAGGGTGAACGGCGCGTGCAGCAGTTTCTTCATGCGCAAGGTCTTGCCCATGCCGATCAACTGGCTGAACAGCTTGCCGACGTCTTCACACAAGGCGTCGTCGGAGGTCAGGAGGCTGTAGTCGGTGTAGAGCTTGGCGTTGCCGGCGTGGTAGTTGCCGGTGCCCAAGTGGGCGTAGCGCACGATCTCACCGGCTTCGCGGCGCAGGATCAGCATCATCTTGGCGTGGGTCTTGAAGCCGACCACGCCGTAGATCACCACCGCACCGGCGGCTTGCAGACGGCTGGCCAGTTGCAGGTTGGACTCTTCGTCGAACCGCGCCCGCAGTTCGATCACCGCCGTCACTTCCTTGCCGTTACGCGCGGCGTCTACCAGCGCATCGACGATTTCCGAGTTGGCGCCGGAGCGGTACAGGGTTTGGCGCACAGCCAGCACGTGCGGGTCCTTGGCGGCCTGACGCAGCAGGTCGACCACCGGGGTGAAGGACTCGAACGGGTGCAGCAGCAGAATGTCCTGCTTGCTCACCACACTGAAGATGTTCTCGCTGTTTTGCAGCAGTTTCGGGATCTGCGGGGTGAACGGCGTGTATTGCAGCTCCGGGTGGCTGTCCAGGCCAGTAATGCTGAACAGGCGCGTCAGGTTCACCGGGCCATTGACCTGGTACAGCTCGGTCTCGCTCAGGTTGAACTGCTTGAGCAGGTAGTCGGACAGGTGTTTCGGACAGGTGTCCGCCACTTCCAGGCGCACCGCATCACCGTAGCGACGGGAGAACAGCTCGCCGCGCAGGGCGCGGGCCAAGTCTTCGACGTCTTCGGAGTCCAGCGCCAGGTCGGCGTTACGGGTCAGGCGGAACTGGTAGCAGCCCTTGACCTTCATGCCCTGGAACAGGTCATCGGCGTGGGCGTGGATCATCGACGAAAGGAATACATAGTTATCGCCAGCGCCCCCCACCTCTTCCGGTACCTTGATGATCCGTGGCAACAGGCGCGGTGCCGGAATGATCGCAAGGCCCGAGTCGCGACCGAAGGCATCGATACCTTCCAGCTCGACGATGAAGTTCAGGCTCTTGTTCACCAGCAGCGGGAACGGGTGCGTCGGGTCGAGGCCGATGGGGGTGATGATCGGCGAGATTTCGTCGCGGAAGTAGCGGCGCACCCAGGTCTTGATCTTGGTGGTCCAGTGCCGGCGCCGGATGAAGCGCACGTGATGCTTTTCCAGTTCCGGCAGCAGGATGTCATTGAGGATCGCGTATTGGCGGTCCACGTGGCCGTGTACCAGCTCGCTGATGCGGGCCAGGGCCTGATGCGGTTGCAGGCCGTCGGCACCGGCTTGTTCACGGGCGAACGTGATCTGCTTCTTCAGGCCGGCGACACGGATCTCGAAGAACTCGTCCAGGTTGCTGGAGAAGATCAGCAGGAATTTCAGCCGCTCCAGCAACGGATAGGACTCATCCAGTGCCTGTTCCAGCACGCGGATGTTGAATTGCAGTTGTGACAGCTCGCGATGGATGTACAGGCTGCTGTCATCCAGGTTGGTAACCGCAACCACCGGTACCGGCGCGGCAGCGGGCGCTTCGGCCACCACGGCAGGCGGGGCCGGCTCCAGCTCCGGCGGGGTCTCGGTAGCTTGTTCGACCACCGGGTGAGCGTCTTTTACGGCAACTTCTGTGAGTCCTTCGGTATTCATCGAGTGTTCCTGTGAGGGCTAGTGTTGCTCTCTAAGCAATTGGGCAGCGCGGGCGGCGAAGTAAGTCAGGATGCCATCGGCACCCGCGCGTTTAAAGGCAGTCAGGGATTCAAGGATCACCCCTTCACTCAACCAACCATTCTGGATCGCGGCCATGTGCATGGCGTATTCACCGCTGACCTGATAGACAAAGGTCGGCACCTTGAATTCCTCTTTGACCCGATAAAGGATGTCGAGGTACGGCATCCCGGGCTTGACCATCACCATGTCGGCGCCTTCGGCCAGGTCCGCGGCCACTTCGTGCAGGGCTTCGTTGCTGTTGGCCGGGTCCATCTGGTACGAGGCCTTGTTGGCCTTGCCCAGGTTCAGCGCCGAACCCACCGCATCGCGGAACGGGCCGTAATAGGCGCTGGCGTACTTGGCCGAGTAGGCCATGATGCGCACGTTGACGTGGCCGGCCAGCTCCAGGGCTTCGCGAATCGCCTGGATGCGACCGTCCATCATGTCCGAGGGGGCCACCACCTGGGCGCCCGCTGCGGCGTGGGACAAGGCCTGTTTTACCAGCGCATCAACGGTGATGTCGTTCTGAACATAGCCTTCTTCGTCGAGAATGCCATCCTGCCCGTGGGTGGTGAACGGGTCCAGCGCCACATCGGTAATCACCCCCAGCTCCGGAAAGCGTTCACGCAAGGCGCGGGTGGCGCGCTGGGCGATGCCGTCGGGGTTCCAGGCTTCGGCGGCGTCCAGTGACTTCAGCCCGGACGGCGTGACCGGGAACAGCGCCAGCGCCGGAATCCCCAGTTCAACCCAGTTCGCGGCCTCTTCGAGCAGCAAATCAATGGTCAAGCGCTCCACGCCCGGCATCGACGCCACCGCTTCCCGACGATTTTCACCGTCCAGCACAAACACCGGCAGGATCAGATCATTCACCGTCAGCACGTTTTCACGCACCAGGCGCCGGGAAAAATCATCACGACGGTTGCGACGCAGACGAGTGGCGGGAAACAGGCGGTTGGCGGGGGTAAAGCTCACGGCAGACTCCTGAGCCCGGCTTGACGGGCGAGCGTGACAGTTATAAGCGGCCATTATGACGAAGGAATTACAGTTGTGGTTAGCTCATGCGCCGTAAGGCAACCGGCGTGCGACCTGTAGTCGCATTCGTCGTTTATGTAGGAATTGTTCACTTCGTGACACATCTCGATACTTTCATGAATGTTCACGAAGGCGTAGGCTGCGCGTTCATTTCGCCAGCACCCAGACCATGCTTCAACAATTTCTGCATGACTTCGGCTACTTTGCGCTGTTCCTAGGCACCTTCTTCGAAGGCGAAACCATCCTGGTTCTCGCAGGCTTCCTGGCGTTCCGTGGATACATGGATATCAACCTGGTGGTGGTCGTTGCCTTTTTCGGCAGCTACGCCGGCGACCAGTTGTGGTACTTCCTGGGACGCAAGCACGGCCGCAAACTGTTGGCGCGCAAGCCGCGCTGGCAACTGCTGGGCGACAAGGCCCTGGAGCATATTCGCAAGCACCCGGACATCTGGGTGCTGAGCTTCCGGTTTGTCTACGGTTTGCGCACGGTGATGCCTGTGGCCATTGGTTTGTCGGGCTATCCGCCGGGCCGCTACCTGTTGCTCAACGGGATTGGCGCCGCCGTGTGGGCCGCAGCGCTGGGGGCTGCGGCTTACCATTTCGGCGCGGTACTGGAAGGCATGCTGGGCAGCGTCAAGAAATACGAGCTGTGGGTGCTGGGCGCACTGCTGGTGCTGGGCCTGGGCTTGTGGATTCGCCGGCGCGTCAAGAACGCCCGCCTGACCCGCGAAGCCTGTGCCGCCGAGAAGGTTCGCCTGGCGGCCGGCGAACCTGAAAAAGCCGAAAAGCCTACGACGCCAGTCGAGTAAGCCGGTCTCTGCAACAGTAGAGGCCGATGCCGCTGAGCAAGCTGTAACTGACCAGGCCCAGCCAGCCCAACGAGCTGGCCGGCCACAGCCCCACCAGCGGCGCCAGCCAAACCAGCGGCACATTCAGTGCCAGGCGCAGCAGTTCAGCCTTCAACGCCCACGGGCGGTTCTCCAGCGCCACCCCCAGGGTAAACAACCCCAATGCCATCGCGCTCCAGCCCAACACCAGGGCAGCGGTCGGCAAGCCCTCGCCGAAATTCATCAGGTAGCTGCCAAAACCCACGTACGCGGCAAACTGCAGCGCGATGTAAATCTGTTGGCGCCCATCCAGCGGCACCTCGAACTTGCGGAACTGGCTCAAGTCCGGCTTGGCCATCGGGTACTTTGCCGCCACATCCGCCGGGCGCCAACCGGTGCGCATGAACCAGATCCGCAGCTTGTCCCACCCACTTTCGGTGCGCCGTGCATCACTCCACAGCTGCGCATAAAACTGCAGGTTGGCCCACAGCGGGTTCCAACTGGCCAAGGGCGTGGTCACGCCAAAGATTACCGGCTCGTTATCGTCTTCTTCCTGGAAGGAGCCAAACAGGCGGTCCCAAATAATGAACACCCCGCCGTAGTTGCGATCCATGTAGAGAGCGTTCTGTGCATGGTGGGCCCGATGATTGGATGGCGTGACGAAGAACCACTCGTACCAGCCGAGCTTCGGCACATGCCGCGTATGCACCCAGAATTGATACAGCAGGTTGAGGGACGCCACGCTGATAAACACCACCAGCGGCACGCCCAACACGGCCAGCGGCAAGTAGAAGATCCAGCTCAGCAGGAAGCCGGTGCTGGTCTGGCGCAAGGCGGTGCTGAGGTTGTAGTCCTCGCTCTGGTGGTGCACGGAATGCGCGGCCCAGAGGATGTTGCGCTCATGGCCCATGCGATGCAGCCAGTAGTAGCAGAAGTCATAGAACACAAAGGCGAACACCCAGGTCCAGACGCTTTGGGCCGACAGCTCGATGATCGCCAGGTGCTTGAGCGCGAAGGCGTAGGTGAGGATGCCCACCCCTTTGGTCAGCAGCCCTGTGGTGGTGGACAGCACGCCGGTGCTGAGGCTGTTGATGGCGTCAGCCACCCGGTAGTTGCGTTGGCCGCGCCGGTAGTCGGCCAGCAGCTCGACCACGATCAAGGCAATGAAAAACGGTACCGCGTAAGGGACGAAGTCCATGGGCAAGTCCGGTCAATTATTGTTACATCTAGAGTAGGTGTAGCGGCTGGATATCCCATTGGCAATGAGTGACAAATGAGTAGACATTTAACGCCATGAATCAGGAGAAATGCCCATGAGCAAAAAGATTGCAGTGATCCTTTCCGGCTGTGGCGTGTACGACGGGGCTGAGGTTCATGAAAGCGTGATCACCCTGCTGCGCCTGGACCAGCGCGGCGCCGAGGTGCAGTGTTTTGCGCCGAACATTGCCCAGTTGCATGTGATCAACCACCTGACGGGGGAGGAGATGCCCGAGTCGCGCAATGTGCTGGTGGAGTCGGCGCGCATTGCCCGTGGCGAGGTGAAGGACATTCGTGAGGCCAACGCCGAGGATTTCGACGCACTGATCGTGCCCGGGGGGTTTGGCGCGGCGAAGAACCTGTCGAACTTTGCCGTGGAAGGCGCCGGGTGCAGCGTCAACCCGCAGGTGCTGGAACTGGCCGAGGCGTTTGCCGAAGCGGGCAAGCCCGTCGGGCTGATCTGCATCTCGCCGGCGCTGGCAGCGAAGATCTATGGCCCAGGCGTGACCTGCACCATCGGCAATGACGCCGACACCGCAGCCGCCATGAACAAGATGGGCGCCACCCACCAGGAATGCGCGGTCGACGACATCGTCGAAGACAAGGCGCGCAAGCTGGTGAGTACCCCGGCCTACATGCTGGGCAAACGCATCAGCGAAGTGGCGTCAGGCATCAACAAGCTGGTGGACCGGGTGCTGGAACTGACCCACGAGAACGATTAGGCCTTCATCAGCCGGGTCAGAATCCGATCCAGCGAATTGGCAAACGCCTGCTTGTCCTTGTCCCCATGGGGCGGCGGGCCACCGCCCATCTGCCCCTGCTCCCGCAGATCGGTGAACAGGTTACGCACCGCCAGCCGCTCGCTCATGTTCTGCGGGCTGAACTCCTTGCCTCGTGGGTCGAGCGCAGCCACGCCATTCTTCACCAAGCGGTCGGCCAACGGCACATCGCTGCAGATCACCAGGTCACCGGGCACGGCGTGCTCAACCAGGTAGTCATCGGCCGCGTCCGGGCCGCTGGGCACCACGATCAACTTCACGCACGAGAAGCTCGGCTTGATCTGGCTCTGCCCGGCCACCAGCACCACTTCGAACTGGCGCTTGAGGGCGAACTTCACCACCTGATCCTTGGCTGCCCGGGGGCAGGCGTCTGCATCGATCCACACGCGCATGGTTAAGCCACCACCCGGCGCTTTTCAGCGAGCCGGCTGCGACCGTACAGCACCACAATCGCCAGGATCGCCACAGCCTGAGCGCTCAGGGAATAGGCATCGGCGTGAATGCCCAGCCAGTCGAAGTCAAAGAACGCGACCGGCCGGGTGCCGAAGATCCCGGCTTCCTGCAACGCCTTGACGCCATGCCCGGCGAATACCACCGACAGCGCGCACAGCAACGCCGCGTTGATGCCAAAGAACAGCGCCAGCGGCAGTTTCGCCGAGCCCCGCAGAATCACCCAGGCCAGGCCCACCAACAGCACCAGCGCCGTGGCGCCACCGGCCAATACCGCGTTGTGCCCGGCAGGGCCGGCCTGCAACCACAGGGTTTCGTAGAACAGGATCACTTCGAACAGCTCGCGGTACACCGAGAAGAACGCCAGCATCGCAAAACCGAAGCGCCCGCCACCGCCTACCAGGCTGCTCTTGATGTAGTCCTGCCAGGCGGCCGCGTGACGGCGGTCGTGCATCCACACCCCGAGCCACAGCACCATCACGCTGGCAAACAGCGCCGTGCAGCCTTCCAGCAACTCGCGCTGGGCGCCGCTGACGTCGATCACATAAGCCGCCAACGCCCACGTCGCCAAGCCGGCCAACAGCGCCAGGCCCCAGCCGACGTTGACGCTGCGCACCGCCGATTGCTGGCCGGTGTTACGCAGGAACGCGAGAATCGCCGCCAACACCAGGATCGCTTCCAGGCCTTCGCGCAGCAGGATCAGCAAACCGGAGATGTAGCTCAGGGACCAGCTCAAGCCATCGCTGCCCAGCAGGCCGGCCGACTCGGTGAGCTTGCCCTTGGCCACATCCAGGCGCTGCTGCACTTGCTCGATCGGCAAGCCGTCCTGCAATGACTGCCGGTAGGCCATCAGGGCCTTTTCGGTGTCCTTGCGCACGTTGGCATCAACGTTATCGAGGGAGCTTTCAACCAGCTCGAAACCTTCCAGGTAGGCGGCTACCGACAGGTCGTAGGCCTGCTCGTGCTCGCCATTGCGGAACGCGGCGAGGCTTTTGTCGAGGGTGGCCGCGGTGTAATCAAGCAACTGCGCCGGGCCACGCTTGACCTGCGGCGGTTGGGCGCGCTGGGCGCGGAAGGTGGCAACTGCGCCGGGACCTTCGGCAGCCAGCACTTCGTTGGGGGTCTGGCGCGCGAGGTCGGCGAGGTTGAAGGACTTTTCACTGTTCGCGGCAGCCGGGTCGGCGGTGAAGCCGGCGATATAGGTCGCCAGGTCCCAGCGCTGGCGGTCGTCCAGTTGATCGGCAAACGACGGCATGTCGGTGCCTTCCACGCCCAGACCCAGGGTGTTGTAGATCGCGTAGAGGCTCAAGCGATCGAGGCGTGCAGCGTCCCGCAGGTTGGCGGGCGGCGGCGTCATGCCCACGCTTGCGGGGCCATCGCCGGCGCCTGTGGCGCCGTGGCACACCGAGCAGTTCTGCGCGTACAGCGGCGCACCGCGCGTCGGATCGGGGGTAATGGCCGGGGCCTGGCTGACTTCATAGGCCACTGCCAACTTGGCGCCCAATTGCCGGGCCTGGTGCGCAACCACCGCGCCGTCCTGATGGGCTGTTACGGCGGCCAGCAGTTCATCCACGCCTTTGATCAGTTCGGCACGCTCGGGCTTTTCCGGCAGATCGGCCACCAGCCCCTGCAACACCCCGAGAAACTCTACCTGTTCACGGTATTCGGAATCATCGATAACCTTGCCCGCCTCCACCGTCGGCGGGTAGTCCGCACCGATGTAATCCAGTAAATGCAGGGCCTGCGGGGCGCCCTCGGCAGTCGCAGCCAGCAGGTTGAAGCTGCACGACATCAACGCCGGCAGCACCAGCCAGGCAAGAAAACGGAAGGGGGCAATCATGAATGAATCTCAAAGGGAAATACGAAGTAACACATTGTCAAACCTTAAGGGGTTTGACTCAAGGCGTTAGTGATTCGGGGATGGGGATAACGACACTGAGGTGGTGGCATCCGAGCTAAAAATCGGATCCAAAAGGCCATTGTTTTGCCAGTAATGCAGCTTATAATGCCGCGCCTTCGTTATTTCGAAATGGCATTTCAGCTCCTCTTTTTATGAGGAATTGGCCGGATCGCAACGCGTTCCTGCCATTGGTGATTCGGCCCGACCAGCACATTCGGCCGATTACGTTCAGGGAAGAAGCTCTTCGATGGCATCTCGCGCCTTTACCTCGCTCGCGCTCGCGGCAGTGACCTTGCTGTCCGGTTGTTCGATGTTTCGCAGCTACGACACCGAGCTGCAAGCCACCAATCAGCAGTTGGCCACCGGCAACGTCGACGCCGCGCTGACGCTGCTTGAGAAGAACAACACCGGCGACGACAAGGACCTTCTCTACTACTTCGAAAAGGGTGAGTTGCTGCGCGCCAAGGGCGACCTGACCGGCAGCCAGGTCGCCTGGCGCAGCGCCGACCTGCAAGTCTACAAGTGGGAAGAGTCGGTCAAGTTCGACACCGACAAGTACCTCGCGCAGTTCGGCGCCTTCCTGGTCAATGACAAGGTCCGCCGTTACGAAGGCTACGACTACGAAAAGGTCATGCTGACCACCCAGATGGCCCTGAACCTGCTGGCGCTGAATGACTTCGACGGTGCCCGCACCGAGATCAAGAAGACCCACGAACGCGAAGCGGTGATTGCCGACCTGCGGGACAAGGAATACCTCAAGAGCGAAAACGAGGCCGAGCGCCAGGGCATCGCGACCCAGTTCAAGGACCTGCGCGGCTACCCGGTGGAAAGCCTCAACGCCCCTGAAGTGGTAGGCCTGAAGAACAGCTACCAGAGCGCGTTCAGCCACTACCTGGCCGGCTTCGTCTACGAAGCCCTGGGCGAAAAAGACCTGGCCGCACCGGGTTATCGCAAGGCCGCCGAACTGCGCCCCAACACACCACTGCTGGAACAGGCCCTGCTCGACCTGGACAAATCCAAGGTCGGTGCGGACGAGACTGACGTGCTGATCGTGGTGCAAAGCGGCCTGGCGCCGGCCCGCGACTCGATTCGCCTGCCGTTGCCGATCCCCATCGACGGCCACCTGGTGATCACGCCACTGTCGTTCCCGGTGATCAAGCCCGACACCTCGACCGCGCCCTTCGCCCAGATCGGTGTCGACGGCCGGCAACAGAACCTCACTGCCCTCAACAGCACCACCGCCATGTCCCGCCGCGCCCTGCGGGATGACATGCCGGGGATCATCCTGCGCACCACCGTGCGCGCCGTCACTCGCGGCATCACCCAGAACAACCTGAACAAGACCAACCCGATGGCGGGCCTGGTACTCGGTATTGCCTCGGCCGTCACCGAAGGCGCCGACACCCGCACCTGGCGCACCCTGCCGGACATGACCCAGGTGACACGCCTGCGCCTCAAGCACGGCGAGCACCAGGTCAGCCTGCCCAACGCCCTGGGCGGCACGCTGGTGACGGTCAAGGCCGATCAGCGCTACCAGGTGATCACCCTGCGCGTGGTCGGCAACCAAGTCTTCGCCGGCGGTCTTGCAGCCCACGTGGTGCAGAACAATCCGCCCCAGGCCGTCGCCACTCTCAAACAACCTTAAGGAGCACGCTATGCGTCATTTCATCCTCGGCGCCCTGGCGCTGGTCCTGCTGGCCGGTTGCGCCACCCCGCCACCGCCGGAACCCGGAAGCGCCGCGAGCAAGATCGTGGTGATGGGCAAGTTCAAGGGCATCGCCGTCGGCGCCATCCGTGTCGCCCGGGAAAACGGTTTCCTGACCGCCAAGGTGCAGTTGAGCAACATCACCAGTAGCAACCAGATGATGTATTACCGCTTCGCCTGGCTGGGTGCCGACGGTTTCCCGGTGGGTGATGAAGAGACCTGGAAGGTGCTGAACCTCTACGCAAACCAGGCGACCTTCCTGCCGGCCATCGCCAACCTGCCCCAGGCTGCCGACTTCCGCCTTGAAGTGAAGACGCCTTGATCCACCCACTCATTCAGTTTCAGAGAGACATCCCCATGTTTGCACGCTTCTCGTTCCTCGCCGTGGTGGCCGTCCTGGCCAGCGGCTGCGCCAACACCTCGCCAGTCCTGGGCGGTAAAAACATCAGCTACGGCGACAGCAAGGCCGTGGAACTGGTGACCAACGAGTTCGGCTCCACCGACCTGCAGATGATCGCCGAAAGCATGACCCGCTCCCTGGCCCAGTCCGGCATCCTGCAAGGCCGCCCGGTGGTGCAGGTGTATGACGTGAAGAACAAGACCAGCGAGTACATCGATACCCGCGAGATCACCACGTCGATCAAGACCCAGCTGATGAAGACCGGCACCGCCCGCTTCGCCAGCGACAACACTGACATGCAAAGCCAGGTCGACCAGCTGAAGCTGCAGAACCAGAGCGGCCTGTATAAGAAGTCGACCGTCAGCAAGACCGGCAACATGGTCGCCGCCAAGTACCGCCTGGAAGGCTCCATCAGCTCCATCGTCAAGCGCAGCTCGGACTACAAGGACGTGTTCTACAAGTTCAGCCTGCAACTGGTCGACGTCGAAAGCGGCCTGGCCGAATGGATGGACGAAAAAGAAATCCGCAAGACCACGGAGCGCTAAGCAATGCGTGCATGGATCGGCATGATCGGCCTGCTGTGCGCCTTTGGCGCCTCGGCCGCACCGAAGATCGCGGTAACCGACCTGGCCTACGAGGCTCGCGTGGAGGAGTACATCCACCAGGTCGCGGCCAGCAATAATTTCCAGGCCAGCGCCTACAACGCCAGCGGCGCCTCGAGCTACAGCGAATACGAAAGTCGTACCAGCTACATCGAGCAGACCGAGCTGCGCAAGTTCAGCGGCGACATCAAGGGGGAAATCCTCAAGTCGCGGCAGTTCCAGCTGGTGCAGGGCACGCCTTACACCGCGGACGCCAAGGGCGATGTGTATGACGTGATCAAGCGGATCAAGGCCGGTAACTTCAAGGGTGCGGACTACGTGCTGTTCGGCACCTTGTCGGACATCGACTTCACCCAGGACATCAACGTGCTGGACCACACCAACAGCTACTCGGCGGTGCTGGGCCTGACGCTGGTGGCGGATTTCAGCCTGATCAACACCCGCACTTTTGAAATCACCTCGGCGTTTACCGCCATGGGCGAAGGCCAAGACACCAAGCTGGTGAACAACCGTGACGTGCGCGTGAGCCTGAACCGGCCTCGCGTGGTGCGGGAAGTGTCGAAGGCGTTGGGCGAGGATGTGGCGCGGCAGTTGGCCGAACAACTCGGCGGTGGTTATCAGGAAGCACCTGGACAGCCTGCATTGCGCAATAACCTGCCACGGGATGAAGCGCCGAAGATCCTGCGCTGAACGAAAATCCCGCTACCGACATAAAACCAATGTGGGAGCGGGCTTGCTCGCGAATGCGGTGGATCAGTCAATACATCTGGTGACTGACACTGCGCATTCGCGAGCAAGCCCGCTCCCACATTTTTGATCCGGTTTCGTCAGTTACGCCGTTGCGCGATGCAAGCTGGCCAGGAACCCCGCCGCCCCAACGAACAAGCCAGCAAACGTACGGTTCATGCGTTTCTGCTGCTTCGGTGTGCGCAACAGGCGCAACACTTTCGACGCCAGCCCGGTGTAGCCGGCCATCACGATCATGTCCACGCAGATCATTGTCGCACCCAGGATCAGGTATTGGTTCAGCAGCGGCGCCTGCGGGTTCACGAACTGCGGCAGCACCGCCAGCATGAACACCAGGGCCTTGGGGTTGCTGGCGTTGACCAGGAACCCGCGGAACATCATCGCCATCGGCTTGCCGATCGGGCGAATCGCCGCGTCATCGCTCAGGTCGGTTGGCAGCGCGCGCCATTGCTTGATGGCCAGGTACACCAGGTACGCTACGCCAAACCATTTGATCGCATAGAACGCGGTGGAGGATGCGGCAAGAATCGCCCCCAGGCCACCGGCGACCACGGCAATCTGCATCGCCAGGCCCAATTGCAGGCCCAGGGCGTTCCAGTAACCGCGCAGGAAACCGTATTGCAGGCCGCTGGACATCGACGCAATGGCACCGGCGCCAGGGGAAAGACTGATGATCCAACTGGCCAGGAAAAAGGCCAGCCATGTGTCGAGCGCCATTACACACCTCAGAGCTTAGTTTGCTGAATGTTTCTAAACTAACGCTGCCGGCTGAGAAATGGCTAGAAAAATTTTGGGGTGCGCCTTTGTGGCGAGGGGGCTTGCTGTGGCGAGGGAGCTTGCTCCCGCTGGAGTGCGTAGCGCTCCCGGCTTTTTTTGGGGCTGCTACGCAGCCCAGCGGGAGCAAGCTCCCTCGCCACAGGTTAAGGCAGCACGTCGCTGCCGCGCCAACGGCGCACCGAGCGCTGGAAGAACAGGCTGTTGGGCACTTGCACCATGACACTGCCGGTACCGGCCTCTTCCACTTCGATCAGCGTGGTGTAGAGCAGGTTGATCGCCACCACCCGGCCTTTGACGCCGGGCTTGTCGACGGTGTCCACCAACTCGACCACATCGCCCAGGCGGAACGGCCCGACGGTGAAGATCAGGATGGCGCACAGCAGGTTGGACAACACCGACCACATGGCGAAGAACGCCACCGCGGCCACCGCCACAAAACCCGACAACGCCGTCCACAACACCGTGGCAGAGACGCCCAGGCGCTCCAGCACGAAGATCAGCGCGCTGCCCATGATCAGCCAGCGCAGGCCGCCGCGCAGCGGCATCAGCAACTGCGGCGGGAACGGATAACGTTCCCCCAGGCGGTTCAGGCATTTGGCGACGAAACGCTGGGCGAGATAGCCGGCCAGCAGGATCAGCAGAATCTGTACGGCCACCCAGATCGGCGCGATCCATTGGGCCGGCAGCGGCAGTTGCAGCGCTTCCATCAGGACAGCGCCTCCAGCTCCGCTTGCAAGGATTCCAGCAGTTCGAGGGCTTCCATCCAGGTCTCCTCCAACTGCGCTTCACGTACCTTGAGCTTGGCCTGTTCGGCCAGCAGGTCGCGCAATTCATCCTTGCGGGCCGGCTCGTAGACGGCGCTGTCACCCAGGCTGGTTTCGATCTTCGCCAGCTTCTCGTGGATCTTGCCCAATTCGGCTTCCAGCTTGTCCGCTTCACGCTTGTGCGGGGCCAGTTGCTGACGCAATGCAGCCGCGGCCTGGCGCTGGGCCTTCTTGTCGGTCTTGTCCGGGTTGACCGGCGTGTTGCTGACCGGCGCGTTGCGCAGGCGGTAGTCCGACAGCCAACGGGCATAGTCTTCCAGGTCGCCGTCGAATTCCTCGACCTTGCCATCAGCCACCAGCAGGAAGTTATCCGTGGTGCTCTTGAGCAGGTGGCGATCGTGAGACACCACCAGTACCGCGCCGCTGAATTCCTGCAGGGCCATGGTCAACGCCAGGCGCATTTCCAGGTCGAGGTGGTTGGTCGGTTCGTCGAGCAGCAACAGGTTTGGCCGGTCCCAGGCGATCAGGGCCAGGGCCAGGCGGGCCTTTTCGCCACCGGAGAAATTCAGCACCGGCTCGTCGATGCGCGCACCACGGAAGTCGAAACCACCGAGGAAGTCCCGCAGGGTCTGTTCGCGTTCGGTCGGCGCCAGGCGCTGCAGGTGCAGCAGCGGGCTGGCCTTGGCGTCGAGGGAATCCAGCTGGTGCTGGGCGAAGTAGCCCACCACCAGGTTCTCACCGCGCACCAGGCGGCCGGCCAGGGGCTGCAATTCGCCCGAGAGGTTTTTGATCAAGGTCGACTTGCCCGCGCCGTTGGGGCCGAGCAGGCCGATCCGCGCGCCAGGGGTGAGCTGCAACTTGACCTTCTCGAGGATGGTCTTGTCGCCATAGCCCAGGCGGGCATCGGAAAGGTCCAGCAACGGGCTGGAGATTTTCACCGACTCGCGGAACACAAAGTCGAACGGTGAATCGACGTGGGCCGCCGACAGTTCTTCCATGCGCTCCAGGGCCTTGATCCGGCTCTGGGCCTGACGGGCCTTGGTGGCCTGGGCCTTGAACCGGGCGATGTAGCTTTCCATGTGTGCGCGCTGCGCCTGCTGCTTCTCGTAGGCCTGCTGTTGCTGGGCCAGGCGTTCGGCACGGGCGCGTTCGAAGGCGCTGTAGCCGCCGCGGTACAGGGTGATTTTCTTCTGGTCGACGTGGGCAATGTTGTCCACCACGGCGTCGAGGAAATCCCGGTCGTGGGAAATCAGCAGCAAGGTGCCCGGGTAGCTTTTCAGGAAGTCTTCCAGCCACAGGATCGCATCGAGGTCCAAGTGGTTGGTGGGTTCATCGAGCAGCAACAGGTCCGAGGGGCACATCAGTGCCTGGGCCAGGTTCAGGCGCATGCGCCAGCCACCGGAGAAGTCGGCGACCGGGCGGTCCATCTGTTCGTTGGTAAAGCCAAGGCCGGCAAGCATCTTGCGCGCACGCGCGTCGGCGGTGTAGCCGTCGGCGCTGTCCAGTTCCGAGTGCAGGCGGGCCTGTGCGGCGCCGTCCTGGGCTTTCTCGGCCTCGGCGAGGTCGTGTTGCACCTGGCGCAGGCGCAGGTCGCCATCGAGCACGTAGTCGATCGCAATGCGGTCGAGGGTGTCGATCTCCTGGCGCATATGGGCGATGCGCCAGTCGGCCGGCAGCAGACAATCCCCGGAGTCGGGAGTCAGCTCACCCAGCAGCAAGGCGAACAACGTGGATTTGCCGGCGCCGTTGGCACCGATCAGGCCGGCTTTGTGACCGGCGTGCAGGGTCAGCTCGGCGTCTTCGAGAAGACGTTGCGGGCCACGCTGTAATGTTAGGCTTTGAAGTCGGATCATAATGGCGGCGGAGTCTACCAGCTTCGTTGGCCGCTGGCTTGGGTGTGAATATGTGCGCTGACCTGTGGAGCTTTGCCCTCTCGACCTACGCCCGCTCGGGCGTCGAGGACGCGTGCCTGCGCTTGCAGGCGCAAGGGGCTGATGTGTGCCTGGTGTTGTGCGGGTTGTGGCTGGAGCAGCGGGGTGTGGCGCCGCAACCGTCGCGCTTGCAGGCACTGCGACAGATCGCCGGGCCGTGGCAGGCGGAGGTGGTTGAGCCGCTGCGGCAAGTACGCACGCAATGGCGGGCCATGGCGCAGCAGGATGCTGAGCTGGGAGCGTTACGGGAGCGGGTCAAGGCTTTGGAATTGGATGCAGAAAGGCTGCTGCTATCACGCCTGGAAGGTGTGGCGCAGCATTGGCCGATGGCCGAGGTGAATCATCAAGCATGGGTTGAAGGACTGGCGGCCGAAGCCGCCAACCTTGACCACGACGCGCTGCATCAGCTGCGCGCCGCGGTTACCGGCACTTAGGAAGCGCTGGTTGGGGTGACGCTTGGCGCTGCCGGTGCAGGCGTGCTGCTGGCCGGTGCGGTTGGCGCTGTGGTACTGGCAGCAGGTGCAGCCGGGGTCGCAGGCTTTGCAGCTGGAGTAGCTGGTTTGGCTGGTGCTGGCTTGGCGGCGGCAGGTTTAGCGGCAGGTTTAGCGGCTGGTTTGGCAGCAGCAGGTTTGGCGGCCGGCTTGGCAGCTGGTTTCGCAGCAGCAGGTTTAGCGGCCGGCTTCGCGGCTGGCTTGGCAGCTGGTTTTGCAGCAGCAGGTTTAGCGGCTGGCTTCGCGGCAGGTTTTGCAGCAGCGGGTTTAGCGGCTGGCTTCGCAGCTGGTTTCGCAGCAGCGGTTTTAGCAGCTGGCTTCGCGGCTGGTTTCGCAGCAGCAGTTTTAGCGGCTGGCTTGGCAGCTGGTTTCGCAGCAGCAGTTTTAGCGGCTGGCTTGGCAGCTGGTTTTGCAGCAGCGGTTTTAGCGGCTGGTTTGGCCGCTGGTTTTGCAGCAGCGGTTTTAGCAGCTGGCTTGGCAGCTGGTTTTGCAGCAGCAGTTTTAGCCGCCGGTTTGGCAGCCGATTTAGCCGGTGCTTTTGCTGCAGGCTTGGCCGCAGCTTTTGCAGGTGCCTTGGCAGCGACGGCCTTGCTGGCTGGTTTTTTCGCCGCGCTGGCTGCAACAGCTTTAGCCGGAGCACGGGTGCTCAGCACTTTGCCTACAGCTTCCTTCACACGACCAACACCCTGGGCCAATTTCAGGCTCTCGGAAGCATCACGCTTGAGTTGGGAAATGTAGGTGCGGGTTTCGGATTGACGATCCTTGAGGGCGTCGAGCAAGTCCTCAAGTTCTTTGACGGCGTCCTTGGCCTTGGCTTGTGCCTTGGCTTTGCCA
The DNA here is from genome assembly GCF_013385805.1 of Pseudomonas sp. C6002. NCBI lineage: Bacteria > Pseudomonadati > Pseudomonadota > Gammaproteobacteria > Pseudomonadales > Pseudomonadaceae > Pseudomonas > Pseudomonas sp. C6002. The sequence continues at coordinate 358,511 of NZ_JACAPH010000030.1, read as the reverse complement.
GCGGTCGCTGCGCCTTGCAGTTTGGTGCGGGATTTGTGCAGTTTTTCCTGAGCTTTGCCGCGTTGTTTTTCAAGCTTGGCGAGCAACTTCTCAGCATCAGCCAAGGCTTGTGAACAAGCGCTTTCCAAATGTTCGAGCAGGCTGCCCGAAAGTTGTTGGAGCAAATGCAACGGGGTATTTACAGGCTTCTGTTTGGCCGACATGGTTTACCTCCTGGCTGACGTGGGTGCGGCTCATACTAGCCCTCTGCTCTTACCGCCGCTAGGGCATGTTGACAGTATCGATTGGCTTGCGTTGCACCGCACGAAAATTCTTATTGATATAACGAAAATCCACGCCACTTTTTAAGCATTCACACTGGCATAATCCATCGCACTTTCGGCTGGAGAACGCCCATGTCGCGTTACCTTTTTTTAGTGTTGAGCGTGGTGCTTTGCGTGGCCAACGCAAGCGAGAAATCCCCCTCCAAAGATGACCACGACCTGGCCTACAGCCTGGGCGCGAGCCTGGGTGAGCGCCTGCGCCAGGAGATGCCTGGGTTGCAGGTAGAGGCGCTGATCGACGGACTCAAACAGGCCTATCAAGGTAAGCCACTGGCCCTGGACGACACACGCATCGAACAGATCCTTGCCCAGCACGAAGCACAAAACGCGCCGGACAATCGAGCACCACAAAGTGAAAAGGCACTCGCTGCCGAGCAACAATTTTTAGCCAGTGAGAAATCCAAAAGTGGTGTGCGTGAATTGGCAGACGGCATCCTGCTGACCGAACTGACCCCTGGCAGCGGGAAGAAACCGGCGGCCGATGATCGCGTGCAAGTGAATTATGTTGGGCGGTTACCCGACGGGACCGTCTTCGACAAGAGCACACAACCTCAGTGGTTTCGCCTGGACAGTGTGATCAATGGCTGGCGCAGTGCGTTGCAACAGATGCCGGTGGGCGCGAAGTGGCGCCTGGTGATTCCATCCGACCAAGCCTATGGCGCTGATGGCGCAGGCGAACTGATCCCGCCTTATACGCCGCTGGTATTCGAGATCGAATTGCTCAAGGCGGGCGCCTGAGCCCAAACGAAAAACGGTGCGCAATGCGCACCGTTTTCTTGTGTCGGGGGGAGTCAGGCCTTAGCCGTCAACTCTTCCTTGTGAGCGTTGTGCAGCACTTCGATCAGGCAATCTTCCAGCTCGAAACGCTCGTGAAGCAAACCACCCAGCTCTTTGAATTTTTCTGCAACGCACTGGCCGGCATCACACAGGTCGTTGAACGCCAGCAGCTTCTCGGTGATGACATCGATACGCGGGTAAATCGTCTCCGCCAAATCGAGGCCACGTTGATCGTCGAAAGCCTCGGCCTCTCTGGTCAACTGCTCGTAGACACCGAAGTGCCCCGCCGATACGTAGTCCACCAATACGCCGCAGAATTCCTGCAACGGCTTGCGGTTCTCGCTGAGCGCTTCGGGCTTGGCACCGAGAGCATCAAAGGCCCGAACCAGTTCGTGACGCGCTTTCAACCAACCATCGATCAGTTTGTGCACCCCACCCCAGCGTTCCTGAGCATTCTGACAACGTTCCAGCATGATGATCTCTCTTCCCTATAGGGGCGCCGCACGCTGCCCGCGCAACACTTCAAGGTTAAAGCGGCAACCGGGCAAAGGTGCATCGAACAGTCTGTTTCAATAACGCGTGCGGGCCAGATTATGCCCGCACGACTATGTCATCAAGGTACGCAGGAGAGAAAGTTCATACAAGTGTTTAATCCCTTCCTACAACCTGCGGTTACCTGTCAGTGCCGTGCAAGGCCAAAACGCTGGCTCAGCAGCAACCGCGAGAACTGCGCGATGCCAAGGATCAGCATCGCCACGAAGAACAGCAGGCTCCACTCGGGAATACTCAAGTCGAACAGCGTCCAGTTGATTTCCACGCAGTCGACGGTGCCCTTGAAGATCAAGGCCAACGTCTCTCTCAGCGACAGGTTCTCGATCATGGATTGAAGGCCGGGCCAACAGGCAGGCAACTGTTCCGGCGGCGTATTTTGCAGCAGCACCTGGCGTACGGCGGTAATGGCGCCCAGCACTGCACACCCCATGCTCGCCGCCCAATACAGGTAGATCCCGGACCGCTTCGGCCCATGAATCGCTGCCACGAGATTGATCAGCGTGAAGGCAGCCACAAGAATTCGTTGCACCTGGCACAGGAAACAAGGCCGCAAAAGCGCGGCGTATTCCAGGTAAAAGGACGCGCCCAGCGTCAGCGCACCAGCCAGGAACGCCAGGAGGAACAGGGAGCGTGAGGGGGCCAAAGACATTGTTTATCCGCAACGCAAGAGATAGGTAGTTACGGTAGAGGAAAGACCTTACCCCTTTCAATACGCGCCAGAGCAGACGATTCCGCGAGAGCGTAGGGATATCCCGTCAGAAGGCGAGCGATTAAACGCGCGTCTACGTAGGAGTTTACTACAAGCCGTATTGACTACAGCTATTGGGCGTTATTGAAGGGTTGGCCACCAGACAATTCTGAGGCAACCCTTACTCTGTTTCCTACTTCAAACCCGTGCCGGCACCGGCAGCGGTGACGCCAGCAAACGCTTGTCCAGCAAGCCCAGGCCTTCCTGGAACAACTGGTTGCTGCGCTCGGTGTCGCCCAACTGCGCCAGCAGGCGTGCCAGCTCGGCGCAGGCCTCAGGGTTGCGCTGCACCTGCAGGCTGCTTTCAAGGTAGTCCCGCGCCTTGCCCCACAAGCTGTTTTGCAGGCACAGGCGCCCCAGGGTCAGCAGCAGGCTGGCATCGCCTGGATGGTCCTTGAGCCAGCCTTCGGCGAACTTCAACTGCTTCGCCGGATCGCTGCCACGCAGCAGCCCGTAGAGCCGGATCAGATGACTGTCGTACTCGCGCTTGAGGGCACCGCGCAGCACTTCTTCGGCCTTGGCGTCCGCGCCCAACTGGCGCAATTGTTCGGCGTACGCCAGCACCAGTTGCGGCTCCTGGCGCTGGGCCGAAGTCAGTTGTTGCCAGGCCAGCTCCAGGGATTGCTGCCCGGCCTCGCCCTGCTCTTCGCGCTGGGCAGCCAGGGTCAGGTTCTCGCCCCAGGCGCGTCGCTCCAGGTCGGCCAACTCGGCAGGCGGCAACACCTTGTCCTTGCGCAACTCCGGCAACAGCCGGATTACCGAAGACCAATCGCCACGCTGTTGATACAGCCGCTGCAGTTGGCGCAATACCTGGACGTTATGCGGATGACGCTCATGCATGGCCTGCAGGGTGACCAGGGCGCCATCGGTGTCACCGCGGTCCATCTGCAACTGCGCATGACTCAAGGCTACCGCCAGTTCGGCCTGGGGCTGGCGCTCAAGCGCGCGTTCCAGCAGGCCATCCGCTTCCTCATAACGGCCCTGTTCGTTGGCCGCACGGGCGGCGCCGAGGTAGTAGAGCAATGGCTGGCGTTCGGCTTCGGCCGCACGGTGCAAGTGGCGCTCGGCACTGGCCCAGCGCCCTTCGGCGAGGTCCATCTGGCCCTGCTCGATGGCAACCTGGACCCGACGGCTGCGGTTGCGCCGCGACCACGGATTGACCACGCCACCCGAGGTCAGCACCAGGCCCAGCAGCACCCTGGCCAAATAGATCACCAGGCCGATGGCAAACAACGCCACCAGCGTCGACCACAGCCCCGACTCGTAATGCAGCACATGGGGATAGGTAATCAGCACGTAGCCGGTATGTTTCGAAATGCCCACGGCCAGTGCCAGGGCGATCGCAATCGCCAGCACCAGGATCACATAGAAGCGCTTCATCGGCTTTACTCCTGGGTCGCCGGCTTGCCAGCGGAAGCCTTGGCTTCCTCGGCAGACAGGTGGCGACGGTCAAGGTAAGCCTGCACGGCAGCCAGGCTCGCGGCCAGGTCCGGCGTGACCACCGAGACGGCCTTGGGCTCAAGCTCGGCAATACGGGCCAGCATGGCTTTGCTTTGCGGGTTGTCTTGATTGAAGTTGTCCTGCAACACGCTGCGAGCCTCGCCCAGGGATCGGCTGTACACCGCCGGCTCGCCGTTGAGCGCCGCCCATTGCGCCTGCTCAAGTGCAAGGCTCAGGGCCAGGCGCACCTGGTTCAGGCCTTGCCCTGCCAGGAGCGGGCGAATGTTGTCATCAGGATTGAAGTCGATGCGGAAATACCGCGAGATCTGCGCCCACCACTGACTCCAACGGCTGTCCGTGTCGGTGGTCGGACGCCCATCATTGGCCGCTTCAGGGAGTTGGTATTCCGGCGCGATGGCCGCCAACTGCACGACCTGATCGCGCAATGCCGCCAGTTGCAGGTACAGCCCGGTACGGTCGGGCTGTTCGATATTGCGCAACGCGGCGAGGCTCTTGGCCAACTGCTCACGGGCGGCGTAGGAGCCAGGGTCACTTTGTTCGCGGAGGATTTCGTCAGCGCCCTGGACCAGTGCCTGGGCACTGTTGATGTCCTGCAAGGCGGAAAGACGCAGGCTGGCCAGGCGGATCAAGTGCTCGGCCTCGGCCAGGCGCCAGTCCTGGCGGCTGGCCCCCAGCACCGTTTCCAGGCGCTGGCTCAGACGTTGTTGATCACCCTGCAATTGCGCCACCAGCCGGCGACGCTCTTCCAGCTCATCGGCGCCGGGCAGTTGCCCCAGACGGGCCGACAGCTGCTGCTGGCTCTGCTTGAGGCTCTGGGATTGGTCGTCCAGGGTTTGCACTTGGCCCAGCTGTTGCTGGCTGCTCGCCTGCAGTGCGCGGACCTGCCAGATCCCCCAGCCACCGGCGGCAACGCCGGCGGCGCCGAGCAACAAGGCCACGATGGCCAGGCCGTTGCCACGGCGCGGGGCGGTGGTGACCGGTGTCTCAACAGGCGCATCAAGCGCGGGCTGAGCTTCATCTTTAGGCAAGGCTGTTTCGCTCACGTATCCATCCTTTGCGTATTAGAGAGTGGGAACGGAAACACTCCGTAACGCCACTAACAAAGCCGCGGCACTGGCGCCACGACAATCCACAACTTCTTTCGCGCCAGCGGCACGCGCCATCTCGGCGACTCGCGGGCTGGGCACGAACAACGGCAGCTGTGCCACCTGGGGCCAATCTGTACCGGCCAGCGCTTGCAGGTGTAAAAAACCCTGCCCACTGCTGACCACCACGCCGTTCAAGCGTTCCACGTTTATGCGCTGGGTCAGCGTTGCACGGTCGTAGTCCGGCAGGAAACGGCGATACAACTCCAGATAGTCGACACTAGCACCTTGCTCGCGTAAACGCTCAGCCAGCAGCTCTCGCCCGCCCTCGCCCCGCAGGATCAGCACCCGGGCGCCGGGCTTCGAGATAGCCTCGCGCAAGGCGACCAGTTCAAGCAAGGCTTCACTGTCGTCGCCGTCGTGGGGATAACTGACATCAAGGCCATGCTCGGCCAACACCTGCGCCGTAGCAGCGCCGACACTGAACCACGGTAACGCCGGCGGTTGCGGCCAGTGTTGAGCCAACAACTGCAAGCCCAGGCGCGCGGCCGGCTTGCTCACCACGATCACCGCGCAATAGCGGTCCAGCTCGCGAAAAACAGTCTGTTGTTCAGGCGTGACAGGCAGCGCTTCAACCTCCAGCAACGGCAGGCTGCTGCTGAAAACACCTTCTTCGGATAACGTCGCCGCCAGGGCCGCCGACTCCTCGGCAGGCCGCGTCAGCAGCACACGCCATTGCATCACTGCGGCCCGGCCTCGCCGTACACCGCTTGCAGAATGGCACCGGCGCCTTTTTCCAGCAGTTCCTCGGCGACCTTGATACCCAGGCTGGTGGCCTCGCTTTGCGGCCCGCGAATCTCTGCGGTGAGCAACAACCCACCACTCGGGTCGCCCACCAGGCCACGCAGCCAGAGGTTCTCGCCCTCAAGCACGGCGTAACAGGCGATCGGTACCTGGCAGCCACCATTGAGGTGCTTGTTCAGGGCACGTTCGGCGGTGACGCGAATTTCGGTGTCCTGGTGATCCAGCGGCTTGAGCAGCGCATGAATTTCGCTGTCGGCGGTGCGGCATTCAATGCCCACAGCGCCCTGCCCGCCGGCCGGCAAGCTGTCTTCGACGCTGATGGCCGAGGTGATGCGGTCTTCAAAGCCCAAGCGGATCAAGCCGGCTGCCGCGAGAATGATCGCGTCATATTCACCGGCGTCGAGCTTGGCCAGGCGAGTATTGACGTTGCCCCGCAGGAAGCGGATTTGCAGGTCCGGGCGGCGGGTCAGCAACTGCGCCTGGCGACGCAGGCTGGAGGTGCCGACGACGCTGCCCAGCGGCAGCTCATCCAGGGAGGCGTAGGTATTGGAAACGAAGGCATCGCGGGGGTCTTCGCGCTCGCAGATGCAAAAAAGGCCCAGGCCTTCGGGGAAGTCCATGGGCACATCTTTCATAGAATGCACGGCGATGTCGGCTTCGTTCTCCAGCAGCGCGGTTTCCAGTTCCTTGACGAACAGGCCCTTGCCGCCGATTTTCGACAATGGCGAATCAAGCAGCTTGTCGCCGCGACTGACCATGGGCACCAGGGACACCTTCAGGCCAGGATGAGCCTGCTCAAGGCGTGCTTTGACGTATTCGGCCTGCCATAAGGCCAGGGCGCTTTTACGGGTGGCGATGCGGATTTCGCGAGAGGACATGGATCAATCCGTACTGAATAGATACGGCAGATAATAACAGCTCAGGCAAATGCGCTTTGATTTGAATCAGCAAGTGCGGGGCCTCCCTGGCCGCGTCGCACCGGGATATGGGCGGTGAAGCTCGCGTCAGCCCTCGGGCTAAAGCTGCTGCATCATCTTGCGCACACCGGCGACATGGCGCCGGCTGACGATCAGGGCGTCGCCATTGAGGCCCTTCAGGAACAGCTGAAAGTGCCCAAGCGGCGTGCGCTGCAGACGCTCGATTCGCTCGCGGGCCACCAGCGCATTGCGGTGGATGCGCACAAAGCGGTCGCCAAATTCATCTTCCAACGCCTTGAGTGGCTCATCGAGCAGCACTTCACCGGCCTCGTGACGCAAGGTCACGTACTTGTGATCGGCGATGAAGTAGACCACCTGGTCCAGGGGAATCAACTCGATGCCCTTGCGGGTACGGGCGCTGATATGGCTGCGTGGCCCGTTGCCGCCCTGGGCTGCGGGCTGGGTCAAGGCTGCCAGTTGGACACGATTGGGACGCTCGGCCTTTTTCAAGGCGCGAAGCAACGCATCGGCATTGATCGGCTTGACCAGGAAACTGGCGCCGCTGGCATCCAGGGCCTCGGAAGAGAACTCATCCTGGGAGGCGCACAGCACCACCGAAGGCGGCGATTCTCGCTCGCTCAGGCGGGCAGCCACCTGCAAGCCATCAAGGCCCGGCATGCGGATGTCGAGCAACACGACGTCCGGCTTGAGGCTGTCAATAAGGGCCAAGGCTTCCTCGCCACTGGTGGCGCTCGGCTCAAGGACATTGTAACCCTCGAGTTCACTGACCAAACGGCTCAGTCGCTCGCGGGCTTGGGGTTCGTCATCAACGATCAGGACATTCATATTGCGCTGGATTCCTGCGTGAGTCTCGCACAAGGATAGCGTAGACAGGTGCGGTGACTTCCGTCACGGCGATCCACGCTAAGACTAGCGCGAGCGGCAAAAAGTGCCCCGAGAGTGGCACCAATATTTACCCGGACCTGTTCAATCGCGCCCAAAGCCTGCTGCCTTCGGGCATCGTCGTAGGGTTTGCTGATACACAATACGAACACCCCCTCTCTAATGGATAGCCTGGAGTTCGACCTCATCGCCCGGCATTGGTGCAGTACACCTTCCGTCAGCGCGAAGCTCTATCAGTGCAACTGTAGACGCTGGCGAAGACGATATTGCTCAATCGTCAAATATCGTTTCAATAAACACGCTTTGTTTGACCAAGGACCGCAAGTTTCCCCCCCGATCGGTCCTGGCTCCAGTCTCGTCCTGCGCGAGTCCGGGGGCAAGGCACTTAGCCATCTTGGAAACAAATAAAAATGCCCCGCCCCGCCATCGTCGCCTCCGGGGGCAACCCTGTTATTATCGGCGCCACACTTTCATGCCCTCTTTCCAGCAGATCACGAGCGAATCCATGAGCACCGACAAGACCAACCAGTCCTGGGGCGGCCGCTTCAGTGAACCCGTCGACGCCTTCGTCGCGCGCTTCACCGCCTCCGTCACTTTCGACCAGCGCCTCTACCGCCACGACATCATGGGCTCGATCGCCCACGCCACGATGCTGGCCAAGGTCGGCGTGCTGACCGACGCCGAGCGCGACAGCATCATCGACGGCCTGACCACCATCCGTGGCGAGATCGAAGCCGGCACCTTCGACTGGCGCGTCGACCTGGAAGACGTGCACATGAACATCGAGGCCCGCCTCACCGACCGCATCGGTGTGACCGGCAAGAAACTGCACACCGGTCGCAGCCGTAACGACCAGGTGGCTACCGATATCCGCCTGTGGCTGCGGGACGAGATCGACCTGATCCTGGCAGAAATCACCCGCCTGCAAAAAGGCCTGCTGGAGCAGGCAGAGCGTGAATCCGGCACCATCATGCCCGGCTTCACCCACCTGCAGACCGCACAGCCTGTGACCTTCGGCCACCATCTGCTGGCCTGGTTCGAAATGCTCAGCCGCGACTACGAGCGCCTGGTGGACTGCCGCAAGCGCGCCAACCGCATGCCTCTGGGCAGCGCTGCACTGGCTGGCACCACCTACCCGATCGACCGCGAATACACCGCGCAGCTGCTGGGTTTCGACGCCGTGGGCGGCAACTCCCTGGACGGCGTGTCGGACCGTGACTTCGCCATCGAATTCTGCGCCGCGGCCAGCATTGCGATGATGCACTTGTCGCGCTTCTCCGAAGAGCTGGTGCTGTGGACCAGCGCGCAATTCCAGTTCATTGACCTGCCGGACCGCTTCTGCACCGGCAGCTCGATCATGCCGCAAAAGAAAAACCCCGACGTGCCGGAGCTGGTACGCGGCAAGAGCGGCCGTGTATTCGGTGCGCTGATGGGCCTGTTGACCCTGATGAAAGGCCAACCGCTGGCCTACAACAAGGACAACCAGGAAGACAAGGAACCGCTGTTCGACGCCGCCGATACCCTGCGCGACTCGTTGCGTGCCTTTGCCGACATGATCCCGGCGATCAAGCCCAAGCACGCCATCATGCGTGAAGCGGCCCTGCGCGGTTTCTCCACCGCCACAGACCTGGCGGACTACCTGGTACGCCGTGGCCTGCCGTTCCGCGACTGCCACGAGATCGTCGGGCATGCCGTGAAGTACGGAGTGGACACCGGCAAGGACCTGGCGGAAATGAGCCTGGAAGAACTGCGCCAGTTCAGCGACCAGATCGAGCAGGACGTGTTTGCGGTGCTGACCCTGGAAGGCTCGGTGAATGCCCGTAACCATGTCGGCGGGACTGCGCCGGCGCAGGTGAAGGCTGCCGTGGTTCGCGGCCAGGCATTGCTCGCCAGCCGCTAAAAGCTTCGCGAGCAAGCCCGCTCCCACATTCGACTGCATTCCAAAGGTGGAACTCGGTCAAATGTGGGAGCGGGCTTGCTCGCGAAAGCCTCATCACAAACACCCAAGATCTATTTCTTGGCAGCAATCATCGCCATAAACGCCGGCATCGCCGCTTCCTTGTCCGCCGCCACCCGCTGGGCATTCGGCAGCGCCTGCAAGCGCTCCAGCAACGCCTTGGCCTTCGGCAACTCAGCTAACAGATCCAGCCCGAACAGCTTCCCGGCCACGGCATAGGCCAGGTCCACGCTGTACACAAAATACAAATCCGCAATCGTGAAGCTGTCTCCTGCCACATACGGCGCAAACTTCCCGTGCCGCCCCAGCGATGCGATCCCCAGCAATAACTCCGCCCTGGACTTTTCCTTGATCGCCTCCGGCACCGGCATTCCGAAAAACGCCTCGGCAAAACACGCCCGGGCCGGCAACTCGATGTACAGCTCGATTTCCCTGCACAACGCCAGCACCTGGGCGCGCTGGAACGGCTCGCTCGGCAGCAGCGATCGTCCGCCCTGGGTCTGTTCGAGGTATTCGAGGATCACGCTGGTTTCGTTGATAAACCCTTGCTCGACACCCAGCACCGGCACCTTGCCCCGGGGGCTCACGGCCAAGGCTTCAGGGGTCTGGCCTGCGTAGAACGGCACCTCTTCGAAGGGCAGCCCTTTCTCCAGCAGCGCCAGTTTGACCATGTTGTAGTAGTTGCTGACCGAAAATCCATAAAGCTTGAGCATCACAAAGCCTCCAGGCCGTGTACGGGGTTGGCAGCAGTGGTTATAGATCGGGAGGCCGCGCCTGGCCAGCAGCATCAGCCGAGTGAATGGGGGTAGACTGGCGCCCTTTCCTCCAGGAGCCTGCCATGAGCGAGCCAACCGATATCGACAACGACGAAGAAGAGTTCGCCGAGACCACCTTGATTGAAGCGATCGAAAACCAGATCGAAAGCGACAACCCGCCCGCCGCCAAGGCCACGTTCAACAAGCTGACCCTGGTGGGCTACGAGCGCGAAGACATCCTGCAAATGATGGCCCACGTCCTCGCCATCGAAATTGACGCGCTGCTCGAAGAGGATCGCGCCTTCAATACCGAATGGTATGAAACTGCGTTGCGTGCGCTGCCGGAGCTGCCGCCCGAGAAGCAATAAGCCTCACACCGCGCTGGCCAGCAAACTCTTGCTGGCCACAATCCTGCCCCACATCAACACCGCATGAGTTCCGACTGGACAGCTCGCCCAAGTGCGTTCACCTTATGGCTGCTAACGTCTAAAAATTCCTAGAAAGTCTGGAGTCCTTATGTCGTATACCCCTGAGTTGGTTGCCGAACTGGAAATCCTTGCACTCTTCAACCTGGGCAGCTCCCAGGAAGGTCTGAAAGTTCATCAGACTGCCGCTCCCACTGCCATTGCCGCCGCCCGGCGCCTGTTTGATAAAGACCTGATCGACCAGCCAGACGGTGGTTACCTCACCAGCCTCGGCCGGGACGCTGCCGAACACGCACAAAGCCTGCTGACTATTCTGACGACCGACAAAGAAGCCGCCTGACACCTCGTATCGCCCACGGGATCCTCTTTTCACGGATTCCGCGGGCACTCCCGCGCCCGGGATAAAATTCCGGCGTCAAAAACAAATTCCCTCTAAACCTCCTACGCTACTGGCTGTAAACTCCCACACGGCCGCCCACGTCGGGCCCTGCGAGCCACCGAGTTCGACATGACCCGCACCCACGAAATCCGCCCCGACCTGGACGAAGGCATCGACCGCAAGGTGCTGGCCCAGTTACGCGCGCGGTTTCTGGCCCTGAACGAAGGCCGCATGGCCCGGGCCGTCGAAGGACTGACACCACGCCAGCAAAGCGTATTGACCCTGCTGCCGCTGTTTTTCCACGTGAATCACCCGCTGTTGCCGGGCTATGTGTCGGGCAGCACGCCGGCCGGCCTGTCGAATTTTGAACCCGACGCGCAAGCCTTGGCCGAGGCCCAGCGCCTGACCCGCACGTTTTCCTACAAGCCCCGCCACGGCAACCCACCGCGGCCGATTCACGGCCTGTTCCTGATGGGCAGCCTGGGCACCCTGGCCCAGGCCGATCAAAGTGATATGGACGTGTGGGTCTGCCATGCGGCCGATCTCAGCGAGAACGAGCTGGCCGAGTTGCGCAAGAAATGCCAACTGCTCGAAACCTGGGCCCTGAGCATGGGCGCCGAGGCGCACTTCTTCCTGATCGAGCCGACGCGGTTTATCCAGGGCGAGCGCGACAGCCAACTGAGTTCAGAAGACTGCGGCACCAGCCAGCATTACCTGCTGCTGGACGAGTTCTACCGCACCGCCATTTGGCTGGCCGGGCGCACGCCGATCTGGTGGCTGGTGCCGGTGTACGAAGAAACCCGCTATGCCGACTTCACCCACGCGCTGATTTCCAAACGCTTTATTCGCGCCGATGAAACCCTCGACCTGGGCCACCTGGCGCACATCCCGCCGGGTGAATTTATCGGTGCCGGCTTGTGGCAGTTGTTCAAGGGCATCGAATCGCCCTACAAATCAGTACTGAAACTCCTGCTGACCGAGGTCTACGCCAGCGAGCACCCGAAGGTGCAGTGCCTGAGCCTGCGCTTCAAGCGCGCTGTGTTTGCCAATCAGCTGGACCTGGACGAGCTGGACCCGTACATCGTCGTCTACCGCCGGATCGAGGAGTACCTCAAGGCCCGTAATGAGCCGGAACGCCTGGAACTGGTGCGGCGCAGCCTGTACCTGAAGGTCAACCGCAAGCTCAGCGCGGGCCAGCGCACCGGGTGGCAGCGTTTGCTGCTGGAGCGCCTGGCCAGCGAATGGGGTTGGGACCAGCGCCAACTGGCCCTGCTGGACAGCCGCAGCCAATGGAAAGTCCGCCAGGTGGCCTCCGAACGCCGGGCGCTGGTCAACGAGCTGAACTACAGCTATCGCTTCCTGACCCAGTTTGCCCGCACCGAACAGACCGTCAGCCTGATCAACAAGCGCGACCTCAATGTGCTCGGCCGGCGCCTGTACGCCGCCTTCGAGCGCAAGGCCGGCAAGGTCGAGTTCATCAACCCCGGCATTGCGCCCGACCTTGCCGAAGACACCCTGACCCTGGTGCAGTCGCCCAACCGCAAAGAGCCCGGCCAGCATCATTGGGGCTTGTACAACGGCAGCCTGACCGCCCTGGAATGGGAGCACTTCGCGCCGATCAAGCGCAGCCGCGATTTGCTGGAAATGCTCACCTGGTGCCACCGCAACGGCGTGATCGACAGCAGTACCCGCCTGGCGCTGCATCCCGGCAGCAGTGACATGACCGAATTCGAGCTGTTCAACCTGCTGGGCAGCCTGCAACAAACTGTCGTCCTGCCCCTGGCCAGCGTCGATGAAGACCGCCTGCTGCGCTCGGCAGTGCCCGAGGAAGTGCTGCTGCTGATCAACGTCGGCGTCGACCCGCTCAAGCATCATCGCGACCTGAACATCCTGATGACCACCGAGCGCACCGACTCCCTGAGTTACGCGGGCGTACGGGAAAACCTGGTGCTGACCCTGGACCAAGTCACGCTCAACAGTTGGAACGAGGTGATGGTCAGCCGCTATGACGGCCCCCACGCGCTGCTCGACTGCCTGCGCGACTACCTCAATCAGCTACCGCCCAATCACTTGCCGCGCTTGCGGGTGCGCTGTTTCTGCCACAACCGCGCGCAGTTCATTGCCCAGCGCGTGGAGGAAATCTTCGACACCGCGCAAAACCTACTGCTGGGCCAGGAAAACCACCGCTACCTGGTGCAGGTGCAGCAGCACTACCACGTGATGGAACTGACACCCGGCCAGGCCAACCATGTGTCACTGGCGACCCAGGACGCGCTGATCGCCTACCTCAGTGAGGAACTGGCCAGCTACAGCCCGCTGCACCTGGACACCATGGCCCTGGAAGACCACGACCTGGCGCTGCTGCTGCCCATGGGCCTGCCCGACTGTGTGCAGGTGTTCTACCGGATCAACGACGGAGTTGCCGAGCTGTACGTGCTGGATGAGTTCAACGCGCTCTGGCAGCAACACCTGCCGTTCCACGACGAGCAAAGCCTGTTGGTGCCGTTGCAGCGCTTCCTGCAGTCGATCATTTATCGCCGCGACGCGCTGCTGCCGCTGGACCCGCAACAGCCCTTCGGCGCGGTGCAAATCCTGTATTACCAGCTGTTGCCGTCAGGCAGCGGCCGTGCACGGCGGGCCGAACCGCGCCCAGCGCCGCAAACCCCGGCCAATAAGCCGTTCTACGACGTGCAGGCGATTATCGGCAAGGCAGCACCGGGCCAGGTGGGGATCACCTTGTACTGCAATCAACGAGAGTTTTCCGAGCTGGAATTTGGCGACCAACTGTTTGCGGTGGTCGCCCAGCAAATCGTCGGGCAACGCCGGGAAGCCGAGCGTTACCGCTGCTACATCACCGATCTGGACCTGTCCGGCCTGCTCGGTGATGTTCAAAGCCCGAGCAATCTGTACCTGCGCTACAAGGCTGATCTGGAACTGGCGCTCAATGAAGCGCTGAACCAGGTTTAGAGAGGAAAGGCGCCACCGTCTTTCGGCTGGCCTTCGACGCCGAGCAATTCAAGCTTGAGGGTCTTGCCACCCGGTGCTGGCCAGTCGATATGCTGGCCGACTTGCAGGCCCAGCAATGCACTGCCCACCGGCGCCAGGATCGAGATTTTGCCTTCGTCGGCGTTCGCGTCCTTGGGGTAGACCAGGGTCAGGTGATAGTCCTTGCCACTGCCTTGTTCACGGCAATGCACGCTGGAGTTCATGGTCACGACAGATGCAGGCACTTCATCGTGGCCAACCACTTCTTCGGCGCGGTCGAGTTCGTGTTGCAGGGCTTCAACGCCCGGCGACGCCTCGCCGACACGGTCGATCAGTTGCTCAAGACGCTGCACGTCAAGACGGGTGAGGATGATGGAAGGTGCGGTCATGATTCAGGCAGACTCCTTTTTTCTGCACAAAAAAGCAAAACCCCGCCAGGAAAAGGCGGGGTTCTCACGGACCTCGATGAGTTGAGGTGTATCCGGACACTACCACAGCACAATAAATAAACAAGACGGCCTCAGGCGCAGGTCCTGCGCTGCTCGGCCTGGGCGACGATCACGCGGCGTCGCGCATCGTCGGCGGAGCGCCATTCGCGGATGTCTTCCACATGACGGAAGCAACCGAGGCAGACTTTGTGCTCATCCAGCCGACATAAACTGATACAAGGTGACGGCACCGCCGGGCTGACATTGCTGAACAGCGGCTTGGGCGGGCGTACGGGAACGGGCTGCGTCACGATCAGATCTCGTCGAAGTCCAGCTCGACGCCGGCTTGTTCCTGGGTGAGGCGCGCGAGCATTTCGCTCAGCAGCTCATCGGTGGTGTCGTGGGTCCAGCGTTTTTCTTCTTCATCGTAATCGAAGTGAAAACCACCGGAACGCGCCGCCAGCCATAGCTGACGCAGGGGCTCCTGGCGGCTGAAAATCAATTGGGTGCCATTTTCAAACTTGACGGTGAGCACACCGGCCGAGTTCTCCAGGTCCACATCCAGACCGCTGTCGTCGAAAATATCCTCCAGCGCTTGCTGGGTCGCATCCACCAGGTCGTGAAAACGCGCTTCGGTCAAACTCATTGTGGGAACCTCGAAAAGTGTCTGGTCTCGCTCAAGCGCCGCACAATACGGACGCGCCATCATGATTGCAAAGGATACCGATTTCATTACCCACAGCCGTGTGAATTATCCTCGATTGGTGTAAGCACAATCGCAACAAACTCGGCAAAGCCCCGCCGGACGGGTATTTCGGCGCATAGGCAATCCGGCGGGTGGTCGGTATACTCGGGCGCAATTAATGCATATTCAAGGATTTCGCCATGAAGCGCCTGATCTCTTCCCTTGCTGCGCTCGTCGCGGTCGCTTGCCTCGTTAGTGCCTGTGGTCAAAAAGGCCCGCTGTATCTGCCCGATGACAGCAAAGACCCGAATGAACAGGCGCAATCGTCGCAAACCAAAGCGCACAAGCACGACACCTACTAAGGGAACATCATGGACGCTTTTAACTACCGGGACGGCGAGCTGTTCGCGGAAGGTGTCGCGCTGTCCGCCATCGCCGAGCGCTTTGGTACCCCGACCTACGTGTACTCCCGTGCCCACATCGAAGCGCAATACCGCTCCTTTGCCGATGCGCTGGAAGGCACGCCGAGCCTGGTGTGCTTCGCCGTAAAAGCCAACTCCAACCTGGGTGTACTCAATGTCCTGGCGCGCCTGGGCGCCGGTTTCGACATCGTGTCCCGGGGCGAGCTTGAGCGTGTACTGGCCGCCGGCGGCAAGGCTGACAAAATTGTGTTCTCCGGTGTCGGCAAGAGCCGCGAAGACATGCGCCGCGCCCTGGAAGTTGGCGTGCACTGCTTCAACGTCGAATCCACCGACGAGCTGGAGCGCCTGCAAGTGGTGGCCGCCGAGATGGGCGTTCGCGCGCCGATCTCCCTGCGGGTCAACCCGGACGTCGACGCCGGCACTCACCCGTACATTTCCACCGGTCTCAAAGAGAATAAGTTCGGCATCGCCATTGCCGACGCCGAGGACGTGTACATCCGCGCCGCGCAGTTGCCGAACCTGGAAGTCTTGGGCGTCGACTGCCATATCGGCTCGCAACTGACCAGCCTGCCACCGTTCCTCGACGCCCTCGACCGCCTGCTGGCGCTGGTCGACCGCCTCGGCGAGTGCGGCATCTACCTGCACCACATCGACCTCGGTGGCGGCGTGGGTGTGCGTTATCGCGACGAAGAGCCGCCGCTGGTGTCCGACTACATCAAGGCCGTGCGCGAGCGCCTCGAAGGCCGCGACCTGACGCTGATGTTCGAGCCGGGCCGCTACATCGTCGCCAACGCCGGCCTGCTGCTGACCCAGGTCGAGTACCTCAAGCACACCGAGCACAAGGATTTCGCCATCGTCGACGCGGCGATGAACGACCTGATCCGTCCGGCGCTGTACCAGGCCTGGATGAATGTGACGGCCGTCAAGCCACGCGCAGGCGAAGGCCGCAGCTACGATATCGTCGGCCCGATCTGCGAGACCGGCGACTTCCTGGCCAAGGAACGTCAGCTGGCCCTGGAAGAAGGCGACCTGCTGGCCGTGCATTCGGCCGGTGCCTATGGGTTTGTCATGAGCTCCAACTACAACACCCGCGGGCGTACCGCCGAGGTGCTGGTGGACGGTGATCAAGCGTTTGAAGTGCGTCGCCGCGAGACGGTAGCCGAGTTGTTTGCTGGCGAAAGCCTGCTGCCGGAGTAAGGTCATGTTGCTGCGTTTTACCAAGATGCACGGGCTGGGCAATGACTTCATGGTCCTCGACCTGGTCAGCCAGCACGCGCACATCCTGCCCAAGCACGCCAAGCTGTGGGGCGACCGGCACACCGGTGTCGGCTTCGACCAATTGTTGCTGGTGGAAGCGCCGAGTAACCCGGAAGTGGATTTCCGTTACCGGATCTTCAACTCCGATGGCTCCGAAGTGGAACAGTGCGGCAATGGTGCCCGCTGTTTCGCCCGTTTTGTCCTGGACAAGCGCCTGACCGCCAAGCGGCAGATTCGCGTCGAGACCAAAAGCGGCATCATCGAGCTGGATATTCGCAGCGACGGCCAGATCGGCGTCAACATGGGCGCGCCACGGCTGGTGCCGGCGGACATTCCGTTCCAGGCCACCGAGCAAGCCCTGAGCTATGCGGTGGATGTGGACGGCAAGACCGTCAACCTGGCCGCCGTGTCCATGGGCAACCCCCATGCCGTGCTGCGGGTGGATGACATCAACAACGCGCCGGTGCATGAACTGGGGCCGAAGATCGAAAACCACCCGCGCTTTCCGGCGCGGGTCAATGTGGGCTTCCTGCAGGTCATCGACCGCTCCCGTGCGCAGTTGCGCGTCTGGGAACGCGGGGCCGGCGAAACCCAGGCTTGCGGTACCGGCGCCTGCGCCGCTGCCGTAGCCGCGATCAGCCAGGGGTGGATGGATTCGCCGCTGCTGATCGACCTGCCCGGTGGACGCCTGTCCATCGAATGGGCAGGCCCCGGCCAACCGGTGAAAATGACCGGCCCGGCCACCCGCGTCTACGAAGGACAGGTCCGTCTATGAGTGAGCAAATCTAATGACTGATAAGCCTCAAGTACCCGCGCAAGCATCCCCAAGCGAAAGTCTGGAGGCCGCAGCCGTTGCGGCGTATCTGGAGGCTAACCCGGACTTCTTCGTCGAGCACGAAGAACTGCTGCCGGCCCTGCGTATTCCCCACCAGCGCGGCGATACCGTGTCGCTGGTGGAGCGGCAGATGAAGATCCTGCGCGAGCGCAATATCGAAATGCGCCATCGGCTCTCGCAGCTGATGGATGTGGCCCGCGACAACGACCGCCTGTTCGACAAGACTCGCCGCCTGGTCCTGACCCTGATGGACGCCGCCAGCCTGGAAGAAGCGGTGATCGCCGTCGAAGACAGCCTGCGCCAGGATTTCCAGGTGCCCTTTGTCAGCCTGATCCTGTTCAGCGACAACCCGATGCCGGTGGGTCGCTGGGTCAGCGGCAGCGATGCCCAGACCGCGATTGGCGGCCTGCTGTCCGAAGGCAAGACCATCAGCGGCACCTTGCGCGAGCATGAGCTGGACTTCCTGTTTGGCGCCGAGCAGCGCCAGCAGATCGGCTCCACCGCCGTGGTTGCCCTCAGTCATCAAGGTTTGCATGGCGTGCTGGCCATCGCCAGCCGTGATCCGCAGCATTACAAAAGCTCGGTGGGCACGCTGTTCCTGAGCTACATCGCCGAAGTGCTGGGCCGCGTCCTGCCACGCTTCACCAGCGCATTGCGCGCGGTGCGCTAGCCATGGAACGACAACTGGACGCCTACTGCGCTCACCTGCGCAGCGAGCGCCAGGTGTCGCCGCATACCCTGGAAGCCTACCGGCGGGACTTGAACAAGGTCCTGGCGTTCTGCGAGAAACAACACATCGGCAGCTGGAAGGCCCTGGACATCCAGGGTCTGCGCAGCCTGATCGCCCGCCTGCACCAGCAAGGCCAATCCTCCCGCAGCCTGGCGCGCCTGCTATCGGCGGTACGCGGCCTCTATCACTACCTGAACCGCGAAGGCCTGTGCGACCACGACCCGGCCAACGGCCTGGCGCCGCCCAAGGGCGAACGCCGCCTGCCCAAGACCCTCGACACGGATCGCGCCCTGCAATTGCTCGATGGCGCCGTGGAGGACGACTTCCTGGCCCATCGCGACCAGGCAATCCTCGAACTCTTCTACTCCTCGGGCCTGCGCCTGTCGGAGCTGACCGGGCTTAACCTCGATCAACTGGACCTGGCGGATGGCCTGGTGCAAGTGCTCGGCAAAGGCAGCAAGACCCGCGTATTACCGGTGGGCAAGAAGGCCCGCGAAGCCTTGCTGCTATGGCTGCCGCTGCGCGCCCTGGCCAACCCGGCGGACGACGCGGTGTTTATCAGCCAGCAAGGCCGGCGTCTCGGGCCCCGGGCCATACAAGTGCGGGTCAAGGCCGCCGGCGAGCGCGAGCTGGGGCAGAACCTGCACCCGCACATGCTCCGGCACTCCTTTGCCAGCCACTTGCTGGAGTCCTCCCAGGACCTGCGTGCGGTGCAGGAACTGCTGGGCCACTCCGACATCAAGACCACCCAGATCTACACCCACCTGGATTTCCAGCACCTGGCAACGGTGTACGACAGCGCCCATCCACGGGCCAAACGCATTAAGGGCAGTGACTCATGAGCATCAAGCTGATCACCTTCGACCTGGACGATACGCTCTGGGATAACGTGCCGGTCATCATCAGCGCCGAGGCATCGATGCGCGAGTGGCTGGCGACCCACGCCACCAAGGTGGGCGACTTGCCCCTGCAGAAGTTTGCCAGCCTGCGCCAGCAGGTGCTGGAGCGTCATCCCGAGCTGAAATATCGCATCAGCGTGTTGCGTCACAAGGTGCTGCAATACGCCTTCGAGGAAGCCGGGTACCCGCTGCCGGAAGCGGCGCAGATGGCGGATGTGTGCTTTGAAGCGTTCATCCATGCCCGGCATCAACTCACCGTATTCCCCGAAGCGGAACCGATGCTGCAAGCACTGCGCCGCGACTATCTGCTGGGGGTGATTACCAACGGTAATGCCGATGTGCAACGTGTGGGGTTGGCGGACTACTTCCACTTTGCACTCCGGGCTGAAGACATTGGTATTGCCAAGCCGGATGCGCGGTTGTTCCAGGAGGCCTTGCAGCGCGGCGGCGTTGAGCCGGGCGCGGCGGTGCACGTCGGGGATCATCCCGGGGATGACATTGCCGGGGCGCAACAGGCGGGACTGCGGGCGGTGTGGTTCAACCCGGCAGGCAAGGCCTGGGAGGCCGAGAAATTGCCGGATGCCGAGATTCGCAGCCTGACCGAGCTACCCGACGTGCTAGCCCGCTGGAATGCATAACCTGATGATGAAGGGCTTTTGTGGCGAGGGAGCTTGCTCCCGCTGGGCTGCGAAGCGGCCCCTGAACCAGCCACGACGGCCTTTCTGAAAGACCGCGTCGACCCAACCAGGGGCCGCTTCGCGCCCCAACGGGAGCAAGCTCCCTCGCCACACACGCTCTTCATCCTTGGATGGGTGTTGGCCCTGACCATTTTTTGTAGCGCCCATGAAAAAGCCCGCAGCGACGGCGGGCTTTTTCAGCAAGCAAACAGCAGGCCTTAGATAGGCCGGCTGCCGTACTTGTTATCCGGCTTCTTCGGTGGATCTGCCACCACGTTAGCCTCGACTTCCTGCACTTTGCCGCCTTTGGCGAGGAATTCTTCCATCGCCCGGGCCAGCGCATCGCGCTCTTTGTTCTTGGCTTCTACGCTCGGCAACTCGTCAACCGACACTGCAGCCTTGGCCTTGCCCTTGGCTGCCGGGACCGGTGCATCGTCGCCACCGTCGTCGTCAGCCACGTCTTCGGCAGCCGCCTCAAGACCTTCTTCGGTTTCGTCGTCGTCGCCTACTTCGAGGTCGTCGTTTTCCAGATCATCGTCGCTCATGTTCTACCTCATGACTTGCGAAAAGCAGATTAGTTATAGCCCAGCTTCGCCGCCTGTCGACGGCCGCCGGAAAAAAATCAACATCCACCGGTTAACCAGTGGCTTATGCCCCATCACCGTGCAAGGTGGCGAGGACTTTACGAGCACCGCCATGATCACGGTGCTCGCCCAGATAAACACCTTGCCAGGTCCCCATCGCCAAGCGGCCGGCCCTTACCGGCAAACTCAGCTGACAGCCCAGCAGACTGGCCTTGAAGTGCGCCGGCAGATCATCCGGACCCTCGTCGTTGTGTTCATATCCCGCCGTGCCTTGCGGCACCAGCGCATTGAAAAAACGTTCGAAGTCACGGCGAACCGCCGGGTCGGCATTCTCGTTGACCGTCAACGAGGCCGAGGTGTGCTGCAGCCACAAATGCAACAGTCCCACCCGACAGGCCTTCAATTCAGGCAGGCCGGCGAGCAACTCGTCCGTCACCAGATGAAAGCCCCGGGGCTTGGCCCGCAGGGTTATCAGGGTCTGTTGCCACATACAGTTCTCCGCCTATCGGCGCGCATTCTAGCGCGCTCAGGGAAAAAACAAAGTGCCGAATACGCCTACATGCCTGTAAGACATTCGCACACTGAAAAGTGCAGTGCGGATCCCATCACAAAGTCGCAAAAAAACCCATACACCTTTAGCCACAGACAAACCCAAGGCAAAAAAATGCCCGGCAAGCCGGGCATCTTTTTTTCGCGTACTTACAAGTTGTAGCCGCGCTCGTTGTGTTGCGCCAGATCGAGGCCAACCGCCTCTTCTTCTTCGGTCACCCGCAGGCCCATCACCACGTCCAGCACCTTGAGGATGATGTACGTCACGATAGCGGTGTAGATGACAGTGAAGCCGACGCCTTTGGCCTGAACCCAGACCTGTGCGGCAATGTCGGTAGTAGCGGCGTTGAAGCCACCCATCGACGGTGCGGCGAACACGCCGGTCAGGATCGCGCCGAGGATACCGCCGATACCATGCACGCCGAAGGCGTCCAGGGAGTCGTCGTAGCCCAGTTTGCGTTTCAGGGTAGTGGCGCAGAAGAAGCACACCACACCGGCAGCCAGGCCGATCACCAGGGCACCCATCGGGCCCACGGTGCCAGCGGCTGGGGTGATTGCCACCAGGCCCGCAACCACACCCGAGGCGATGCCCAGTGCGCTTGGCTTACCGTGGGTGACCCACTCGGCGAACATCCAGCCCAGGGCCGCAGCAGCGGTAGCGATCTGGGTCACCAGCATCGCCATGCCGGCAGTGCCGTTGGCGGCAGCAGCGGAGCCGGCGTTGAAGCCGAACCAGCCGACCCACAGCATGGCCGCGCCCACCAGGGTGTAACCGAGGTTGTGCGGCGCCATTGGGGTGGTTGGGAAGCCTTTACGCTTGCCGAGTACCAGGCACGCTACCAGGCCGGCCACACCGGCGTTGATGTGCACCACGGTGCCGCCTGCGAAGTCCAGCACGCCCCAGTCGCCCAGCAACGAACCCGGACCGCCCCACACCATGTGGGCAATCGGTGCGTAGACCAGGGTGAACCAGACGCCCATGAAGATCAGCATCGCGGAGAACTTCATCCGCTCGGCGAATGCACCGACGATCAGCGCCGGGGTGATGATCGCGAAGGTCATCTGGAAGGTCACGAACACGGCCTCAGGGAACAACGCCGCCGGGCCGGTGATGCTGGCCGGGGTCACACCCGAGAGGAACAGTTTGGACAAGCCACCCACAAACGAGTTGAGATTGACGACGCCTGCTTCCATACCGGTGGTGTCGAACGCCATGCTGTAGCCGTACACGAACCACAGGATGGTGATCAGGCCGGTGATGGCAAAGCACTGCATCATCACGGAAAGAATGTTTTTGGAGCGAACCATGCCGCCGTAGAACAGCGCGAGGCCTGGAATGGTCATGAACAGCACCAGCGCGGTGGACGTGAGCATCCACGCGGTGTCGCCGGAATTGAGGACTGGAGCAGGTACTGGGTCCGCCGCCATGGCCAGGGCCGGCATTACGAGGGACAACAGGGCTCCTAGCCCTGCGAATTTACGCAGAGTCATATTGTTTTCTCCTGGGGCGTTGGGGTTTGGCGGCTTAGATTGCGTCGGTATCGGTTTCGCCGGTACGGATGCGAATAGCCTGTTCCAGATTGACCACGAAGATCTTGCCGTCACCGATCTTGCCGGTGTTGGCGGCCTTGGTTATCGCCTCGATAACCCGGTCAAGATCCTTGTCGTCAATGGCGACATCAATCTTCACCTTTGGCAGGAAATCGACCACGTATTCCGCGCCGCGATACAGCTCGGTGTGACCCTTCTGCCGACCGAAGCCTTTGACCTCAGTAACGGTAATGCCCTGCACGCCGATCTCGGACAGTGACTCGCGTACATCGTCCAACTTGAACGGTTTGATGATGGCAGTGACTAGCTTCATGAAAACTCTCTCCCGAATTGGTGGACTTGCCCCAGGAAAACAAACCCGTCTCAAGTCTAAGCGCAGTGCCTGGCTTTGTAACGCTTCGTCGCCCTGGCATTTGCCGTTGCGACGCTCGCTAACCACTGGTGACGAAACATGTACCGCTGGTCCGTCGGCGCACTGCATCGTCACAGCGACTGCATCAGTGCATGGGTCATGATCGTCTAAGCAGAAAGCTTGCCAGCTCCGTAAAAATCACTGAAATCAGTCCTTTGTTCGCCTGTGCCCACCTACCGGGCGCCACGACAGCGAAGATACGCACGAAAACGGTGCGCGACCGCCCGTCCTCATGCGCGAAAAGCGTGCGCCGCAGGGGCTGGAAAAGACTATAGACGCTGCGTGATACACTGCCGGCCAACAGATTTTCCGGACGATTTCCCATGCTCGCGCCCAAAGACCTCCTCGACGCCCTGAGCGGCCACGCCTCCCGCCTGTTCAGCAGCGACACGCCGCTGCCACGCAATGAAATTGAAAGCCAGTTCAAGGCACTGCTGCAAAGCGGTTTCAGCAAGCTGGACCTGGTAAGCCGGGAAGAGTTTGATAGCCAGATGGTGGTGCTGGCGCGCACTCGGGCGCGGTTGGAAAGCCTTGAGGCCAAGGTGGCGGAGCTGGAAGCGCGATTGACGCCTGCCGCCGAATAAGCCGGCCCAACCGGGGCAGGTTTCACCTGTCCCCGTTAAACCGTTGCAACCCTCAGCTCACCCGCTGATACCCGCCGACAACCCCCTTCTTCGACAATACCCACTGCCACAGCTGGATATCCCGCGCGCGAAACGCCCCTGCACACGACAGCAGGTAGTAGCGCCACATCCGGTAGAAGCGCTGGCCGAAGGTGTCTGCGAAATCCGGCCACGCCAGTTCGAAGTTTTCACACCAGGCCATCAGCGTCTTGTCGTAGTCGGCGCCAAAGTTGTGCAAATCCTCGGCAACAAATAACCCGTCCATGGCGTCGCCGATCTGCCCGATCGAGGGCAAATCACCGTTGGGAAAGATGTATTTGTCGATCCACGGATCCGGCGTGCTGTTGCGTTGGTTCTTGCCGATAGTGTGTAGCAGGAACAACCCATCGTCTTTCAGGCAGCGGTTGGCGACCTCCATATACGCCCGATGGTTCTTGCGCCCCACATGCTCGAACATGCCGACACTGGCGATATGGTCGAACTGCTCGTCGATATCCCGATAGTCCTGCAGACGAAACTCGATCGGCAGATGTGAATACTTGGCCCGCCCCCACTCCGCCTGCTCCTTGGAGATGGTCACGCCGACACACTCGACCCCATAGTGCTCGGCCGCATGGCTCATGAAACTGCCCCAGCCACAGCCGATATCCAGCACGCGCATGCCCGGCTTGAGCCCCAGTTTTTTACAGATCAGGTCCAGCTTGGCGAACTGCGCCTGCTCCAGGGTGGTGGCATCTTTCCAGTAGCCACAGGTGTAGGTCATGCGCGAGTCGAGCATGCGTGCGTAGAAGTCATTGCCGAGGTCGTAATGTGCTTCGCCGACTTGCCAGGCGCGCTTCTTGTTTTGCAGGTTCAGCCAGCGGGAGCTGAACGCGTGAAACAACAAGGTGGCCGGGTTGGCCTGGTCGATCACGCCGGAGCGCATGAGGCGGAAAAAAAACTCATCCAGCGCCTCGGCGTCCCAGCCGCCATCCATGTAGTCTTCGCCAAGGCCAAGATTGCCCTTGGCCAGGGCGAGATCAAATGTGGCACTGTGGTGCAGTTGCATATCGGCAGCCGATGGCCCGTTGACCTCGATCTGCGCCTGCGCCAGCAACTCCTTAACGAAGCGCGCTCCCTGAGACATCTCATCAGAACCGGAAAAAGAATGACGCGTTTTGTTAAGCACAGTTGCTCTCCAGAAATAGCGTTGCCTTTGATTCATACACTGCGAGAAATCTGGCCATGGAAGCGTCTGGCAAGGCCCTTAAGGCGTCATGGAAGCGCTGGCTGGGAACAGATGTAACAAATCTTATCCAGCCATTTTTTAAAGATATAATGAATTAATATTATGAAAACCATGCAAAATTGGAATGCAAGATGGACATTCGGGCGCTCCGTTATTTCGTAGAAGTCGTCGACCAGCAGAGCTTTACCAAAGCCGCTGTGAAGCTGCACCTGACCCAGCCAACAGTCAGCAAGATGGTGCAGCAATTGGAGTCGAGCCTTGGCCTGAAGCTGCTCGACCGCATGGGAAAACGCTTCACCCTGACGGACGCCGGGGAAATTGTGCTCAAGCGCGCCAAGGAAATGATCGCGCTGCACGATGAAATGACGGTAGAGCTGCAAGACTTGCAGCATGTCGGGCGCGGCGCCCTGCGCATGGGGCTTTCGCCCTCTACCCACCTCGCACTGGCGCCGATCTTTGCGGAGTATCACGCCCGTTACCCGAAGATCGAACTGAAACTGTTCGAAAGCGGCGGCAATATCACCATCCAGGATCTGCGCCAGGGCACGCTGGAGTTCGGCACCATCCTTGACTCGCCGCGCGTGGCGGATATCTGGTCCGAATTCGAATCCATGCCCTTGTTCGAATCGCCACTGTGCCTGCTCGCGCCCCATGACTCGCCCTGGCAAGGCCGCAGCTCGGTGGAGTTGAGCGAACTGCAAGCCTGCGAATTCATCTTTTACGATGACACCTTCACCCTGAACCAATTCGTACTTGATGCCTGTGCACAAGCCGGTTTTGAGCCGCGGATCAGTGGCCGCAGCAGCCAATGGGACTTTATCGCCTCCCTGGTACGACTGGGCGTGGGCATCACCCTGCTGCCCCGGGCATTCTGCGAAACCCTTGATGCGAGCCAGTTCAGCATCGCGGAAATACAGTCGCCGGCGCTGAACTGGAGGCTGATGCTGGCGTGGCGTCGGCAGTGCAAGTTGTCGTTTGCGGCGCAGGCGTGGTTGACGCTGGCGAAAGAGTTTCTGTGTGTGCCGCCGTCGGACCGCTAGCGCGATACGTTCTGTAAAACCTCGCCGCCGCGCGTCGCCATCACTCAACTACCCTTGAAAAACCGCAGGAAGCGGCCACTCATTTCAAGGAACCAGCATGTCCCTCGCCATCGTCCACAGCCGCGCCCAGATAGGCGTCGAAGCGCCCGCCGTCACTGTCGAGGTGCACATGGCCAACGGCTTGCCGTCGCTGACGCTGGTGGGCCTGCCGGAAACCGCCGTCAAGGAAAGCAAAGACCGCGTGCGCAGCGCCATTCTCAATTCTGCGCTGCAATACCCGTCCCGCCGCATCACCCTCAACCTCGCACCCGCCGACCTCCCCAAGGACGGCGGGCGCTTTGATTTGGCGATTGCCCTGGGGATTCTCGCCGCCAGCGTGCAGGTAACGGCGCTGACCCTCGATAACGTGGAATGCCTGGGCGAGCTGGCGCTGTCCGGTGAGGTACGGCCGGTGAAAGGTGTGTTGCCCGCAGCCCTGGCGGCGCGCAAGGTCGGGCGCACCTTGATCGTGCCGCGGGCCAATGCCGAGGAAGCCTGCCTGGCTTCGGGGTTGAAGGTGATTGCCGTGGATCACCTGCTGCAAGTGGTGGCGCACCTGAACGGTCACGTGCCGATCGAGCCCTTCGTTTCCAGTGGCCTGATGTACTTGAACAAACCCTACCCGGACCTGAGTGAAGTGCAGGGCCAACTGGCAGCCAAGCGTGCGCTGTTGATCGCTGCGGCGGGCGCCCACAACCTGTTGCTCAGCGGGCCACCGGGCACCGGCAAGACCTTGCTCGCCAGCCGTCTACCAGGGTTGTTGCCGCCCTTGAGTGAACAGGAAGCGCTGGAGGTGGCGGCGATTCAATCGGTGGTCAGCCTGGCGCCGCTGAGCCATTGGCCACACCGGCCATTTCGCCAGCCGCATCATTCGGCATCCGGCCCGGCGCTGGTGGGCGGCGGCTCGAAACCGCAGCCGGGGGAAATAACCCTGGCCCATCACGGTGTGTTGTTTCTCGACGAGTTGCCGGAGTTTGATCGCAAGGTTCTGGAGGTGCTACGTGAGCCGCTGGAGTCCGGGCATATCGTGATTTCCCGCGCTCGCGACCGGGTGCGTTTCCCGGCGCGCTTTCAGTTGGTGGCGGCAATGAACCCCTGCCCTTGCGGCTATGTGGGCGAGCCCAGTGGGCGCTGTCGCTGCACGCCGGAGCAGATTCAGCGCTATCGCAACAAACTCTCGGGGCCGCTGCTGGACCGGATTGACCTGCACGTGACCGTCGCCCGGGAAAGCACCGCGCTGAACCCGGGCATACAGTCCGGTGATGACACCGCCAGCGCCTCCGTCCTCGTCGCCGATGCCCGGGACCGCCAACAACGGCGCCAGGGCTGCGCCAATGCGTTTCTCGACCTGCCGGGGCTACGCCAGCACTGCAAACTGAAAAAGGCTGATGAAGGCTGGCTGGAAAGCGCCTGCGAACGGCTGACGCTGTCGTTGCGGGCAGCCCATCGCCTGCTCAAGGTCGCCCGCACCCTGGCCGACCTGGAACAAGTGGAAGCCATCGCCCGCCATCATCTGGCGGAGGCCTTGCAGTACCGCCCTGCTAGCGCGTCCTAGGCAACGCCAGGAGCAGCCCCGCCACTTCCATCACCTCATCCATCACCGCTTCAGCGGATTCAACGGAGGGTTTGAGCAACAAGTCATCGGCATAGCCCATCGCTACGGCAAAGAGTTGTCGCGCAGCGCGCTTGGGCGACTCACAGCGAAACACCTTGGCTGCCACACCGTGCTCGATGATCTCGGCGAGCATGGCTTGCCATTGGGCGTTGATCACCAGGTAAGCCTGGGCCAATGGCTCGTCATGCATGGCTTCGTCCCAGGCATCCAGCCATAGCGCCCAACCGGCGTCTGCCGTGGAGGGCAGGCAGTCACGCAGGAACCCTTCGAGGGCTTCCAATGGCGGCAGATCCACCAGCGGCGCCCTCACCTCGTCCAGTTGCTCGTTGGCGAACCGCACGAACGCTTCGCGGCGCAGCTCTTTCCAGTCGCTGAAGTAGTGATAGACGTGGCTGCGGGACAGCCCGGCATGCTCCGCCAGGTCGCGGGTGGAAACATCGGCAAACCCTTTGCTGCGAAACAGCTCCAGGGCGGCGGCGATGATCTGGTCTTTACGGTCGATACGCGACATGAGGCTTTTCCTTCAGGCACCGGCAGATCGACGGCGCTTGCTTTTTGAGCGGTCGCTCAAGGATAATTGAGCAGTCGCTCAATACTAGCGTTTATCTCCCCCTTGGTGCACCCCATGTCATCCGTAACACCGCAAATTCTGATCGAAGAAAGCAAAAAGATCGGGCAACAATCCGCCAGCCAAACCCTCAAGGCGATCGCCAAGGCCTATCCCGGCAAGTTGTTCTGCACCTTGTCGCTGGTGGCCCTGGAGAACGCATTGCTGCTGGCCTACCCACTGTTTGCGGGGTTCGCGGTGGACTCGATTATCCGCGGCGATGCCGGCAGCGCGCTGTTCTACGCCGCCGTGGTGCTGGCGTTCTGGGTGGTCGGGGCGGCGCGACGGGCGCTGGATACGCGCACCTTCACCCGTATCTACGCGGACCTTGCGGTGCCGGTGATTCTCAACCAGCGTCTGCAAAACCACAGCACTTCCCGGGCGGCAGCGCGGGTGGTGCTGGCGCGGGACTTTGTCGACTTCTTCGAAAAACACGTGCCGATCATCGCGACGGCGCTGGTTTCCATCGTCGGTGCGGCAGTGATGCTGTTGGTGATCGAGCCGTGGATCGGCCTGGCGTGCCTGACAGCGCTGGTGCTGTGCACAACCTTGTTGCCACGTTTCGCCCGGCGCAATCAGGAGCTGCATGAGCGCTTGAATGACCGCCTGGAAAAGGAAATCGGCCTGGTGGAAAAGGTCGGCGCGCAGACCTTGCGGCGCCACTACCAGGTGTTGTCACGCCTGCGGATCTGGCTGTCGGACCGCGAGGCTGCCGCGTTCCTGTTTATCGGTACGCTGGCGGCACTGCTGTTTGTGGTTGCCATCAGCCAGCTGGCGCTGTCGCCGGCGGTCAAGGCCGGCCACGTGTATGCGGTGATGACTTACCTGTGGACCTTTGTCAGCAGCCTGGATGAAGCGCCAGGGATGGTCGACCAACTGGCGCGACTCAAGGACATTGGCAAGCGTGTGGACCCGGGGCTGGGCGACCGATCCGACGTTTGACGCGTCGGGTAGGCCGTCATCGCGGGCAAGCCCGGCTCCCACAGTGGACCGCGTACTCCAGAACAACACGGTCAACTGTGGGAGCGGGCTTACCCGCGATGAGGCCCGAACAGTCAATCAACGAAACCGGTCAACCTCATGCCGCAAGCCCGCCGCCAGGGTCTCCAGTTCCTTGGCGGTGATCGCAAGGTTGGACACCACTTCACGCTGCTCGCTGTTGGCCAGGGCGATGCTCTGCAAGTTGCTGCTCAGCAGGGTCGCCGTGCTGCTCTGCTCCTGGGTCGCCGTGGTAATGGCCGCAAACTGCTGGCCCGCCGAGCGGCTTTGCTCGTCGATCCGCGCCAGCGCAGAGGCGACGTCAGCGTTGCGAGCCAGGCCTTCCTGCATCAGCACGTTGCCTTGTTCCATGGTGCTGATGGCGTTGCCGGTTTCCTGCTGGATACTCTGGATCATCCCGGAAATCTCATCCGTGGCCTGACGAGTGCGCGATGCGAGGTTGCGCACTTCATCGGCCACCACCGCAAACCCGCGCCCCTGCTCACCGGCCCGCGCCGCTTCGATGGCTGCGTTGAGCGCCAGCAGGTTGGTCTGTTCGGCAATCGCGGTGATCACTCCGACGATCCCGCCGATTTCCTGGGAGCGCTGGCCCAGGGTGTTGATCACCGTGGCCGTGCTGTTCAGCGCGGTGGCGATGTGTTCCAGGGACGACGACGCTTCCTGCATCGAGGTGCGGCCGATCCTGGTTTGCTGGGCGTTGTCCTGGGCCAGGCGCTCGGTGTTGCCCATGTTGTCGGCAATATTCAGCGAGGTGGCGCTGAACTCTTCCACCGCGCCGGCCATGCTGGTGATCTCGCCGGACTGTTGCTCCATGCCTTCGTACGCACCGCCGGACAAACCCGACAACGCCTGGGCGCGGCTGTTCACGTCTTCAGCCGCCTTGCGGATATGCGACACCATGGTCGACAGCGCTTCGCCCATCTGGTTGAAACTGCGGGCTAGTTGGCCGATTTCATCATGGCTGGAAACGTTCAGCCGTGCGCTCAAATCACCGGCGCCCAGGGCTTCGGCCTGACGCACCAGGTCGCCCAATGGCTGCAACTTGCTGCGCAGCAACCAGACCGCCGCGCCCACCGCCAGCAGCATCGCGAGCAAGCTGCCGATCGCCAGGCGAATCCCCACCGACCAGGTCACCGCGCGAATTTCGGCTTTCGGCATGCTCGCCACCACCGACCACGGGCCGCCTTCAAACGGCACGGCAACGCTGTAGAAGTCTTCGTTCTTGTCGCTCCAGAAACGGCCTTTTCCAGGTTTGGCGGCCAGGTCGAGCATCACCGGAATCGACTGTTCCAGCGCCTGCACGCCAGCGGGCGGT
Source organism: Pseudomonas sp. C6002 (assembly GCF_013385805.1). NCBI lineage: Bacteria > Pseudomonadati > Pseudomonadota > Gammaproteobacteria > Pseudomonadales > Pseudomonadaceae > Pseudomonas > Pseudomonas sp. C6002. The sequence goes on along the minus strand of NZ_JACAPH010000030.1, from coordinate 327,945 downwards.
ACCAGCCAGTGCTTCTGTTCGTCAAGCAGCGCCAGGGAACCGGTCTGGCCGATGCGGAAACGCTTGAGGTTGTCGAACTGGGCGTTCTGCGCATCGGTGTAGTCGAAGCCGACAAACAGCACCGCAATCACTTTGCCGCTGGCGTCCCGCACCGGGCTGTACTGGGTCATGTAGGAGCGATCGAACAATACCGCACGGCCAACGTAGCCCTGCCCGCCCAGCAAGCGTTGGTAGGCCGGATGCTGGTGATCCAGCGCCGTACCGATGGCGCGGCTGCCATCCTGCTTGGTCAGGGAGGTGCTGACGCGGATAAAGTCCTCGCCGCTGCGTACGAACAAGGTCGCCACGCCGCCGGACATCTGCTTGAACTCATCGACTTCAGCGAAGTTGTTGTTGAGCACTTCCTCGCCCAGGTACAGGCCCGGCGTCTGCACGCCCGCCACCGTCACCGGTTGCTCAGGGCGCGTACTCAAGCCGGCGCTGAAGCGCTTTTCAAACAGCCCGCTCAAACGCTGGGTACTTTCGCGCAAGGTGCTGTGGAAGGTATTGAGCTGGTCGGCCAGCAAGCGGGCCTCGCTGGCCAGGTGCTCCTCGCGGGTGTCGAGGTTGGCGGAGTCCAGCGAACGCAACGCGAATACCGTGCTGCCGCTGATGACGACAGCCAGTATCACGGCGAGGGCAAGCCCCAGTTGAGAGGCAATCCGGGCGCGAGGTTGAGACATGAAGGCTCCTGGCCGAGGCCAGGATCATCCTGATCTCATAGCGCTGCTCGGCAAAATTCTAATAGGGGAAACGTTGCAGAACGGTAGTTCCAACAACCCTACTTCGGCGGGCAGGCTCAATACTTGAGCGAATCACAGGGGTATCGCGCAAACGATTGCTGGCCGGTGCGCAATCCACTCAGTCGAGGCGCTCGACCTGGGGCAATTCCATGGCCTGCACTTCGCCCTGGAGAAAGTCACCCAGCCGTCGCAAACGCTCGCCACCCGGCCGGGTCTTCGGCCACACCAGATAGTAATTTTCCCCACTGGCCACAGCGGTGGGCCATGGCAGGCTCAGGCGGCCCTGGGCCACGTCTTCGGCCACCATAAGCAAGTCGCCCATGGACACGCCGTACCCTCGGGCGGCGGCGATCATGCCCAACTCCAAGGTGTCGAACACCTGCCCGCCCTTGAGCGAAACCTGGGATGACAGCCCCATGCGCTCCAGCCAGTTGCGCCAGTCACGCCGGTCCGGCGTCGGGTGCAGCAGTTCGGCAGAGGCCAGGCGCGCAACGTCCCAGGGTCCGTCGCTCAACAGGTTCGGCGCGCCCACCGGAATCAGCAACTCCGGAAACAGGTAGCTGGCTTCCCAGTCCGGCGGGAAATGCCCGTTGCTCAGCAACACCGCGCAATCGAATGGTTCCTGGTTGAAATCCACCTCATCGACGCTCATCCAGGCGCTGGTCAGTTGCACTTCATTGCCCGGCTGCAGGTGCCGGAAGCGACTGAGCCGCGCCAGCAGCCAGCGCATGGTCAGGGTGGACGGCGCCTTCATGCGCAGGATGTCGTCCTCGGCATTCAAGGTATGGCAGGCGCGCTCCAGGGCCGCAAAGCCTTCACGCACGCCCGGCAGCAACAGGCGCGCCGCCTCTGTGAGTTGCAAGGTGCGGCCGCTGCGCTGGAACAGGCGGCAGGCGAAATGCTCTTCCAGGGTACGAATGTGCCGGCTCACCGCACTTTGGGTGATCGACAACTCTTCCGCCGCCCGGGTGAACGAGTTGTAGCGGGACGCAGCTTCAAACGCGCGCAAGGCGTAAAGAGGAGGAAGACGACGAGACATGGCGAAAACTCCGACGGCGCAATATCGAAACCCTACCAGAATCATTCAGGCATGAGTTTTAATCATGCGAACCATCGGATTTATCCCTTTGTGCAATGCGCTGTGAGCGCCGAGAATCAACCCTTCCACCCTTCCCTGACTTTTTGAGCGTGATGATCATGCAGCATCCGGCACGTACCGAACTCTGGGCCATTCTGCGGCTGTCAGGGCCGCTGATTGCCTCACAGTTGGCCCACATGCTGATGGTGCTGACCGACACCCTGATGATGGCCCGCCTGAGCCCCGAGGCCCTGGCCGGCGGAGGCCTGGGTGCGGCGAGCTATTCGTTCGTGTCGATTTTCTGCATCGGCGTGATCGCTGCCGTGGGCACGCTGGTCGCGATCCGCCAGGGCGCCGGCGACATCGAAGGCGCCACCCGCCTGACCCAGGCCGGGCTGTGGCTGGCCTGGTTGATGGCGCTGGTGGCTGGTTTGCTGCTGTGGAACCTCAAGCCAGTGCTGCTGATGTTCGGCCAGACCGAAACCAACGTCGCGTCCGCCGGCCAGTTCCTGACCATCCTGCCGTTCGCCCTGCCCGGCTACCTGACGTTCATGGCCCTGCGCGGCTTCACCAGTGCTATCGGCAAGGCCACGCCGGTGATGGTGATCAGCCTGGGCGGCACGGTGATCAACTACCTGCTCAACCACGCGTTGATCGAAGGCATGTTCGGCCTGCCGAAACTCGGGCTGGTGGGCATTGGCCTGGTCACCGCCATCGTTGCCAACTGCATGGCCCTGGCGCTGATCTGGTACATCAAATACAACCGTGCCTACGACGCGTATCCGCTGCGCAAGGGTTTGCTGCGGCCCAACCTGCACTACCTGCGGGAACTGTGGCGCCTGGGCCTGCCGATTGGTGGCACCTATGCGGTGGAAGTCGGGCTCTTTGCGTTCGCCGCGCTGTGCATGGGCACTATGGGCAGCACGCAGCTGGCTGCGCACCAGATCGCCCTGCAGATCGTGTCGGTGGCGTTCATGGTGCCGGCGGGCATGTCGTACGCGATCACCATGCGTATCGGCCAGCATTATGGTGCCGGGCAGTTGCTGGAAGCGCGGCTGGCCGGGCGAGTTGGCATAGGCTTTGGCGCAGTGGTGATGCTGGGCTTTGCAGCGGTGCTGTGGTTGTTCTCGCACCAACTGATCAGCCTGTTCCTCGACCAGCATGACCCGGCGTTTCGCGACGTGATCAACCTCGCCGTCAGCCTGCTGGCGGTGGCCGCATGGTTTGAGCTGTTCGACGGCGTGCAGACCATCGCCATGGGCTGTATTCGCGGGCTCAAGGATGCCAAGACCACCTTCCTGGTCGGACTGGGCTGCTACTGGCTGATCGGCGCACCGGCCGCATGGTTGATGGCGTTCAATCTCGGCTGGGGGCCGACGGGCGTTTGGTGGGGCCTGGCCCTGGGCCTGGCGTGCGCGGCAGTCAGCCTGACCTGGGCGTTTGAACGGAAGATGAAGCGGATGATTCGCCAGGAGCCTGAAACCCACCAAGGATTTCAAGCCGCGCAGCCGGAGTAACGGCTGTACTCGGTCAAATGTGGGAGCGGGCTTGCTCGCGAATGCGGTGGGTCAGCCATGAATTGGTTGGCTGAAATACCGCATTCGCGAGCAAGCCCGCTCCCACATTTTTGATCGGGTTCACAACATCAGATCACGCCGCCCACCAGTTCCTGGCTGTCACCAAACGTCAGATAGTCCACCAGTTCCGCCAACGGCAACGGCTTGCTGATCAGGTAACCCTGGGCCTGATCGCAGCCGAACAACCGCAGCAACCCCAGTTGCTCGGCGGTTTCCACGCCCTCGGCGACCACTTCCAGGTTCAGGTTATGAGCCAGGTTGATCATGGCGTGCACCAGCTTGCGATTCTCTTCGCGCTCTTCCATGCCGCCGACAAAGCTCTTGTCGATCTTCAGCAAGGCAATCGGCAGGCTGTTGAGGTGCACGAACGACGAAAAGCCGGTGCCAAAGTCATCCAGGGAAAAGCGCACACCCAGGCGGCCCAGCGCATCCATGGTCTGCTTGACCAGGTCGCTGCGGCGCATCACGGCGGTTTCCGTCAGCTCAAATTCCAGCCACTGGGCTTCCACGCCGCGCTCGGCAATCAGCCGGCTGAGGGTGCTGAGCAGTTGGCTGTCCTGAAACTGGCGGAACGACAGGTTGACCGCCATGTGCAACGGCGCAATCCCGCGTTCGCGCAGGTCCTGCATGTCGCGCAGGGCCCGGGAAATCACCCAGTAGCCCAGCGGCACGATCAAGCCGCTCTGCTCGGCCAGCGGCACGAACTCGCTCGGCGGCAACAGGCCGCGCTCACCGTGGCGCCAGCGCACCAGTGCTTCCAGGCCGACGATATGCCCATCGTCGAGGTCCAGGCGGGGCTGGTAATGCAGTTCCAGTTCGTCACGGCGCAACGCCCGGCGCAGTTCGCTCTCAAGGTCGGCGAGGCTGCGGGCATTGCGGTTGATGCGTTCGTTGAAGATATGAAAGGTGCAGCCCTGGGTGCTTTTGGCTTGCTGCATGGCGATGTGAGCGTGCCACATCAACGGGTCGGCGCCAGCCTTGGCGCGGGCATGGGCCACGCCGAGGCTGCAACCGATCAGCAGGCTTTCGCCATCGACCCAATAGGGTTCGGCCATGGCTTCGACGATGCGCTCGGCCATCCATTCGGCGCGCTGGGGCGCACGGCGGGTGTCGATCAGCAGGGCAAATTCGTCGCTGCCCAGGCGCGCCAGTTGATCGCCGGCCTCCAGCTGGCTCTTGAGCCGCGAGACCACTTGCAGGATCAGGCGGTCGCCGGCCTGGTGGCCGAGGGCGTCGTTGGCGTGACGGAAGTTGTCCAGGTCGAGGTGGCCGAGGGCAACGCCACGGCCTTCGTTTTCCGCCAGGCGGGCGGTCAGCAGGGTCTGGAAGCCCTGGCGGTTGGCGATACCGGTCAGCGGGTCCTGTTCGGCCAGGCGTTGCAGGGTGTTTTCCAGCACACCGCGCTCGCGCACATGCCGCAGGCAACGGCGCAATGTATCGACATCCAATGCATTCAGGATCAGCCAGTCGCTGACGCCGAGGGGCGAAACCAGGGGTTCCTCTTCCAACAGCAATACCGTTGGCAAGCTGCAGCGACCGGGGCCGGGCTGAAGGTTGGCCGTGGTCAACAGCACCGCGCTGTGATCGTCGTCGAACAGGTTGCTCACAGACTCCCAGTTTGGCGCGCTGATCAGCACAGCTCCGTCGCCCATCGGCGCCAGGCACTCGCGCAATAACGCTGCCCACGCTGGCTCATCGGCCAGTAGCAGCAAACGCAAGGGTTCGACAGGCGTAGACAAGCTAGCTCCCTAGACTCTGCAAAATTTCGTTGGCGGCGGGCATTATGACGTGCGCCCCGATAATGACCAATGATATGGGTTATCAAATGCGCACTGTGCAGCTCTAGACCGAACAATAGTCCTAAATACCCTGCACATCCTGCGGCAAAGTAACAAAACCGGCAAATTTAGATCGAGTGGTACGTCACACTGTCGTTCAGAGGCAGCAGAATCTTGCCAGCCTGTTAAAATGCCCGCCCTTTTGATCAATGACCTCCTGAATTTCGTATGTCCCGACTCAATCCCCGGCAGCAAGAAGCCGTGAACTACGTCGGCGGCCCTCTATTGGTGCTCGCCGGTGCCGGTTCCGGCAAGACCAGCGTGATCACCCGCAAGATCGCGCACCTGATCCAGAGCTGCGGCATCCGCGCCCAGTACATCGTCGCCATGACCTTTACCAACAAGGCGGCGCGGGAAATGAAAGAGCGCGTCGGCACCCTGCTCAAGGGTGGCGAAGGCCGTGGCCTCACGGTGTGTACCTTCCACAACCTGGGGCTGAACATCATCCGCAAGGAGCATGTGCGGCTGGGCTACAAGCCGGGCTTCTCGATCTTTGACGAGACTGACGTCAAGGCGCTGATGACCGACATCATGCAAAAGGAATACGCGGGCGACGACGGCGTCGACGAGATCAAGAACATGATCGGCTCGTGGAAAAACGACCTGATCCTGCCCGCCGAAGCCCTGGAAGCTGCGCGCAACCCCAAGGAGCAGACTGCCGCCATTGTCTACACCCACTACCAGCGCACGCTCAAGGCGTTCAACGCAGTGGACTTCGACGACCTGATCCTGCTGCCGGTGAAGCTGTTCCAGGAACATGCCGACATCCTCGAAAAGTGGCAGAACAAAGTCCGCTACCTGCTGGTGGACGAATACCAGGACACCAACGCCAGCCAATACCTGCTGGTGAAGCTGCTGATCGGCAAGCGCAACCAGTTCACCGTGGTGGGCGATGACGACCAGTCGATCTACGCCTGGCGCGGCGCCCGCCCGGAAAACCTGATGCTGCTCAAGGACGACTACCCGTCCCTGAAAGTGGTGATGCTGGAGCAGAACTACCGCTCCACCAGCCGCATCCTGCGTTGCGCCAACGTGCTGATCTCCAACAACCCCCACGAGTTTGAAAAGCAACTGTGGAGCGAGATGGGCCACGGCGACGAGATCCGCGTGATCCGCTGCCGCAACGAAGACGCCGAAGCCGAGCGCGTGGCCGTCGAACTGCTCACGCTGCACCTGCGTACCGACCGGCCCTACAGCGATTTCGCGATCCTGTACCGCGGCAACTACCAGGCCAAGCTGATCGAGCTGAAGCTGCAGCACCACCAGATTCCTTATCGCCTGTCGGGCGGCAACAGCTTTTTCGGACGCCAGGAAGTGAAAGACCTGATGGCCTACTTCCGGCTGATCGTGAACCCGGACGACGACAACGCCTTCCTGCGGGTGATCAACGTCCCACGCCGGGAAATCGGTTCGACTACCCTGGAAAAGCTCGGCAACTACGCCACCGAACGCAAGATCTCGATGTACGCCGCCACCGACGAAATCGGCCTGGGCGAGCACCTCGACACTCGTTTCACCGACCGCCTGGCGCGCTTCAAGCGCTTCATGGACAAGGTGCGCGAGCAGTGCGCTGGCGAAGACCCGATCAGCGCCCTGCGCAGCATGGTCATGGACATCGACTACGAGAACTGGCTGCGCACCAACAGCTCCAGCGACAAGGCTGCCGATTACCGCATGGGCAACGTGTGGTTCCTGATCGAGGCGTTGAAAAATACCCTGGAGAAGGACGAAGAAGGCGAGATGACCGTCGAGGACGCCATCGGCAAGCTGGTGCTGCGGGACATGCTTGAACGCCAGCAGGAAGAGGAAGACGGCGCCGAAGGCGTGCAGATGATGACCTTGCATGCGTCCAAGGGCCTGGAATTCCCCTACGTGTTCATCATGGGCATGGAAGAGGAAATCCTCCCGCACCGCTCCAGCATCGAAGCCGACACCATCGAGGAAGAACGGCGCCTGGCCTACGTGGGCATTACCCGCGCGCGTCAGACATTGGCCTTCACCTTTGCCGCCAAGCGCAAGCAGTACGGCGAGATCATCGATTGTGCCCCCAGCCGGTTCCTCGACGAACTGCCGCCGGACGACCTGGCCTGGGAAGGCAACGACGACACACCGACCGAAGTCAAAGCCGTTCGCGGCAACACCGCACTGGCGGATATACGCGCGATGTTAAAGCGCTAGAATCGACTACTTTTTAATCTACTTTCGGCGCGTGTTGCGCCAACAGAGGAAGCTTTCGTGGAAGCACTGCACAAGAAAATTCGCGAAGAAGGCATCGTGCTTTCCGATCAGGTACTCAAGGTCGACGCCTTTCTGAACCACCAGATCGACCCGGCGCTGATGAAACTGATCGGTGACGAGTTTGCTGCGTTGTTCAAGGATTCGGGCATTACCAAGATCGTCACCATCGAAGCCTCGGGCATTGCACCGGCGATCATGACCGGCCTGAACCTCGGCGTGCCGGTGATTTTCGCCCGCAAGCAACAGTCCCTGACCCTGACCGAAAACCTGCTGTCGGCGACGGTGTATTCCTTCACCAAGAAAACCGAAAGCACCGTGGCGATCTCCCCGCGCCACCTGACCAGCAGCGACCGCGTGCTGATCATCGATGACTTCCTGGCCAACGGTAAGGCGTCCCAGGCGCTGATCTCGATCATCAAACAGGCCGGCGCGACCGTTGCAGGTTTGGGGATTGTGATCGAGAAGTCGTTCCAGGGTGGCCGTGCGGAGCTGGATGCCCAGGGTTACCGGGTTGAGTCGCTGGCGCGGGTGCAGTCGTTGGCGGGTGGGGTTGTGACCTTTATCGAGTAATCGGTGCGGGCACGGTTAAACATGTGGGAGCGGGCTTGCTCGCGAAAGCGGTGTGTCAGTCACCGGATAGGTCGACTGATCCACCGCTTTCGCGAGCAAGCCCGCTCCCACATTTGATCTCCTGTGTTTTCTAGTGCGCGGTAGCTTGTAGGCCCGCTAGCAACAGGCGCTGGTACAGGTCCTCCTTCAACCCCTCCGGCTTATCCAGTCGCATCCGTACCAAATGCTCGGGAAACGCTTCCGGCTCCGGTGCATCCAGCGCCGCCTTGCCCAGCTCCAGAATCTCCGTCAGCTTGAATTTGCTCTTGAGCCAGTTCAACGCCCGCAACAAATCCCGCTCTTCATCCGTGAAGTCACTGCCCAGCGGATACTCCGGGAACAGCCGTGGATGCCGCGCCTGAATCCCCTGCAGACGCTCCGGCGTGTTGTCGGCAAACCGCGGATCCAGCTGGAAATCCTTCGGCAACTTCCCGGCCTTTTGCGCCTGCTCGATCAAGTCTTCCTGGAACCGTGAGTCGGTGATATTCAGCAGCGCCTCGATCACCCTGGCATCAGTCTGCCCGCGTAAATCCGCGATGCCGTATTCGGTGATGACGATGTCTCGCAGGTGCCGGGGAATCGTGCAGTGGCCGTATTCCCAGACGATATTGGAACTGACCTCGCCGCCCGATTCGCGCCAGCTGCGCAGGATCAGGATCGAGCGCGCGCCTTCCAGCGCATGGCCCTGGGCGACAAAGTTGTATTGCCCGCCAACACCGCTGAGCACGCGGCCGTCTTCCAACTGGTCGGCCACGCCCGCGCCCAACAGGGTCACGGTAAACGCGCTGTTGATGAAGCGCGCATCCAGGCGCTGCAAACGCTTGAGTTCTTCCTGGCCGTGCAGCTCGTTGATGTAGCTGATGCGGGTCATGTTGAATTCCAGGCGCTTGCTCTGTGGCAAGTCCCGCAAACGCTCGTAAAAGCTACGAGGCCCGAGGAAGAAGCCGCCATGCACAGAGATGCCGTCGGTCTGTGCCGCTTCGTCCAGGGTGCCGGCGTTGGCCCGCTCCTGGGTCGCGACGTCCGGGTATACCTTGCGCCGCACAATCCCGGCATCGGCCAGCACCAGCAGGCCGTTGACGAACATTTCGCTGCAACCGTACAGGCCACGGGCAAACGGCGCGACGCCGCCTTCGTGGCTGATCAGCGGTGCCCATTGGTACACATCCAGGTCGGTAAGCAACAGGCGATACGCCTCGTTATCGGCCTGGCGCGCCAGCAAGGCCGCAGTCAGTGCATCGCCCATGGAGCCGATGCCGATCTGCAAGGTACCGCCGTCGCGCACCAGGGTGCTGGCGTGCAAACCGATAAAGTGATCCTGGAAACCCACCGGCATGTTCGGGGTGGAGAACAGCGTGGTGCTGTCTTTCTCGTCGATCAGGAAGTCGAACTCATCCATGCCCAGCTCGGCGTCGCCGGGCATGTAGGGCAAATCACTGTGAACCTGGCCCACCACCAGGATGGTTTCACCGGCCTCGCGGCGCTTGGCGATCATCGGCAACAGGTCGAGGGTGATGTCGGGGTTGCAGCTCAGGCTCAGGCGATCCGGATGTTCAGCGCTGCTGGCCACCAATTGCGCGACGAGGTTCAGGCCGGCGGCATTGATATCACGGGCAGCGTGGCTGTAGTTGCTGCTGACGTAATCCTGCTGCGCCGAAAGGCTGTGAAGCAAACTGCCGGGCTGCATGAAGAACTGCTGCACGCGAATGTTCGACGGCAGGCTGTCCTTGCGCAGTGCGGCGAGGAAGTCCAGCTCGGGATAGTCACCGAAGACCCGTTCGATAAAGGGCTCGAGAAAGCGCTTCTGCAAACCATCGCCCAAGGTAGGGCGACCCAGGGCCAGGGCTGTGTAGATGGTCAGCGCCCGGTCCGGCAACTTGGCGATACGCCGGTACAGCGCGTTGACGAACAGGTTGGGTTTGCCCAGGCCCAGGGGCATGCCCATGTGAATATGCGCCGGCAGCCGTGCCAGTACGTCGTCGACTGCTTGCTCGATTGAACACAACTGCACCATCCGACTTCTCCCGAACATTCCATGAATTGGGGTTGGACCGAGCTTGCCGGGTCTTTGCTGCAAAGAACAGCCTAAAAAGGCAAATCGCGGGCACAAAAAAGCCGCTGGTCAGCGGCTTTTTTGGCGAAGATCGGTTTATTTCAGCCCCGACATCTTCTCGATCGCGCCTTTAAGCTCGGCATCCGAGCAATCGGCGCAGGTGCCTTTTGGCGGCATGGCGTTCAAGCCGGTAATGGCCTTGGCCAGCAGGCCATCGAGGCCACCCTGATGGTCCGCGCGGTCTTTCCAGGCGGCGGTGTCACCGATTTTCGGTGCGCCCAACAGGCCGGTACCGTGGCAAGCGTTGCAGTGCTTGGCGATTACGTCATCCGGCGATTTCGCACCGCCGCCGCCGCCCGCAGCCACTGCCACTTCCATCCCCTTGCACTCTTGCCCCTGGACGCACACCTGGCCTACAGGCTCCAGGCGCTTGGCGATATCATCATTGGTCGCAGCTTGAGCGCTGACAGCCCATAGGGCCAGTACGGTTGCTGGTGCAGCCAGCATTTTCATAATTAGGTTCACGCGTTCACCCTCAATGGTGGCTATTCACGCCTGCGGCCACGGTTTCGCAGGCGGCGAAAGTATAACGGTTAGCCCGCCCCGCCGAAACAACCCTATTAACCAAGGGGAGATTCAGCAAGACAGAATGCTGCTACGGGCGTCTCTGCGACATAGGCAGGACGCCTCTTTTCTTAAAAGTTCGCGGGTGTGGCTGCGCTGATTAGTCGCGCCGGCACTTCGAACGGATTGCGAAAACGGTGCGGCTTGGTGCTTTCAAAGTAGTAGCTATCGCCGGCTTCGAGCACAAAAGTTTCAAGGCCGACCACCAGCTCCAGGCGACCTTCCACCAGGATCCCGGTTTCCTCGCCCTCGTGGGTGAGCATCTCTTCGCCGGTATCAGCACCTGGCGGGTAGATCTCGTTGAGGAACGCAATCGCCCGGCTCGGATGCGCGCGGCCCACCAGTTTCATGGTGACGGCGCCGTCGGAGATATCGATCAGCTCATTGGCTTTATAGACGATCTGGGTCGGTTTTTCCTGGAGGATCTCCTCGGAAAAGAACTCCACCATCGACATGGGAATGCCGCCCAGCACCTTGCGCAAGGAGCTGATGGAGGGGCTGACACTGTTTTTTTCGATCATCGAAATGGTGCTGTTGGTGACGCCCGCGCGCTTGGCTAGCTCACGCTGGGAAAGACCTTTCAGTTTACGGATGGATTGCAGTCGTTCGCCGACGTCCAATGCAGGAGCCTCCTAGGATTCAGGCGTTGTTGTAATTGAGCGTTATCATGGCGACAGCGTTCAGTATTTACAACACTTTGGCCTAAATCCCGGGATCTGCCATTCGTGGGTGCCGCTCAAGCGCCGGAATAGAGCCGTGGCACTCGGCGCAGGTTGCAGAAGATCTGGTACGGAATGGTGTCGGCGGCGGTGGCAACGTCACTGGCGAGGATGTTTTTGCCCCACAATTCGACGGTGGAACCGAGCCCGGCCTGGGGCACGTCGGTCAGGTCGACACACAGCATGTCCATCGACACACGGCCCAGCAACTGGCTGCGCTGGCCGGCCACCAGCACCGGGGTGCCGGTGGGTGCGTGGCGCGGGTAGCCGTCGGCGTAGCCCATGGCAACTACCCCGATGCGCATCGGTTTCGGGGTAATGAACCTGGCGCCGTAGCCCACAGGTTCGCCGGCCGGCAGTTCACGTACGCAGATGACTTTCGATTCGAGGGTCATCACCGGCTGCAAACGCGCGGCGATGGCCTGGCCTTCGCCAAACGGCGTGGCGCCGTAGAGCATGATGCCCGGGCGTACCCAGTCACTGGAAACGTTCGGCCAGCCCAGCACCGACGGCGAGTTGCGCAGGCTGACCTGGGCCGACAAGCCCTGGCGCGCCGCTTCAAACACCGCTACTTGCTCTTCGCTGCTGGTGCTGTCCAGCTCATCGGCGCGGGCGAAGTGGCTCATCAGCACGATCTTCGCGACTTTGCCGCTGGCCAGCAGGCGCTGGTAAGCGTCGTGATAATCCTTGGGGTGCAAGCCAACGCGGTGCATGCCCGAATCAAGCTTGAGCCAGACGGTCAGCGGCTTGCTGAGTTGCGCCTGTTCAATCGCGTCCAGCTGCCACAGCGAATGCACCACGCACCAGAAATCATGCTCGATGATCAGCGGCAGCTCGTCGGCTTCGAAAAAACCTTCGAGCAACAGCACCGGCCCGCGAATCCCGGCGGCCCGCAGCTCCAGCGCTTCCTCGATGCAGGCTACGGCAAACCCGTCCGCCTCGGCTTCCAGCGCCTGGGCAACACGCACGGCACCGTGGCCGTAGGCATCCGCCTTGATCACGGCGAGGGCCTTGGCCCCACCCGTGACTTCACGGGCCAGTTGGTAGTTATGGCGCAGGGCTTGGAGGTCGATCAGGGCACGGGCAGGACGCATGGCGGCAGGCTTCTAGGCGGCGGTGGGAAGAAAAAACCGGTACCCGCTGACAACGCAGGCACCGGGAGAGGATTTTTTGCTTACGGCAGAGCGGCCACAACCGACAGCTCCACCAGGATTTCCGGTTCGCAGAGTTTCGCTTCAACCGTGGCACGGGCCGGCGCGACGCCTTTTGGCAGCCACTTGTCCCATACCGCGTTCATCCCGGCGAAATCGGCGTCAATGTCTTTCAGGTAGATGGTCACCGACAGCAGCTTGGTCTTGTCGGTACCGGCCAGGTCAAGCAAACGCTCGATATTGACGAGGGTTTCGCGGGTCTGCTGTTCAATCCCGGCACTCATGTCGTCGCCGACCTGCCCTGCCAGATACACGGTACCGCTGTGAACAACGATCTGGCTCATGCGCTCATTGGTGAGCTGGCGCTGGATTGACATGTTTTGCAGACTCCTGGTGGTTGCCATAACGGGAAATATCGAGGCCTTCGGCACTGATTTGCGGAGTTTTCTTCGCCATCAGGTCGGCCAGCAAACGACCCGAGCCACAAGCCATGGTCCAACCGAGGGTGCCGTGGCCGGTGTTCAGAAACAGGTTTTTGAACGGGGTTGCACCCACGATCGGCGTGCCATCCGGGGTGGTCGGGCGCAGGCCGGTCCAGAAACTGGCCTGGCTCAAATCACCGCCCTGAGGATAAAGGTCGTTGACGATCATCTCCAGGGTTTCCCGCCGACGCGGGTTCAGCGACAGGTCAAAACCGGCTATCTCGGCCATGCCACCGACGCGGATGCGGTTGTCGAAACGGGTGATCGCGACCTTGTAGGTCTCATCGAGAATGGTCGAGGTAGGGGCCATCGCCGGGTTGGTGATCGGCACGGTCATCGAGTAACCCTTGAGCGGGTACACCGGCGCCTTGATTCCCAGCGGCTTGAGCAATTTCGGCGAGTAGCTGCCGAGGGCCAGCACGTAGCGGTCGGCAGTTTCCAGCTTGCCGTCGATCCACACGCCGTTGATCCGGTCACCGGCGTAGTCCAGGCGCTGGATATCTTGCTCGAAGCGGAATTCGACACCCAGTTGCTTGCACATTTCGGCAAGACGGGTGGTAAACATCTGACAGTCGCCGGTTTGGTCGTTCGGCAGGCGCAGGGCACCGGCGAGGATATCGGTGACGCTGGCCAGGGCTGGTTCAACCCGGGCAATGCCGGCGCGGTCCAGCAGCTCGTAAGGCACACCGGACTCTTTCAATACCGCGATGTCCTTGGCAGCACCGTCCAGCTGAGCCTGGGTACGGAACAGTTGGGTAGTCCCCAAGGTGCGCCCTTCGTAGGCGATGCCGGTCTCGGCACGCAGCTCGTCGATGCAATCGCGGCTGTATTCGGACAGGCGCACCATGCGCTCCTTGTTCACCGCATAACGGCTGGCGGTGCAGTTGCGCAGCATCTGCGCCATCCACAAGTACTGGTCGATATCGGCGCTGGCCTTGATCGCCAGGGGCGCATGGCGCTCCAACAGCCATTTGATGGCCTTGAGCGGCACACCCGGCGCAGCCCATGGCGAGGCGTAGCCTGGCGAGATCTGCCCGGCGTTGGCGAAACTGGTCTCCATGGCCACAGCCGGCTGACGGTCGACCACGACCACTTCAAAACCAGCTCGTGCCAAATAGTAGGCACTGGCCACGCCAATGACACCGCTACCCAAGACCAGAACGCGCATTTTTATTCCCTCATCACGGCTTGACCGCTGACGTTTGTTGTTCAGCACAAAGATGTGGGCAGTATAAAAAGCAATCACCAGTGCATTTCACTATATAACTGCCTATATTTGGCGACAATTCTCGGCAAAAACCCTTTTCACGGAGGAGCATCCCCTATGCGGACCAACACTCAGACCAAGCGGGAGCTGGACAAGATCGACCGCAACATCCTGCGCATCCTGCAGGCCGACGGGCGAATTTCGTTTACTGAACTGGGGGAAAAGGTCGGGCTGTCGACCACGCCGTGCACCGAGCGGGTCCGGCGCCTGGAGCGCGAAGGGATCATCATGGGCTACAACGCCCGGCTCAACCCGCAGCATCTGAAGGGCAGCCTGCTGGTGTTTGTCGAGATCAGCCTCGATTACAAGTCCGGCGACACCTTTGAAGAATTCCGACGCGCCGTGCTGAAACTGCCCCACGTGCTGGAGTGCCACCTGGTGTCGGGGGATTTCGACTATCTGGTGAAGGCGCGCATCTCGGAGATGGCGTCGTACCGCAAATTGCTCGGCGATATCCTGCTCAAGCTGCCCCACGTACGGGAGTCCAAGAGCTATATCGTGATGGAAGAGGTGAAAGAGAGCCTGAACCTGCCGATCCCGGATTAAGACAGCACCACAGCCCGCTCCCACACTAGTTGATCGGGGACATCCGCTAGACCAATACCTGACGCGTCGACGCCATGTACGCATGAATCTGCTTTTCCACCCGTGGGTGGATCAACTCCACCGGGCGGCGGTCGTTGGGGCATGGCAAGGTCGGCGTGGTGCCGAACAAGCGGCAAATCAGCGGGCGCTCGTCGTACACGGTGCAGCCATTGGGGCCAAGGTGCACGCAGTTGAGTTCGTCCATCGCCGCTTCCTGCTCGGCAGCGGTCTTGCGCGGCAGGCGCGACATTTCCTCGGTGGACGTGGTCACCGGCCCACAGCAGTCGTGGCAACCCGGGACACACTCGAACGAGGGAATCTGCCGGCGCAGCGCGTTGACTTTCTGACTGTTGCAACTCATCGACACAGGGACCGAACGGCGAATAGGCGTGGATTCTGCCCTAAAAGCCCCCGGTGAGACAGCTTCGCCCGACCGCTGTATCCTGCGTCAAATTTTCCAAACAGGGATGCTCCCCATGACCGCCAGCGCCCGGCACGCCAATTCCTACTACGCCGCCAGCAGTTTCCCGCAGCCTGATTATCCGGTGCTGACAGGTGAAATCGTGGCCGATGTGTGCGTGGTCGGCGGCGGCTTTTCGGGGCTCAACACCGCCCTAGAACTGGCCGAACGGGGTTTCAGCGTGGTCCTGCTGGAAGCCCGCAAGATTGCCTGGGGCGCCAGCGGGCGCAATGGCGGGCAACTGATTCGTGGCGTCGGTCATGGCCTGGATCAGTTCACCAACGTCATCGGCACCGAGGGCGTGCGCCAGATGAAACTGATGGGCCTGGAAGCCGTGGAAATCGTGCGCCAGCGGGTCGAGCGTTCGCAGATCGCCTGCGACCTGACTTGGGGCTACTGCGACCTGGCCAACAAACCCCGCGACCTGGAACACCTGGCCGCCGACGCCGAAGAGCTGCGAAGCCTCGGTTATCGCCACGAAGTGCGCCTGCTGCAAGCGGGTGAAATGCGCAGCGTGATCGGTTCCAACCGCTATGTTGGCGGCATGATCGACATGGGCTCCGGCCACCTGCACCCGCTGAACCTGGCTCTCGGCGAGGCAGCCGCTGCACAGCAGTTGGGCGTCCAGTTGTTCGAGCATTCCGAGGCGGTGCGGATCGATTACGGCCCGGAGGTCAACGTACACACCGCCCAGGGCAATGTGCGCGCCAAGACCCTGGTGCTGGGCTGCAATGCTTATTTGAACGGCCTCAACCCGCATCTGAGCGGCAAGGTGCTGCCCGCCGGCAGCTACATCATCGCCACCGAGCCCTTGAGCGAAGCCCAGGCAGCCGAGTTGCTGCCGCAAAACATGGCGGTGTGTGACCAGCGGGTGACGGTGGATTACTTCCGGCTATCCGCCGACCGACGCTTGCTGTTCGGCGGTGCCTGCCATTACTCCGGACGGGATCCGAAGGACATCGGTGCCTATATGCGTCCGAAAATGCTGCAGGTGTTCCCACAACTGGCCAACGTGAAAATCGACTACCAGTGGGGCGGGATGAT
Organism: Pseudomonas sp. C6002; assembly: GCF_013385805.1. Taxonomy (NCBI): domain Bacteria; kingdom Pseudomonadati; phylum Pseudomonadota; class Gammaproteobacteria; order Pseudomonadales; family Pseudomonadaceae; genus Pseudomonas; species Pseudomonas sp. C6002. Next base: position 311,438 of record NZ_JACAPH010000030.1, on the reverse strand, counting down.
CGGCATTGGCGCCAACCGCCTGCCGCAGATTGGCCGACTGGCCGACCAGCCCAATGTGTATTTCGCCCAGGCCTATGCCGGCCATGGCCTCAACGCCACCCACCTGGCAGGCAAACTGTTGGGCGAAGCCATCAGCGGCCAGCAAAGCGGGCGCTTTGATCTGTTTGCCAAGGTGCCGCACATCACTTTCCCGGGCGGCAAGCATTTGCGCTCGCCGCTGCTGGCGCTGGGAATGCTCTGGCACCGATTGAAAGAACTGGTCTGAATCAGCCGCGCCAGAAGGGCTTCAAGCCTTCCCGGCGCGCCTGCTCGGCACTCAGGCCCACGTCTCGCAGTTGCTCGGGGGTCAGCTCCAGCAAGGTTTTGCGCGTATGCATGCGGTGCCAGAACAACGCCCATGAACTGAGTGTGGGGGCCTTGGTACGCGCCGCCATGCGCCGCTCCTGCCCGGCTTCCAGTTCCTGACTGTGTAACGCCAACCGCACATCGCTCATACCGCTCATTTTCCTGCCCCTCATTAACGTGTTGCCATGAGTACGTAGGATGAGCCGGCGCGTAAAACCATGACAGATTCAACCACCCTGTATTAAATCCATACAGATACTGCCTATCGGCCGCTGAATCCTGTATTTTCAGCCTATCTGTACTGGTAACCGGGAAGCACCGCCATGACCCTATACGTCAACCTCGCCGAACTGTTGGGCACGCGCATCGAGCAGGGCTTCTATCGCCCGGGCGACAGATTGCCGTCAGTTCGGGCCTTGAGTGTGGAGCATGGGGTCAGCCTGAGCACCGTGCAGCAGGCCTACCGCGTACTGGAAGACAACGGCCTGGCGATGCCCAAACCCAAATCCGGCTACTTCGTACCGGTGGGCCGCGACTTGCCGGCATTGCCCGCCGTAGGCCGCCCGGCCCAGCGCCCGGTGGAAATTTCCCAGTGGGACCAAGTGCTGGAGCTGATCCGCGCGGTGCCACGCAAAGACGCCATACAGTTGGGCCGGGGCATGCCGGATGTATTGTCGCCGACCATGAAACCCCTGCTACGCAGCCTCGCCCGGATCAGTCGGCGCCAGGACATGCCGGGGCTGTATTACGACACTATCCACGGCAACCTGGACCTGCGTGAACAGATTGCCCGCCTGATGCTCGATTCAGGCTGCCAACTGACGCCCCAGGACCTGGTGATCACCACCGGCTGCCACGAGGCCCTGTCCGCCAGCATCCACGCCATTTGCGAGCCCGGCGACATCGTTGCCGTCGACTCGCCAAGCTTCCACGGCGCCATGCAAACCCTGAAGGGCCTGGGCATGAAAGCCCTGGAAATCCCCACCGACCCACTCACCGGTATCAGCCTGGAAGCGCTGGAACTGGCACTGGAACAATGGCCGATCAAAGTCATACAGTTGACCCCCAACTGCAACAACCCACTGGGCTACATCATGCCGGAGTCGCGCAAACGCGCACTGCTGACCCTGGCCCAGCGCTTTGACGTGGCGATCATCGAAGACGACGTGTATGGCGAACTGGCCTACAGCTACCCGCGGCCACGCACCATCAAGTCCTTCGACGAAGATGGCCGCGTCGTACTGTGCAGCTCTTTCTCGAAGACCCTCGCACCCGGCCTGCGGATTGGCTGGGTAGCACCCGGTCGCTATCTGGAGCGTGTGCTGCACATGAAATACATCAGCACCGGCTCCACCGCGACCCAGCCGCAGATCGCGATTGCCGAGTTTCTGAAAGGTGGGCATTTCGAGCCACATTTGCGGCGGATGCGCACGCAATACCAGCGCAATCGCGACCTGATGCTCGATTGGGTCAGCCGCTATTTCCCGGCAGGCACCCGCGCCAGCCGCCCCCAGGGCAGTTTCATGCTGTGGGTGGAACTGCCGGAAGGCTTCGATACCCTGAAACTCAACCGGCTGCTGGTGGATGAAGGTGTACAGATTGCCGTGGGAAGTATCTTTTCCGCCTCCGGCAAGTACAGGAACTGCCTGCGCATGAACTACGCTGCCAAACCAACGCCGCAGATTGAAGAGGCTGTACGCAAGGTCGGCGCGACCGCCATCCGGTTGCTGGCCGAAGCGATGGACTGACCTTTTACGGGAAATAGCCGTCATATGCCGACAATCGCCCTGATTCGGAACCCATGTCATTGATGACCCACCGGCTATTACCGTTTTTCCTGCTGGGCATCCTGGCCCTGGGCGGCTGCGCCACCATCGACGCGCCACGCACACCCAGCGAGGCGCTGCCGGCCAGCGAATCTTCCTTCGGCCGCTCGATCCAGGCCCAGGCCGCACCCTACAAAGGCCGCTCCGGGTTCCGCCTGCTGCCCAACAGCAGCGAAGCCTTCATGGCCCGCGCCGAACTGATCCGCAACGCCCAGACCAGCCTCGACTTGCAGTACTACATCGTCCACGACGGCATCAGCACCCGCATGCTCGTGGATGAACTGCTCAAGGCCGCCGACCGTGGCGTGCGCGTGCGCATCCTGCTGGACGACACCACCAGCGACGGCCTGGACCAGATCATCGCCACCCTCGCCGCCCACCCGCAGATCCAGATTCGCCTGTTCAACCCGCTGCACCTGGGCCGCAGCACCGGCGTGACGCGGGCCATGGCGCGGCTGTTCGACCTGTCGCTGCAACACCGGCGCATGCACAACAAGCTGTGGCTGGCAGACAACAGCGTGGCCATCGTCGGCGGGCGCAACCTGGGGGATGAGTATTTCGACGCCGAGCCCAACCTCAACTTCACCGATATCGACATGCTCAGCGTGGGCCCGGTGGCCGAGCAACTGGGCCACAGTTTCGATCAGTACTGGAACAGTGCCCTGAGCAAACCCATTGGTGACTTCGTCAGCAGCGCCTCCAAAGGCGACCTGGCCAGCGCCCGCGTACGCCTGGAAGATTCCCTTGCCGAGTCTCGCCAACAAAACCATGCCCTGTACAACCGCCTGCGCACCTACAAGACCCAGCCGCGCATGGACATCTGGCGCCGTGAGCTGATCTGGGCCTGGAACCAGGCGCTGTGGGATGCGCCGAGCAAGGTGCTGGCCAAGGCCGATCCGGATCCACGGCTGCTGCTGACGACCCAACTGGCGCCGGAGCTGGAAGGTGTCAGCCATGAGCTGATGATGATTTCGGCTTACTTCGTGCCCGGGCAGCCCGGGCTGGTGTACCTGACCGGTCGCGCGGACGCCGGCGTATCGGTAAGCCTGCTGACCAATTCCCTGGAAGCCACCGACGTACCGGCCGTGCACGGCGGTTATGCGCCCTATCGCAAGGCGCTGCTGGAACACGGGGTGAAGCTATACGAGTTGCGTCGCCAGCCGGGAGACGGTGGCGGCAGCGGACCTCATCTGTTCCGCAAAGGTACATTCCACGGTTCGGATTCCAGCCTGCACAGCAAGGCGATCATCTTTGATCGGGAGAAATCCTTCATCGGCTCATTCAACTTCGACCCGCGCTCGGTGCTGTGGAACACCGAAGTCGGGGTGCTGGTGGACAGTCCCGAACTGGCGGAACACGTGCGCAACCTGGCACTGGAGGGCATGGCGCCCCCGTTGAGCTATCAGGCGAAGCTGCAGGATGGCCAGGTGGTATGGGTGACCGAAGACAACGGCCAACTGCACACCCTGACCCGCGAACCCGGCAGTTGGTGGCGCCGGTTCAATGCCTGGTTTGCTACATCCGTCGGGCTGGAACGCATGCTTTAAGAACAGCGACGGGACCTGTGGGAGCTGGCTTGCCTGCGATGGCGGAGTGTCAGTTTACGTATCCGGTGCTGACACTCCGCCATCGCGGGCAAGCCCGGCTCCCACAGGTGATCGCATTTCAAGTTCAGGCGGGTTGTGCGGCGCCGAACGCACCTTGGCGCAGCAACAGGATCACCAACCCCAACGCCCCCGCCGCCATCAACAACGGCAACGCATGCCCGCTGATCCACTGGCTGCCGGCACCGGCCACCAGCGGGCCGATCAGGCAGCCAATGCCCCACAGCTGCGCGATATGCGCATTGGCGCGCACCAGTGCGTCGTCGCGGTAGCGCTCGCCAATCAGGATCAGCGACAGGGTGAATAACCCGCCGGCGCTGGCCCCGAACAGCACCCACACCGGCCAGATCATCAGCGTATCGAGCAACAGCGGAATCGCCAGGCTCGTCACCAGCAGCATCAGCGCGCAGCCGAGAAACAGCGTGCGCCGAGGCAGGTAGTCCGCCAGCGCGCCAATCGGCAGTTGCAGCAACGCATCACCGACCACCACCGTGCTGACCATCGCCAGAGCAATCTCGGCGGTGAAACCCTGTTGCAGGCAATACACCGGCAACAACGTAAGAATCATCGCCTCGAATGCGGCGAACAACGCCACCGCCCAGGCAATCGCCGGCAAGCCCTGGCAGAAGCGCAGCAGGTCGCCAAAGGTCACGCTGAAAGACTCGGCAGTCGGCGCACCGGAACGGCCCAGCAGCAGGATCGGCGAGCACGTCAGCAGGCCGACACCCACCCAGAAGCCAATATCGTTGTCCGTACCCAGCGCGCCCAGCAGCAACGGGCCCGACAGCTGGCTCAAGGCATAGCTGCAGCCATACAGCGCCACCAGACGGCCGCGCCAGCGTTCGATCACCAGTTGGTTGATCCAGCTTTCGCCGAGGATAAACACGATGGTCAGGATCACCCCGATCATCAGCCGCAACACCAGCCATACCGGGTAGCTGGGCAATACCGCCAGCAAGCCGATGGAAATCGCTCCCGCCCACAGGCACAGGCGCATCAGGTTCGCCGTGCCCAGGCGCGAGGCCAGGCCGCTGGAGACCTTGGCACCCAGTAGCACACCGAAGGCCGGCATCGCCGCCATGACTCCGATGGCGAAGCTGCCATAGCCCCAGCTTTCCAGGCGCAGGGACACCAGCGGCATGCTCACGCCCAAGGCCAGGCCCACGCTCAAGACCGACGCCAACACGGCGAAATAGGTCGCCCAACGCATTTCCACGCTCCTGTGGATGATTTGGAGATCACACAAAACAGTGTGGGAGCGGGCTTGCTCGCGAATGCGGTGTACCAGTCAATACATCAGCGACTGTGATACCTCATTCGCGAGCAAGCCCGCTCCCACATTTTTTACAGCGGTGTTCCTGGAGGCTTACAACTTGATCCAGGTCGCCTTCAGCTCGGTGTACTTGTCGAACGCGTGCAGCGACTTGTCGCGGCCGTTACCCGACTGCTTGAAACCACCGAACGGTGCGGTCATGTCGCCGCCATCGTACTGGTTGACCCATACGCTGCCGGCACGCAGGGCCTTGGCAGTCAGGTGCGCCTTGGAGATATTCGACGTCCACACCGCAGCGGCCAGGCCGTATTGGGTGTCGTTGGCGATCGCAATGGCTTCTTCCACGCTGTCGAAGGCAATCACCGACAGCACCGGGCCGAAGATTTCTTCCTGGGCGATCTTCATGGCGTTGGTCACGCCGTCGAAAATCGTCGGCTCGACATAGGTGCCACCGCTTTCCTGCAGCGTGCGCTTGCCGCCGGCCACCAGCTTGGCGCCATCGGCATGCCCGGCTTCGATGTACGACAGCACGGTGTTCATCTGCTGGGTGTCCACCAGCGCACCGACCGTGGTGGCCGGGTCCAGCGGGTTGCCCGGCTTCCAGGCCTTGAGGGCCTCGATCACCAGCGGCAGGAATTTATCCTTGATCGAACGCTCCACCAGCAGGCGCGAACCGGCGGTGCACACTTCGCCCTGGTTGAAGGCGATGGCGCCAGCCGCGGATTCGGCGGCGGCTTGCAGGTCCGGGGCATCGGCAAACACGATGTTCGGGCTCTTGCCGCCAGCTTCCAGCCAGACGCGCTTCATGTTCGACTCGCCGGAGCGAATCAGCAGTTGCTTGGCGATCTTGGTGGAACCGGTGAACACCAGGGTGTCGACGTCCATGTGCAGCGCCAGGGCGTTGCCCACGGTGTGGCCATAACCCGGCAGCACATTGAACACGCCTTTCGGGATGCCGGCTTCAACCGCGAGGGCAGCGATGCGGATGGCGGTCAGCGGTGATTTTTCAGATGGCTTGAGGATCACCGAGTTACCGGTGGACAACGCCGGCCCGAGTTTCCAGCAGGCCATCATCAGCGGGAAGTTCCACGGCACGATGGCCGCGACAACGCCGACGGGCTCACGGGTCACCAGGCCCAGCTGGTCGTGAGGGGTGGCTGCGACTTCATCGTAGATCTTGTCGATGGCCTCGCCGCTCCAGCTCAGCGCTTGCGCCGCGCCTGGGACGTCGATGTTCAGGGAGTCGCTGATCGGCTTGCCCATGTCCAGGGTTTCAAGCAGTGCCAGCTCTTCGGCGTTGGCCTTGAGCAGGCCGGCGAAACGGATCATGGTGGCTTTGCGCTTGGCTGGCGCCAGGCGCGACCAGGCACCGGAATTGAACGTGGCACGGGCGTTTTCTACGGCACGCTGGGCGTCGGCGACGTCACAGCTGGCAACGGTTGCCAGCAGGCGGCCATCGACTGGGCTCAGGCATTCGAACGTGTCGCCGGAAACGGCGGCGGTGTATTCGCCATTGATGTAGGCGCGGCCTTCGATCTTCAGATCCTTGGCGCGTTGTTCCCAGTCGGCACGGGTCAGGGTGGTCATGCGAGTGTCCTCCTCTTATTGAATACAAGGGCCGGGCGATGTACCCAGGCACCTTCGAAGAATTCTTGCCCGGCCAGCCAGCTGTTCGGCTCAAGGCAGCTGCCACCCTAAACCAGCGGCGATGGATGTTTCAATATATTTGACATAACGGCAGCAAACGCCCTTGCGATGTTCATTTTAATAAACATAGACTTTGAGCTCTCCAACCGCAGGCCAGACGGGACACGCCCATGAACATCCAGAATATCGTCGACTTCAGCCAGGCCAGGACCGAGCCTGATCGCTACCGTCCGGCTGCGGAGAAAATCCTCAAGGGCGACCCGGAGCAAACCGTCTACAACCACTACAACAGTCCGTGCGGCCAGATGAGCGCCGGGGTCTGGGAAGGTGAAGTCGGACAGTGGAAGGTCAACTACACCGAGCATGAGTATTGCGAGATCGTGCAGGGTGTTTCGGTGTTGCGCGATGCCGACGGCAACGCCAAGACCTTGCGGGCCGGTGATCGCTTCGTCATTCCGGCCGGCTTCAGCGGCACCTGGGAAGTGCTGGAACCCTGCCGCAAGATCTACGTGGTGTTCGAAGAAAAGGCCTGATCATTTAACAGGCACAAAAAAAAGCCCGCATCGTGAGATACGGGCTTTTTTTCACAAGAAAGAAAACCAATTACTTGATTTTGCCTTCTTTGTAGATCACGTGCTTGCGAACGCGCGGGTCGAACATTTTCTTTTCGAGCTTGTCCGGGGTAGTACGCTTGTTCTTGTCGGTAGTGTAGAAGTGACCAGTACCGGCGCTAGAGATCATTCGAATCAATTCACGCATGATTTAGCTCCTTAGATTTTGCCGTCGCGGCGCAGTTCGGCCAGCACGACAGTGATGCCGCGCTTGTCGATAACACGCATGCCTTTGGCAGATACGCGCAGACGAACAAAACGTTTCTCTTCTTCAACCCAAAAGCGGTGATGCTGCAGGTTTGGCAGGAAACGACGACGGGTTTTGTTGTTTGCGTGGGAAATGTTATTCCCAGTCACCGGACCCTTACCGGTAACTTGACAGACTCTCGACATGCCTCAGCCCTCTAAAACCACATGCCCAACCCGGCATGGGTTGGCCGCTTAATCTCTCAGTCATTTGGCGCCAGGCGCCGCGTTTCTTTAGGGTCTTACCGGCTACACCTACTAGCGAAGGAACCGGGCCCCTAGAAAAGAGCGCTGCTTTATACCAGAAAGACCCCAGTGCAACAACAGGCCGTGTACTTTTATACGCGTAAATCCAGGCCATGGACGCCTGAACCGTTGCCAGGGTGGGCCGCTATAGAAGCTAACCGCTCGTCGCACAGAATGATTTACAGCGCCCGCGCGCACTGCAAAGTGCTCGGCAAAACGACCTGAGGCGCCATCAAAACAGTATTTGCGGCAAAAGCACAGGCAAAAATGGGCTAGTCATTTGTCAATCAGCCCACTACGGTAGGACTTTTCCAGACTGCACTCGCAGATGGGCCTTCGATCTGCAAAGGAAACCGAATATGCGCCTCGCTGCCCTACCGCTATTGCTAGCCCCTCTTTTTATTGCTGCACACGCCCAGGCGGCCACTACCCTGAGCGTCTGCACCGAAGCCAGCCCCGAAGGCTTCGACGTGGTGCAATACAACTCGCTGACCACCACCAACGCCTCGGCAGACGTATTGATGAACCGCCTGGTGGACTTCGACGCCACCAGCGGCAAGCTGGTCCCGAGCCTCGCGGACAGCTGGGAAGTGTCGCCGGACGGCCTCACCTACACCTTCAAGCTGCACCCGGACGTTAAATTCCACCGTACCGACTACTTCACGCCAAGCCGCAGCCTGACCGCCGAAGACGTGCGCTTCAGCTTCGAGCGCATGCTCGACCCGGCCAACCCCTGGCACAAGATCGCCCAGAGCGGCTTCCCCCACGCCCAGTCGCTGCAGTTGCCCACGCTGATCAAGAAGATCGACGCCCTCGACCCGCTGACCGTGCGCTTCACCCTGGACCACGCCGATTCGACCTTCCTCGCCGCCTTGAGCATGGGCTTTGCCTCGATCTACCCGGCGGAATATGCCGACAAACTGCTCAAGGCCGGCACCCCGGAGAAGCTCAACAGCCAGCCTATCGGCACCGGGCCGTTCATTTTCGGGCGCTTCCAGAAGGACGCGACGATTCGCTACAAGGCCAACCCGGATTACTTCGCCGGCAAGCCTGCGGTAGATAACCTGATCTTTGCGATCACCCCGGACGCCAACGTGCGCCTGCAGAGACTGCGTCGCGACGAGTGCCAGATCGCCTTGTCGCCCAAGCCCCTGGATATTGATGCCGCCCAGAAAGACGCCGACCTGAAGGTCGAGAAAACCGCGGCCTTCATGACCGCGTTTGTCGCCATCAACAGCCAGCATCCGCCACTGGACAAGCCGGAAGTTCGCCAGGCGATCAACCTGGCCTTCGACAAGGCCAGCTATCTGAAGGCCGTATTCGAAGGCACCGCCGAAGCCGCCAACGGCCCTTACCCACCCAATACCTGGAGCTATGCCAAGGACCTGCCGGGCTATCCGCAGGACATTGCCAAGGCCAAGCAACTGCTGGATCGCGCCGGGCTCAAGGATGGCTTCAAGACCACGATCTGGACCCGGCCGTCGGGCAGCCTGCTGAACCCCAACCCCAGCCTGGGCGCACAACTGCTGCAGGCGGACCTGGCCAAGGTCGGCATCCAGGCTGAAATCCGTGTGATCGAGTGGGGCGAACTGATCCGCCGCGCCAAGGCCGGCGAGCACGACTTGCTGTTCATGGGCTGGGCCGGTGACAACGGCGACCCGGATAACTTCCTGACGCCGCAGTTCTCCTGCGCAGCCGTGAAGTCCGGCACCAACTTTGCCCGCTACTGCGACCCGGCGCTGGACAAGCTGATCAGCGCCGGCAAGACCACCAGCGAACAAGGCGTGCGCAGCAAGCTGTACCAGCAGGCCCAGGCGCAGATCCAGCAACAGGCGCTCTGGCTGCCACTGGCGCACCCGACCGCGTTTGCGCTGACCCGCAAGAATGTCGAGGGGTATCAGGTGAGCCCGTTCGGGCGCCAGGATTACTCCAAGGTCAGCGTCAAGCCCTGACCCCTGCCAGGGGCTGGCATGCCAGCCCCTACATCCACCCAAATTCCGCCATCGACAGCGGGTCACCCTCCCCCACAATGATGTGGTCCAGCACACGCACGTCCACCATCTCCAGCGCCTTTTGCAGCACCTTGGTCAATTTTCGATCAGCGATGCTGGGCTCGGGGCTGCCGGAAGGATGGTTGTGGCACAGGATCAGCGCCGCGGCGTTGTAGTCCAGCGCGCGCTTCACCACTTGTCGCGGGTAGACGATGGCGTTGTCGATGGTGCCTTGAAACAGCTTTTCGAAGCCCAGCACTCGATGCTTGGCGTCGAGAAACAGGCAGCCGAATATCTCGTGAGGCTCGTGGCGCAGCAGTGCCTTGAGGTAGTCGCGCACGGCCTCCGGGCTTTCCAGCACCGAATCGTTGCGCAGGCGTTCAGCCAAATGACGGCGCGCCATCTCCAGTACGGCTTGAAGCTGGGCGAACTTCGCCGGCCCCAACCCCAAATGCTGGCTGAACACCGGCTGCCTCGCCTCCATCAGCGCCCGAAGGCTGCCAAATTGCGCCAGCAGATGGCGCGCCAGGTCCACGGCACTTTTGCCTGACACCCCGGTGCGCAGGAAAATCGCCAGCAATTCCGCGTCGGAAAGGTTCTCCGCTCCCAGCTCCAACAGCTTCTCCCGCGGACGCTCTGCCGCAGGCCAATCGCGAATACTCATGGCACCTCCGTGTGCATGTGCGCCGCTGTTGCATGGCGGACGCTGTGGTATCTTAGGCCATCTTTTTGCGTGCGATTTCACCTGGGGAGGGGGCATCGCAACGCCATCACTGAACTGGAAAGGCAAGCCAATGCAGCGTCTGTATCGGAAACGCATCGTTCTCGGCGTCGGCGGCGGCATTGCCGCCTACAAGAGCGCAGAGCTGGTTCGCAGGCTTCTCGACCAAGGCGCCGAAGTGCGCGTGGTCATGACCCGTGGCGGCAGTGAATTCATCACCCCGTTGACCATGCAGGCCTTGTCCGGCCACCCGGTTCACCTCGACCTGCTGGACCCTGCGGCCGAAGCCGCCATGGGCCACATCGAGCTGGCCAAGTGGGCCGACCTGGTGCTGATCGCCCCGGCCACCGCCGACCTGATCGCCCGCCTGGCCCAAGGCATTGCCGACGACCTGCTGACCACCCTGGTACTGGCCACCGACGCCACCGTCGCGATCGCCCCGGCCATGAACCAGGCCATGTGGCGCGACCCGGCCACCCAGGCCAACACCCAACTCCTGCAAAGCCGCGGCCTCAAGGTTTTCGGCCCGGCCTCCGGCAGCCAGGCCTGCGGCGACGTGGGCATGGGCCGCATGCTCGAAGCCACCGACCTGGCCCACTGCGCCGCCGACTGCTTCCAGCACCTGGCCCTGACCGGCAAGCACGTGCTGATCACCGCCGGCCCGACCCAGGAAAACATCGACCCGGTGCGCTACATCACCAACCATAGCTCAGGAAAAATGGGCTTTGCCCTGGCGGAAGCGGCGGTCGAGGCAGGCGCCCGTGTGACGTTGATCACCGGCCCGGTGCATCTGCCGACCCCGGATCGCGTCACCCGAATCGACGTAGTCAGCGCCCGCGACATGCTGGCGGCCTGTGAAGCGGCGATTCCCTGCGACCTGTTCATCGCTTCGGCTGCGGTAGCGGACTACCGCCCCGAGGTGGTTGCGCCGCAGAAACTCAAGAAAGACCCTACAAGCGGCGACGGCCTGCTCCTGCAAATGGTCCGTAACCCGGACATCCTGGCGACCATCGCCACCCGTGAGGACCGCCCGTTCAGCGTCGGTTTTGCTGCCGAAACCGAGCATTTGCTGGACTATGCCGCACGCAAATTGAAAGACAAAAACCTCGACCTGATTGTCGCCAACGATGTCGCCAACCCGAGCATCGGCTTCAACAGCGAGGAAAATGCCATCAGCGTGATCGACCGCGAGTTGCACGCTACCGTTTTCGCCCAGACCAGCAAGGGCAAGATTGCCCGCCAACTGATCTCTTTTATCGCCCAACGGCTGAACCAGGTTTAATTTCCATGCACGCTTTGCAAGCCAAGATCCTCGACCCCCGCATCGGCAACGAATTCCCGCTGCCGGCCTACGCCACACCAGGCTCCGCCGGCCTCGACCTGCGCGCCATGCTCAAGCAGGACACCGTGCTTGAACCAGGCCAGACCATTCTGATTCCGACAGGCCTGTCGATCTACGTGGGCGACCCGGGCCTGGCGGCGCTGATCCTGCCGCGCTCCGGCCTGGGCCACAAACACGGCATCGTCCTCGGCAACCTGGTGGGGCTGATCGACTCGGACTACCAGGGCGAGTTGATGGTGTCCTGCTGGAACCGTGGCCAGACCGCGTTCAATATCGCCGTCGGCGAGCGCATTGCCCAACTCGTGCTGGTACCGGTGGTGCAGGCGCACTTCGAGCTGGTCGAAGAGTTCGACGAAACACAACGCGGCGCAGGTGGCTTCGGGCATTCCGGCAGCCACTGACTAAGCTGAATTGACTTAGCCGAACAAGCCGGGTGCCTCACCCGGCCTGATGCCAACGCATGGCCTTTCAGGATGAAGAATGCGCGGAACTTACCAGCAAGGTTTCCCCAGTGAAATCAGGGCATTAAGGGGGCAAAAGGGCGGAGCTTCGGCGCCGATGGCACTTTTGCACCACGAACTCTATGCCAAAAACGCCGTCTTACCCTTCAGTTTGAGCCTGCCGGTCAGCACCCTTGAGGCCAGCCCAGCCCCTTATCGATGGAGTTCCCCCCCGCAATGAGCAACCCAGCCCGAGTCGCCCCGACATTTCCCGACAGCATTTTCCGCGCCTATGACATTCGTGGCGTGATCCCCAAGACCCTGACCGCCGAGACCGCCTACTGGATCGGCCGCGCCATTGGCTCCCAGAGCCTGGCACAGGGCGAGCCCAACGTTTCCGTAGGCCGTGATGGCCGCCTGTCCGGCCCCGAACTCGTCGAGCAACTGATCCAGGGCCTGGCCGACAGCGGCTGCCACGTCAGCGACGTGGGCCTGGTGCCGACGCCTGCGCTGTACTACGCAGCCAACGTACTGGCCGGCAAGTCGGGCGTGATGCTCACCGGCAGCCATAACCCGTCGGACTACAACGGCTTCAAGATCGTCATCGCTGGCGATACCCTCGCCAACGAACAGATCCAGGCCCTGCACACCCGCCTGAAGACCAACGACCTGACAAGCGGCGAAGGCAGCGTCACCAAAGTCGACATCCTGCAGCGCTACTCTGACCAAATCACCGGCGACGTCAAACTCGCGCGCCGCCTCAAAGTGGTGGTGGACTGCGGCAATGGCGCGGCCGGCGTGATCGCCCCGCAACTGCTCGAAGCCCTGAACTGCGAAGTGATCCCACTGTTCTGTGACGTAGACGGCAACTTCCCGAACCATCACCCGGATCCAGGCAAGCCCGAGAACTTGGTGGACCTGATCGCCAAGGTCAAGGAGACAGGGGCTGACGTCGGCCTGGCCTTCGACGGTGACGGCGACCGCGTTGGCGTGGTGACGGACACCGGCGAAAACGTGTTTGCGGACCGCCTGCTGATGCTGTTTGCCCGCGACGTGGTTGCGCGCAACCCAGGTGCCGAAATTATCTTCGACGTGAAGTGCACCCGCCGCCTCACACCGCTGATCAAGGAATATGGCGGTCGCCCGCTAATGTGGAAGACTGGCCACTCGTTGATCAAAAAGAAAATGAAAGAAACCGGCGCGCTATTGGCCGGCGAAATGAGCGGCCATGTGTTCTTCAAGGAGCGCTGGTTCGGCTTTGACGACGGCATTTACAGCGCCGCTCGTCTGCTGGAGATCCTCAGCAAGGAAAAATCGACCGCGCAGGAGCTGTTCCAGACCTTCCCGAATGATATTTCTACGCCAGAGATCAATATCCATGTGACCGAGGAGAGCAAATTCAGCATCATTGACGCACTGCACGATGCGCAATGGGGCGAAGGCGCCGACCTGACCAGCATTGATGGTGTGCGAGTCGATTACGCCAAAGGCTGGGGCCTGGTTCGCGCATCCAACACCACACCGGTGCTGGTGCTGCGTTTCGAGGCGGATACCGAGGCTGAGTTGCAGCGCATCAAGGACGTGTTCCACGCCCAGTTGAAACGTGTTGCCCCTGATCTCCAATTACCGTTCTGATTTTTTACCGGAGCCCTGAATGACCCTCGAACGCGAAGCCGCCGCCAATACCGCCAAGGTCCTTTCCGAAGCGTTGCCTTACATTCGACGCTACGTCGGCAAGACGCTGGTGATCAAGTACGGCGGCAATGCCATGGAAAGCGACGAGCTGAAAACCGGCTTTGCCCGCGACATCGTGTTGATGAAAGCCGTCGGGATCAACCCGGTGGTGGTACACGGTGGCGGCCCGCAAATCGGTGACCTGCTCAAGCGCCTGTCCATCGAGAGTCACTTCATCGACGGCATGCGTGTAACCGACGCCCAGACCATGGACGTGGTGGAGATGGTACTGGGCGGCCAGGTGAACAAAGACATCGTCAACCTGATCAACCGCCATGGCGGCAGCGCCATCGGCCTGACCGGCAAGGACGCCGAACTGATCCGGGCGAAGAAGCTCACCGTGACCCGCAAGACCCCGGAGATGACCCAGCCGGAAATCATCGACATCGGCCAGGTGGGCGAAGTGATCGGCATCAACACCGACCTGCTGAACCTGCTGGTGAAAGGCGATTTCATTCCGGTGATCGCGCCGATCGGTGTCGGTGCCAACGGTGAGTCCTACAACATCAACGCCGACCTCGTGGCCGGCAAGGTGGCCGAGGCGCTGAAGGCCGAGAAGCTGATGCTGCTCACCAACATCGCCGGCTTGATGGACAAGGAAGGCAAGGTCTTGACCGGCCTGACGACCCAGCAAGTGGACGACCTGATCGCCGACGGCACCATCTACGGCGGCATGCTGCCGAAGATCCGCTGCGCGCTGGAAGCGGTGCAAGGCGGCGTTGGCAGCTCGTTGATCCTGGATGGCCGGGTGCCGAATGCGATCCTGCTGGAAATCTTCACCGATACCGGTGTCGGTACCCTGATCAGCAACCGCAAGCGCCCCTAAGCGCTGGTAAACAAAAAGGCCCCGTTCAATTCGATTGAACGGGGCCTTTTCTATGTACTCGGTCTAAAAATGTGGGAGCGGGCTTGCTCGCGAAAGCGGCGGGTCAGTCGACACATATATCAACTGACAAGCCGTATTCGCGAGCAAGCCCGCTCCCACATGGATCTTCTAAACGCCGAACTGCTCGCGATAAGCCTTGACCGCCGGCAAATGCTGCTTGAGCTGCGGGTCATCTTCCAGGAACTGCAACACCTGGTTCAGGGACACGATGCTCACCACCGGAATCGCGAAATCACGTTCCACTTCCTGGATCGCCGACAATTCACCGTTGCCGCGCTCCTGGCGGTTCAGCGCGATCAACACGCCGGCCGCCTTGGCGCCGTCCTGGGAAGCGATGATCTGCATCACTTCGCGAATCGCCGTACCGGCAGTGATCACGTCGTCGATGATCAGCACGTCGCCCTTGAGCGGCGCACCCACCAGGCTGCCGCCTTCGCCGTGGGCCTTGGCTTCCTTGCGGTTGAAGCACCAAGGCAGATCCAGCTCGTGATGTTCAGCCAACGCCACGGCGGTCGCGGCCGCCAGGGGGATGCCTTTGTAGGCAGGGCCGAACAGCACGTCGAAGGAAATGCCGCTTTCAACGATGGCGGCCGCATAGAAACGACCCAGCTGCGCCAGGGCAGAACCCGAGTTGAAAAGGCCGGCATTGAAGAAGTAAGGGCTGGTGCGCCCGGACTTCAAAGTGAACTCACCGAAGCGCAATACGCCGCGATCGATGGCAAAACGAATAAAATCGCGTTGATACGCCTGCATGAAAAAAGCCTCAGATACCACGGATTTAGCTAATTAGGTAGACGGCGTGTATCATACACGCACGCGATTTTTGGGGCCATTTATGCGGATCATCAGTGTGAACGTCAATGGTATTCAGGCTGCAGTCGAGCGTGGTTTGCTCAGTTGGCTGCAAGCCCAGAATGCCGACGTCATCTGCCTGCAGGACACCCGCGCCTCCGCCTTTGAACTGGACGACCCAGCCTTCCAACTGGATGGCTACTTCCTTTATGCCTGTGATGCCGAAGTTCCCGCCCAAGGCGGCGTGGCTTTGTATTCGCGGTTGCAACCCAAGGCGGTCATCAGCGGCCTCGGCTTCGAGACAGCCGACCGCTACGGGCGCTACCTGCAAGCCGATTTCGATAAGGTCAGCATTGCGACCTTGCTGCTTCCATCAGGGCAGAATGGCGATGAAGACTTGAACCAGAAGTTCAAGCTAATGGACGACTTCGCCCGTTATCTGGATAAACAGCGGCGCAAACGTCGCGAGTACATTTACTGTGGCTCGCTGTACGTGGCGCAACAGAAGCTGGATATCAAGAACTGGCGCGACAGCCAGCAATCACCGGGCTTCCTGGCGCCGGAACGGGCCTGGATGGACGAGATTGTCGGCAATATGGGCTATGTCGATGCCCTGCGGGAAGTCAGCCGCGAAGGCGACCAGTACAGCTGGTGGCCGGATAACGAACAGGCCGAGATGCTCAACCTCGGCTGGCGTTTTGACTACCAGCTGCTGACGCCAGGCTTGCGTCGCTTCGTGCGCAGCGCACGTCTGCCACGCCAGCCGCGCTTCTCGCAGCACGCGCCGCTGATCGTGGACTACGACTGGACCTTGACCATCTAAGGTCTTTTTCCAGGCACAAAAAAACCGACATCGCTGTCGGTTTTTTTTGTGGGCGGTGGTTATTTGATCAACCGCAATGTCCACGGATAACGATAAGCCACGCCCTTGTTGGCCTTGATGCCCGCAATGATCGTCATCACCACCGCGCCGATCACCAGCACGGTCATCAACACGAAGCCGATCACGATAAAACCCAGCAGGAAGCAGACCGCCCAGGCAATGCCCACGGTGATCTGGAAATTCAGCGCTTCCTTGCCCTGGTCATCAATGAACGGGTCTGCATCCTTCTTCACCTGCCAGAGAATCAAGGGCCCCAGCAGGCTGCCGAACGGGAACATCAGCCCGAAGAACGCCGCAAAATGACAGAGCATCGCCCACTGGCGAACTTCCTTGGACGGTGTCGGCAGTGGAAGTTGGCTGTCACTCATGGCGTAGCTCCTTGGGATTGAATCAGTCGGCCAATGCGGCGTTCTGCAGTTCGAAGATTTCGGTCATGCCCTTCTGGGCCAGGGCCAGCATGGCATTCAGGTCCGCCGGCTGGAATGGCGCGCCTTCGGCGGTGCCCTGCACTTCGATGAAACCACCGGTGCTGGTCATCACCACGTTCAGGTCGGTCTCGGCAGCCGAATCTTCAAGATAGTCCAGATCCAGCACCGGCTCGCCCTGATACATGCCGACCGATACAGCCGCGATCATCTGCTTGAGCGGATCGCCGCCTTTCAGGCCGCCACGTTTCTTGATGACTTTGAGCGCGTCGACCAGGGCAACCATGGCGCCGGTGATGGAGGCAGTACGGGTACCACCGTCGGCCTGGATCACGTCGCAGTCGACGTACAGGGTCACGTCGCCCAGCTTGGACATGTCCAGGGCTGCACGCAGGGAGCGACCGATCAGGCGCTGGATTTCCAGGGTGCGGCCGCCTTGCTTGCCACGGCTGGCTTCACGCTGGTTACGCTCGCCGGTGGCGCGCGGCAGCATGCCGTATTCGGCGGTCAACCAACCCTGGCCCTGGCCCTTGAGGAAACGCGGCACGCCATTTTCGACGCTGACGGTGCAGATAACCTTGGTATCGCCAAACTCGACCAGTACAGATCCCTCGGCGTGTTTGGTGTAGTTGCGGGTGATGCGGATCGAGCGGAGCTGATCGGCAGCGCGACCACTTGGACGTTTCATAGGGGATACCTGTACGGAGGACGAAAAACTGCCGAGCATTATAGAGCCACCAGCCCTGATCGGCACGGCTAAAAAATCCTGTTACAAACCCGGGCACCGAAGCCACTGTTTGGGGCCACCCGTCCCCTTGAGCTACAATCCTGCGCCTTCGCAGCCTGTCGGCTTCAATCTACCCATCAGCCCGCCTGTTTGCGGGACTGCATCGCGAGGTACCTCCATGGTGCACAGCATGACCGCCTTCGCCCGCGTCGAAAAAGCCGGCGTCCAAGGCACCCTGAGCTGGGAATTGCGCTCGGTCAACAGCCGCTACCTGGAGCCGCACCTGCGCCTGCCGGAATCGTTTCGCGACCTCGAAGGCGCGGTTCGTGAGGCACTGCGCCAGGGCATCTCCCGCGGCAAGCTGGAATGCACCCTGCGCTTTACCGAGGAAACCACCGGCAAGCCGTTGCAGGTGGATCGCGAGCGCGCCGCGCAATTGGTCGCCGCCGCCGAAACCATCGCCGGCCTGATCAAGCAGCCTGCCGCCATCAACCCGCTGGAAGTCCTGGCCTGGCCCGGCGTGCTGGTGGCCGATGCCACTGACCCACAGGCGTTGAACGCCGAGGCGCTGACCCTGTTCAACCAAGGCTTGAAAGAACTCAAGGCCGGCCGCGAGCGTGAAGGGGCCGAACTGGCCCGCCTGATCAGCGACCGCCTGACCTCCATTGAAGAAGACGTGGTGACCCTGCGCGAACTGGTGCCGCAGATGCTTGCCACCCAGCGCCAGAAGGTCCTGGACCGCTTCGCCGACATGCAGGCCGAACTGGATCCGGTGCGCCTGGAGCAAGAGATGGTCCTGCTGGCGCAAAAAAGCGACGTGGCCGAAGAACTCGACCGCCTGAGCACCCACATCCTGGAAGTACGCCGCGTGCTCAAGTCTGCCGGTGCCGCCGGTCGGCGCCTGGACTTCCTGATGCAGGAACTCAACCGCGAAGCCAATACACTGGGCTCCAAAGCCTTTGATCCGCGCAGTACCCAGGCGGCGGTCAACCTCAAAGTGTTGATCGAGCAAATGCGCGAACAAGTACAGAATATCGAGTAAGGCACCCTGACATGACCCACAGCACCGGCACCCTGTACATCATTTCCGCCCCATCGGGCGCGGGCAAAAGCAGCTTGGTCAAGGCCCTGACCGACGCTGACGAGCAGATCCGCATCTCGGTATCCCACACCACCCGCGCCATGCGCCCGGGTGAAGTGAACGGCGTGCACTACCACTTCGTCGAGCGCACCGAGTTCGTCAAGATGATCGAGCACGGTGATTTCCTGGAGCGCGCCGAGGTCTTCGGCAACCTCTACGGCACCTCCCAAAGCCACCTGCAGCAGACCCTGGACGAAGGCCACGACCTGATCCTGGAAATCGACTGGCAGGGCGCCGAGCAAGTGCGCCAGCTGATGCCCAAAGCTCGCTCGATCTTCATCCTGCCGCCTTCGCTGGAAGCGTTGCACCAGCGCCTGACCAATCGTGGCCAGGACAGCGACGAGATCATCGAAGGTCGCATGCGTGAAGCCGTCAGTGAAATGAGCCACTACGTCGACTACGACTACCTGATCATCAACGACGATTTCGCTCACGCGCTGGACGATCTGAAAGCGATTTTCCGCGCCAATCAGCTCCAGCAAAAGCGTCAGCAGCAGCGTTTCGGCAAATTATTGGCCGAACTGCTCGGCTGATTGGCTCTTCCCAAAACCGCTGCAGGGGCTTTACATTGGCACTTGTAGCGCGTTTGCGATGGCCTGCGAAAAATCAGCGCTTCCCTAAACGCTGGTGATTTTTTAAACTGTTCAGTCCGCTCGCCCAACCGGGCAGCGCGCATATTGCATTCGCTCCGAGGAATACCATGGCCCGCGTAACCGTTGAAGACTGCCTAGAACACGTGGATAACCGCTTTGAGCTGGTCATGCTCTCTACCAAGCGTGCCCGTCAACTGGCCACTGGCGGCAAAGAGCCCCTGGTCCAGTGGGAAAACGACAAGCCTACCGTTGTAGCCCTGCGTGAAATCGCTGAAGGCCTGATGAGCTACGAGTTCATCGCCAACGCCGAAATCGTTGAAGACGAACCGCTGTTTGCAGCGTTCGAGGACGAGTCCAACGAGGCCGTCTAAGCCTATGCCTGGTCGACGTAGCACGGCGCGGGGTCACAGCCAACGGCAGGAGTTAATACTTTGCCGAGCATAGACGCCCTCGCCGATCGCTTATCGACCTACCTCGGCCCAGACCAGGTCAACCTGGTCCGCCGAGCGTATTTCTACGCCGAACAAGCCCACGACGGCCAACGCCGCCGCAGTGGCGAGGCGTATGTCACGCATCCTCTTGCCGTGGCCAATATTCTTGCCGACATGCACATGGACCATCAGAGCCTGATGGCCGCGATGCTGCATGACGTGATCGAAGACACCGGCATTGCCAAGGAAGCGCTCAGTGCGCAATTTGGCGAAACCGTGGCCGAACTGGTCGACGGGGTCAGCAAACTGACCCAGATGAACTTCGAGACCAAGGCCGAAGCCCAGGCGGAAAACTTCCAGAAGATGGCCATGGCCATGGCCCGGGACATCCGGGTGATCCTGGTCAAGCTGGCCGACCGGCTGCACAACATGCGCACGCTGGAAGTGCTGTCCGGTGAAAAACGCCGGCGCATCGCCAAGGAAACCCTGGAAATCTACGCGCCCATCGCCAACCGGCTGGGCATGCACGCCATTCGTATCGAGTTCGAAGACCTCGGCTTCAAGGCCATGCACCCGATGCGTTCCGCGCGCATCTACCAGGCAGTGAAACGCGCCCGGGGCAATCGCAAGGAAATCGTCAACAAGATCGAAGAATCCCTGAGCCATTGCCTGGCGATCGATGAGATCGAGGGCGAAGTCAGCGGCCGGCAGAAACACATCTACGGCATCTACAAGAAGATGCGCGGCAAGCGCCGGGCCTTCAACGAGATCATGGACGTGTACGCGTTCCGGATCATCGTCGACAAGGTCGATACCTGCTACCGCGTGCTGGGTGCTGTACATAATTTGTACAAGCCCCTGCCCGGACGCTTCAAGGATTACATCGCGATTCCCAAGGCCAACGGCTACCAGTCGCTGCATACCACGCTGTTCGGTATGCACGGGGTGCCGATCGAGATCCAGATCCGTACCCGCGAAATGGAAGAGATGGCCAACAACGGCATCGCCGCCCATTGGCTGTACAAATCCACCGGCGACGAGCAGCCAAAAGGCACCCATGCCCGCGCCCGCCAGTGGGTCAAGGGCGTGCTGGAAATGCAGCAACGTGCCGGCAACTCCCTGGAATTTATCGAAAGCGTGAAGATCGACCTGTTCCCGGACGAGGTCTACGTGTTCACGCCCAAAGGCCGGATCATGGAGCTGCCCAAAGGCTCCACGGCGGTCGACTTTGCCTACGCGGTGCACACCGACGTGGGTAACAGCTGCATAGCCTGTCGGATCAATCGTCGACTGGCCCCGCTGTCGGAACCGCTGCAAAGCGGTTCCACGGTGGAGATCGTCAGCGCACCGGGCGCGCGCCCGAACCCGGCCTGGCTCAACTTTGTGGTCACGGGCAAGGCTCGCACCCACATCCGTCATGCCCTGAAACTGCAACGCCGTTCCGAGTCCATCAGCCTGGGCGAACGCCTGCTGAACAAGGTGCTCAACGGCTTCGACAGCTCACTGGACAAGATCCCGGCCGAACGCGTTCAGGCGATGCTCCACGAGTACCGCCAGGAACTGATCGAAGACTTGCTGGAAGACATCGGCCTGGGCAACCGCATGGCCTATGTGGTCGCGCGCCGCTTGCTGGGCGAAGGCGAACAGTTGCCAAGCCCCGAAGGCCCGCTGGCGATTCGCGGCACCGAAGGCCTGGTGCTCAGCTACGCCAAGTGCTGCACGCCGATCCCTGGCGACCCGATTGTCGGCCACCTGTCCGCCGGCAAAGGCATGGTGGTGCACCTGGACAACTGCCGCAACATCAGTGAAATCCGCCACAACCCCGAGAAATGCATCCAGCTTTCGTGGGCAAAGGATGTCACTGGCGAATTCAACGTCGAGCTGCGGGTCGAGCTGGAACACCAGCGCGGCCTGATCGCCCTGCTGGCCAGCAGCGTGAACGCGGCCGACGGCAATATCGAGAAAATCAGCATGGACGAACGCGATGGCCGCATCAGCGTGGTCCAACTGGTGGTCAGCGTGCACGATCGCGTGCACCTGGCCCGCGTGATCAAGAAACTGCGCGCCCTGACCGGGGTCATCCGCATCACCCGCATGCGCGCCTAGCCCATCCATTACAAGGAGTCATTCATGACCAAGACTGTTATCACCAGCGACAAGGCACCAGCAGCAATCGGTACTTATTCCCAGGCGATCAAGGCGGGCAATACCGTCTACATGTCCGGCCAGATTCCACTGGACCCAAAAACCATGGAGCTGGTTGAAGGCTTTGAAGCCCAGACCATCCAGGTCTTCGAAAACCTGAAGTCGGTTGCCGAAGCTGCGGGCGGTTCGTTCAAGGACATCGTCAAACTGAACATCTTCCTCACCGACCTGAGCCACTTCGCCAAGGTCAACGAGATCATGGGCAAGTACTTCGAACAGCCGTACCCAGCCCGCGCCGCCATCGGCGTTGCCGCCCTGCCAAAGGGCGCGCAGGTTGAGATGGACGCCATTCTGGTCATCGAGTAAAACATCCGGCGCAGCGCTTCCACGGGAAGGCTGCGCCGAATTGGTTCTTGGAAGGATTTCGTAATGCGCAAAGCGCTCGTTGCCTCTTCGTTGCTCGCCCTGTTGCTCGGCGGCTGCGCCAGCAATCCCGCCGACCTGGATGTGAGCGGCACCTGGATCAACCAGGCCGCCATCGACGCGGCAGCCAAGGGCGGCCCTTTGCGTGAAGCCCTGCAGAGCTATGGTCCGAACCTCGAATGGGAGGTGAACACCAAAGCGTCCCAGGCCCGCTACTACAACGGTTTTGAAGTAGCTGAAGGCAAATTGCTGGGTGAAAAATCCGGCGCCTGGAGTGTCGATTTCTACGGCAGCTCCGCCACTGAACTCAAGCGTAAAGGCAAGCTGCTGCTGCAAGGGGCCAATGATAACGAGCCCGAGCAACTGTTCGCCCGTGCCAAGGATCCAGCCCCCGAAGGCGCGCCACTGGGTGCCAACTTCGAACGCACCCTGTACGCCGCCTACATGGGCGGCACCTGGAAAATCAGCAGCGGCACTGGCGAAGGCGCCACCGTACAGTTCCAGGCCAATGGCCAGGTGACCGGCTTGCCCGGCGCCGATCAGTACTCGCTGTGCCTGGCGGGCGATTGCGCCTCCATGAGCGGCGGCTACGACAGTATCTGGCTACAGTTGAACGGCCAGGGCAACCCGTGGATCTTTGCGCGCAAGGGCAAGCAACTGGAGATCTTCCAGGCGATCAACACCGCCCAGGCCGACGAGGTACCCTCGTTTACCCCCGGGCCACGACAGTGGTTGCTGGAAAAGCAGTGACGCAAAAAAGGAGCACTCAGGCTCCTTTTTCTTCACGCCGCGATCAACCCTCCAGGATCGCCGCATACCCTTCGCGATAACTCGGATAACGCGGCACCCAGCCCAACGCCTTGGCCCGGGCGTTGCTGCACTGCTTGCTACCGGCGCGTCGCACGCTGGCGTTCTCGGCCCATTCGGTCACGCCAAGGTACTCGCGCAACCAGGCAACCACCTCGGCCAGCGGGGCCGGAGCATCGTCAACGCCGATGTAGCACTTATCCAGCACACCGCCCTGCTCCACGTGCTGCAGCAAAAACGCCAGCAAACCCGCCGCGTCATCCGCGTGAATCCGGTTGCCATATAAAGGCGGATCAATCGCCACGCGATAGCCCTGGCGCACTTGGCTCAGCAGCCATTCCCGGCCCGGGCCATAGATACCGGTGAGGCGCACCACGCTCGCGGGAATGCCGCTATTCAACGCCACTTGCTCGGCTTCCAGCATGACTTGGCCGGAATAACCGCCTGCCTTGGTCTCGGAGCTTTCGTCGACCCACTCACCGTTCTGCTGCCCATACACACTGCTGCTGGACACAAACAGCAGGTGCTTGGGCTCCTGGCCGTAGTCGTTCAGCCACTCCAGCACATGCTGCAACCCTTGCACGTATGCCGCACGATAACCCGCCTCGTCGTGATCGGTGGCGGCCGCGCAATACACCAGGTAATCCACCCCGCCCACCGGCCAGGTATCGGGGCAGTCTTCATTGAACAGGTCGCCGGCAATCCCGATAACGCCCTTGGGAAGGCGCGAAATATCCCGCCGCAGGCCATGAACCTCCCAGCCCTGGGCCAGCAATTGGGTGGCCAGACGGCTACCGACATCGCCGCAACCGGCAATCACCACAGAAGGCGCAGACATCACAAAACTCCGTTCTTAAAGGTCAAGGTTAGCCCCCGCAGATGACCAGCGGCCAGCAAAACGACAAATAAAGTAACTGTATTACTTCTGTTAACAAGAATTACTTGCAATAATAACCGCCCATTTGTCCTCGACCCGTTACGGTCTGGAAGGACGCTCACTCATTTTTTTCTCTCAGGTCCGGCCAGCATGACACGCAATACATCCCCCGCTTCGCCAACCAAGCCTCACAGCCCATCCCGCGCCTGGCGTGCGATTGCTGCAGTGCTGTTCAGCGTCCTGCTGGCACCGACCGCCGCGTTCGCCGACAACACCGCGCCGGCCGCCCCGCCTGCAGCGAGCGCGCCAGCTACAGAGCAAAACGCTCCTGCGCCAGCCGCCGCACCGGCCGCGACCGACCCGGCCCTGGCCGCCGAAGGTGCTCCGGCTGACGATTCCGGCGTCGTGCTGGAAGAAGACAACAGCCTGGGCATGGCCCACGACCTGTCGCCGTGGGGCATGTACCAGAACGCTGACATCATCGTGAAGATCGTGATGATCGGCCTGGCCATCGCTTCGATCATCACCTGGACCATCTGGATCGCCAAGGGCTTCGAACTGCTGGGCGCCAAGCGTCGCCTGCGCACTGAAATCGTCCACCTGAAAAAAGCCACCACCCTGAAAGAAGCCAGCGAAAGCGCGGCGAAGAAGGGCACCCTGGCGCACCTGCTGGTTCACGACGCACTCGAAGAGATGCGCCTGTCGGCCAACACCCGTGAAAAGGAAGGCATCAAGGAGCGCGTCAGTTTCCGTCTTGAGCGCCTGGTTGCCGCCTGCGGTCGCAACATGAGCAACGGCACCGGCGTGCTGGCCACCATCGGTTCCACCGCGCCCTTCGTCGGCCTGTTCGGTACCGTGTGGGGCATCATGAACAGCTTCATCGGCATCGCCAAAACCCAGACCACCAACCTCGCCGTCGTGGCGCCCGGCATCGCCGAAGCCCTGCTGGCAACCGCACTGGGCCTGGTTGCCGCGATTCCTGCGGTAGTCATCTACAACGTCTTCGCCCGTTCGATCGCCGGCTACAAGGCGCAGGTGTCGGACGCTTCGGCAGAAGTCCTGTTGCTGGTCAGCCGTGACCTCGATCACCTGCCTACCGAGCGCAGCTCGCAACCGCATATGGTGAAAGTGGGGTAATCGGCCATGGGCCTGCATTTGAATCAAGGCGACGACGAGCTCGTCGAGAACCACGAAATCAACGTCACGCCGTTTATCGACGTGATGCTGGTGCTGCTGATCATCTTCATGGTGGCTGCACCGTTGGCCACCGTGGATATCAAGGTCGACCTACCCGCTTCCAGCGCGAAACCTGCGCCGCGGCCGGAGAAACCGATATTCCTCAGCGTGAAGGCGGACCAGCGTCTGTTCCTGGGCGAAGAAGAAGTCAAATCCGACACCCTGGGCGCGGTGCTCGACGCCAAGACCCAGGGCAAGAAAGACACGACCATCTTCTTCCAGGCCGACAAGGGCGTGGACTACGGCGACCTGATGAGCGTGATGGATGCCCTGCGGGCGGCCGGCTACCTCAAGGTAGGCCTGGTCGGACTTGAGACGGCAGCCAAGAAATGATCACGACGCGCCACAAACTGACGCGTTATGGCACCAGCCTTGCCGTCGTGCTGGGCGTCCACGCCGTCGCGATCATCATCGCGCTCCAGTGGTCGGCGCCACATATGGTCCAGCTGCCTCCGGCCGCCATGGTCATCGACCTGGCACCGATGCCGGCGCCACCACCTCCGGCCCCGCCGAAGGTGATCACGCCGCCACAGCCGCCTGCGCCAGTCGAAGAGCTGCCATTGCCGAAACTGGCCGAGGCACCTAAGCCGACGATCCAGGTGCCAAAGCCGGTCAAGCCCAAGCCAAAACCACAGCCGCCCAAGCCTGTGGAGAAGAAGCCCGATCCGCCCAAGGAAAAACCTTCCGAAGAGCCGCCGAGCGAAACTCCGCAGAACAACGCGCCTACGGAAAAATCCGCCCAGCCACAACCGGGCCCTTCACCGCAGCAGATCGCGGCCAAGGCCACCTGGGAAAGTACCCTGCTGGGCCACCTGCAGAAGTACAAGAAGTACCCGCCGGGCGCCCAGGCGCGTGGCAAGGAAGGCCTGAACCGCCTGCGTTTCGTGGTGGATGCCGATGGCAACGTGCTGTCCTACGAACTGGTGGGCCGCTCCGGCAACGCCGACCTGGACCGCGCCACCCTCGACATGATCCGTCGTGCCCAGCCGCTGCCCAAGCCGCCGGCCGACATGTTGAAAGGCGGGAGCATCGAGATCGTTGCACCATTCGTTTACAACATCGAAAAACGTCGCCGCTAAACCCTACCGTGGGCACTCTCGGGTGCCCACGGCTGCTGTTCCCTCCCCCGCGCATCACCGCAACCTGAACCAGGCTTGAACGAATCGACACCTAACTCGATCTTCACTTGTAACAATTAAAGACAACGCTAATTATCCGCGAATAGTTCTCATTAGCGGACATTCGGCATGCCCAACCTTGCCCGGCTGGCTCTCCTCCTACTGGCTTTCCCCGTCGCCGCACAGGCGGATCAGCTGGTCACCCTGGTCATTCAGAATCACACCTTCAGCCCCTCGACGTTCGAGGTGCCGGCCGGTGAGCGCTTTCGCATTCAACTCACCAGCCACGATGAAAGCGTCGACGAGTTCGAAAGCTACGACATGAAATTCGAAAAAATCATTGTCCCCGGCAACACCATCACGGTGTTTGCCGGCCCGCTGCATCCCGGCACCTACACCTTCTTCGATGACTACCACCCCGACCAGGCCAAAGGCACGGTCACCGCCGTCGCAGCCAAGGAGTAAGCCATGCTGGCCTGTCTGTTGATCGTGTTTCGTGAAGTGCTGGAAGCCGGGATTGTGGTGGGCATCGTGATGGCCGCCACCCAGGGCCTGGCAAGACGTGGGCTGTTCATTGGCGGCGGAATCGCAGCCGGCGTGCTCGGTGCCGGCATCTTGGCGCTGTTTACCGGCGCAATCACCCAGGCGCTGCAAGGCTTCGGCCAGGAAATTTTCAACGCGGCCATCCTGGTGGTCGCCGTGGTCATGCTGGGCTGGCACAACTTGTGGATGGCCAGTCATGGTCGCGAGCTGGCGACCCAACTGCGCAGCGCCGGCAATTCAGTACTCAAGGGTGAAAAATCACTCTGGGCCCTGGCCGTGGTCATCACCGTGGCCGTGCTGCGCGAAGGCTCGGAAATCGTGCTGTTCCTCTATGGCATCGCCGCATCCAGCCAGACAGACCCACTGTCGATGTTGGCCGGCGGCGTGCTCGGCATCGTCGCCGGCGCCGCGCTGTCCTGGCTGATGTACCGCGGCCTGGTCGCCATCAGCCTCAAGCGTCTGTTCTCGATTACCGGCTGGATGATCGCCTTGCTTGCCGCCGGCATGGCTGGCCGGGCCGCCGCGATCCTCGCCGGTATCGACCTGATTCCCGCCTGGGGCTACCAGCTCTGGGACACCTCCTGGCTGGTCTCCGATGGCAGCCTCACCGGCCGCGCATTGACCGCGCTGGTGGGCTACACCGACCGACCTCTGGGCGTTCAATTGGTGGCGTGGCTCGTCACCCTCTCGCTCCTGGTGCTGGGTAACCGTTTACTGCATTCACGCCCGACACAATCACATTAACCGCCCCAGGAGCCCCACCATGAAACACCTGCGCAACCCCTTCGCCGCCGCACTGCTGCTCGTCAGCGCCGTGGCCGCTTCCTCCCTCGCCCAAGCCCGCGAATACCCGATTGGCGGACCGGTGCAGATCAATGACATGGAGATCGCCTCCTCGTACCTGGTGGGCATCGAAATGGCGCCCATGCCGCCAGGCATGGTGATGAGCAAGGACTCGGTACACCTTGAGACCGATGTGCACGCCACCGCCGACAACAAATACGGCCTGTCCAACGGTGAGTGGGTGCCCTACCTGACCATCAGCTACTCACTGGTCAAGGAGGGCTCGCCCGACTACAAGGAAATCGGCACGCTGTTGCCGATGGTGGCCAAAGACGGCGCCCACTACGCCAACAACGTGAAAATGGACGGCCCCGGCACCTACACCGTGGTGCTGCGCTATGAAAGCCCACAGATCAAGGGCTTCTTCCACCATGTAGACAAGGAAACCGGCGTGCCTGAATGGTGGGCTCCCTTCACCGAAACCTTCACCTTCAAGTACCCGCAAAAGTGAAATACGGGGCGGCGATACCCGATTAACCGGTGTCGCGGCCCCTACGCTGTCTGATAACGTGCGTCTATCGATTGCAGCCGGTATGCTTGGCCCGCAACCTCATGGACGCCCGCTATGACTCTTACAGAATTACGCTACATCGTTACCCTCGCCCAAGAGCAGCACTTCGGCCACGCGGCCGAGCGTTGCCACGTCAGCCAGCCGACGCTGTCGGTGGGTGTGAAGAAGCTTGAAGACGAACTCGGTGTGCTGATTTTCGAGCGCAGCAAAAGCGCCGTGCGCCTGACGCCCGTCGGCGAAGGCATCGTCGCCCAGGCCCAGAAGGTTCTGGAACAGGCCCAAAGCATTCGCGAGCTGGCCCAGGCCGGCAAGAACCAGCTGACCGCCCCGCTGAAAGTCGGCGCCATCTACACCGTCGGCCCGTACCTGTTCCCGCACTTGATTCCGCAACTGCACCGCGTCGCGCCGCAGATGCCGCTGTATATCGAAGAAAACTTCACCCACGTGCTGCGCGACAAACTGCGCAACGGCGAGCTGGACGCGATCATCATCGCCCTGCCGTTCAACGAGGCGGATGTGCTGACGCTGCCGCTCTACGATGAGCCGTTCTACGTGCTGATGCCGGCGTCCCACCCATGGACGCAGAAAGACACCATCGACGCGGGCCTGCTCAACGACAAGAGCCTCCTGTTGCTGGGCGAAGGCCATTGCTTCCGCGACCAGGTGCTGGAAGCCTGCCCGACCCTGACCAAGGGCAACGACGGCGCCAAGCACACCACCGTGGAGTCCAGCTCCCTGGAAACCATTCGCCATATGGTCGCCTCCGGACTGGGTATCTCGATCCTGCCGCTGTCGGCGGTCGACAGCCATCACTACGCCCCCGGCGTAATCGCCGTGCGCCCACTGACGCCGCCGGTACCGTTCCGCACCGTGGCGATTGCCTGGCGTGCGAGCTTCCCGCGTCCGAAAGCGATTGAAATCCTCGCCGACTCGATCCGCCTGTGTTCGGTGGCCAAGCCGCCTGCTGCGAGCTAAGTAACGGTATGACTGAGCTGTCGCAGGTATCGGTGACGGCACTCAAGGGTGTCGGGGAGGCCATGGCCGAGAAGTTGGCCAAGGTCGGGCTGGAAAATCTCCAGGACGTGCTGTTCCACCTGCCCCTGCGTTACCAGGACCGCACCCGCGTGGTGCCCATCGGCCACTTGCGCCCTGGGCAGGACGCCGTGGTTGAAGGCACCGTCAGCGGTGCCGACGTGGTCATGGGCAAGCGCCGCAGTTTGGTCGTGCGCCTGCAAGACGGCACCGGCGGCCTGAGCCTGCGCTTCTACCACTTCAGCAACGCCCAGAAGGAAGGCCTCAAGCGTGGTACCCGCGTGCGCTGCTACGGCGAAGCCCGGCCCGGTGCTTCGGGGCTGGAAATCTATCACCCGGAATACCGCGCGATTACCGGCGACGAACCGCCGCCGGTAGACACCACCCTCACGCCAATTTACCCGCTCACCGAAGGCCTGACCCAGCAGCGCTTGCGCCAACTGTGCATGCAGACTCTGACGATGCTCGGGCCAAAAAGCCTGCCCGACTGGTTGCCCCAGGAACTGGCGCGCGACTATCAACTGGCGCCGCTGGATGATGCGATCCGCTACCTGCATCACCCACCCGCCGATGCCGACGTCGACGAGTTGGCTCTCGGGCATCACTGGGCCCAGCATCGCCTGGCGTTCGAAGAACTGCTGACCCATCAACTATCCCAGCAGCGCCTGCGCGAGAGCATGCGTTCGCTGCGCGCGCCGGCCATGCCCAAGGCCAAGCGCCTGCCTGCGCAATACCTGGCCAACCTGGGGTTTGCACCGACGGGCGCCCAGCAACGGGTCGGCAACGAAATTGCCTACGACCTGAGCCAGAAAGAACCGATGCTGCGGCTGATCCAGGGCGACGTGGGCGCGGGTAAAACCGTGGTCGCCGCCCTCGCCGCGTTGCAGGCTCTCGAAGCCGGCTATCAGGTGGCGCTGATGGCGCCCACCGAGATTCTCGCCGAGCAGCACTTCATCACCTTCAAGCGCTGGCTCGAACCGTTGGGCCTGGAAGTCGCGTGGCTGGCCGGCAAGCTCAAGGGCAAGAACCGCGTAGCCGCCCTGGAGCAGATCGCCGCCGGCGCCCCGATGGTGGTGGGCACCCACGCGTTGTTCCAGGACGAAGTGAAGTTCAAGAATCTGGCGCTGGTGATCATCGACGAACAGCACCGCTTCGGTGTGCAGCAGCGCCTGGCCCTGCGCCAGAAAGGCGTGGGTGGCCGCATGAGCCCGCACCAGTTGATCATGACCGCCACACCGATCCCGCGCACCCTGGCCATGAGCGCCTACGCCGACCTCGACACTTCGATCCTCGACGAACTGCCGCCGGGCCGAACGCCGGTCAACACCGTGCTGGTCACCGACACCCGCCGCGTCGAAGTCATCGAACGGGTACGCGGCGCCTGCGCCGAAGGCCGTCAGGCGTATTGGGTGTGCACGCTGATCGAAGAATCCGAAGAGCTGACCTGCCAGGCCGCCGAAACCACCTATGAAGACCTCACCAGCGCCTTGGGTGAACTCAAGGTCGGGCTGATTCACGGTCGCATGAAGCCGGTGGAAAAGGCCGCGGTAATGGCCGAGTTCAAGGCCGGCAACCTGCAATTGCTGGTGGCGACCACGGTGATCGAAGTCGGCGTCGACGTCCCCAACGCCAGCCTGATGATCATCGAGAACCCCGAGCGCCTGGGCCTGGCGCAACTGCACCAATTGCGCGGCCGCGTCGGCCGGGGCAGCGCCGCCAGCCACTGTGTGCTGCTGTACCACCCGCCGCTGTCGCAGATCGGTCGCCAGCGCCTGGGGATCATGCGCGAAACCAACGACGGCTTCGTGATCGCCGAAAAAGACCTCGAACTGCGCGGCCCCGGCGAGATGCTCGGCACCCGCCAGACCGGCCTGCTGCAATTCAAGGTCGCCGACCTGATGCGCGATGCCGACTTGCTGCCCGCCGTGCGCGACGCGGCCCAGGCGTTACTGGAGCGTTGGCCGGAACACGTCAGCCCGCTGCTGGATCGCTGGCTGAGACATGGGCAGCAATACGGCCAAGTGTGACGGCTGACTCACTTAGACAACCCTCACTTGTATCAAGCTGGTTATACTCCAATGACTGTAGGAAATTGGATTCAGGCCATGTCAGAAGTTGCCCTCGCCACAGCTCCACCGACTGCACCCTCGGTGATTCGGACGCTGCTTGCAAAGCTCGCCATCAGCTACACGGAAGTTACCGAACGCCCCGGCCTGAACCCGGCGCAGAAGGTTCAAGCCGTACTGCTCGATGATGCCGTGGGTGCGCTCATGGTGCTGTTTCCACAGAACCAATTGCTGGACCTTAATCGCCTCGCCGAGCTCACCGGTCGGCGCCTCAAGGCCGTGTCGCCGGAGCGCCTGGAGCGCATGCTCGGCAAGCACAGCCTGAGCCTGCTGCCCGGCCTGCCGCCGCTGACCAGTTCTCCCTGCCTGTACGAAGAAAGCCTGTTGCGTGAGCCGACCGTGCTGGTGCACTCGGGCGAAGCCGGGCTGCTGCTGGAGATTTCCAGCGACGCGTTCAAGAGCATGCTGACCAAGGCCAGCGCCGCGCATTTCGGCGAGCCGCTGAGCAACATCCGGCCAAACCTGGATCGCCCCAATGACGACCGCGAGGAAATCACCCAGGCGATGCAGGCGTTCACCGCCCGCCGTATCCAGCAACGCCTGGAAGCGACCATCGAAATTCCACCGCTGGCCGATACCGCGCAAAAGATCATCAAGCTGCGGGTCGACCCCAACGCCACCATCGACGACATCACCGGCGTGGTCGAAACCGACCCGGCCCTGGCCGCCCAGGTGGTGAGTTGGGCCGCGTCGCCCTACTACGCCTCGCCGGGCAAGATCCGCTCGGTGGAAGACGCCATCGTGCGCGTGCTGGGCTTTGACCTGGTGATCAACCTCGCACTCGGCCTGGCCCTGGGCAAGACCTTGAGCCTGCCCAAGGACCACCCGCAACAGGCCACGCCGTACTGGCACCAGTCGATCTACACCGCCGCCGTCATCGAAGGCCTGACGCGCGCCATGCCCCGCGCCCAGCGCCCGGAAGCCGGCCTGACGTACCTCGCCGGCCTGCTGCACAATTTCGGCTACCTGTTGCTGGCCCACGTCTTCCCGCCGCACTTCTCACTGATCTGCCGGCACCTGGAGGTCAACCCGCACCTGTGCCACAGCTACATCGAGCAGCATCTGCTGGGCATCAGCCGCGAGCAGATTGGTGCGTGGTTGATGCGCTACTGGGACATGCCGGACGAACTGTCCACCGCCCTGCGCTTCCAGCACGACCCGACCTACGACGGCCAATATGCGGAATACCCGAACCTGGTGTGCCTGGCCGTGCGCTTGCTGCGCAGCCGCGGCATCGGCTCGGGGCCGGATGAATCCATCCCGGACGAACTGCTTGAGCGCCTGGGGCTGACCCGGGACAAGGCAGAGGATGTGGTGAGCAAGGTGCTGGACGCGGAAACGTTGTTGCGCGAGTTGGCTTCGCAGTTCAGCCAGGGATAAATCGGGCGCCTGTTACACCGTATTCGCGAGCAAGCCCGCTCCCACATTCAATCCCATTCCAAAGTTGGAACTCGGTCGAATGTGGGAGCGGGCTTGCTCGCGAATGCAGGCGACGCAGTATTGCTGAAGAACCCCTAGCCTTTGGGCTTTTTCTTCGGCTTCAAATACTTGGTCAACCCCTGGAACCAGATCACCAGCGCCGGGTTGCCCTTGATCTGGATCGACTTGTCCTGAATCCCCGTCATGAACGCCAGTTGCTTGTTCTTCGCCTGCATCGTGGCGAAGCCGTAGGCGGCGTCTTTGAAGGCGATGGCAAACGCAGGCGCGGGATGAACACCCGAGCGGCTGGTAATGCGCTGGTCTTTGACGATGAAGTGACGGGCAACCTTGCCGTCGAGGGTCTGCAACTGGAACGCCAGGTCCTTGTCACCCAACTGCTGCTGGAACGCAGGGTTGGTGCGGCTGGCTTTGCCCATCAACAGGCCAAGCATCCAGAGAAGAAAACGAAATTTCATGCACACGGCCTCAGTGTAATTATTGGGTGGCCGCAGCAGTTTAACGATTTGTGCAAATAACGCTACCGATCTCCCGTTTTAGCAGGAGATCGGCTGGCGTTTAACGCTTATAGCAACAACTTTCCTCAGACGTTAGGGCAAGGAACCGGTGCCCAGTCCGCCAGGTTCGGATCACGGCAAGTGCCTTCGATCTGCGCTTTACCGGCGCTGGCAACCTGCTTGCTTTCAGCTTGTTTGGTCTGGGCGGTCTGGATGGTTTTCTCGGTGGCTACGGCTTCTTTCGGCACGGTTGGCAGTACCGGCTTTTTCGCGACTTTTACCGGCTTCTTGCCTTTGGCTGGCGTCACCACCGGCGTGGTATCGGCAGTCGCAACAGTGACCACGTCAGCACGTTGTACGCCCACTTGTTGCAGATCCTGCTCGTACGCCTGGGTGTAGTTGTTCAGGTCTTCGCTGGCCTTGCCGTTCACCGCGACGATCAGGTCGTTGGACTCTTTCAGGCCCGAGACGATTTCTGCCAGGCGCTTGCGGCCTTCAACGTCGTTGACGGTCTTGGCCTTGCGGTCGGCCACCAGCTTGGTGAACGCGCTCTGGTAGCACTGCTGGGACGCCTTGGCGTACGCGGTGCTGCGGTCGATGTCGGAGGCACGCTTGCTGACGTCGGTGGCGTAGGAGGCGATGCGCTGGTTGTCATCGGTGATCTGCTTCTGGCGCTCGGTGTAGTAACCCGCAGCACCACCGGCCAGGGCGCCGCCCGCTGCACCGATGGCAGCGTTGCGGCCGCGCTTGTCGGAGTCGCCGGTCAGGGCGCCCAGCAATGCACCACCGGCCGCACCCAGGGCGGCACCGGTGACCACCGACTTGGTCAGGTCCGAATCGGTAGCACGCAGGTGCTGCACCGGCTCGTAGCAGTTCGGGTAGTACTCGACCTTGGTGGTCGAGGCGACCTTGTTGGTCGGCGACGTTGCGCAACCGGTCAGCACCGTGCTGAAGCCTGCGGCAATCAGCAGCAGATGACGCTTGGAAACCGCCTTACGGGAAAAAATCATCGTTGTGTTCTCTTTTAAGTTTGACTTGCCCAGCGCGGCCCACCGCCGCCTGAGTCCCTTCCAAGCTCGCTGTACAACCAGCGGTCAAGACCGCTGACCGCTCGCTGCGAGCAATTCCTTCAAAATCGTCGCCGGGTCGGCCCGCTGTTGCTTGCGGTAGTTGCCCACATGGCGAACGAATAACGTCGCACGCGTCACCAGGCTCTTGCCCAGTACCGGCTTGCGATCCAACTCTTCCTTGATCCGTTGAAACTGCGCCTGGATCACCGCATCTGTGTAGCGCGTGCCGGTGGCCAGGTTGTCGATGTAGATCGCCACCGCGCCGTCCAGCGCACTGCGCCCATTGGTGATCGCCGTGGCGAACAGCTGCGCGCTGGCCTCGTCCTTGGCGTCGATGGCCTGCTGGCGGCTCTTCTGCAAATTGATCAGGCGGATGTTGTAGTTGTTGATGGTCTCGGCCACCAGGGCCGCGGACTGAATCAGGTTGCCGGCCGCTTCTTCGCGCTGCTGGGCGATCAGCGAGACGTTGCGCTTGAGCTCTTCGTTGACCAGGCCGAGCTCCGCTTGCAGGCGCGGGTCGACGCTGGCGGCGATGATGCTGTCCAGGCGCTTGGTCGGGTCCTGGGCGTCGTCGATGGCATCGGTCAGCGAGGCCAGGCGACCTTCCTTCTGCCACTGGGCGAACAGTTCCTTGTAGCGCGAACGCGGTGCCGACAAGGCGCCAATCGCCACGCGAAAGCCGGTGGTCTCGTTGCTTTGTTCGGTACCGTCGGCGGCGAACAACGGGTACTCGCGGCGCATGCCGGTGAACAGCGTGCCCTCGCCTTCCAGATAGTTGCCGCCCTTGACCACGAACCCGCCGTAGGTGCCCTGACGACGCCCGGCGTGCACCAGTTGAAAGGATTCCTGGACCATTTCCGCCGCGTTGCCGATCACATCGAACATGCCGATCGGGTTGGGCAGCTTGGTGCCGATGGGCATCAGCCGTGCGGCCTGGCCGGTGCCACCCGCGACCTGATTGAACACCGCGTAATCGGCAAGGGGACCATCGCTTTCGCTGCCCTCGGTACGCCGTGGAAACAGCCGGCCTTCCAGGTCCTGACGGCTGACCGCCTGGCCACCGCGCGCGGCAAACTCCCACTCCACTTCGGTAGGCAGGCGCACAAAGCCCAGCCCGCCGTCATCTGCCGAAGCACCGCGACCACTCACCGGCAACAGCTCGCGGTGATATTTCATCAACCAGGCGCTGTACACCGCCGAGAAACGTTCGGCTTCAAAGCGCGACAGCTTGACCTTGGGCAAGCGCGCCGCCATCCCGGTAGGTACATCGCACGCCGGGGCGGGTTCGCCACTGGCCAGGGATTGCGCCTGGGACATGACCTGCGCATATTGCCGCGCGGTGACTTCGTACTTGCCGATGAAGTACAGCATGGGCTTGAGCGGGGTCTTGGCGTCGGTCTTCGGCATCAGCGGCGCGATGACCTTGTTCCAGTCCTTGGGCAGGTCCTTGAGGGTGAACTGGCCGTTGATGAAGTCGCGGCGATAACCGGAAATGAACGACTGCTGATAGCCCGCTTCACCTTCGCTGAACGGGTAGCCGAGGCTGATCTCGCGGTCATCCAGGGTGCCCTGGGCCAGCACGTAGGCATAGCGGAACACCATGTTGCCTTCGCAGGGCAGCGGCAGGCTGACGTCATCCGGCAACGGCTTGGGGTTGTCCAGCTTGTCGCTCGCCTCATCGGCCCAGGCCACGCAGGACAGGGTCAGCGCCACGGCGGCGCCCAGTAACTTATACATCTCTGATTCCTTCAGAAGCCTGGATACGCGCCACACGCCAACCACCACACGCCGCCGCCACGGCGCTGACGCCGAGGACAGCTGCCAGGGCCAGGCCGTAGTGACGCGCCAGCAGGTGGCTGGCGTATTCGCCCGGCACCTGCACGAATAATTGGTTCAGGCCGGACTCTGCCAAGCCATATAAAAGCCCACTCAATGCAGCGGCAAACCCCGCGCTGTAGAGCGCCTGCAACACCACAAACAGCAACAACCCGGCGGTGGAAAACCCCAACAACCGCAATACCGACAGCTCCCGGCGCTTGCGTGCAACCGACGCCAGCGCCCCGGCAAAGATCGCGGCAAACGCGCCCGCCAACGCCAGCCCGGCGATGATCCAGAACACGATCGACAGGTTGCGGCTCAACGACTGCACCTGGGCGATGGTCTGGGCCTGGGTCGACACCAACAGATTCTGCCCGGCGAAATACACCCGCAGCGGCTCCACATCCACCAGGCGCCGCGCATACAAACGGAACGCCGGGTATACCCGCTGTTCGCTGACGCCCACCGCTTCGCCGCCCCAGCCAAACGCCGGCACCGCGCGGCCATCGCGATAATCTTCCGCCGCTTCCAGCAAGCCCAAGGGCGCAAACAATCCATCCCGGGCGAAGGCTTCCAGCGGCGCTACCTGCAGCACTTGAACCCGCAGGCGTTGCGACTCGACGCGCCCCGCCACCTGGCGCCCAAAACTCGCCTCCAGCCAATCCCCGGCCTTTGCCCCGAGCTTTTCGGCAGCGGTGTGGCTCAGCACGATCTGATCCAGGCCCTTGGGCATCGGCAGGCCGGCCAGCAATGGGTCGTTGGCGGCGGTCGGCAGCATCTCCACCGTCACCGCCCCCAACTGCGCCGTCGCCGCAATCTGCCGGGTGCGCGGCAAGGCGAACGCCACGTCGCTGCGCTGGCGGAGCTGCTCGACAAATTCACTGCTGAATCGACCACCGCCCAACGGAATAATTTCCCGGGTGGCCGGGTCGTTCTCCAAACGTTCGGTCAAACTGCTAACCAGTCCAAATTTCAGGCCGAACAACACCAGCAACGGCGCGATCACCGCCACCAGCGCCAGCACCGAACACACCGACAGCCACGCATCGTTGCGGTAATCCTGCCAGGCCAGGGAAGTCACCAGGGCGATACGCATCAGCACGCCTCCCCAAGGGTGGCGGTGACGCCGCCGTCGGCGTCGCGACGGCAACTGATGCGCCGCACCTGCAAGCCGCTGGCCCGGGCCAGGGGTTCATCATGGGTGGCGATCACGCAGCACGCGCCGTTATGCCGGGCCTGGGCCAACAGCGCCTGCATCACCCGCTCGGCGTTCAACGGGTCGAGCGCAGCGGTGGGCTCATCCGCCAGCAACAGCTGCGGACCGTGGGCCAGGGCTCTTGCGCAACTGACCCGCTGACGCTGGCCGACGGACAACGCCGTCGGCTTCTTGTCCAACTGATCAGTGATTTCCAACTGCTCGGCCAACCGCGCCACGCTGCCGTCGTCTTTCAAACCCAGGAGTTGCCGCGACAACGCAATGTTGCCGCGCACATCGAGAAAGCCCAGCAGGCCACCGGTTTGCAGCACATAACCCAGGTGCCGACTACGCAGGTCCGCCAGCGCGCTTTGCTGATCACTACGCCAAAGCCCGGCAATGTCGACGCGGTTGAAATCGAACTGCCCGACCTGATCCGGCGCCAACACCAGCGCGAGCAAATCCAGCAAGGTGCTCTTGCCACAGCCACTCGGCCCGACCACCGCCAACTGTTCACCCGCACGCAGTTGCAAGCCCGGTATCACCAGGCTGTAGCGCTGGGCACCAACGCCCCGGCTCTTGTGCACTGCGCTCAAGTTCAGCATTACGGCAGCGTCGACAGCGGCACGCGGTACAACGCATCACCCGGCTCGGCATCGCCGAAACGGACCCAGTTGGCCACATCGTTATGGAAGGTTTCGTAGAGGCGGATCTTCGAATCCAGCTCGTCGATAAAGTCTTCCTGCTCGGCCACGCTCAACGACAGCCACAAATCCTGGGTCATGTTCAGCGACTTGCTGCGGTACGGCAGGCCTTCCAGGTATTCGCCAAGGATGCCGCCGTCCGCCAGGTTGCCGCCCTTTTTCAAGGCCTGTGGATCACGGCTCATATAGGCCGAGGCGCTGGCGATTTCCTGGAAGAAATCCTTCGGTGAGGTCTGGGTTTTGCGCGCGGCGTCGACGATCAGTTTCAAGGACTGCTGCAAATCGTTGAGCTGCAATTTGGTCAGCATCACGCACACCTGAAAGGCCGGCAGCGCGGTGTTGGTCAGGTCGCGATCGGCGGTCCAGGCACTCACCAGTTGCGGCGCCTGGCTCGCGGTTTTGCGGCCGAGGAAATCCATGTGCATCGCGTAACCGACGGCGGCGGATTTGTCCGCCAGGGTCGGCGCGGCACTGAGCAGCGGCACCGGCTGCGGCGTGTTGCTGCGCACCTGATGCACCAGGTTGGCGAACACCGTGCCGATCTCGTCGACCCGCTCGCCGAACTTGCGCACATCGCCACCGGGCACCGGCGTGTACAGGTCGCCGATCTGCGGGTTGGCATCGGCGGTCAGGGTCCGGTACTGGGTTTCGGCGCCGCTGTGGGTTTTCTTCCCGGCTTCGGTGCGCAGGTGCAAGGCGTAGATCTTGATCTGCTTGCCCAGCGCCGCCTGGCGCACTTCGGCTTCGTTCATCTGGGTGGTGGCGAACGGGTCGTTCTTGCGCAACGCACCGGCGTCGGTCACCAGCAGGATCAGGCGCCCGCCGTAGCCGGACCAGTCCATGCCTTCCACCGCCTGCATGACACCGGCGAACGCGTCTTCATTGAACGAGTGGCTGGACACCGTCGACGCTTTGACCTGCCGCGCCATGTCGAGGAAGCGCTGCGGGTCGCGCCCTTGGTCGAGGGTGATCAGGGTCTTGGCCACATACTCCAGGCCGGGGGTTTTCTTGATGCTGTTGCGAAAACCCACCAGGCCAAAGCTCACGCTGTCCAGTTCGCCACGCTCGGCGATGCGGGTTTGCAGCTCGTGGACCACGTCGCGAACCTGGTCGATGTAGGGCTGCATCGACACCGTGGTGTCGACCACCAGCACCACCGCAGTGCGGAAGGCGTCGGCGCTGGCATCGATCGCCGGCGTTCGGCCGACAGCCTTGGCGATGACATTAGGCGTGTTGCCCGGGTCGATGGAGGCGACGTTGAGCAACTGCACCGGCTGGCCGTTTTCGTCGAAGCTCTCTTTGGAGTCGAAGATCGGCAGCAGGTAAAACTGGTTCTGCGGCACAGCACTGGCGGCCGGTTCCAAGGCCAGCACTTGCTGGTTGTCCTCGCTGTTTTTCTGCACCTTGAGCAGCAGGTTTTTCGCTGCGGCAGGATCGGCCAGCAGCTTTTCCACTTCCGCAGATTGGCGCAGGAACATCACCGGCGCCCGGCCCGAACGCTCGGTGAACTTGAGCACCAGGCTCTGCTTCCAGTCGCTGGCTTGCGCCGCCGGCAGCCAGCCGTCGCTGCGCCCGTCGGTGGCGGCGCCAACCCGTAGCCAGGGGCTGCCGTCGACGTCCTTGCGTTGGTAGACATAGAGCACGGAAAACGCCGGCAAACCTTCGCCAGGCGCCCCGCCCGCTTCGTGGGAAAGCTTGGCGCCGGGCTTGCTCAGTACCCGCTGGAACAGGGTTTTCTTGCCGGCCATCAGCAACGGGCGTTGACCGCCGTCGACCTGCGCCGCTACCGGTTGCGCGGCAGGCGGCGGGATGGTCTTGGCCGCCTCGGCAACCGGCGGCGCGGCGGCTGGCGCGTCATCTTTCAACCACCAGTAACTTGCGCCCGCAATCGCCAGCGCCACTGCCACGGCAACCGCTGCCAACGCCAGCACCGGCCCACGGTTTTGTCCGGACACAGCCGAGTGTTGCGTCGGCGTCACCACCGGTTGCCGCACGGGTTGTGGCTGCGGCTTTTCGGTCGGGATTTCGATGGAAACCGGCGTGAGTCCGGCCAGGTCATTCGAGACCGCCACCGGAATCGGCAGAGGCCGAATCAACGTCGCCTCGACCTGCTCTTCCTTCGGCAACTGATCCAACGCCCGCAACAACGCCGCCGCATCCGGGAAGCGTTCCGCCGGGTCTTTGGCCAGCAGCTTGCGCAGCACCTCCTGATAACGCCCGTGGTGCACCGGCAATTCCGGCAGCGGTTCAGTCAGGTGTGCCAGTGCTGTGGAAAGCGCATCGGTGCCGTTGTAAGGCAACTTGCCCACGAGGATTTCATAGAGCACCACGCCCAGCGCATACAGGTCGGCGCGCCCGTCAATTTCCTGGCCTCGCGCCTGTTCGGGGCTCATGTAGCTCGGCGTGCCAACGGCAAATCCGGCCTGGGTGAATTGCGTGCGGTCATCCAGGGACTTGGCGATGCCAAAGTCCGACAGCACCGCCGTGCCATCCGCGCGGAACAGAATGTTCGCCGGCTTCACATCGCGGTGTACCAGGCCCTGGGCGTGGGCATAACCCAGCGCCGAGGCGATCTGGCGGATATACGTCAGCCCTTGCTCCGGCGTCAGGCCCGCGGCGATGCGCTCCTTGAGCGTGCCATTGGGCAGGTATTCCATGGCCATGTAGTACAGCTCACCGACATTGCCGATGTCATGGATGGTCACGGTGTGCGGGTGGGACAGCCGCGCCAGGGTCTTGCCTTCGCGCAGGAAGCGCTCGCAGAAGCTCGGGTCGGCCGCCAGCGCCGCCGCCATGATCTTCAGCGCCACCTTGCGCTCCAGGGAACGCTGGGTCGCAAGGTACACGCTGGCCATGGCGCCAACGCCGATTTCGCCTTCGATGTCGTAGCCGGGAATGATGATGTTCATGTCGACACCTTCACAACGATGGCGGTGATGTTGTCCGGCGCGCCGCGATTGAGCCCCAGGTGCACCAGGCTGCGGACGATTTCGTCCGGCTCGGCATGGCTCAGTACTTCGCGGATCTCGTGGTCTTCGACGGTCTTGTTCAGGCCGTCGCTGCACAGCAGGTAACTGTCGCCGGGGGCGATCAACAGGTCGACCGACGACAACGCCAACTGTGCTTCCACGCCAATCGCGCGGGTGACGATATTCGCCCGTGGATGCACCCGCGCATCGGCTTCGCTGAGCAGGCCGCTGTCCTGCAAGTCCTGCACGTAGCTGTGGTCGCGGGAAATGCTTTCCAGCAGGCCGTCGCGCAGGCGATACAGGCGGCTGTCGCCGGCCCACAGGCACACGCCGCGCAAGCCTCGGGTGGCGAGCAACACCACGGTGCTGCCCATCATGGTCACGCCACGGTGGGCGGTTTCTTCGCGCACCGCGCCGTTGACTCGCAGCAGGTCGCTGCGCAACGCCGCCGTGTATTCCTCAAGAGAACGGCCCACGGGAATGCTGCGCAGGCTGTCGACAATCAGGCTGCTGACGTAATCCCCCGCCGCGTGCCCGCCCATGCCGTCGGCCACCACCCACAGGCCGTTTTCCGGCAGGTCGAGGCAAGCGTCTTCATTGACTTGGCGAACCATGCCGACGTGGCTTTTGCTGGCGGATTTGAACGTGGACCGCATCTACACAACACCTTCTTGGCCGAGCAAAAATTGCGCAAAATCGTCGGCAGCAGGCAAGCCCTGACACCGCATTAAACCGGGAGAAATCTGTTGCGAACCACGGCCCCACCACAGGCTCGCGCCTTCGCAGGCCTGTTCGGCAAGCGCAGTCATCCGCGCCTGCGGGTCTGTGGCGTTTACACGCTGCAAGCCCGCAAAGCGACTACCCAAGGTGCGAGGTTGGCAGGCTGGAGCGCCGAGGGATTCGATCCCGCCGCTGAAACCTTCGAAGCTGGCGCCGGCGTCCAGCGTGCTCAGCAACAACTCTTCCACCTGTTCAAACCAGGTGTCCGGGCCGCCAACGACGGAGGCCGGGTCGGTGTCGTGATCCAACAGCGCAGCCACCGTCAGCGGGAAATAGCGCCCCACCCGGTCGATGCTCGGCATCACCACGCCCACCGCCGCGTCCGGCCCGCACACACCCGGCGCCAACACGAAGCGCCACAATGGGCTGACCAGGTAAGCATTCAGCCAGTCAGCCCCGAGGCGGGTCTGGCTGGCGAGCAATCCGGACGCCAGCCAACTGTCCCAAGGGCCGATAAAACTCTGGGGCAGCGCGCGGCTGACAAAGTCGCCGCGGCACGCCAACTTGCCATAGAAACCCAGCGTGGTCATAGCCGCTCCGGCAGGCTGAAGCCGTTAAGCACGCGGCTCTTGAACGGGTTGAAGGCACTGTTGGCCCGCAACTCGTAGGAGATGCTCGCGCCGTCGACCCGCAGACGCAGGTTGAAGCGGTCCGGCGAATTGCCGGCGGTCAGGTCCGATTGCTCCAGCAGGCGAAACCAGGCCCACGGGCCGTCCAGCGTTACACCGGAGCGCCCGCTGGCTGACGGCGGCATGATGGAAATGCGCACCACGCCAATGCTGCCGGGATTCGGCCACTGCATCGCGACCGGGCGGCTCGGGCCGTGGTCGTAGCTCAGTTGCTGGCCGTCCAGGTCCAGCAGGAACTGGGTGATGGTCGCGTCCATCGCCACCGGCTTGAGTTCAAAGCGCACGATCGGCTGGGTGCCACCGGCACGGAAAAACGCATCCCGAATGGTCGCCGCACGCTGGAACGTTTGCAGCACGCCCGGCGCGATGCCGAGCTTCTGCGCCGCGCCCGGCTGCCAGCGCCAGGTTTGCGTGGAGGTGTCGACGTAAGGTTGCAGGTACTTGCGGAAGTAATTGTCCATCACCCCGCCCACCCCGAAGAACTGGCCGAAGTCATCCAGGGTCGCGTCCCGCGCACTGCCGGGCGACATCGGATAACGCCCGGCCAGGGAC
Source organism: Pseudomonas sp. C6002 (assembly GCF_013385805.1). Lineage (NCBI taxonomy): Bacteria > Pseudomonadati > Pseudomonadota > Gammaproteobacteria > Pseudomonadales > Pseudomonadaceae > Pseudomonas > Pseudomonas sp. C6002. The sequence continues at coordinate 268,222 of NZ_JACAPH010000030.1, read as the reverse complement.
TGGCGATACACGTTCACCACTTCGCTGACCCACGCCGCATTCAGCTGGTTGCGCACCCCGCCCATCATGCTGTTGGTGGTGGAGTTGACCACTGACTTGACCATGCCCTGCACCAGCGGCGGCTGGCGTTCGGCATTCAGGCTGACCCGCGTGGCCGCAGCCGCCGCCTGGTTTTTCGCTTCGCCGAGCAACGCATCGCCGCTGGCGCCGACCATGGCGCTGACCTGCACATACAACGCATTCATGTCCGCCAGCAGGCCATCAATGGCCGCCGGTTCACCTTCGTTCTTGCTGACGATGCTGTTGAGTTCGGCGAAGTGCGCCGTCACCGGGTCTTCACTGGCCGCTGGTGCATTCGCAGTTGGCTGGTCCTGGCCAAGCAGGCTGCCGAGGCGTTCCTTGAGCTTGTCCACGCCACCTTCCACCGGCGCGCCCTTGGCGGCCAGCAAGCGTTCTTCCGCCTGCAGATCGGTCTCCTTGGAGACTGCCACCAACAGCTTCTTCAGCGGCGAGGTCGGCCCGGAAATCACCCGCAAAACGTCGGCCGCCTGGGCCACGCTGGTGATCGGCACAAAGTCGATGTCCGCCAGCAAGGCGTCCCACTGGCGTTGATAGTCCTGGAAGTAAAGGCGACGCACGTCCGCCGCGAGGCTGACCACGTTCTGTTGATCGGCCGGCTCGCGGCCCAGCACCCATTGCTCTTCAGCGAGGGTGCCGGTCTGGTTCAGGCTGGTCAGCAGGAAGCCCTGGCGATAACCCTTGGCGGTGAAGAAACCGCTCAACGGTTCGCCCAACGGCTTGCCGCTCTTGCGACTGAACACCAGCGCGGCATCGCGGCCCGCCGCTTCGTTGATGCGAAAGTCCGGCACGCCTTCCGGCAGTTTCTGGCGCTTGATGCGGTCGTAGACGCGCTGGGCCACCGGCAGTTGCTGCAGTTGCCGGCGCAGGTCGTCGATCAAGCGCGGGTCAAGCCGGGCGCTGGGCGGATGCCGCTCGAACAAGGTCTGCAAGTGCCCGATCAATGCCTGGCGTTGGTCCGCCGGCAGGTCGCGCGGCAGGTTGCGGTCCCAGTCGAGGGCGATCCAGGCCTTGATGAAGTCCGGGTCGTAATGCTCGCTGTCGGCGAGCATCAGGTAGGCCTTCAAACCTTCGTAGAGGAAGTCGGAATTGCCGCCGCCGTGCAGTTGCTCTTCGATGCGCGTCACCAAACGGGGTGCGAACACGGCGATCAACAGCTTGCGGTAGACGCTGGAGGATTCGGCTTCGAGCATGTCGCCCTGATACAGGCCCAAGCCTTCGGACCAGCTCGGCGAGTCGCCCGCGAGGTTCTTCACGGCGTTAAGCAGGGGCAGCACCGCGAGTACTTCGCGCTGTGCCGGGCTGAGGTTCTGCACGGTCTGGCCCAACGGCGCGACCTTCTGGTCAACCTGGGCGATGTAGGCCTGGTTGGCGCGATAACTCACCCACCACAACGTGCTGACGACCAGTACCAGCGCCACGGTTGCGGCCAGCACACCCCGGGCAATCCACTTGCGACGGCGCTCGACCTTCGGGTTGACGCCCACCAGGCCACGCTCGGCAAACGCCACGGCGGTGAACAGTTTTTCGATGAAGTAACTGCGCCCGGTGCCGGTCTGGCGCGCCAGGTGCTGGCGGTCCAGGTTCATGCTCTGGGCCATGGCGCCGATCAAGCGGTCAATCGGGCTGCCTTCCTGGGTGCCGCTGGTGAAGTACACACCGCGCAGCAAGACGCGCTCTTCAAAGGCGTTGGGTTTGAACACGCCTTCGAGGAAGCCTTGCAGGCAATCCTTCAACGCGCCGAACTGCTGCGGGAAACCGTAGATCAGGTCGCGCCGCGCCGGGTCGCGTTCCTGTTGCAGGCGCTCCACCAGGCGCTCGTTGAGGCGCTGTTCCAGGCCGGCGAACTCGCTTTGCAGATGGGCCAGCGGGCTGTCGCTGTTCTTGCCGTCGTCCAGGGCGAAGGTCATGCCCCACACCTGGGCGCGCTCTTCCTTGCTCAGGTTGTCGAAGAACTCCATGAAGCCCGGCACCAGGTCGAGCTTGGTGAGCATCAGGTAGATCGGGAAGCGCACGCCCAGTTGGGTGTACAGCTCCTGGATGCGCAGGCGGATCGCGGCGGCATGGGCGGCACGCTCGGCGTCGCTGCCCAGCAGCAGGTCCGAGAGGCTGATGGCGATAAACGCACCATCAATCGGGCGCCGGGAACGCTGCTTTTTCAGCAGGTCGAGAAAGCCCAGCCAGGCGGCTTTATCCACCGTGGAGTTGCTGTCCTGGGTGGTGTAGCGGCCAGCGGTGTCGAGCAATACGGCCTGGTCGGTAAACCACCAATCGCAATTGCGCGTACCGCCCACGCCCCGTACCGCACCGGCACCCAACTGCGCCGCCAAGGGAAAGTGCAGCCCGGAATTGACCAGCGCGGTGGTCTTGCCCGAGCCCGGCGGGCCGATGATCACGTACCACGGCAGCTCATACAGGTTGCGGCGCTCGTCACCGCCCAGCTTGGCCTTTTTCAACAGGGCCAGGGCTTCGTCCATGCGCTGGCGCAGGGTCGCCAGCTCTTCGGCGGTGGCGACGCTGGCAGGGTCTGGCGGGGTTTCCGCCGCGAGGCTGCGCATCACTTCGGCGGCCTGGCGCCGGGCCTGGATAATCCGGAATACGCGGTAGGCAATCCACACCGCGAACACCAGGATGATCAGCGCCCAGCGGCGCCCTTCCGGCACCAGCACATCGAGCAACGGGCCCACAAACCAGATGATCAGGCTCAAGGCGATCAGGCCCAGCAGCGGGATCACCCAGCGAATCACAAAACTGAAAAACGCCTTCACTCGACGCCCTCCGCCAATACGGTGATTTCTACCCGGCGATTGCGCGCACGGCCTTCGGCTGTGGCGTTGGTCGCCACCGGCTCGGTGTCGCTGCGGCCTTCGGCGCTGAAGCGTTCCGGCTGGCCGGTCTTGGCCGCGAGAATCTCCAGCACCGACTTGGCTCGCGCTTCGGACAGCGCCCAGTTGGACGGAAAGCGCAGGGTCGCAATCGGACGGTTATCGCTGTGGCCGGTGACCCGCACCTGGCCCTTGACCTTGCGGATGGCGTCGGCAATGCGCAGCATCAGTGGCTGGAAGTCATCGACGATGCTGGAGCTGGCCGAGGCGAACAGTTCATCGCCACGGATGGTCACCACGGAGCGGTCGACAGCATCTTCCACCGCCACGCGACCGGCCTTGATGTCTTCCACCAGGAAGCCCGCCAGGCGTGGCCGCTCGATGATTTTCGGCTGGGCCACCGGACGGTCGATGGCCTGCACCGGGATCTCGCCCAGGGCATGAATATTCTTGAACACCGGCTCGGCATCCGACGCCAGTTTCATCCGCAATCCGAACAGCAACGCCAGCAACAATGCCACGCCGATGGCCACGGCGATCCACGGCGGCATGAACTGCGCCAGGCGATCACGGGCCACGGTTACGCCGCGCCAATGGGGCGACAGCTCGCGCTCATGTTCGCCACGGGCACTGCGAATCGCCGCCGCGGTACGCTCGCGCAAGGCTTCCAGCTGGCTACGGCCGTCGTTCATCACGCGGTAGCGACCTTCGAAACCCAGGCACAGGCACAGGTACAGCAGTTCCAGCAGGTACAGGCGTTCCCGCGGGCTTTGCAGGCAGTGATCCAGCAATTGGAAGACCTTTTCGCCGCCCCAGGCTTCGTTGTGCACGGTGATCAGCAGGCTCTGCTTGCCCCAGTCACTGGCACTGCCCCACGGCGTACTCAGCACGGCTTCATCGAGGGCGGTGCACAGCGCGTAACGCGCCAGCAGCACATCGTTGCGGGCCACGCCGGCCGCCTCGGCACGTTCTTCGAACTGGCGCAGGTAAGCCAGCAACTGCGCACGCAGGCTCGCTGGCGCAGGGTGCGAGATCGTGTTGCGCAGGCGCGTCAGCAGCGACAACAACGGGCCGGCAGCGCTTTCCAGCGGGTTCAGGCCCTGGGCCTTGCCGGTCAGGATCGGCGCAGCGGGCATCGACAGCGGCGCCGGCTCTGCGCGAACAGGCTCCGGCGCGCGGCCACCGGGACGCGGCATGAACTGGGTGCGGTCATCGTCATTCGGATGCATCGCGGATTACCCTCGGATGGCCCAGAAAGCCAGGTTCAACCCCGGGAACTGGCCGGCGATGTGGAACGCAAAGCCACCGGAATTACCCAGTTGCTGCCAGTGCTCGCTGCCCCGGTCCAGCTCGTAGTAGGTGGAGCCTGCGTGGTACGGAATCTGCCGTGGCGCCACCGGCAGCGGCAGCAGGCCGATGCCCGGCAGTTGCAGGTTGACCAGGTCGCGGATGTGTTCCACCGAGCCGACTTTGCTTTGCTGGCCGAAGCGTGCGCGCAGGGTTTCGCCCGGCACATCGGCGCGCACCACCAGGATGAAACTGGCGCTGTCGATCAGGGTTTTGTCGGCCAGCATCGCCACGTGCACGCCGTAGGCTTTCTCGACAATCGGGATCGGCGTGGCCTTGCTGTCGATCAGCATCGACAGCGCCTCGCGCAGGGCCTGCATCACCGGGGTGAAGCTCAGGGCCAGGTCGTCATGCTGGTATTGCGGGTATTCGTGGGGGCGGCGACCCGTGGTGGAGAAGGTCGAGAACTCGCCGGCCAGGCTCACCAATTCACTGAAGAAACGCTCCGGATGCAGCGGGCTCAACTGACTCAGGTGCTGGATCAGCGGCTGGGCGCGGTTGACCAGTTGCAGCAGCATGAAGTCGGCAATCTCCGAAGCACCACCGGCGCCCGAAGCCACCACGCGCCCGGCCAACGCTTCGCCGCGCTGGTGCAGCAGGCCCAGCAGTTCGCTGCGAAACGCGGTCAGCGGTTTGCTGGCCGTCACGTCGAGGACCGGCGGGATGTAGCTCTCGTCCAGCACCAGGGCGCGGTCGGCGCGTTTTTCCTTGATGCGCACCAGGCCAATGGCCGCGTAATCGCTGATGCCATCCTGGGCGGTCAACAGGCGCAAGGCGCGGGAGCCGACCGCCACCGGCGCACGGTTTTCGAAGGGCGCGTTGTCGTCGCGCACTTCACGCACCTGGCTGACATAGCGCGCGGCTTCCAGGGCCTCGCCTTCGTCGACGGTGTCGCGGGCGCCGGCACGCTTGAGGGGCAACGCCAGGTACACCAGGCCATCGCGCAAGTTGTCGTCGATATTCAGCGGGCTCGGCGCCAGGTCGTCCTGGGGGATATTGAACGGCGTGCCATCCGGTAACAGGCCACGTGCCGAGACGATCGCCAGCTTGCCCTGGGCCAGCAGGCCCTGGTCGATCAACAGTTCGGAAAAGCCCCAGGCCCCCGCCGACAACGGGCGGCTGCGCGCATCGATCAGGTTTTCCAGGTAACGGTCATGCTGCTGGAAGTGCTGCGTTCCGATGAACATGCCTTCCGACCAGACCACGCGATTGTTCCAGGACATGGGGGCTCCGATTCTTATTGGGCAGGGCTGGATGGGGGGACCACGACGTCGGCACGCACGGCATGCACATCGAGGCTGATCTGGTATTCAGTGTATTGGCGTGCCGGCACGTTGAGCACCGTGCGCCACTCGGCGCGGTCCAGTTCGCGATAGCCCACCAGCAGGCCGATCTGGCGGGTGGACGGGTCGAGGTCGCGCTGGATGCTCAATTGCTGGCCGGGCAGGATCACCACTTCGTCCTGGTCGAGCAGGTCGAGGCCGAGGGTCGACTGTGCGCGATCGGCCAGGGCGAAGTAGTCGGAACGGCTGAAGGTGGCGGCGTTTTTCAGTTCGAAAATCCGCACCCGTACCGGGGCTGCCTGGCCATTGGCGCCGGGGTTGAGCCCGGCGATGGCATGGAAATGCAGCTCGACGGCGGCGGTGTCTGCCTCAGCTTCGGCGGCCTCGGGCTTGGCCGCATCCTTGGCACACGCCGTCAGCAGAAGCGCGGTGGCGACTGCGAGTAAAAACCTGGGAATCATCCTGCGTCCTCAATGACGTACTTAGCTATCCGTTGTTCCATGCACTGCGTTGTTAGTGACGCTGTCGGCTGCTGTGCGCTTCGTAGGCACGGCTGAATTCACGCCCGAACAGGTCCTGGAAATCTTCCTGGGCCTCGCGGGAAATATTGCTGTAGAGCTCGGTGAACTGCTGCCAGTACTGGGCCTGGCGCGAGCCGTTGAAAATGCTCGACAGCCCGCCGGGCTTGCCCATGCGCTCTTCGAGCTGCGCCGGTTCAAAGCGCGTCAGCAGGTGCTTGATGGCGGCTTCGACCCCGGCCATGACGGCCAGTTGGTGGGCGCGCAGATCGTCGAAACTGTCGCGCACGGCCAAGTCCGGTGCCATAAACGCCTGATTGCTGTGGCGTAGGAGCAGCAGTAGCGCTTCATCGGCATTCGGGGCGAATTTCAACGGATTGTTTTCCACCGGTTGAATCACCGTCTGCTGCATGCGGAACTCGCCCTTGAGGCTGCTGCGGGCACGCAACACGTCGATCAGGCCTTCGACCATCAGCCGGTAACTGCGGCCGATGCTTTCCATCTGGGCTTCGGCCTGGGCCTTGTCCAGGCGCAACTGATCGAGGCCCGCACCACGCAGGAAGGCTTGCAACAGGTCGGGCTGGCTGGCATCAGCCACCGGGAGCGGGCGCTCGACCTTGGGCGGCTCGATGACCGGCGGCTGTGGCGGTGTTGGCGGCGGCGGTGCAACAGGCCTGGGTGCCGGGGCATCGCCGAACAGATCCCAGTCTTCGGGGATTACTGAGCCCGAGACCACCGGCGCAGGCGGCTCAGCCACGGGCAGCGGTGTCGGCGGGCGGAAGTCGTGCTGCTCGGCCGGCACGTGATCGTGCACGGTGGCCGGCGGTACGCTGGTGGGCGCGAGGAAGTCGAACAGGTCCGGCAGGGTGTCCATCGACGAGGCGCCCTGGAACTGCGGCGCGATCACCGGAGGTGGCGTCGGGGCCTTCACGGCGGCGCCCATCAGGGCTTCGAAACTGTTGGAAGCGTCACCGGTGAAAGACGGGGTATCTGTCACTTTCAGGTTGAAATCGATACGCGCCTGGATCTCGTAATCGCCGATGCGGATCAGTTCGCCGTCCTGCAATGGCTCGCTGCTTCCCCGCCGCAAACGAATACCGGCATGCACTAACTCAACTCCATTAGTGCTGTTATCAGTTAAGTAGTAACGACCATCTTTGTACTGAATAACGCAATGTTGCGTGGAAACAAGACGTTCTGGATCAGGCAGTACCCAGTCATTTTCGGAACCGCGGCCAATAGCCATCACTCCCTGGTCCAGGGACTTTTCAGAACACTGGCCAGGGGTAATCTTGTGATAACTAGTGATAGTCAAGCACAGCGACATCTTGCCTCCTTGCTGATACTTCGCGCGCGGCCGTTCCCTGGGAGAAATGCTCCGAGAGATCCACGACAGATCCTTTCAAAACCTTGAAAGCCTGCTTCAACCCGCGTAATTGCTGATCTTAACCGGCCTGTATGACAAAAATCCTGCCTCGGCACCTGCTTCGACTGATCAGTCGCACAAGATGTTAAGCACCGCACATCTGTCATAGAGGGCGAATAGCTTACCTTGACAAGGCATAAGTACTACACCAAAAATGCACAACTTCTTGAACACCAATGATGGCACTTTGAAATCAGCATGATGTCAAAGCGCTAAATAAGACCAAGAAAACATGCAAAGTTCCTCGCGCAACTAATGCATGAGTTGCCCGTCATCTAACGGGCTGATAGGGAGATCGAATTTAGTGGATGTGCCTCTGCTGCTCACCGCCGTTTCCGCGACTTCGCCCTGTGGCGAAGACTTGGAATATGACGCCGATTACTTGCATCTTGAGCGTGCCGCACAGGGTCAACCCGAGCGCAGCATGGGCGACTCGATCCTGCCTGCCGAACCTCCGGAATGGCGCAGCATCCAGCAGCAAAGTCTCGACCTCCTGCAACGCAGCAAAGACCTGCGCATCACCCATTTCCTGTTGCAAGCCGCCCTCGCCCTCCAGGGCATTGCAGGGCTTGCCGACGCACTCGCGCTGATCAACGCGCTGCTGCGCGAATACTGGGCCGACCTGCATCCGCGCCTGGATGCCGATGACGACAACGACCCCACCGTGCGCATCAACGCCCTCAGCGGCGTGGCCAGCGACGCGAACATCCGCCTGCTGCGTGAGGCCATTCTCACCCGTTCGCGCACCTTCGGGCCCGTCAGCCTGCGCGCCGCGCTGAATGCCAGCGGGCTGCAGAGTTTCCCCGGCGAAAACCTCGGTGCCGAACAGCTTAACGGCGCATTCCTCGACAGCGATGCCGAGCAACTGCAAGCCACCCGCGACGCGCTGAACGCCGCCCGCGACGCCTGTGAGGCCATCGAACAATACGTCAGCGACCAGGTCGGTTCCGCCCAGGGCGTGGACCTCGGCCCCTTGAAGCAACTGCTCAAGCAGGCCGCGCAGATACTTAACCAATACGCCCCGCACAGCGGCGCTGCCAGCGAGCCCGAGGTTGTCAGTGACGACAATGCCCCCTCGGTTGAATACGCCGCCGCGCCCGTTGCAGCACGCCCGACCGGCGACATCGCAAGCCGCGATGAAGTGCTGCGCAGCCTCGACAAGATCCTTGCGTACTACACCCGGCACGAGCCTTCGAGCCCGCTGCCGGTGCTGTTGAACCGGGCGAAGAATCTGGTGCACGCCGACTTTGCGGCCATCGTGCGCAACCTGATTCCCGACGGCATGTCCCAATTTGAAAATCTGCGCGGGCCGGACAGCGAATAAGCGTACGGATCGCGCAGTTACAACACCGTCGCTCAAGCGACCAGGAGCAGCAACGTGGCGAAGCAAAGTTCTCAGAAATTCATCGCGCGCAACCGTGCGCCTCGGGTGCAGATCGAGTACGACGTCGAGCTCTACGGCGCCGAGAAAAAGGTCCAGCTGCCCTTCGTCATGGGCGTGATGGCCGATCTCGCCGGCAAGCCCGCCGAGCCTCTGGCGCCTGTGGCCGACCGCAAGTTCCTTGAAGTGGACGTCGACAACTTCGACTCGCGCCTCAAGGCCATGCAGCCACGCGTCGCGTTCCACGTGCCCAACGAGCTGACCGGCGAAGGCAACCTGAGCCTGGACATCACCTTCGAAAGCATGGACGACTTCAGCCCCGCCGCTGTGGCGCGCAAGGTCGATTCGCTCAAGCAACTGCTCGAAGCCCGCACCCAACTGGCCAACCTGCTGACCTACATGGACGGCAAGACCGGCGCTGAAGAAATCATCATGAAGGCGATCAAGGACCCGGCACTGCTTCAGGCACTTGCCAGCGCGCCCAAGCCTGCAGGGGAGCAGTAATCATGACTGACAATACCGCCCGCGAAGGCACCCAGATCCTGGGTACCACCGAAGAAGCCAGCGAGTTCGCGAACCTGCTGCTGCAAGAATTCAAACCCAAGACCGAGCGTGCCCGCGAAGCCGTGGAAACCGCTGTGCGCACCCTGGCCGAGCAGGCTCTGGCCCAGACCGACCTGGTGTCCAACGACGCGATCAAGTCGATCGAATCGATCATCGCCGCCATCGACGCCAAGCTCACCGCCCAGGTCAACCAGATCATCCATCACCAGGATTTCCAGCAGCTGGAAAGCGCCTGGCGTGGCCTGCACTACCTGGTGAACAACACCGAGAGCGATGAGCAGCTGAAGATTCGCGTGCTCAACATCTCCAAGCCGGACCTGCACAAGACCCTGAAGAAATTCAAGGGCACCGCGTGGGACCAGAGCCCGATCTTCAAGAAGATGTACGAAGAAGAATACGGCCAGTTCGGCGGCGAACCTTACGGTTGCCTGGTGGGCGACTACTACTTCGACCAGTCGCCTCCCGACGTGGAGCTGCTGGGGGAGCTGTCGAAAGTCTGCGCCGCCATGCACGCACCGTTCATTGCCGCCGCTTCGCCAACCGTGATGGGCATGGGCTCGTGGCAGGAACTGTCGAACCCGCGCGACCTGACCAAGATCTTCACCACCCCGGAATACGCCGGCTGGCGCTCGCTGCGTGAATCGGAAGACTCGCGCTACATCGGCCTGACCATGCCGCGCTTCCTGGCGCGCCTGCCGTACGGTGCCAAGACCGATCCGGTGGAAGCCTTCGCCTTCGAAGAAAACACCGACGGTGCCGACAGCTCCAAGTACACCTGGGCCAACGCCGCTTACGCGATGGCGGTGAACATCAACCGTTCGTTCAAACACTTCGGCTGGTGCTCGCGCATCCGTGGCGTGGAGTCGGGCGGTGAAGTCGAGAACCTGCCGGCCCACACCTTCCCGACGGATGACGGTGGCGTGGACATGAAGTGCCCGACCGAAATCGCTATCAGCGACCGCCGCGAAGCGGAACTGGCGAAGAACGGTTTCATGCCGCTGCTGCACAAGAAAAACACCGACTTTGCCGCCTTCATCGGCGCCCAGTCGTTGCAGAAACCGGCCGAATACGATGACCCGGACGCCACCGCCAACGCCAACCTGGCCGCGCGCCTGCCGTACCTGTTCGCCACCTGCCGTTTCGCTCACTACTTGAAGTGCATCGTGCGCGACAAGATCGGTTCCTTCAAAGAGAAGGACGAGATGCAGCGCTGGTTGCAGGACTGGATCCTCAACTACGTCGACGGTGACCCGGCGCACTCCACCGAAACCACCAAGGCCCAGCATCCATTGGCTGCCGCCGAAGTGATCGTGGAAGACGTCGAAGGCAACCCGGGGTACTACAACTCCAGGTTCTACCTGCGCCCACACTACCAGCTTGAAGGGCTGACCGTGTCGCTGCGCCTGGTATCGAAACTGCCTTCGGCGAAAGGCGCGTAATACCGTCGCTCGTTCCCACGCTCCGCGTGGGAATGCCGCCCGGGACGCTCCGCGTCCCAGTGACGCAGAGCGTCACAAGATGCGTTACCACGCAGAGCGTGGGAACGATCAGCGTTAACAAATTCTGTGGCTGAGACCACACAGGGAGAAAACATGGCTGTTGATATTTTCATCAAGATCGGCGACATCAAAGGCGAGTCCATGGACAAGGCCCACAAGGACGAAATCGACGTGTTGAACTGGAGCTGGGGCATGGCCCAGTCCGGCAACATGCACGTGGGCGGTGGCGGCGGTGCGGGCAAGGTGAACATCCAGGACCTGTCGCTGACCAAGTACGTCGACAAGGCCTCGCCCAACCTGATGATGCACTGCGCGAGCGGCAAGCACATCGACAAGGTCACGCTGACCGTGCGCAAGGCCGGCGGTGAAAGCCAGGTCGAGTACATGATCATCAACCTGGAAGAAGTGCTGGTCACCTCCCTGAGCACCGGCGGTTCGGGCAGCGATGACCGCCTGACCGAAAACGTGACCCTGAACTTTGCCCAGGTGATGGTGGACTACCAGCCACAGAAAGCCGACGGCACCAAAGACGGCGGCGCGATCAAGTTTGGCTGGAACATTCGCTCCAACACCAAACGCTGATTGCCCCTGTAGCCGCCACCCCAAGTGGCGGCTGCAAGCCCCCTGTTCCTCTCGCAACCCGTCCGTGGAGCTGCTTTGGTGGTAACTGAAATTGCTTCCCGCGATCGCCTGCAACCGTCCCTGCTGGACCGGTTGACCGACGATGACCCGACCAATCCCAAGGAAAGCGCCGACAAACGCGTGCTGTCCCTGAGCCAATTGAAAGCCTCGGTGCTGCGTGACCTGACGTGGCTGCTCAACACCACTTCACTGCTCAACGCCGATGCCACGCTGCACACGCCTGCCGGTACGTCGGTGGTCAATTACGGGCTGCCGGCGCTGGCGGGCAACAGTGTCTCCAGTGTCGACATCAGCGCCCTGGAAGCCTTGATTCGACAAGCCATCGCCACCTTCGAGCCGCGCATCCTGCGCCACACCTTGCGGGTCAAGGCACGCGTCGGCCACGGTGAGATGAACCACAACGCCCTGAGTTTCGAGATCGAAGGCGACCTGTGGGCGCAGCCGGTGCCGTTGCGCCTGTTGCTGCAAACCGACCTGGACCTGGAGTCCGGCCATGTGCGTGTGGTGAACGCCGACCAGCGGAGACGCCCATGAACCCGCGCTTGCTGGAGCTGTATAACCAGGAACTGCACCACGTGCGCGAAAGCGCCGCCGAGTTCGCCAAGGAATACCCGAAGATCGCCAGTCGGCTGACCCTGTCCGGCATGGACTGCGCCGACCCGTACGTCGAGCGTTTGCTCGAAGGCTTTGCGTATCTCACGGCCCGGGTCCAGCTCAAGCTCGACGCCGAGTACCCGACCTTCACCAACAACCTGCTGGAGATCGCCTACCCGCACTACCTGGCGCCGACCCCGTCGATGACCGTGGTGCAGTTGCAGGCCGATCCCGATGAAGGCTCCCTGGCCAGTGGTTTTCCACTGCCCCGCGACACCGTCCTGCGCGCCGCCTTGGGCCGCGAAACCCAGACCTGCTGCGAGTACCGCACCGCGCACCCGGTGACGCTGTGGCCGTTGCAGGTCGCCCAGGCCGAGTACTTCGGCAACCCGTCCGCCGTGCTCGGGCGGTTGGCCGCCAGCGAACCCAAGGCCAAGGCCGGCCTGCGCCTGACCTTGCGTACCGGCGCCGAACTGCCGTTCAACAGCCTCGCCCTGGATAACTTGCCGCTGTACCTCAGCGGTGCCGACGAGCAACCGTTCCGCCTCTACGAACAACTGCTGGGCAATGCCTGCGCGGTGTTCGCGCGCAAGCCCGGCGGTGATTGGGTTGAACGCCTGCCGCCGGATGCCTTGCGCTCCCGGGGTTTCGACGACGCCGATGCGGCAATGCCGGTGGTGCCTCGGGCATTCCAGGGCTATCGCTTGCTCCAGGAATACTTCGCCCTGCCCCACCGTTTTCTATTCGTTGAATTCGCTGAGCTGAGCCGCGCCGTCAAACGCTGTGACGGCCAGGAACTGGAACTGATCGTGCTGTTCGACCGTCACGATCCAAGCCTGGAAGGCAGCGTCGGCAAGGCGCAATTCGTGCCGTTCTGCACCCCGGCAATCAACCTGTTTCCCAAGCGTGTGGACCGGATTCACTTGTCCGAGCGGGTCAACGAACACCATGTGATCGCCGACCGCACGCGACCGATGGATTTCGAGATTCACTCCTTGAGCGGCATCACGGGCCACGGCACCGGACCGGAGCAGCCGTTCCTGCCGTTCTATGCAGTACGCGATCCATCGCGCTATGGCCGTGACCAGGCTTACTACACGGTGCGTCGCGAACCCCGCGTGTTGTCCAGCGACCAGCGCCGCAACGGGCCGCGCTCCACCTATGTGGGCAGCGAAACCTTCGTCAGCCTGGTGGATACCCAGCAGGCGCCGTACCGCCATGACCTGCGCCAACTGGGCGTGACCGCGTTGTGCACCAACCGTGATTTGCCACTGTTCATGAGCGTGGGCAACGGCAAGACCGACTTCACCCTGGCCGACAGTGCGCCGGTCTTGGCCGTGCGCTGCGTCGCCGGGCCAAGCCGCCCGCGCGCCAGCCATGCCCATGACGCCAAGGCCTGGCGCCTGATCAGCCAGTTGTCGTTGAACTACCTGTCGCTGAGCGAGCAAGGCCAGGGCGCCGCCGCGCTGCGTGAACTGCTGCGCCTGTATGGCGACAGCAACGACGCCGCCCTGCAATTGCAGATCGAAGGCCTGCGGGAAGTCAGCAGCAAGGCGGTGACCCGGCGCCTGCCGATGCCCGGCCCGATCGTGTTTGGCCGCGGCCTTGAGATCACTCTGGAATTTGATGAAAACGCGTTCCGCGGCACCGGCGTGTTCCTGCTCGGTGCGGTGTTTGAACGGTTCCTGGCACGCTATGTGTCGATCAACAGTTTTACCGAGACGGTGATCCGTACCACCGAACGCGGCGAGATCATGCGATGGAAAGCCAAGCCCGGACGCCGTCCGACCCTGTGAGTACCCTGGATGCGATGCATCAGGAGCCCTGGGAATATGACTTCTTCCAGGCGCTGCGGCGTATCGAGTGCGAATCGCCGGACCTGCCACGCCTGGGGCACTCCCTGCGCCTGGCGGATGACCCGCTGCGTCTCGGGCAGCAGGCCGATTGCACCTTTGCGCCGGCCACATTGGCCTCGGTCGAACCTGGGGCCGAAGGCCAGCCGGCACGGCTGGAGCAGTTCTTCTTCGGCCTCGGCGGCCCCAACGGCCCGCTGCCGCTGCACATCACCGAGTACGTGCGTGAGCGCCAGCGCAACAACGCCGACAGCACCAGCAAGCGCTTCCTGGATGTGTTCCACCACCGCCTGCTGACCCTGTTTTATCGCGCCTGGGCCGAGGCGCGGCCTACCGTCAGCCATGACCGCCCGGACGATGACTACTGGTCGGCGCGCCTCGCCGCATTGAGCGGTCGCGGCACCCCGAGCCTGCTCAACCAAGGCCTGATCCCCGACACGGCGAAGCTGCATTACAGCGGCCACCTGTCGGCACAAACCCGCTATCCGGACGGCCTGAAGGCGATTCTCGGCGAGTACTTCGGCCTGCCGGTGGAGATCGAAGAGTACGTCGGCCAATGGCTGGAGCTGCCCGAACGCAGCCGCGTGAGTGTCAGCGCCAACCAGCTGGGCGTGGACTTTTGCCTGGGCAGCCACGTGTGGGACCGCCAGCATAAATTCCGCATTCGCCTGGGCCCGCTGAAGCTCGATGACTACATGGGCATGCTGCCCGGCAGCCAGCCGTTCAACGAGCTGGTGGCGTGGGTCGCCGAGTACCTGGGCCACGAACTGGACTGGGACCTGAACCTGATCCTGCAACAACCGGAAGTGCCGGCCCTGCAACTCAACGGTCAGTTCCGCCTGGGCTTCAACACCTGGCTCGGCCAACCCGAGCATGACGCCAACGACCTAATCCTGGCCCGGCATTACGCCGAACACGCCAACACCTCAAGGAATCCAGAGCATGGGTGAAATCAGTCGCGCCGCACTGTTCGGCAAACTCAACAGCGTGGCCTACAAGGCCATCGAAGCCGCCACCGTGTTCTGCAAGCTGCGGGGCAACCCGTACGTGGAACTGGCCCACTGGTTTCACCAGTTGCTGCAACTGCAGGACTCTGACCTGCACCGCATCATTCGACAGTTCAATGTCGAGCCGGCACGCCTGGCCCGCGACCTGACCGAAGCCCTGGACCGCCTGCCCCGTGGCTCGACGTCGATCACTGACTTGTCGTCCCATGTGGAAGAAGCGGTCGAGCGTGGCTGGGTCTACGGCAGCCTGATGTTTGGCGAAAGCCAGGTGCGCACCGGTTACCTGGTGCTGGGAATTCTCAAGACGCCGAGCCTGCGCCACGCGCTGTTGGGCTTGTCCGGTGAGTTCGACAAGATCAAGGCCGAAGCCCTGAGCGAACGCTTTGATGAATACGTCGGCGACTCGCCCGAAAATGCACTGAGTGCCAGCGACGGTTTCAACGCCGGTGCTGTACCGGGCGAGGCCAGCGGCGCCATGGCCCCGAGCGCGATGGGCAAGCAGGAAGCCCTCAAGCGCTTCACCGTCGACCTGACCGAACAGGCCCGTAGCGGCAAGCTCGACCCGATCGTCGGGCGTGACGAAGAGATCCGCCAACTGGTGGACATCCTCATGCGTCGCCGCCAGAACAACCCGATCCTTACCGGTGAAGCCGGCGTCGGCAAGACCGCCGTGGTCGAAGGCTTCGCCCTGCGCATCGTCGCCGGCGACGTACCACCCGCGCTGAAAGATGTGGAACTGCGCAGCCTCGATGTCGGCCTGCTGCAAGCCGGCGCGAGCATGAAAGGCGAGTTCGAACAACGCCTGCGACAGGTCATCGAAGACGTCCAGGCTTCGCCGAAACCGATCATCCTGTTTATCGACGAAGCCCACACCCTGGTAGGTGCCGGTGGCGCCGCCGGGACCGGTGACGCGGCCAACCTGCTCAAGCCTGCCCTGGCCCGTGGCACCTTGCGTACCGTGGCCGCCACCACCTGGGCCGAGTACAAGAAGCACATCGAAAAAGACCCGGCCCTGACCCGCCGTTTCCAGGTGGTGCAAGTGGCCGAGCCGTCGGAAGACAAGGCGTTGCTGATGATGCGCGGCGTGGCTTCGACCATGGAAAAACACCATCAGGTGCAGATCCTCGACGAAGCGCTGGAAGCGTCAGTGAAGCTGTCCCACCGCTACATTCCGGCGCGTCAATTGCCGGACAAATCCGTGAGCCTGCTGGACACCGCCTGCGCCCGCGTCGCCATCAGCCTGCACGCGGTGCCGGCAGAAGTCGACGACAGCCGCCGCCGTATCGAGGCACTGGAAACCGAGCTGCAAATCATCGCCCGCGAGCACGCGATCGGCATCGCCATCGGTGCGCGCCAGACCAACAGCGAAGCGCTGCTGAGCGCCGAACGCGAGCGCCTGGCCACCCTGGAAAGCCGTTGGGCCGAAGAGAAAACCCTGGTGGATGAGTTGCTCGCCACCCGTGCGACGTTGCGTGAAAAATCCGGTGTCGTGGACAGCGGCGATGATCAATTGCGTGCCCAATTGGTAGACCTGCAACAACGCCTTAGCACCCTGCAAGGTGAAACTCCGCTGATCCTGCCGACCGTGGATTACCAGGCCGTGGCCTCGGTGGTCGCCGACTGGACCGGCATCCCGGTGGGCCGCATGGCCCGCAACGAACTGGAGACGGTGCTCAACCTCGACCAGCACCTGAAGAAACGCATCATCGGCCAGGACCACGCCTTGCAGATGATCGCCAAGCGCATCCAGACCTCCCGCGCCGGCCTCGACAACCCGAGCAAGCCGATTGGCGTGTTCATGCTCGCCGGCACCTCCGGCGTGGGCAAGACCGAAACCGCCCTGGCCCTGGCCGAAGCCATGTACGGCGGTGAGCAGAACGTGATCACCATCAACATGAGCGAGTTCCAGGAAGCCCACACCGTGTCCACCCTCAAGGGTGCGCCACCGGGCTACATCGGCTATGGCGAAGGTGGCGTGCTGACCGAAGCCGTGCGGCGCAAACCCTACAGCGTGGTGCTGCTGGACGAGGTGGAAAAAGCCCACCCGGACGTGCATGAAATCTTCTTCCAGGTGTTCGACAAAGGCGTGATGGAAGACGGCGAAGGCCGGGTGATCGACTTCAAGAACACCTTGATCCTGCTGACCACCAACGCCGGTACCGAGTTGATTTCCCAGGTCTGCAAAGACCCGGCGAACATCCCCGAGCCCGAGGAAATCGCCAAGGCCCTGCGCCAGCCGCTGCTGGAGATTTTCCCGCCGGCGCTGCTCGGCCGCCTGGTGACCATTCCGTACTACCCGCTCAGCGACGAGATGCTGAAAGCGATCACCCGCCTGCAACTCAACCGCATCAAGAAGCGTGTGGAGAACACCCACAAAGTCGCCTTCGATTACGACGACGACGTGGTCGACCTGATCGTGTCCCGCTGCACCGAAACCGAAAGCGGCGGGCGGATGATCGACACCATCCTCACCAACAGCCTGCTGCCGGACATGAGCCGCGAATTCCTCACCCGCATGCTCGAAGGCAAGGCGCTGGCGGGGGTGCGGATCAGCACGCGGGATAACGAATTGCACTACGACTTCAACGATTGACCTGACGGAATGCGATCAAAACTGTGGGAGCGGGCGTGCTCGCGAAGGCGGTGCATCAGTTGATGCATCCAGTGGCTGATTCACCGCATTCGCGAGCACGCCCGCTCCCACAGTTGGAGCCGGTTCCTACAGTTATTACGCTATTTACGGGTTAACCGATGTTATTCAACCAAGCCTCACGCCTGGCCAAGATCACCAGCCCCCTGGGGCCGGATGTGCTGCTGCTCAATGAAATGGGTGGCGGCGAAGAGCTGGGTCGGCTGTTCAATTTCGAACTGCAGCTGACCTCGCTGGACGCCAACATCGACCTCAACCAGTTGCTGGGCAAGCCCATGAGCCTGAACCTGCAACTGGCGGACGGTGGCGAGCGACACTTCCACGGCATCGTCGCCCGCTGCAGCCAGAACATCGACCTGGGCCAGTTCGCCAGCTATCAGGTGACTTTGCGCCCGTGGTTGTGGCTGCTGAGCCGCACCTCCGACTGCCGGATTTTCCAGAACCTGAGCATCCCGCAGATCATCAAGCAGGTGTTTCGCGACCTGGGTTTTTCCGACTTCGAAGACGCCTTGAGCCGCCCGTACCGCGAGTGGGAATACTGCGTGCAGTACCGCGAGACCAGCTTCGATTTCGTCAGCCGCCTGATGGAACAGGAAGGCATCTACTACTTCTTCCGCCACGAGCAGGACCGCCACGTGCTGGTGCTGGCCGATGCCTACGGTGCCCACGCCAACGTGCCCGGCTACGCCTCGGTGCCTTACTACCCCAAGGACGAGCAGCAGCGCGAACGCGACCATATGCACAACTGGCACCTGGCACAGGAAGTACAGCCCGGCTCCCTTGAGCTCAACGACTACGACTTCCAGCGTCCCAGCGCGAGCATCGACGTACGCTCGGCCATGCCGCGCCCGCACACCGCCGGCGACTACCCGCTGTACGACTACCCCGGCACCTACGTCAAAAGCGAAGACGGCGAACACTACGCCCGCACCCGCATCGAAGCCCTGCAAACCCTGCACGAACAAGTGGAGTTCAGCGGCAATGCGCGCGGCCTGGGTTCCGGCCACCTGTTCAGCCTCACCGGCTTCAGTCGCCGCGACCAGAACCGCGAATACCTGATCGTCGGCGCCCGCTACTACATCTCCCAGGAAAGCCTCGAAAGCGGCGGTGGCGCGCCTTCGGCCCAGTTCGAAAGCACCCTCACCTGCATCGACGCACAACAGAGTTTCCGCCCGCTGGCCAACACCTACCGGCCCATCGTCAAAGGCCCGCAGACGGCGCTGGTGGTGGGCCCCAAGGGCGAAGAAATCTGGACCGACCAATATGGCCGGGTCAAGGTGCATTTCTATTGGGACCGCCACGACCAGTCCAACGAAAACAGCTCATGCTGGATTCGCGTATCGCAGTCCTGGGCCGGAAAAAACTGGGGCTCGATGCAGATCCCGCGAATCGGCCAGGAAGTGATTGTGAGCTTCCTGGAAGGCGATCCCGACCGGCCGATCATCACCGGCCGCGTGTACAACGCCGAGCAGACCGTGCCTTACGATCTGCCGGAAAACGCCACCCAAAGCGGGATGAAAAGCCGCTCCAGCAAAGGCGGCACACCGGCCAACTTCAATGAAATCCGCATGGAGGACAAGAAGGGGTTGGAGCAGTTGTACATCCATGCCGAGCGCAATCAGGACATCGTGGTAGAGGTGGATGAAAGTCATTCGGTGGGGCATGACCGGAACAAGAGTATTGGGCATAACGAGACGGTGACGATTGGGAACAATCGAGTGCGCATCGTCAAGCATCAAGACATCCTCTCGGTGGGCCAGAGAAAGACCGACAGCATCAGCCAGAGCTACGTGATTGAAGTGGGCGAAAACCTGCGATTGGTCTGCGGTAAAAGCATCCTAGAGTTGAACGCCAGCGGGCAGATCAACCTGAGTGGCGTAAATATCAGCTTCCACGCCAGCGGCGATGCCGAATTCAATACCGGCGGCGTCCTGCACCTGAACAACGGCGGCGGCCCCGGCGCAACACCCGATGGTCAGGGCATGAAAGCCAGCATCGACGCCAATATCAAAGCCGCGTTCCCCGCGCCTAAAAGCTCCTGACGAGACCTGTTTTCCATGACGTACCGAATTAACGAATTTCAGTTCCAACTGCCAGCCGGCGAGCTGCAGGACGCTACGATCAATATCCTCAAGTTCCCCGAGCTGGGCACTTCCTTGATCATCAGCCGCAGCTTCCTCACCGATGGCGAAACCCTGCACAGCAACTTCGACGAACAGCTCAAACGCCTGGAAAAACAGGTGCAGGATTTGCGCTATCAACCGGGCGTCGGTGTCCGTCTAGGTGCAACAAAGGAAGTAGAAGGCATAGAGCTCCGCAGCCAGTTCAGCAAGGGCAGTGACAAGGTGTTCCAGTACCAACTGGCTCTGGTAATCCCGGGCACACGCAAGATGCTCGCCTTGAGTTATGTGAAGGCAGACAAGCTGGGCGATGCCGAGGCGGCGCACTGGGCGACGATCAAAAACTCATTGTCGTTCGACGCGATTTCCTGATGGGCACCATGCATGTCTGATGCTCTATGGGCCGCTCGCATGGGCGACGCGCTCTCCCACACCTCAATGATGGCCGACATCCTCGGCGGTGTGTTGGAGGTGGCGGCCAATATCGCGATCACTGCAGTAGCGACTGCTGCCGTGGTGGCTGCTACCGGTATCACCGTCGCTACCGGCGGACTCGGATGCGTCCTGCTCGGCGCAGTGGTGGGCACAGTTGTCGGCCTTCTCATGAGCAAGAGCGGGGCGGACAAAGGCCTCACCAATTTATGCGACAGCTTCAGCAACGCCCTGTTTCCGCCCACGGTACAGGCGAATATTCTCACCGGTGCCACCGATACCCTGACCAACAACCTTCCCGCCGCACGTGCCGCGGGGGCGATCAGCTCGCATGTCGCGCCAGCCGGAACCGAACTGGAAGAACCCGCACCCGAACCAGAAGCCAGTTATCTGGATATGGCCGAGAGCTTCTTCTCCCAAATGTGGCGCCCCACGGTGGCTACTCCCACACCAGGAGCCGTGCCCAAGCCTCTGGACTTGGTCACCTGCATGAAGCATCCACCGATGCCTCCGCAGTTCCTGGCCGAGGGTTCGGATAAGGTCACGATCAATGGCCAGCCTGCGGTGCGCAGTGGTGATCGTAGTACCTGCGATGCAACAGTGGTGTCGTCCGGGTTGATTTCATCGAACGTGACCATTGGCGGCGGGTCAGTGGTGGTGCGGGAAATACGCAGTGGCAAGACGCCGGGCGTGGGGTTGGCGGTCACCGCGTTACTGATGCTCAAGGGCGGCAAGGGCAAGTTCTTCAGCAAGTTGCCGTGCATGCTGATTGGCGGGGCTACTTCGATGGCCGTCAGCAGCGCGATGGACGCGATGACCAACGCTGCCATGGGCTCGTCGAATCCGGTGCATGCTGCAACGGGAGCGAAGGTGCTGGGCGGCACCGATGAACTGGATTTTGTACTGCCCGCCATCCTGCCGATTGACTGGCAACGCTTCTACAACAGCCGCGACGAACGCCCAGGCACACTGTTCGGTACAGGCTGGAGTGTGGCTTATGAAGTATGCGTCGAAATCCAACCTCATCCAGAAGGCGGTGAAGCGCTGGTCTACACCGACGAGCAGGGGCGCCCTATCGACATGGGCTCGATCCCGTTGGGGGGGGCGGTGTTCAGCCCCGGCGAAGGGCTCTCTGTGCGTCGGCACCTCAACGGGCAGTTGCTGATTGAAAGTGACGACGGCCTATATCGTTTGTTTGAGCCCACAGCCAACCCGTCGCTGCTGCGCCTGATTCAACTTGGCGACCGCAACGACAACCGCATTCATCTCGACTACGACCAGGCCGGACGCCTGGTACGCCTGCGCGATACCTTCGACTTGGTGCAGGTCGAGTTGATACGCGAACATGAGCACGTCACTCGCGTCGAACGCCTATTCCCAGATCAACGTCGCGAAGTGCTCGTCAGCTACGGCTATGACGCCAGGGCCAATCTGGCAGAGGTGCGCGATGCCTCTGGCCAGGTGCAGCGGCGCTTCACGTACGATGCCGGGCACCGAATGGTGGAGCATCAGTTACCCACCGGGTTGCGGTGCTTCTATGAATGGGCACTGATTGAAAACTCAGAGTGGCGAGTCGTCCGACACTGGACCGATGAAGGTGACTCCTACCAGTTCGACTATGACTTGAAGGCGGGCCTCACCCGTATCATCGACGGCTTACAGCGCGTCAGCACCCGACATTGGAATACTCAGCACCAGATCATTCAATACAGCGATAAGCTGGGGCAAACCTGGCTGTTCGAGTGGAATGACGAACGCCAACTTCTCAGCGCCACCGACCCGCAAGGTGGACGCTATGAATACAAGCATGATGACGCCGGCAACCTGATCGGCGAAACGGACCCGTTGGGCCGCAGCGATTCAACGTTGTGGCTTGAACACTGGGCGTTACCCCTGGTGGAGACCGACGCCGCCGGCAACAGTTGGCAGTATCGCTATGATCCTCGCGGCAATTGCGTTGCCGAAACCGACCCGCTGGGCCACATCACCCGCTATCGCTATGACGCCCACGGCCAGGTCGTGGAAATCATCGACGCCTCCGGTAAAAGCAAAAAACTGCGTTGGAATCCGTTCGGGCAATTGGTCGAACACATTGATTGCTCGGGTTATCCCACGCGTTTCAGCTACGACGAGCGCGGCTATCTGCAGGTGATCACCGACGCGCTTGGCGAGCGCACTCAATTCAGCTACGACCTCCAGGGGCGCTTACTCAGCAACCAACTGCCGGACGGTCGCATCGAGCTGTTTCAACGCGATGTCAGCGGCCAACTCGTGGGGTACACCGACCCTGCCGGACATACCACGCTCTACCAGCACAATCGACGTGGCCAGATAAGCCTGCGCACCGACGCTCATGGCCGGCAGGTGAAGTTCGGCTATGACAGCTATGGGCGCCTGCAAGCACTGACCAACGAGAACGGCGAACGTTATCTCTTTGCCTGGGACGCCGGGGATCGGCTGACTGAGCAGCAAGACCTCGATGGCAGTGCCAAAAGCTACACCTACAATCCACTGGACCATATCACCACGGTGACCGCCACTCCGGCCCCCTACGGCAACGGGCTAGGCCTGGTTCCCGAGACGCCGCCAGCGCCCATTGTCCATCAAATGGAACGTGACGCAGTAGGTCGGCTGATCGCCAAAACCACCGACGATGGGCGCACCGACTACGCCTACGACCCGCTGGACCAGCTCACCGCCGTCACCTTCACCGACCTGCTGGGCAATACCCAAGCCCTTGGTTTCGCTTACGACGCCCTCGGCCAAATGCTTGCCGAACAGAGTTCTATGGGCACCCTGCAGCACCACTACGACGAACTCGGTAATCTTATCCAGACCCAGATACCCGACGGACGCTGGCTCAATCGCCTGTACTACGGCAGCGGTCACTTGCATCAGGTCAATCTCGACGGCCAGGTCATCAGCGACTTTGAACGCGACCGCCTGCACCGCGAAGTACTGCGCACCCAAGGCCGACTCAGCACCCGCAGTGAGTATGACCGCAGCGGCCGTCTACGCTCACGCCAACACCGCCTTACAGGCCTGCCATCGTTGATGCCAGCGACAGCGCAAAAGCAGTTCGAGTATGACCCTGCCGACAACTTGGTCGGCAAGTTCGACCAGCAATCTGCCATACAACATCGCCAACTGCTGCACTACGATGCCACTGGCCGCATCATCGCCAGCCAGGACAGCCTGCACGGCCAGCGCGAAACGTTTGCCTACGATGCCGCCGCCAACCTGCTGGATGGCCCGCAGTCAGGCGCTGGGCTGGTCGTGCATAACAAACTGCTGACCTATCAGGACAAGCGTTATCGCTATGACGCGTTCGGTCGGATGATCGAAAAACGCAGCGCAGCGCGTGGCTTGCAACGCTTCGCCTACGATGCAGAAAGCCGGCTGATTGAAGTGCGCAATGAAAACGGCAGCGTAGTCAGGATGATCTACGACCCGTTGGGCCGACGCATTGAGAAAACCGAACATGGCAACGACGGCTATCCCCTGGGGGAAACCCGGTTTACCTGGGATGGGCTGCGGTTATTGCAGGAGCATAAACACAGCCAGACCAGTCTTTACATCTATGAAGATGAAGGCAGCGAACCCTTGGCTCGCGTTGACGGCACCGGGCCGCTGCAGAAAATCCGCTACTACCACAACGACCTCAACGGACTGCCGGAGCAACTGACTGAAGCTGACGGGCATAATGTCTGGCGCGCGACATATCGTGTGTGGGGCAATACGGTTGAGGAAGTGCGCGAGCCGTACTACATCGAAGAACAGAACCTGCGCTTTCAGGGGCAGTATCTGGACCGGGAGACGGGGCTGCATTTCAATACTTTCAGGTTTTATGATCCGGACGTGGGACGGTTTACGACACCGGATCCGATTGAGTTTGACGGCGGGCTCAATTTTTATCAGTACGCCCCCAATCCAATATCCTGGATTGATCCATGGGGACTGGCCCCCGAGCTTTATTACCTGATTGCGAAAAAGGACGGCTTTTATGACGAGATGGCATGGGGCCATAAAAAGCCAATAGGCCAAGTCTATTTGAAAAAAGGTGAAGTTTGGAAAGTCGGTGAAACCGTCAATCCGAATCGGCGATATACCCAAAAGTGGCTGAAATCCAAAAATCTTGCCTACAAAAGGGTTATGGCAGCACCGACGAAGGGCAATATGCAGGTATGGGAAAGATTAAAAATCGGAAAATATTTTAAACGCCGAGGAAAACTACCCCCGGGCAACAAATGCAGGCACTGACATAAGGAATACTTTATGCGAGTCGATACGACATCGGACTCACCGAGTTGGACAAAGGTCTTTGAAATCACCGACGAGCTAAATGGCCTGAGTGAGATTCTTGAAAAAAAGTATCCCACCCTCGACTGGGAACTGGCGGTCTGCATGCGATGCCTGCCGAAGAACCTGGAACGAAAAACATTTTGCCGTTATTACGCAAAAGACAAAATGTTCGGTCTGGATATCGCCATGGACGAGGAAGATTTTGTTCCACTGAAAAAAGACATAGCTGCTCAGCGCAAATTAATAGGTGCGGCATTCATTACATTTTTTGTTGAAAGTATTAAGAAATACGAGAAAAAACTCCCCAATCTGCAACCGGTATCGGCGCTACTAATTGCGGATGTACAGCAATGGTGTATTGAGAACGAGTGGACAGCTTGAAGCTCAACGATTGAGCAAGGATTGCCCACCCACAAAAAATGGGCACCCGACCCAGTCGGCGTGCCCATTTTTTATCCCGCGCTCACACTCGCATGTGCGTAGCGCAGGCTTCTTTACTTACGGATTGACGCTGTCTTTAAGCGACTTGCCTGGCTTGAACGCAACGGTGTTGCTCGCCTTGATTTTCACCGGCTCGCCGGTTTGCGGGTTTTTGCCGGTGCGGGCGCCGCGGTGGCGCTGCAGGAAGGTGCCGAAGCCCACCAGGGTGACGCTGTCCTTGCGATGCAGCGCGCCGGTGATTTCTTCGAGTACGGCGTTGAGTACGCGATTGGCCTGTTCTTTGGTCAGGTCTGCTTTTTCTGCAATAGCGGCTGCGAGTTCTGGTTTACGCATAAGTGAAGCCTCTTTGACGGTTTTTTGTTGTTATGTCCGTGCTGCTCTCTATCGGAGCAGCGCCCAAGGCGCCGCAGGCTCTACTCTGCGGCAGACGGGAGTGAGGATGGCATGCCATCGGGGCCTGCGCCAGTCTCACGGCGACCTTTCTACGGTCAAAATGATGCTTATTCCGACAGAACGACCAGCATTTACGCCAGCAGCGGCGGAAGTTCTTTGTTGAGGGCCAGTTTTTCCATCACGGCCGTGCCGGTCAGGGCGTAGCCCAGCAGTCGGCCGCTGGCGTCGCGGCACAAGGCCTTGATGTCGCCGCCCTGCCCTTCGACGCTCCACACGCCTTCGGTGCCCCGTGGCGGTGGCGAGACGACCAGCGGGCAGACCGGGGTTTTTACCGTGACGGGCATCGGGCCGTAGCTGACGGCCGTCGCGTTGCCCGCCAGGGTCTGGGCCAGGGCGCGGGCGCAGCTCATCAGGGGCATTACGTACAGCAGGTTCAGGCCATCGACCTCGGCGCAGTCGCCCAGGGCGTAGATGTTGGCGTGGGAGGTCTTGAGGTGGCGGTCGACCATGATCCCGCGGTTGATCTGCAACCCGGCGGCGGCGGCCAGGTCGACACGCGGGCGCAGGCCGATAGCAGACACCACCAGGTCACACTGGATCACTTCGCCATCAGACAAGTGGGCTTCCAGGCCGTCAGCGGTGCGCTGCAGGCGATTGAGCACCGGGCCCAGGTGGAAACGCGCCCCCAGGCCTTCCAGACCGGCCTGCACCGCTGCGGCGGCTGCCGGGTGCAGCAGGGTCGGCATGACTTGCTCGCACGGCGCCACCAGGTCGATCTCGTAGCCGCCGAGGATCAGGTCGTTGGCGAACTCGCAGCCGATCAGCCCGGCACCCAGCAACAGCACCCGGCGTTTTCCGGCCGCAGCGGCACGAAAGCGTGCGTAGTCTTCGAGGTCGTTGATCGGGAAAATCAGCTCGGCGGCGTCGCCCTGTACCGGCACCCGCACGGTTTCTGCGCCCCAGGCCAGGATCAGGTCGCGATAGGCCACCGCTTCCTCACCGATCCACAAGCGCTTGTGGCCCGGGTCGATGCCACTGATGCGGGTGTGGGTACGCACTTCGGCCTTCAGTTGCTCGGCCATGGCGCCCGGTTCCGCCATGCTCAGGCCGTCGGCTTCCTTGTTCTTGCCAAAGCCGGTGGAAAGCATGGGCTTGGAGTAGGAGCGCCCGTCATCTGCGGTGATCAGCAACAGCGGGGTTTCGCTATCGAGCTTGCGAAACTCCCGAGCCAGGTTGTAACCGGCCAACCCCGTGCCGACGATCACGACAGGTGCGTTCATTCCTTTCTCCTTGTAGTACGTTTCTTGAATTGCGATTTAAATCAGCAATCAGCCGATTTCGATCATTTCGAAATCCATTTTGCCCACGCCGCAGTCCGGGCACAGCCAGTCTTCGGGGACGTCCTGCCACAGGGTGCCCGGCGCGATGCCGTCATCCGGCCATCCGTCTTTCTCGTCGTAGATCAGGCCACAGACGACACATTGCCACTTCTTCATTACTTGTTTCCTCAGGTCCAGGCGCGTTGGCCGACGGTCGATAGATGCAACCTTGCCGTGCGGCTCAGGGCGTTTTGTACTGATCAGCAGGCGCAGATGCAAGCATGATCGACGCATGGGCATGGCGCACTCCGGCAAAAGTCCAGGGCACCATGGTAAGCTCGCCGCCTCATTAACTGCCAATAATGACCCTCCGTGCCGCATTCAAACGCCCTTCCCGATGCTTGCCGATGGCTGACCCAGAGCCTTCTGAGCCCACTGCCCGCGCCGCTGACACTCAACTGGCTGTTCGATGAAGGTTCGCTGACCCGGCGCCTGACGCGCCTGTCCGACGATGGCTTCAGCGTGACGCCGTTGTTCGAAGGCTGGCAGCCACTGCGAGACGACGAATGCGCCACCCTGGACTTGCCCGCCGCCAGCATCGGCTGGGTGCGCGAGGTGTATTTGCGTGGCCATGGCCAGCCGTGGGTGTTTGCCCGCAGCGTGGCGGCCCGCAGCGCCTTGCAGGGCGACGGCTTGCACATGGATGAGTTGGGCAGCCGGTCTCTCGGGGAATTGCTGTTTTGTGACCACGCCTTCACGCGCCAGGCCATCGAGGTACGCCGCTACCCACGGGAATGGCTGCCCCCGGCGGACCAGGCCGATCAACTGTGGGCGCGCCGCTCGCGCTTCGATCGCGGGCCGCTGAGCGTGCTGGTGGCCGAGATCTTCCTGCCGACCCTGTGGCAAGCCGTGCACGACCATCCGGAGCGTTTCTGATGTACCAGCGCCTGCTCAAATCCCTGAATCACCTGAACCCAAGGGCCTGGGACTTCATCCAGTTGACCCGCATGGACAAGCCCATCGGCATTTACCTGCTGCTGTGGCCCACGCTGTGGGCGCTGTGGATTGCTGGCAAGGGTTCGCCATCGCTGCTCAATATCCTGATCTTCGTGCTCGGCGTGGTACTCACCCGGGCCGGCGGTTGCGTCATCAATGACTGGGCCGACCGCAAGGTCGACGGCCATGTGAAACGCACCGAACAGCGCCCGCTGGTCAGCGGCAGGATCAGCTCGAAAGAGGCCCTGGTGTTCTTCGCGGTGCTGATGGTCATCAGTTTCCTGCTGGTGCTGCTGACCAACTCCATGACGATCTGGCTGTCTCTGGGCGGCCTCGCGCTGGCGGCCAGCTACCCGTTCATGAAGCGCTACACCTATTACCCGCAGGTGGTATTGGGCGCGGCGTTCTCGTGGGGCATGCCGATGGCGTTCACCGCCGAGACGGGCAGCCTGCCCGCCGCGGCATGGCTGTTGTACATCGCCAACCTGTTGTGGACGGTGGGATACGACACGTACTACGCCATGACCGATCGCGACGATGACCTGAAAATCGGGGTCAAATCCACCGCGATTCTGTTCGGCGATGCCGACCGGGTGATCATCCTGACCCTGCAGGGCCTGGCACTGGTGTGCCTGTGGCTGGCGGGGATGCGTTTTGAGCTGGGCGGCTGGTTCCACCTGGGCTTGCTGGCGGCGGCCGGGTGTTTTGCCTGGGAGTTCTGGTACACCCGGGACAAGGACCGGCTCAAATGCTTCAAGGCGTTTTTGCACAACCACTGGGCCGGGTTGGCGATTTTTGTCGGGATTGTCGCGGACTACGGATTTCGGTGAGAGGCCAGGCCCCTCACCCTTATCCGGCTCACATCAAGGCTTGGCGACCTTCCACGCCCCGTCCATTTTGCCTTCGCCGGTCATGTCACCGGCCTTCTTGTCCATGATGAAGGTGTAGAGCGGCTTGCCGCTGTAGGCCCACTGGCTTTTCTGGTCGTCACGGGTGATCACGGTCCACTTGCCCATGGGCTTGTCGGTGGATTCGGCCATCAACGGCGGCCAGTTGGTGGCGCACTTGTCGTTGCACATGGATTTGCCATCAGCGTCCTTGGCAAAGGTGTAGAGGGTCATGCCGTTGTGGTCCACCAGCATCCCGTCCTTGGTCATCGCCGGGTCTGCCGCAAACGCCACTGTCGGCAGCGTTAACGCGGCCGTTACCAGCAGGGCTTTCCAGGAAAAAGTACTGTGAGTCATGGGAACCTTCCTTTTGTGGTTGTCAGGATTCGGACCCAAAGCGTAGTCCAGAGAGGCAAGGATTGCCCAGGCGACTAAATTACTGTCACACGACTGCAATAATTCCGTTATCTAATGCGGCGCAAGACAGTTAAATGACAAGAGGATTTAGCATGGTTGGCAGGAGCATTCTGATCGTTGACGACGAAGCGCCCATTCGCGAGATGATCGCCGTTGCGTTGGAAATGGCCGGCTATGACTGCCTGGAGGCGGAGAACTCCCAGCAGGCCCATGCCATTATCGTCGACCGCAAGCCGGACCTGATCCTGCTGGACTGGATGCTGCCCGGCACCTCCGGCATCGAACTGGCCCGCCGCCTCAAGCGTGACGAGCTGACCGGGGATATCCCGATCATCATGCTCACCGCCAAGGGCGAAGAGGACAACAAGATCCAGGGCCTGGAAGTCGGCGCCGATGACTACATCACCAAGCCCTTTTCCCCACGGGAACTGGTCGCCCGTCTGAAAGCCGTTCTGCGCCGTGCCGGCCCCACCGATGGTGAAGCGCCTATCGAAGTCGACGGCCTGATCCTTGACCCGATCAGCCACCGCGTGACCATCGACGGCAAACCCGCCGAGATGGGCCCTACCGAATACCGCCTGCTGCAATTCTTCATGACCCACCAGGAGCGCGCCTACACCCGTGGCCAACTGCTGGACCAGGTCTGGGGCGGCAATGTGTATGTGGAAGAGCGCACCGTCGACGTGCATATCCGCCGCCTGCGCAAAGCCTTGGGCGACGCTTACGAGAATCTGGTACAAACCGTGCGCGGCACCGGCTACCGGTTTTCCACCAAAGGCTGAGCCAGCCCGAACTGCCCAGACAGCTGAAAGGACGCGTGTTTAAGTGAACCAAAACTGGCATGGCACCCTGATCCGCCACATGCTCCTGTTGATCACCGGCTGCCTGCTGGTGGGCCTGGTCAGCGGCTATTACGGCTGGAGCCTGGCCGTCGGCCTGGGCCTTTACCTGGGCTGGACCCTCAAGCAACTGCTGCGCCTGCACGAATGGCTGCGCCAGCACAAACCCGACGAAGCACCACCCGACGGCTACGGCCTGTGGGGCGAGGTGTTCGACAGCATCTACCACTTGCAACGCCGCGACCAGCGTGTACGCGGGCGCCTGCAAGCGGTGATCGACCGGGTGCAGGAGTCCACCGCCGCACTGAAAGACGCGGTGATCATGCTCGACAGCGACGGCAACCTGGAATGGTGGAACCGCGCCGCAGAGACCTTGCTGGGCCTCAAGACGCCCCAGGACAGCGGCCAGCCGGTGACCAACCTGGTGCGCCACCCGCGTTTCAAGGAGTATTTCGAGCAGGACAACTACGAAGAAGCCCTGGAAATCCCGTCACCGACCAACGACCGCGTGCGTATCCAGCTGTACCTGACGCGCTACGGCAATAACGAACACTTGATGCTGGTGCGCGATGTCACACGCATCCATCAGCTGGAACAGATGCGCAAGGACTTCGTCGCCAACGTCTCCCACGAACTGCGCACACCGCTGACAGTGATCTGCGGTTATCTGGAGACGCTGCTCGATAACGTCGAAGACGTGAACCCGCGCTGGACCCGTGCCCTGCAACAGATGCAGCAGCAAGGCTCGCGCATGCAAACCCTGCTTAACGACCTGCTGTTGCTGGCCAAGCTCGAAGCCACCGATTACCCCTCGGACAACCATCCGGTGCCGGTGCAAAGCCTGTTGCAGACGATCAAGAGCGACGCCCAGGCATTGTCCGGGCAGCGTGAACAGCAGATCACCCTTGAAGCCGACCCGTCGATCCTGCTCAAGGGCAGTGAGGGCGAGTTGCGCAGCGCGTTTTCCAACCTGGTGTTCAACGCCGTCAAATACACCCAGGACAAAGGCAACATCCGCATCCGCTGGTGGGCCGACGACCAGGGCGCACACCTCAGCGTGCAGGACTCCGGGATGGGCATCGACGCCAAGCATTTGCCGCGCCTCACCGAGCGTTTCTACCGCGTCGACTCCAGCCGCAACTCCAACACCGGCGGCACCGGGCTCGGCCTGGCCATCGTCAAACATGTGCTGCTGCGCCATCGCGCGCGGCTGGAAATCAGTAGCGTGCTCGGCCACGGCAGTACCTTTACCTGCCATTTCCCGCCGGCCCAGGTGACACGTTCCCGGGTCCTTCATCAGGACGAGTGACCCTCCGCCCGGCAGCCGCCACTAGGCAAGCGCCCCGTCAGCCGCTACATTGGCGGACTTGCGCCTGCCTTTCAGGCCCACCTGCTCACCCTTTTCGATTAGACGGAACCCGCAAAACCCCATCATGGACCCTTCCCCTGGCATCACCCTCGCGACACTCTTCGCCGACTTCGGCATGATTCTTTTTGCACTGATCCTGGTACTGCTCAACGGCTTTTTCGTTGCGGCGGAATTTGCCATGGTCAAACTGCGCTCGACCCGGGTCGAGGCCATCGCCCACAAGAACGGCTGGCGCGGGCAGATCCTGCGCACCGTACACAGCCAGCTCGACGCCTATCTGTCGGCCTGCCAGTTGGGTATCACCCTCGCCTCCCTGGGCCTGGGCTGGGTCGGTGAGCCGGCCTTCGCGCACATCCTCGAGCCGTTGCTGGGGGCGATCGGTGTGCAGTCGCCGGAAGTGATCAAGGGCGTGTCGTTCTTTGCCGCCTTCTTCGTGATCTCGTACCTGCACATCGTGGTCGGTGAACTGGCGCCCAAGTCCTGGGCCATTCGCAAGCCCGAGTTGCTGTCGCTGTGGACCGCCGTGCCGCTGTACCTGTTCTACTGGGCCATGTACCCGGCGATCTACCTGCTCAACGCCAGTGCCAACGCCATCCTGCGCATCGCCGGCCAAGGCGAGCCTGGCCCGCACCACGAGCACCATTACAGCCGTGAAGAACTGAAACTGATCCTGCACTCCAGCCGCGGCCAGGACCCGAGCGACCAAGGCATGCGCGTGTTGGCCTCCGCCGTGGAAATGGGCGAGCTGGAAGTGGTGGACTGGGCCAACTCCCGGGAAGACCTGGTGACCCTGGACTTCAACGCACCGCTCAAGGAAATCCTGGCGCTGTTCCGTCGCCACAAGTTCAGCCGCTACCCGGTGTACGACGCCGTGCGCAACGAGTTCGTCGGCCTGCTGCACATCAAGGACCTGCTGCTGGAACTGGCGGCCCTGGACCACATTCCCGAGTCGTTCAACCTGGCCGAGCTGACCCGCCCGCTGGAACGCGTATCGCGCCATATGCCGCTGTCGCAACTGCTCGAGCAGTTCCGTAAAGGCGGCGCGCACTTCGCCCTGGTGGAAGAGGCCGACGGCAAGGTCATCGGCTACCTGACCATGGAAGACGTTCTGGAAGTACTGGTAGGCGACATCCAGGACGAACACCGCAAGGCCGAGCGCGGCATCCTCGCTTACCAGCCGGGCAAATTGCTGGTGCGTGGCGACACGCCGCTGTTCAAGGTGGAGCGCCTGCTGGGCGTCGACCTGGACCACATCGAGGCCGAAACCCTGGCCGGGCTGATCTACGACACCCTGAAACGGGTGCCGGAAGAGGAAGAAGTGCTGGAAGTCGAAGGCCTGCGCATCATCATCAAGAAGATGAAAGGGCCGAAGATCGTGTTGGCCAAGGTGCTATTGCTCGACTAGGGCACACCCCCTGTAGGAGCGAGCTTGCTCGCGAAGGACGTTAACGATAACGCTGGGACCCTGACACCCGGCAGCGCCCTCAGGTTTTTCGCGAGCAAGCTCGCTCCTACAAAAGCCTTATCGCGTGCCCAACGCAAAGTTGGGCAACGCCTGCACCGGCTGGTTGAATTCATAGGGAATCGACACCAGCCCCGACGCCGTCGTGCGCTGCACCACAAAATGCAGATGCGGCCCGCTGCTGTTACCGGTATTGCCCGACAACGCCAGCGGACTGCCCACCGCCACTCGCTGCCCTTCCCTGACGCTGACCGACCCTTGCTTGAGGTGCAGGTACACGCCTTGCGTGCCGTCATCGTGCTGCACCCGCACGAAATTGCCCGATGGATCGCTGCCGCGCCCGCTCTGCTCGTTCTCGGTTTTCAGTACGACACCGCCACGTGCCGCGATGATTGGCGTGCCTTCAGGCATGGCAATGTCCATCGCATAACGGCTTTTGAGCTCAGAGTGGCTGAAGGTACCGTTGGGGCCTTGGGTGAGACGGAACGGCCCGCCACGCCAGGGCAAGGGATAACGATAGGAAGCGGGTTGCGACGGATATACAGGCTTGGGAATCACCCGTTCCTGATACACAAACGCCTGCGCCCCGGGCGTGTACCGGTCGCTGAAGACCACAGCGCCGTCGGCGTCGATGGATTTGTAGAGGGTCATGGACATCGCCGGCATGACAACGGCGAACAGTCCACACAGCAGCAGTGAGCGCACGAGCATCGGGTTGGCCTGCCAGGGACGACTGGATGGCAGGCTAACAAGGGATCATGACAGTGCTATGTGAACCAAACACTAACCCTGTGGCGAGGGGGCTTGTCCCCCGTTGGGCTGCGCAGCGGCCCCAGTAGAGTTATCGCGCAGGGTCAGGCAGAACTCAATTACAGGGTTTGGGGCCGCTACGCAGCCCAACGGGGGACAAGCCCCCTCGCCACAGGTTTTTTGGAGACCCCATCAAGTCACGCACCCGGCACAAAATGCTTCTGTGCGGTCCCTCGGGCGATCAGCCGCGAAATGTAGTCAAGCTTCTGCGCATCCTGGTCGATAAACCGGAAGGTCAGTTGCAGCCAGTCACTGTCGGGCTTGGGCTCGTAGGCCACGACGGCATGCAGGTAGCCATTCAGACGCGCCACTTCAGCGTTCTCACCCTGCTCCAGGTCGAGCACGGCGCTTTCCAGTACCTGAGGCAGGATTTCACCACGACGCACCACCAGCAGCGCCTCCTTGATACTCAGGGCCTTGATCACACACTGCTGGGTGCCACTGGACAGGCGCAACTGGCCCTGGCCACGACCGCTGGCAGGCGACGCTGCCGCAGCCACCTGCACCGGCGGGCTGTTGAGCAGGCCTTTGCTGGGCGCGGCCACCGGGGCCGGCTTGACTGCGTCAGGCTTGCCACCAGTGAGGGCGCTGAGGGAATCGTTACCGAACGCCGAGTTCATCTTGGTCGGTGCGCTGGCGATCAGCGCGTCGAGGCGGCCAATCTTGTTCAGTGCCTGCTTGACCTTGTTCAGCAACTGCTCGTTGGTGAATGGCTTGCTGACGTAGCCGGAAACCCCGGCCTGGATCGCCTGCACCACGTTTTCCTTGTCGCCACGGCTGGTCACCATGACGAAAGGCATGGCTTTGAGATGAGGCTGTTCACGGCACCAGGTCAACAGTTCCAGGCCGGACATTTCCGGCATTTCCCAGTCGCACAGCACCATGTCGAAGGTTTCGCGCATCAGGATGGCCTGGGCCTTTTTGCCGTTCACCGCATCTTCGATCTTGATCCCCGGGAAGTAGTTACGCAGGCACTTCTTCACCAGGTCGCGAATAAACGAGGCGTCATCCACCACCAATACACTGACTTTGCTCATCGACCCTTCATCCTATAAAAACCCCGGCAAGCATAACGCTTCGCTGATGGCGTTTTGCCAAAAATTCCAACACCACAAACGAAAACGCCCGACCAAAGGCCGGGCGTTTATTTCTCGGGCAATCTTACTTATCGTCAGGAACGCCCGGAACATTAGGGATTTGATCGGTCGTACCTTCAACTTCTGCTTTCATCCGCTTGAGGCCCATGTGCCGCACGTCAGTACCCCGCACCAGGTAAATCACCAGTTCCGAGATGTTGCGTGCGTGGTCGCCGATGCGTTCCAGCGAACGCAGTACCCAGATGATGCTCAGTACCCGCGAGATAGAGCGCGGGTCTTCCATCATGTAGGTCGCCAGTTCGCGCAGCGCCGTCTTGTATTCGCGGTCGATGGTCTTGTCGTATTGGGCCACCGACAACGCCAGCTCGGCGTCGAAACGGGCAAACGCGTCGAGGGCGTCGCGAACCATGTTGCGCACCTGGTCACCGATGTGGCGCACTTCGACATAACCACGCGGCGCTTCGCCTTCCTCACACAACTGGATGGCGCGGCGGGCGATCTTGGTGGCTTCGTCACCGATGCGCTCCAGGTCGATCACCGACTTGGAGATGCTGATGATCAAACGCAGGTCGGACGCCGCCGGCTGACGACGGGCCAGGATGCGCAGGCATTCTTCGTCGATGTTGCGTTCCATCTGGTTGATCTGGTCATCGATCTCGCGCACTTGCTGGGCCAGGCCCGAGTCGGCCTCGATCAGCGCGGTGACGGCGTCGTTGACTTGCTTCTCCACCAGCCCGCCCATGGCCAGGAGGTGGCTGCGCACCTCCTCAAGCTCGGCGTTGAACTGCGCGGAGATGTGATGGGTAAGGCCTTCTTTGCTAATCATGTTGGCGTCCTTGGAACGTCCAGTAAGGTGCGGTCGACCGCAGCATCAGTTCAGTGAGCAACCAGTCACCTGCTAGCCGTAGCGACCGGTGATGTAGTCTTCGGTCTGCTTCTTCGCCGGGTTGGTGAACAGGGTATCGGTGTCGCCAAATTCCACCAGCTTGCCCATGTACATGAACGCGGTGTAGTCGGAAACCCGCGCCGCCTGTTGCATGTTGTGGGTCACGATGACGATGGTGAACTTGGATTTGAGTTCGTAGATCAGCTCTTCGACTTTCAACGTGGAGATGGGGTCGAGTGCCGAGCACGGTTCATCGAGCAGCAGCACTTCCGGCTCCACGGCGATGGTGCGGGCGATCACCAGACGTTGCTGCTGGCCGCCGGACAAACCGAGGGCCGACTCGTGCAGGCGGTCCTTGACCTCGTCCCACAGCGCCGCGCCTTTCAGTGCCCACTCAACGGCTTCGTCGAGGACGCGCTTTTTGTTGATGCCCTGGATGCGCAGGCCGTAGACCACGTTTTCGTAGATGGTCTTGGGAAACGGGTTGGGCTTCTGGAACACCATGCCCACCCGGCGCCGCAGCTCGGCTACGTCTTCGCCCTTGCGGTAGATGTTGGTGCCGTACAGGTTGATCGCGCCCTCGACGCGGCAGCCGTCCACCAGATCGTTCATCCGGTTGAAGGTGCGCAGCAGGGTCGACTTGCCGCAACCGGACGGGCCGATGAAGGCGGTCACGCGCTGCTTCGGAATGTTCATGCTGACGTCGTACAGCGCCTGCTTGTCGCCGTAGTACAGGCTCAGGCCCGGGACTTCGATGGCCACGGTTTCCTGGGCCAGGCTCAGGCTCTGCTTGTCGCGACCCAGGGCTGACATGTTGATGCCGTGGGAATGGGTTTCATGTTGCATGGGATGCTCCCTGTGCTACCAATTCGTTTTGTGGGAGCGGGCTTGCTCGCGAAGGCGTCAGGTCAGTTGACCCATGTATGACTGATACACCGCATTCGCGAGCAAGCCCGCTCCCACATTTAGTCCGCGTTCACTTCAATTAACTGTCCAGCGCTTTGTATTTTTCGCGCAGGTGGTTACGAATCCACACCGCCGACAGGTTGAGCGTGGCGATCACCAGCACCAGCAGCAAGGCGGTGGCGTACACCAGCGGCCGCGCGGCTTCGACGTTGGGGCTCTGGAAGCCGACGTCATAAATATGGAAGCCCAGGTGCATGATCTTCTGGTCCAGATGCAGGTATGGGTAGTTGCCGTCCACCGGCAGCGACGGCGCCAGTTTCACCACACCCACCAGCATCAGCGGTGCCACTTCACCCGCGGCGCGGGCCACGGCGAGGATCATGCCGGTCATCATCGCCGGGCTGGCCATCGGCAGCACGATCTTCCACAGCGTTTCCGCCTTGGTCGCGCCCAGTGCCAAAGAACCTTCACGTACGGTGCGAGGAATCCGCGCCAGGCCTTCTTCGGTGGCCACGATCACCACCGGTACCGCCAGCAGCGCCAGGGTCAGGGACGCCCAGAGCAGGCCAGGCGTACCGAAGGTCGGTGCCGGCAAGGCCTCGGCGAAGAACAGCCGGTCAACCGAGCCGCCCAGTACGTACACAAAGAAGCCAAGGCCGAACACGCCGTAAACGATGGCGGGTACACCGGCCAGGTTGTTCACCGCGATGCGGATGATCCGCGTCAGGGTGTTCTGCTTGGCGTATTCACGCAGGTACACCGCCGCCAGCACGCCGAACGGGGTCACGATCATCGCCATGATCAGGGTCATCATCACGGTGCCGAAGATCGCCGGGAAAATCCCGCCTTCGGTGTTGGCTTCCCGTGGATCGTCGCTGAGGAATTCCCAGACCTTGCTGAAGTAGAAACCAACCTTGGTCATGTAGCCCATGGCGTTCGGCTGGTAAGCGTGCACCACCTTGCCAATGCCGATTTCGATTTCTTTGCCGTTGGCATCGCGGGCGGTCAGGCTGTCGCGGTTGAACTGGGTATGCAGGTCGGCCAGGCGGGCTTCGATATCCTTGTAGCGGTTGTTCAGTTCGGCGCGGCCGCTGTCCATGTCGGCCTGGGCGGTGGCGTCCAGCTTGCCTTCCAGCTCCAGTTTGCGACCGTGCAGACGGATGCGTTCGAGGCCGGCGTTGATGGCGCCGATGTCAGACTTCTCGAGGGTCTTGAGCTGGGCCGCGAGCTTGTTGACGCGGTCCACGCGGGCTTGCAGTTCCGGCCAGGCCGCCTCGCCTTCGGCGATCACCTTGCCGTCCTGCTTGACGTTGACCAGGGTGCCGTAGAAGTTGCCCCACTCACGACGCTCGATGGCCATCAACTCGACCGGCTTGGTCTGGTTGGTCAGCCACTCGCCGACGATCCAGGTGAAGTCATTGCCGTTCAAGTCACGGTTGCCGACCTTGATCAGCTCGCGGGTCATGAACTCCGGCCCTTGGTCCGGCACCGGCAAGCCAGCGCTTTTCAGGCGCTCGCGGGGCACTTCTTCTTTCTGCACCACTTCGCCGACGACGATGTGATTTTCCTGGCCCGGCACGTTGTAGTTGGCCTGGATCAGGTCGGCCGGCCAGAAGTGGCCCAGGCCACGCACGGCAATCACGGCCAGCAAACCAATGGTCATGATGACCGCGATGGACACCGCGCCACCGCTGATCCAGACGCCCGGGGCGCCGCTCTTGAACCATCCATTCAGGGAGTTCTGTTTCACAGACTTCTACCTTTCTTAAAGCGACGAGTATTTCTTGCGCAGACGCTGACGAATCAGCTCGGCGAGGGTGTTCATGATGAAGGTGAACAGCAGCAGCACCAGCGCCGAGAGGAACAGCACGCGGTAGTGGCTGCCGCCGACTTCCGATTCGGGCATTTCTACCGCGACGTTGGCTGCCAGGGTGCGCAGGCCTTCAAACAGGTTCATCTCCATCACCGGCGTGTTGCCGGTGGCCATCAGCACGATCATGGTTTCACCGACCGCGCGGCCCATGCCGATCATCAGCGCCGAGAAGATGCCCGGGCTGGCGGTCAGGATCACGACGCGGGTCATGGTCTGCCATGGCGTGGCGCCCAGGGCCAGGGAGCCCAGGGTCAGGCCGCGCGGCACGCTGAACACGGCGTCTTCGGCGATGGAGTAGATGTTCGGGATCACCGCGAAACCCATGGCCAGGCCGACTACCAGGGCGTTGCGCTGGTCGTAGGTGATGCCCAGGTCGTGGGAGATCCACATGCGCATGTCGCCGCCGAAGAACCAGGTTTCCAGGTACGGGCTCATGTACAACGAGAGCCAGCCCACAAACAGGATCACCGGGATCAGGATCGCGCTTTCCCAGCCATCCGGGACCCGCAGGCGGATCGACTCAGGCAGGCGGCTGAAGACGAAGCCGGCCACCAGGATGCCAATCGGCAGCAGCATCAGCAGGCTGAAGATCCCCGGCAAATGCCCTTCGACATACGGCGCCAGGAACAGGCCGGCGAAGAAGCCGAGGATCACCGTCGGCATCGCTTCCATCAATTCGATCACCGGCTTGACCTTGCGGCGCAGGCTCGGGGCCATGAAGTAAGCGGTATAGATCGCAGCGGCAACGGCCAGTGGTGCGGCCAGCAGCATGGCGTAGAACGCGGCCTTCAGGGTACCGAAGGTCAGGGGCGCCAGGCTCATCTTGGGTTCGAAATCGGTGTTGGCGGCGGTCGATTGCCAGACGTATTTAGGCTCGTCGTAGTTTTCGTACCAGACCTTGCTCCACAGCGCGCTCCAGGAAACTTCAGGGTGCGGGTTGTCCAGCAGCAGCGGTTGCAGCTTGCCGCCGGCCTCGACGATCACCCGGTTGGCCCGTGGCGACATGCCGAAGATACCGTTGCCGTCGACCACCTGGTCCACCAGCAACGTACGGTGGGCAGTGCTGTGGAACACACCGAACTTGCCGGAAGCGTCGAGGGCGGTGAAGCCTTTACGACGTTCTTCAGCAGTGATTTCAACGATAGGCGCGGTGCCCATCTGGAAGGTACGGATCTGCTTCAGGCGTTGTTCGCCGTCCGGGTCGCGGGCCATGAACCACTGCGCCAGGCCACCGCTGGAGTTACCGATGATCAGCGAGATGCCGCCCACCAGTTGGGTGCTGGCCGTGACTTGCGCCACGCCGTCTTCCAATAATTTGTAGCGACCGTTGAGGCTCTTGTCCCGCAGGCTGAAAACGTCGGCCTGGGCGCGACCGTTGATCACGTACAGCCACTGCTGGCGCGGATCAACGAAGATGGCTTTGACCGGCTCGGTCATTTGCGGCAGCTCGATGCGTTTCTGCTCGGTGGTGACTTCCTCGGTCATCATGTTTTCTTCACGGCTGATGGACAGCACGTTCAGATGGGCACCACTGGAACCGGCCACCACCAGCGTCGAGTCGGTCGCGTTCAAGGCGACATGCTCAAGGGAGCGGCCCTGTTCGTCGAGGACGATTGGTGTTTCGCCGTAAGGGTATTCGACGGCGGGCGAGATGGTCTTCTTGCCGTCCGGGTACGACACTTTATAGGTGTGACGGAACACCAGGGACTGGCCGTTGGACAGGCCGAGGATCACCAGCGGGCTGCCGGGCTGGTCTTCACCAATGGAGGCGACTGTCACGCCCGCCGGCAACGGCAGGTCAACGCGCTTGAGTTCGGCACCCGTGTCAACGTTGAAGAACAGCGCCTGGCCCTTGTCGGAAACCCGCATGGCGACCTGGTTCTGTTCTTCCATGGAGATCATCAGCGGCTTGCCGGCGTCCTGCAGCCAGGCAGGCGCGAGGGCCTCTTCCTTGGTCAGGTTGGCGCCGTGGAACAGCGGCGCGACCACGTAGGCGAGGAAGAAGAAGATCAAGGTGATCGCGCCCAGGACGGCAAGGCCGCCCACCAGCACGTACCAACGGGTCAGGCGATCCTTGAGCGCGCGGATGCGGCGCTTGCGTTGCAGCTCAGGCGTATTGAAATCAATGCGCTTGGGGGGAGAAGTCGTCGTCATGGTGGAATTGGCCAGATCATTCATGCGCACACCCTAGCGATCCTGTATGACAGAAAGATGACAATGCAGTGACGCAAGAAATCCGCCGCGTAGCAGGGCTGGCAGCGGATTAAAAAATGGGAGGCGAGGTCCAGGTCTTACAGACCCCGCCCGGGCCTTGAACCGTGGGTAAACCGCGGTTCCAGGCAGGTTTACCGGCGGCTTATTTGCCACCTTCTTTCAGGCCCAGGTCAGCCAGTGCCTTGGCGGCAACTTTGGCTGGCAGCGGGATGTAGCCGTCTTTCACTACCACTTCCTGGCCCTGTTTGGACAGAACCAGCTTCACGAACTCGGCTTCCAGCGGGGCCAGAGGCTTGTTCGGGGCTTTGTTGACGTAGACGTAGAGGAAGCGCGACAGCGGGTATTTGCCGTTCAGGGCGTTTTCTTCGCTGTCTTCGATGAAGTCAGTGCTGCCTTTCTTGGCCAGGGCCACGGTTTTCACGCTGGCGGTTTTGTAACCGATGCCCGAGTAACCGATGCCGTTCAGCGAGGAGCTGATGGACTGCACAACCGACGCCGAACCAGGTTGTTCGTTCACGTTAGGCTTGTAGTCGCCTTTGCACAGGGCTTCTTCCTTGAAGTAGCCGTAGGTGCCGGATACCGAGTTGCGACCGAACAGTTGCACTGGCTTGTTGGCCAGGTCGCCGGTCACGCCCAGGTCGCCCCAGGTCTTGACGTCAGCCTTGGCGCCGCACAGACGAGTCGAGGAGAAGATCGCGTCGACTTGTTCCATGGTCAGGTGCTGGATCGGGTTGTCCTTGTGCACGAACACGGCCAGGGCATCCACGGCAACCGGGATCGCGGTTGGCTTGTAGCCGTACTTCTGCTCGAAGGCAGCCAGTTCGGTGTCCTTCATCTTGCGGCTCATCGGGCCCAGGTTGGAGGTGCCTTCAGTCAGTGCAGGAGGTGCAGTGGCGGAGCCGGCGGCCTGAATCTGGATGTTGACGTTCGGGTATTCCTTTTTGTAACCCTCAGCCCACAGGGTCATCAGGTTTGCCAGGGTATCGGAACCAACGCTGGACAGGTTGCCCGACACACCAGTGGTCTTCACGTAAGCCGGAATCGCCGGGTCAACACCAGCGGCTACCGCGTTAGCGGTCGCAACGCCAGCAGCGACAAAAGTCATTGCCGCCATCAAACGTTTCAGTTTCATGCCTTGCTCCTAGCAGATAGGGATAGTTGGATCGGGGCCAAGTATCGGTAGGCCGTGTGAACACTCTATGTCTGGAATATGACAATTAGATGAAAGGCCAGCATTTATGAAAAAGCTGACAGGAAGGAGAAACGCCAATAAATCCGGGGCTTGCGAGGAGGTTGGAGCGATTTCGTGGAAACAATCTGTAATCGTTGTAAGGCAAAATCTGTGGCGAGGGAGCTTGCTCCCGTTGGGTCGCGTAGCGGCCCCCAGAATGGAACGGCTGCGCAGTTCAACGGGAGCAAGCTCCCTCGCCACAAGGTTGTCCGGCAGTTTTCAAAAACGTGTCAGCGCCCGCGCTTCCACAGGTACCCACCCACCGCCATCCCCATCACGCACAGGGCCGCCACGTAGTAAGCAGGGCCCATCGGGCTTTCCTTCATCAGCAGCGACACCGCTAACGGCGTCAGGCCACCGAATACGGCGTAGGCGACGTTGTAGGAGAACGACAAACCGCTGAAACGCACCACCGGCGGGAACGCTTTCACCATGACATAGGGCACCACGCCGATGGTGCCTACAAACAGGCCGGTCAAGGCGTACAGCGGGAACAGCCAGTCCGGGTGAGCCATCAGGCTGTGATAGAGCGTCCAGGACGTTGCCAGCAACAAGGCACAACCGATGATCAGCACGCGCCCGGCACCAAAACGGTCGGCCAGGGCGCCGGAAGCAATACACCCCAGGCTCAGAGTGACGATGGCCAGGCTATTGGCCTGCAGCGCCACCGTTGGGCTGAAGTGGTAGACCGTTTGCAGCACGGTCGGCGTCATCAGGATAACCACGACCACACCGGCCGACAGCAGCCAGGTCAACAGCATCGACAGTACGATGGCGCCACGATGGTCACGCAACACCGCGCGCAACGGCAGCTCGGCCGCCAGGGTCTTGCGCTGCTGCATCTCGGCGAAGATCGGGGTTTCGTGCAGCCAGCGACGCAGGTACACCGACAACAGGCCGAACACACCACCCAGCAGGAACGGAATGCGCCAGGCGTAATCCGACACCTGTTCCGGGCTGTAGAGCGTGTTGATGGCGGTGGCCACCAGCGAACCCAACAGAATGCCGGCCGTCAGGCCGCTGGTCAGGGTGCCGCAGGCATAACCGATGTGACGGGGCGGCACGTGCTCGGATACGAACACCCACGCGCCCGGCACTTCACCGCCAATCGCCGCGCCCTGGATCACGCGCATCAGCAGCAACAGGATCGGCGCCCACAGGCCGATCTGCGCGTAGGTCGGCAGCAGGCCCATGATCAGGGTCGGCACGGCCATCATGAAGATGCTCAGGGTGAACATCTTCTTGCGCCCCAGCAGGTCGCCGAAGTGCGCCATGATGATCCCGCCCAGCGGCCGCGCCAGGTAGCCGGCGGCGAAGATGCCGAAGGTCTGCATCATGCGCAGCCATTCGGGCATGTCCGCCGGGAAGAACAGCTTCCCGACTACCGTCGCAAAAAATACGAAGATGATGAAGTCGTAGAACTCCAGCGCCCCGCCCAAGGCAGACAGCGACAGGGTTTTGTAGTCGTTGCGGGTCAGCGGGCGCGACGGTTGCGCACTGCTTGCGGGCACGGAGGACATGGCAAGGCTTCTCTTATAGTAGTCAGGACGGCAAGCCCGGGACTTGCGGCAGGCTTGGCAAGATAGCAAATCGCTTGAAAAAGCACAGCGTTGAGCCGTTAACAGTTCAGATCCGCGAAATATTTCCGTAGCAGACGTGCAATTAATATGAGCAGGAGCACAGTTGCCGGAAAAAGCCGCGATACAGCGTCTATTTACCGACCAAATGAGCGTCGGGAGGTCGTCGTGGCGCCGACGGCTCGATATACTCGGCCCTTGCAAGCGCCAGACCCGCATCCTTGAGGGGCTGCTGTGCCAAAACGCCGTTGGTTATACGCCAGCCGATTTGGCAGAGTTTCCCTTTAGTACGCCTTACGAGAAACGCATCGAGCGGTGTATGTTGGTGCTGAAACGTTTTTCCAGAAGACGGCTATCCACTTGAAATACCCATGAAGCGTCACGGGTCAGAGGCACCGGCATGATCGAACTCGAACAAGAAGATCCTATCCCGCAAGGCGATCTCGCCCTGCAAATCACCGCACTCCCGCGTGAAACCAACGGTTTCGGCGACATCTTCGGCGGCTGGCTGGTCGCGCAGATGGACCTGGCCGGCACCGCCATGGCGAGCAAGGTTGCCGGTGGCCGCGTAGCCACCGTGGCGATTGATCGCATGGCATTCCTGGTGCCCGTGGCCGTCGGCGCACAGTTGTCCTTCTACACCCAGGCCCTGGAAATCGGCCGCAGCTCGATCCAGATGATGGTCGAAGTGTGGAGCGACGACCCGCTGTCCAGCGAATGGCGCAAGGTGACCGAGGCGGTGTTTGTGTTCGTTGCCATCGACGGCAGCGGCCGCACCCGCTCGGTT
Organism: Pseudomonas sp. C6002; assembly: GCF_013385805.1. Lineage (NCBI taxonomy): Bacteria > Pseudomonadati > Pseudomonadota > Gammaproteobacteria > Pseudomonadales > Pseudomonadaceae > Pseudomonas > Pseudomonas sp. C6002. The sequence goes on along the minus strand of NZ_JACAPH010000030.1, from coordinate 224,197 downwards.
CCGTCGCGGGCGCGTTAAACATCGCGACGTTTTGACGGTCCATTGCCCCATTGTCTGCCATTGAGAGCGCGCGCCTATGTCTACGCCCAACGTTGAAACCGTAAAACTGGATGAGCTGAACGCTTGGCGCATCCGCCACAACGGCGCCGAATTGGTGGTGGCCCAGCAAGGTGCGCATATCGTCAGCTACCAGCGCGCTGGCGAGAAGCCAATCATCTGGCCCAACGATCAGGTGGTGTTCAAGAAAGGCAAAGGCATTCGTACCGGCGTGCCGGTGTGCTGGCCGTGGTTTGGTGTGTTCGACCGCAACCCGCAGAGCGTCAAGGCCATGTACCAGGGCGCCGAGCCGGCCGGTGCCCATGGTTTCGTGCGGACCGCTGACTGGACGTTGGCTGGCGTTGAGGCAGAAGGCACAGCGCTGAGGGTTGAGCTGGAACTGCCAGTGCCTGAAGGTGGCTTCCCGGGTTGGCCGCATCAGGTTGACCTGAAGATGAGCATCCTGCTGGATGATCAACTGCACATCCGCCTGACCAGCCACAACCACGGCGCCGAGACCGTCAGCCTCAGCCAGGCGCTGCACAGCTATTTTGCGGTCAGCGATGTACGCAACGTGCAGGTCGACGGCCTGGACGGGCGGGACTATATCGATACGGCCGACGGCTGGACCCCAAAGCAGCAATCCGGGCTGCTGCACTTCACCGCCGAGACCGACCGCATCTACCTCGACACCCCGGCTCACGTGAACATCGTCGATAAAGACTGGCAGCGCCGCGTTCAGCTCACCAGCACAGGCTCGCGCTCGACGGTGATCTGGAACCCGTGGACCGAACGTGCCAAGGCCTTCAGTGACATGGCCGACGACGGCTGGCAGGGCATGTTGTGCATCGAGACCGCGAATGTGCTGGACGATGTGGTGACGCTGGCGCCGGGTGAAAGCCATACCCTGGGCGTGAGCATCAGCGGTATCGCCCTGTAACCCCAATCAAAAATGTGGGAGCGGGCTTGCTCGCGAATGCGGTGTTCCAGTTAGTGCATGTGCTGACTGACACACCGCATTCGCGAGCAAGCCCGCTCCCACATTAGGTTCTGCATCAGATCAGAGATCCGATTCCTTGACCGCCCGCACCTTCCCCGCATCCAACGCATACGCCGCATCGGCCAGGTCATTGTTGACCTTCTCCACCTTCAGCGTGCCCGTCACCCACAGCGGCGTGTAGATGTCATCCAGCTTCAAGCCCTTGGGATAACGCACCAGCACCAACTGGTTGGGCGGCGGTGGCGGCACGTGGATGCAGGCGCCCGGATAAGGCACCAGGAAGAACAGCGTGCTGCGGCCCTTGGCGTCGGTTTCCAGCGGCACGGGGTAGCCGCCAATGCGAATATTCTTGCCGTTCATGGCAGCCACCGTCTTGGTGGAATACATAACCGCCGGCAAACCCTTGCTCTGCTTCAGGCCACCCTTTGCGGTGAACGTGCCTTGGGCTTCCGGGGAGTTGTGGTCGATTTCCGGCATTTCTTCGAGGGCTTTCTGGTCCGACTTGGGCATCAGTTCCAGCCAGTCGGTTTCCGGCAGTTCGCCAGCGTGGGCCAACCCGGTGCATAGAAGAAGGGATAACAGGAGACGGCGCATGGAGAGGCTCGGCAAGGATTACAGTGCCGGCATTCTAGCCCTCTGCGCCTGCGCAGCGCAGAGGGCCTGGTCGCTAAATTACTTCTTTTTCAGCAGACCGTAGATCACCAACAGCACCACGGCACCCACCAGCGCACCAATGAAGCCTGCGCCCTGGCCAGCCTGATAGATGCCCAGTGCCTGGCCACCATAAGTCGCAACCAGCGAACCGGCGATACCCAGCAGGATGGTCATGATCCAGCCCATGCTGTCGTCGCCTGGCTTCAGGAAACGCGCCAGCAGGCCGACGATCAAACCGATAAAGATGGTCCCAATGATACCCATGGCATTTCCCTCTGATTGAAGTGAATTCAGTCAAAGCCTAGTCAGACTTTGGCTTCCTGCAATCAGAGGGTGGCGGGTACCAATGGTTCCGCCCGGCCTTGGGTTATTGCTCGGCGATCAGCGCTTCGACCTTGAGGATCTGCTCTTGCAGCGTCGCGCGATCCTTGCAGCGCAGGTTGGCGTGGCCGACCTTGCGCCCGGCCTTGAACGCCTTGCCGTAGTGATGCAGATGGCAGTCATCAATCGCGATCACGCGATCAACCGGCGGCACCACGCCGATGAAGTTGAGCATGGCGCTCTCGCCGACTTTTGCCGTGGAGCCCAATGGCAAGCCCGCTACCGCCCGCAGGTGGTTTTCGAACTGGCTGCACTCGGCGCCTTCGGTGGTCCAGTGCCCGGAGTTGTGCACGCGCGGGGCGATTTCGTTGGCCTTGAGGCCACCGTCGACTTCAAAGAACTCGAACGCCATCACGCCGACGTAATCCAGTTGCTTCAGCACACGGCTCGAATAATCTTCGGCCAGGGCTTGCAGCGGGTGATCGGTGCTGGCCACGGACAGCTTGAGGATGCCGCTGTCGTGGGTGTTGTGCACCAGCGGGTAGAAACGCGTTTCGCCATCGCGGGCACGCACGGCAATCAGCGAGACTTCACCGGTGAACGGCACGAAGCCTTCCAGCAGGCAGCCGACGCTGCCCAGTTCGGCGAAGGTACCGACCACGTCGGCGGCGGTGCGCAGGACTTTCTGGCCCTTGCCGTCGTAACCCAGGGTGCGGGTCTTCAACACGGCCGGCAGGCCGATGGAGGCGACTGCGGCGTCCAGGTCAGCCTGGGACTGGATGTCGGCGAAAGCCGGTGTCGGGATGCCCAGGTCCTTGAACATGCTCTTCTCGAACCAGCGGTCACGCGCGATGCGCAAGGCTTCGGCGCTCGGGTATACCGGCACGAACTGCGACAGGAAGGCCACGGTTTCAGCCGGGACGCTTTCGAACTCGAAGGTCACCAGGTCGACTTCATCGGCCAGTTGGCGCAGGTGATCCGGGTCGCTGTAGTCCGCACGCAGGTGTTCACCCAGGGCAGCTGCGCAGGCATCTGGTGCCGGATCCAGGAAAGCGAAGTTCATCCCCAGCGGCGTACCCGCCAGGGCCAGCATGCGGCCCAGTTGGCCGCCACCGATTACACCGATTTTCATCAATCAACCACCTCAGGCAATGCGTGGGTCTGGATTGTCCAGGACGCTGTCTGTCTGCTCAGCACGGAATTTTTTCAGCGCCGCGTGGAACTGCGGGTGCTTGGCGCCGAGGATGCTGGCGGACAACAAGGCAGCGTTGATCGCGCCGGCCTTGCCGATCGCCAGGGTAGCCACCGGAATACCGGCGGGCATCTGCACGATGGACAACAGCGAATCCACGCCCGAGAGCATCGACGACTGCACCGGTACGCCCAGCACTGGCAGGTGAGTCTTGGCCGCACACATGCCTGGCAGGTGAGCTGCGCCGCCGGCACCGGCGATGATTACCTCGATGCCACGGGATTCTGCTTCATCGGCATACTGGAACAGCAAATCCGGAGTGCGGTGGGCGGAAACCACCTTCACTTCGTAGGGAATGCCGAGTTTTTCCAGCATATCGGCGGTGTGGCTAAGGGTGGACCAATCGGACTTGGAGCCCATGATCACGCCAACCAATGCACTCATCGTCGTGCCTCTTCTCTCTGGGCGCCCGCAGGCGCGTCAAAAAACAACAAGCCACGCGGGAAATCCAGCGTGGCTTGTTGTACGAATTAAGGCCGGTTGGACCGGCCGAAGGCCGCGCAGTATACCGTAATAACGCAGATAAACAGCCCCTGGAATGACCATCTGTCTTACACCTCAAACAGGCGGTTTTATTGACTTCCAGGTCAGCGAACACACCAGAAAACTAATGTGGGAGCGGGCTTGCTCGCGAATGCGGTGGATCAGCCACCGATGGGTTGACTGACACTACGCTTTCGCGAGCAAGCCCGCTCCCACATTTGATCTGTGTGGGCTCAGGTGTTCTGCGCCGCGCCGCCTTCCAGCTTGCGCCACAACAACCGCACGTTCGCCTTGCGCACCAACGCACAGCGATACAACCGGATCTCCAGCGGCACATGCCATTGCGGGCCGCCGCACACCACCAGCTCACCCCGGGCCAGCTCGGCGCGCACGCTCAACTGCGGCACCCAGGCAATGCCCAAGCCCTCAAGGGCCATGCTTTTCAGGCTGTCGGCCATGGCGGTTTCGTAAATCGTGGTAAAGCGCAGCGCCCGCTGGCGCAGCAGCAGGTTTACCGAGCGCCCCAGGAAAGCTCCGGCGCTGTAGGCCAGCAGCGGCACGCTGCCCTCGCCTTCCAGGTCGAACAGCGGCTTGCCGTCGGCATCGGCGGCGCACACCGGCAGCATCTCGGTGTTGCCCAGGTGCAGCGACGGGAAGATCTCCGGGTCCATCTGCATCGCCGCATCCGGGTCGTAGAACGCCAGCATCAAATCGCAACCGCCTTCACGCAGCGCATGCACGGCGTCGCCCACGTTGGTGGCGACCAACCGCGTGGCGATGTTCAGCCCTTCGTTTCGCAACTGCGCGATCCAGCGCGGGAAGAAACCCAGGGCCAGGGAGTGCGCCGCCGCCACTTGCATGACTTCACCCTGCCCGCCTTCCAGGTGATGCAGGTGGCGCAGCACCTCGCCGAGCTGCTCGACCACGGTCCGCGCGGTGACCAGGAACAACTGCCCCGCCGCCGTCAGTTCGACCGGCGTGCGCGAGCGATTGACCAGGGTCAGCCCCAGCGCCGCCTCCAGGCTGCGGATGCGCCGACTGAACGCCGGCTGGGTGACGAAGCGCCGCTCAGCCGCCTGGGAGAAGCTGCGGGTGGCAGCCAGGGCGCTAAAGTCTTCCAGCCATTTGCTTTCAAGGTTCATCACATCCTCCCGGGGCACGCACCATTTTGGCACACACGTCCGTCATGGTAACGGGGTCACACCGACATTATGCCGTTTATGCATAGGCCAGTGTTTAACAGCATTGGCCCAAAATCTCCTGCAAGCCTAGCATTCACAGCGTTCCGGCCTAGCCCGGGTCCATATCGAGATGATTTCCGTCATGTCCTCCGCTGCATCTTTCCGCACAGAAAAAGACCTGCTTGGCGTACTCGAAGTACCCGCTCAAGCGTATTACGGCATCCAGACCCTGCGAGCGGTGAACAACTTCCGTCTCTCGGGCGTTCCGATTTCGCATTACCCGAAATTGGTGGTCGGCCTGGCAATGGTCAAGCAGGCAGCTGCTGACGCCAACCGCGAGCTGGGCCAACTCAGCGAAGCCAAGCACGCTGCCATCAGCGAAGCCTGTGCCCGTCTGATCCGCGGCGATTTCCACGAAGAGTTCGTGGTGGACATGATTCAAGGCGGCGCTGGCACTTCAACCAACATGAATGCCAACGAAGTCATTGCCAACATCGCGCTGGAGGCCATGGGCCACAGCAAGGGCGAATACCAATACCTGCACCCCAACAACGACGTGAACATGGCGCAGTCGACCAACGACGCGTACCCGACCGCGATCCGCCTGGGTCTGCTGCTGGGCCACGACGCGCTGTTGGCCAGCCTCGACAGCCTGATCCAGGCGTTCGCTGCCAAGGGTGAAGAATTCAGCCACGTCCTGAAAATGGGCCGTACCCAGCTGCAAGACGCCGTGCCGATGACCCTCGGCCAGGAATTCCGTGCCTTCGCCACCACCCTCGGTGAAGACCTGGCCCGCCTGAAGACCCTGGCGCCTGAGCTGCTGACCGAAGTGAACCTGGGCGGCACCGCCATCGGTACCGGCATCAACGCCGACCCGCGTTACCAGGCCCTGGCCGTCCAGCGCCTGGCGACCATCAGCGGCCAGCCGCTGGTACCGGCTGCCGACCTGATCGAAGCCACCTCCGACATGGGCGCTTTCGTGCTGTTCTCCGGCATGCTCAAGCGTACCGCGGTGAAGCTGTCGAAGATCTGCAACGACCTGCGCCTGCTGTCCAGCGGCCCGCGCACCGGCATCAACGAAATCAACCTGCCGGCGCGTCAGCCAGGCAGCTCGATCATGCCCGGCAAGGTCAACCCGGTGATCCCGGAAGCCGTGAACCAGGTGGCGTTCCAAATCATCGGTAACGATTTGGCGCTGACCATCGCGGCCGAAGGCGGCCAGCTGCAACTGAACGTGATGGAGCCGCTGATCGCCTACAAGATCTTCGACTCGATCCGCCTGCTGCAACGCGCCATGGACATGCTGCGCGAGCACTGCATCGTCGGCATCACTGCCAACGAAGCCCGCTGCCGCGAGCTGGTGGAACACTCCATCGGCCTGGTCACCGCGCTGAACCCGTACATCGGCTATGAAAACGCCACCCGCATCGCCCGTATCGCCCTTGAAAGCGGCCGCGGCGTGCTGGAACTGGTGCGCGAAGAAGGCTTGCTCGACGACGCCATGCTCGACGACATCCTGCGCCCCGAAAACATGATTGCCCCACGCTTGGTGCCTCTGAAGGCCTAAGCGTTTGTTGCACCGCTCACCAGGTTGAGGGACTAGACACCTCTCACCTTTTGAGGGCCTGAAGGCTCGTTCTTCAGGCCCTTTTTTTTGCCTCAAGGTTGTGAAATGACGCCAATAAAAACTCCAAGATCGCCCAACAAACCCGCCTTGCCCGTAACGCCTTGGCTGAAACCTTTAATCGCCTCGTGCAGACGGATCACCCACTCCTAGGTATAGTGCCGCCCCTCTTCGCGTCAGCGGTCGTCGGTAACGAGACCCTGGGAAGCGCGAAACCGCATGAATAACAACACCCGCAAAAGGATTGGGGTCGAAGCGTCGTGCACTGCCTGGTGCCGAGCGATGCGTCGGACCGTCCTGCGTTTGCCATTAGAAAAATCAGCGAGGAACACTCCATGCTAGAAGTCATCAACGACTTCCTCTCAGGGAAAGTATTGATCGTGCTCATTGTCGGGCTCGGTGGTTACTTCACGATCCGCTCGCGTTTCGTTCAGTTGCGTCACTTTTTCCACATGTTTTCGGTGTTTCGCGACAGCCTGAAAAGCAGCGCCGGCCAGCTCAGTTCGTTCCAGGCGCTGATGCTCAGCCTCGCCGGGCGCGTGGGTGCCGGCAACATCGCAGGCGTCGGCATTGCCGTGACCCTGGGTGGCCCGGGCGCCGTATTCTGGATGTGGGTCACCGCACTGGTGGGCATGTCTTCGAGCTTTATCGAGTGCTCCCTCGGCCAACTGTACAAACGCACCGACGCTGAAGGCACCTACCGTGGTGGCCCGGCGTATTACATCCAGCACGGCCTGCACAAACGCTGGCTGGGCATGGTGATGGCGTTCCTGCTGCTGGTGACTTTCGGCTTCGCCTTCAATGGCCTGCAAGCCCACGCCGTCACCCACTCGCTGAACAACGCGTTTGGCCTCGACACCACCTACACCGGCCTGGCCCTGGCGGTGCTGCTGGGCCTGGTGTTCATCGGCGGGATCAAGCGTATCGCCTCGATCGCCGACCTGCTGGTGCCGGTCAAGACCCTGGTCTACATCGCGGTGACCCTGTACGTGATCGTGCTGCAATTCGACCACGTGCCGGCCATGCTCGCGACCATCGTCAAGAGCGCTTTCGGCCTCGACCAGGCCTTCGGTGGCCTGGTGGGCAGCGCGATCATCATGGGTGTGAAACGCGGCGTGTTCGCCAACGAAGCCGGCCTGGGCAGTGCGCCTAACGTGGCGGCAGTCGCCTCGGTTGAACACCCGATCGCCCAAGGCGTGGTTCAGGCGTTCAGCGTGTTCCTCGACACCTTCGTCATCTGCACCTGCACCGCGCTGCTGATCCTGCTCTCGGGCTTCTACACCCCGGGCTTCGAAGGCGACGGCATTGCCCTGACCCAGAACTCCCTGGCGGCGGTGGTGGGTGACTGGGGCCGGATGTTCATCTCGGTGGCCCTGGCGTTGTTCGTGTTCACCTCGATCATGTACAACTACTACCTCGGCGAGAGCAACCTGCGCTTCATCGTGGGCGACAACCGCAAGGTGCTGATGGGCTACCGCGCGCTGGTGCTGGTGCTGATTTTCTGGGGTTCCATCGAGAACCTGAGCACCGTGTTCGCCTTCGCCGACATCACCATGACCATGCTGGCGTTCGTCAACCTGTTCGCCCTGGCGTTCCTGTTCAAGATCGCCATGCGCATCCTGAATGACTACGACGGCCAGCGTGCTGCGGGCATCAAGACCCCGGTGTTTGATTCCAGCAAGTTCCCGGACCTGGACCTGGACCGCAAGGCCTGGCCGGCGAATCCGGTGAAGCCTGAGCCAGCCGCTCAAGCGACCGCAGAATTGAACGCTCAAGCGCAACGCTAAACCTAGATAGATGACACGCCGCCCGGCCTTGGGCATGCTCTGGGCCCGGCGGCGTTTTTCGTTCAGGAGATTCTTCAATGCAACCAGCCAACAACGTCATGGTGCTCTACACCGGCGGCACCATCGGCATGCAGGCCAGCGCCAACGGCCTGGCCCCCGCTTCGGGGTTTGAAGCGCGCATGAGCGAAGCCCTCGCCCAACTGAATATGCCAGCCTGGCGCTTTCGGGAAATGTCCCCGCTGATCGACAGTGCGAACATGACCCCCGCCTATTGGCAGCGCCTGCGCGCCGCCGTGGTTGAGGCGGTGGACGAGGGTTGCGACGCCGTACTGGTGCTGCACGGCACCGACACCCTGGCCTACAGCGCCGCGGCCATGAGTTTCCAACTGCTGGGCCTGCCCGCGCCGGTGCTGTTTACCGGCTCGATGCTGCCGGCCGGTGTGCCCGACAGCGATGCCTGGGAAAACGTCAGCGGCGCGCTGGCAGCCCTGGGCGCTGGCCTGGCGCCGGGCGTGCAACTGTACTTCCACGGTGCACTGATGGCCCCGACCCGTTGCGCGAAGATCCGCAGTTTTGGTCGCCATCCGTTTGCCGCGTTGCAGCGTAACGGCGGCGTCGCCAAGGCGGACATGATTCCGGCGGCGCTGCATTACCGCCAGCCCAAGGCGCTGGTCAATGTGGGCGTGCTGCCACTGGTGCCGGGCATCGCCGCCGCGCAATTGGACGCGTTGATCGACAGCGGCATCCAGGCGCTGGTGCTGGAATGTTTCGGCAGCGGCACCGGGCCGAGCGACAACCTGCAGTTCCTCGCCAGCCTGCAGCACGCACAGGATAACGGCGTGGTCGTGGTGGCAATCACCCAATGCCATGAAGGCGGTGTGGAGCTGGACGTGTACGAGGCCGGCAGCCGCTTGCGGGGCGTCGGGGTGTTGTCAGGTGGCGGGATGACCCGTGAAGCCGCGTTCGGCAAGCTCAATGCGTTGATCGGCGCCGGGCTGGACACCGCCGAAATCCGCCGCCTGGTCGAACTCGACCTGTGCGGCGAACTGAGCTGACCGGCATATAACTTGCTCCTCTTCCAGCCATCCCCTGGCTGGAAGTACCCATGTTGCACTCCCACCTCACCACCCTCAATGCCGTCTCGTTGGTGCTCAATACCTTCAAGGCCGAAGGCCAACCCGCCGAGGCCTTGCTGGCCGGCAGCGGTATCTGCGCGGCGGACTTGATCCGCGCCGACACCCGCATCACCACCAACCAGGAGATGCGCGTGTGCGCCAACGCCGTAGCCCTGCGCCGGGATATCGGCCTGGAGCTGGGCCGGCAAATGCACGTTTCTTCCTATGGCATGCTCGGTTACGCACTGCTCACCAGTGCCACCTTCGGTGACGCTTTGCGCCTGGCGCTGCGGTATCCGGCGCTGCTGGGAACACTTTTCGAGCTGGACCTTGAGGAAGACGGCACGCGCATCTGGTTCAGCGCCGCGGATTACCGGGAAAATCCGGCGCTGGAAATGTTCAACGTCGAACTCTGCCTGGCCTCGTTGAAAGTGATCTGCGACGACTTGCTGGGGCGTGCCCTGCCGCTGCTGGGGGCGCGCTTTGAACACGACGCCCCGGATTACCGCGCACGGTACGCCGAAATCTTTGCCTGCCCGCTGCAATTCGGCGCCATCGCCAACGCGTTTGCCTTCGACCGAAGCTGGCTGGACCAGCCCCTGCCATTAGCCGACGCCGTCACCCACCAGGCCATGGCTGAGCGCTGCCGCAAGCAAAACACCGAGTTCACCGGGCGCCAGGCCTGGCTGGGCAAGATTCGCCACCTGCTCGCCAGCCAACTCAGCGCCGCGCCGGGCCTCGACGGCCTGGCCGAGCAGATGAACTGCTCCCCGCGCACGCTACGCCGGCACCTGCATGACTTGGGCTGCAGCTATCAGGAGTTGCTGGACGAGCTACGCTTCGAGCGGGCCAAGCGATTGCTGGGCGAGGATGAGCTGCCCATTTACCGAATTGCCGAGGCGCTGGGCTTCAGCGAAACCGCGAGTTTCCGTCACGCCTTTGTTCGCTGGAGCGGCGTCGCACCCAGCCAGTTCCGCCCCTGAAGCCACTTGCTGGGGCACGGCCGCGCCATTTCGGGGCGAATTGCGGTCACACACTTTGGCCATATTTATCCCCTTTTGGCCGCTCCTGCCATTCTCATTAATCCCACCCGCCGCAAGACTGGACTCACCGATTCAGCCTGCGGAGAACAACAATATGCTGACGATCTACTCGGACGATCACCACCTGCACCATGGCCGGTGCGAGTTGATGGACGGGCAACTGATGCCCTGTTTTGAAATGCCCGCGCGCGCCGACCATGTGTTGCAACGGGTCAAGGACCGCGAACTGGGCCCGGTGCAAGCGCCTGAGGATTTTGGCCTGGCGCCGCTGCAACGTATTCACAGCCCCGCGTACCTGGACTTCTTCAAAGGCGCCTGGCAACGCTGGACGGCATTTGGCCAGGACGGAGACTTGCTGCCCTACACTTGGCCCGCCCGCACCTTGCGCCGGGTCATCCCCACCAGCCTGCACGGCCAGCTCGGCTATTACAGTTTCGACGGCGGCGCGCCGATCACCGCCGGCACCTGGCAAGCGGCCTACAGCGCGGCGCAAGTTGCACTCACCGCGCAACAGGCGATCCAGCAAGGCGCCCGCAGTGCCTTCGCCCTGTGCCGTCCGCCCGGGCACCACGCCGCCAGCGACTTGATGGGCGGATATTGCTACCTCAACAACGCGGCCATCGCAGCCCAGGCGTTTCTCGACCAGGGCCACACAAAGGTGGCCATCCTCGACGTGGACTACCACCACGGCAACGGTACCCAGTCGATTTTCTACGAGCGCGACGATGTGCTGTTCACCTCGATCCACGGCCATCCGGAGGCGGAATTTCCGTTCTTCCTGGGCTACGCCGACGAGTTGGGCGAAGGCGCCGGTGAAGGTTTCAACTTCAATTACCCGCTGCCCGCAGGTTCTGGCTGGGACCGCTGGAGCGCCGCGCTGGAGCAGGCCTGCGGGGATATCGAGCGCTACGGCGCCGACATCATCGTGGTCTCGCTGGGCGTCGACACCTTCAAGGACGACCCGATCTCCCAGTTCAAGCTCGACAGCCCCGACTACCTGGCGATGGGTGCGCGAATCGCCCGCCTCGGCAAACCGACGCTGTTTGTGATGGAAGGCGGCTACGCCGTGGAAGAAATCGGCATCAATGCCGTCAACGTTCTCGAAGGTTTTGAGGGATTCGCCCAATGAACATGCTCAAGCATCTCGTCCTCTGCGCCGCCGTGCTGAGCGGGGCCGCGCACGCCGAAGAAAGAACCCTGCGGGTCTACAACTGGTTCGACTACATCACGCCCAAGGCCCTGGAGGATTTCAAGGCGCAGAACCCCAGCGTCAAGCTGGTCTACGACATCTTCGACACCAACGAAGCCCTGGAGGCCAAGCTGCTGACCGGCAACTCCGGCTATGACGTGGTCGTGCCCTCCAACGTGTTCCTGGCCAAGCAGATCGAAGCCTCGGTGTTCCAGCCGCTGGACCGCAGCAAACTGCCCAACTGGAACCACCTCGATCCCAAGTTGATGAAGCTGATCGAGGCCAACGACCCCGGCAATAAATTCGCCGTGCCCTACATGTACGGCACCATCCTGATCGGCTTCAACCCGGACAAGGTCAAGGCCGCGCTGGGGGCGAACGCCCCCGTGGACAGCTGGGACCTGATCTTCAACGTCGAGAACATCAGCAAGCTCAAGCAATGCGGCGTGGCGCTGCTGGATTCGCCGTCGGAAATCCTGCCCTTGGCATTGCAACACCTGGGCCTGGACCCCAACAGCAGCAACCCGGCGGACTATGTCAAAGCCGAAGCACTGCTGATGAAGATCCGCCCGTACATCACCTATTTCCATTCGTCCAAGTACATGGCTGACATTGCCAACGGCGACATCTGCGTGGCGGTCGGCTATTCCGGCAGCTTCTCCCAGGCCGCCAACCGCGCCAAGGAAGCCAAGAACGGTGTGACCGTGGACATGCGGCTACCCAAAGAAGGCGCGCCGATCTGGTTCGACATGCTTGCCATCCCCAAAGGCGCCAAGGACCCGGAAGACGCCTACGCCTTTATCAACTACCTGCTGCAACCGGGCGTGATCGCGCCGATCAGCGATTTTGTCGGTTACCCCAACCCCAACAAGGACGCCACCGGGTTGGTGGATCCGGCGATTCGCAACAACCCCAACCTGTACCCGACCGAGGCGGCCATGGCCACGCTGTATACCCTCAAGCCCCTGGGACGTGACGCCGAACGAGCCAGGACCCGCGCCTGGACCAAGATCAAGTCCGGCACCTGATCGGTTGCCGCCGGTTGCGCCTCAGTGCGCAACCGGCGCGCGCCAAACCTGGCCCAAGCGCTTCAACGCCTGGCTGATCTGCGCCTCGGGCACGGCAGCAAACCCCAACACCAATCCGGCACGCTGATCCTGGGGCGTGAGTGACTCCGGCAGCCAATAGCTGCTCAAGCCATTGACCTCCACACCCACTGCCGCCGCCTGTTGGATCAGCGCCTGTTCCCGCGCCAGGCTGTCGACCCGCACGGTCAGGTGCAGCCCGGCCGCCACCGACGGCAGGCGGCCAACACCTTCAACGCCGGCGGGCCATTCGGCCAATAGCGCATTGAGCCGGCTCTGCGCGGCGCGGCGCATGCGGCGTACATGACGCTGGAAATGCCCGGTCGCCATGAACTCCGCCATCACCGCCTGGGTGCTGACTTCCGAGTGGCGCACATCCACCGCGCGGCGCCGGGCAAAGGCCTGGACCAGGCCGACCGGCAACACCAGGTAGCCCAGGCGCAGCGCCGGAAAGGCCACCTTGCCGAAAGTCCCGACATACAGCACCCGCCCCGTGCGATCGAGGGCCGCCAGTGGCGCCAGGGGCGCGCCGCTGTAGCGGTACTCACCGTCGTAGTCATCCTCGACGATCCAGCCGCCCGTACGCTCGGCCCAGGCCAGCAGTTCCAGGCGCCGGGCCAGGCTCATCACCACGCCGGTGGGGTATTGATGGGACGGGGTGACGTAGGCCAGGCGGCAACCGCCGAGGCGGTTCAAGGCAGCGCAGTCGATGCCCTCGCTGTCCACCGTCACGCCATGCAATTGGCCACCCGCCACCGCGAACGCATGGCCTGCTGCCCGATACCCCGGATTCTCGATGGCAACCTCATCGCCGGGCTCCACCAGCAGCTGTGCACAAAGGCTGATTGCCTGCTGCGCGCCACTGGTGATCACTATTTGCTCAGCCGTGCACTGCATGCCGCGAGAACTGCGTAGATAGGCCGCAATCAATCCACGCAGGCGCGCGTCGCCCGCCGGGTCGCCGTAACACAACTGCTGCAAGTCCGGCTTGCGCCAGAAAGCCGCATTCAGCTTGGCCCACACGTCAAACGGGAACAGATCGAAAGCCGGTACGCCCACCCTGAAAGCCCTCGGCGGACCACTGGGCGGAAGCGCCAAATGATTGTTTTCCACCCGCGCCAGCGCACCGCTGTGGATAACTTGACTGGACGAAAACACAGGTAACTCCGGCCGTTTTGTGGATAAACCTGGGGATAAGCCTGTTGATAACCCTGTGGACACTTTTGTGGATAGTTTTTTTGCGGGCGTCGGCGTCTGCGGCAATTGCGCCACATAGGTGCCATCACCCACGCGGCCTTCGATAAATCCTTCGGCATACAGTTGGTCGTAGGCGCGAACCACACTGTTGCGCGAGATCGACAGTGCCGCCGCCAGGTCACGGCTGGCGGGGAGCCGGGTGCCACTGACTAACCGGCCATCCAGTACCCGCTGGCGCAGCGCCTGATAGAGCTGGCGGGTGAGTCCCTGGCGGCGGTCCAACTCGATACCCGCCGGGTTGAACGAGAGCGGTGGTTCTAACGCAGGCATGGAATTGGACCTATAAAATTGACTGTAGATGGCTCTTACAACGAACCAATAGCCTGCCTAGGATGCAGGCATTCGCCAAGGAAAATCTTCATGTACACACCACGCGCCTTTGCCCTCGATGACTTGCCTGAAATCCAGCAACTGATCCAGCACACGCGCCTGGCGCAACTGGTGACCTTGGGCGAACAAGGCCTGCAAGCCAGCCATTTGCCGCTGCTGCTCAACCCGGGTGAAGGGCCCAACGGCACCCTTTACGGGCACATGGCCAAGGCCAATCGCCAATGGCAGGACCTGCAAAATGGCGGCGAGGCCCTGGTGATTTTTGCCGGCGCCGAGGCCTACGTCAGTCCGTCGTTCTACCCGGCCAAGGCCGAACACGGCAAAGTGGTGCCGACCTGGAATTACATCGCGGTACACGCCTACGGCACCGGCGAAGTGTTCACCGACGCCGAGCGCCTGCTCGAACTGGTCAGCGCCCTCACCGACCGCCATGAAGGCAATCGCGCCCAACCCTGGAAAGTCAGCGACGCCCCGGCCGACTACATCGACGGCATGCTCAAGGCCATTGTCGGCTTTGCCCTGCCGATCCAGCGCCTGGAAGGCAAACGCAAACTCAGCCAGAACCGCAGCCCGGCGGACATCGCCGGTGTTCGCGACGGCCTGGCCGCCAGCACCGACGTACGCGACCAGACCCTCGCCCGCTTTATTCCCAAGGAGCCATCATGAGCCAGATCGAAATCCGCCAGGTCAGCGCCGCCGACCACGCCGCTTGGTTGCCCCTGTGGCAAGCCTACCTGCGCTTCTACAACACCGAGCTGCCCGACGCCGTCAGCCAGAACACCTGGCAACGCTTGATCGACGCCAATGAGCCGACCCACTCGGCCCTGGCCTGGCAAGACGGCAAGGCCATAGGCATGGTCAATTTCATCTACCACCGTTCCAACTGGAGCATCGAGAACTCCTGCTACTTGCAGGATTTGCTGGTAGATCCGGCCCAGCGCGGCACCGGCGTCGGCCGCAAGCTGATCGAATTCGTCTACGCCACCGCCAAGGCCGACGGTTGCTGCAAGGTCCACTGGCTGACCCACGAGACCAACGCCACCGCCATCCAGCTGTACGAACGCATCGCCGAACGCCCCGGTTTTATCCAGTTTCGCAAAGGTCTTTAAGGAGAAGCACAGCATGACGACATCATTGGCCGACTGGAAAGGTGTCCCGGCGCCCACCGTCACCCTTATCGAAGGGCGCTTCGTGCGCCTGGAAAAACTCGACCCGGCCCGCCACGGCGATGACCTGTTCAACGCCCTGCAAGGCCCCGGCGCGGATCCGAAGCTGTGGGACTATTTGCCTTACGGCCCATTCCCCGAGCGCGCCGCCTTCGATGCCTGGCTGAACAACCACGCGTCCCACAGCGACCCGTACTTCTTCAGCGTGATCGACAAGGCCAGCGGCGAGGTGCAAGGCATCCTCAGCCTGATGTCCATCGTGCCCGAGCAAGGCCGCATTGAAATCGGCCACGTGACCTTCGGTGCCCCGATGCAACGCTCACCGAAAAGCACCGAGGCGGTGTACCTGCTGGCCAGGCACTCGTTTGAGCTGGGCAATCGCCGCCTGGAGTGGAAGTGCAACAACGCCAACGCCCGCTCCAAAAACGCCGCCGAGCGTTTGGGTTTCAGTTTTGAAGGGGTGTTTCGCCAGCACACCGTAGTGAAGGGAAAGAACCGGGATACGGCGTGGTATTCGATCCTGGATGGGGAATGGCCGGCGATTGGGGCCGGGTTTGAAGCGTGGCTGTCGGATGCAAACCAGACCGGTTCGGGACAGTTGAAAACGCTGGTGGAGTGCCGTACCTAAGCCACCCTGCCACCCCCTGACAAATGTGGGAGCGGGCTTGCTCGCGAAAGCGGTGTATCAGTCACAAATGTATTGACTGACCCACCGTCATCGCGGGCAAGCCCGGCTCCCACATTGTATCTTCAGCGTATCCGAGCCTTGTGCTCAGCCAACCCCGCCCATCTTCAACCCAAACGGCCTGAGCGCCGCATTCAACGACTTGAGCGTCTGATTGCCCTCGCCGTGTTCGATATACACCAGAGTACGCACGTGCACATCGACATTTGGTTCAGCATGGTGACCTCCCCCCAAACGACGCACCACCTCAGTAACCTCCCCGCCATCATTCTGTAAAAAACCTCCGCTATACAGGTCGACTCTTTTCCAAAAATAAGGACGTCTGCCATGCCTCCGTCACCCCAGCGCCTCGTACTCACCCTCGGCCTGCTGGTGGGCAGCGGCTTTGCTGACGCAGCCCCGACCCCACCCAAGACATTGCAGATCGACACACCGACCACCACCGGGCAAACCCTGGGCGGCAGTGACTCGCTGACGATCTCGGCACCCGGCAGCATCACCACCAGCAAAGTGGCCGTGACCCTGAAGGACGGCACCCGCGACAATGGCGTGGTGATCGACAACTCCGGCAGCATTACCTCCACGGGTGGCCGGGCCATCGACAGCAGCGGCAGCCTCACCGGTACGCGCAACTACAGCATCTACAACCGAGCCGGCGGCGTGATCCAGGGCGCCAACGACGCGCTGCGCATCGACAGCAACTTCGCCAGCGGCAGCCTGTTGATCGACAACAACGGCACCATTCGCTCCGCCACCGGCCAAGGGCTGGACCTGGATGCGATCCGCAGCTCCAACGTCACCACCACTATCATCAACCGCCAGGGCGGGCTGATTCGCGGCGACGCCAGCGACGGCATGAAGACCGGCGGCAACGCTACGATCACCAACTACGGCGAGATTTCCACCGGCGACACCCACTCGCGCGATGACAAATTCGACGGCGTCGACATCGACTCCGCTACTGGCGTGACCGTCACCAACTACGGCCTCATCTCCGGCGGCCGCCACGGCATCACCACCGACCTGGGCGCCACGCTGACCAACTACGGCACGGTAATCGGCCGCAACGGCTCGGGTTTTGGTTCCGACGGCGATGGCACGGTGATCAACCACGGCACTATTACCGGCGCATTCTCCGGACTGCAGCCGGACGGCGATGGTGACGGCGTGGACATCGACAAGATCGCCCACATTGAAAACTACGGCATCATCCAGGGCGTCGGCGCCGGCGGTGTCGACAAGAACGGCTTTGCCAACGGCAGCGAAGGCATCGCCCTCGGCGGTGGCTACGTGTTCAACGGCGTGGGTGCATTGGTAAGCGGTGCCAACAACGCGGTGCTGGTGGACGACGGCAGCGACGGCCCGGGACTTGCTGCAACCACCCTGATCAACCATGGCACCATTCAGGGCCTGAACGGCTTCGGCGTGAAGTTCGTCGGCGAGTTTGCCGACACGGTGGTCAACGCCGGCTTGATCAGCGGCAGCAACGGCCTGGCCCTGGATTTGGGCGGCGGCGATGACACGCTGACCCTGCTCGGCGGCAGCCGCTTTGTCGGCGTGGTGGATGGCGGCACCGGATATGACCGCGTGATCATGGACGACGCCGCCGGCGGCAGTTTCGGCGACAGCCGCAACTTCGAATGGCTGGACGTGAAGCAAGGCACCTGGACCCTCACCGGCAGCGGCGACTTCAGCGACGGCGGCGAGATTTTCAGCGGCGCCAAGCTGATCAACCAGGGTGGGATCGCTGGCAACCTGACCGTCGATGAAGGCGGTATCTATGCCGGTGGCGGCAGTGTCGGCAGCCTGTTGGTCAAAGGCACCTTGCAGACCAGCACCGCCCTCGGCACCGCCAGCATCACCCGCGACCTGACGATGACCAGCGGCTCGACCCTGGCCTATGGCGTGAACGCCGACGGCAGCAGCGCACCGGTCCAGGTCGGCGGCACCGCGTACCTGAATGGCGCGACCCTGGCGGTCTATCCCGGCACCGGCACCTACCCGTGGCAGAGCCACTACACGGTACTGCAGGCCGGCAGCATCAATGGCACGTTCGGCAAGGTCACCAGCGACTATGCCTTCCTCACCCCCACACTGGATTACAGCCCTACCCAGGTCGGCCTGACCTATTCCCGCAATGACGTGGCGTTCAATCAGTTCGCCAACACCGGCAACGGCACCCGCGCCGCCAACGCCCTGGCGAGCCTGGGCAAGAACAACGCGTTGTACAACGCCTTGCTCAACACCACCAACAGCAGCGCCGGTGCCGCCATCGAGCAATTGGCCGGCAGCAGCACCGCCAACCTGACCAGTGCCACCCTCGGCGCCAGCGCCCAGGTCGGCAACAGCATGTTGAACGCCATGCACCAACTGGGCGGCGGTGCCGGACTGCTGGTGGGCCTTGATCAAAAAGACACACCCGTACTGGCCGCCACCGGCGTACCCGCCGAAGCCCGTAACCTCAACGACCCCAATGCCCGGGGCCGCCTGTGGCTGCAAGGTATCGGCAGCTACGGCAAGCTCGACGGCGACCACGGCAGCAATGGCCTGACCCAGCGCACCAAAGGCAGCGTGCTGGGGGCCGATTGGGCGCTCGATTCGGACTGGCGCGTGGGCGTGCTGGGCGGTTATTCGAAGACCGACCTGGACACCACCGGCGTCGACGGCAGCGTCGACAGCTGGCACGCCGGCGTCTACGCCATGCGCCAGAGCGGACCGCTGGCCTTGCGCCTGGGTGCTGCGTACAGCGGGCACCAGGGAGACAGTAAACGTACGGTGGCCTTTGACGGTTTCAACGATCGCCCCAAAGGTGACTACGACGCCAACAGCCAACAAGCCTTCGCCGAACTGGGTTATGCCATGGGCAGCGGGCGCCTGAGCGCCGAGCCGTTCGCCAACCTCGGCTACCAGCGCTACCACCGCGACAGCTACAACGAAAAAGGCGGCGCCGCCGCCCTGCATGTCGAAGGGCAAACCCAGGACAATTTCAGCAGCACCTTCGGCCTGCGCCTGGCGCACTTGAGCCAGCTGGACAACGGCATCAGTCTCACGCCGCGGGTCAGCGCCGGCTGGAAACACACCTACGGTGACGTGGACAGCAGCACCCGCCAGGCCTTCCTGATGGGCGGCACCGCGTTCAACGTCGAAGGCAGCGCCCTGGACCGCGACAGCCTGTTGCTGGAAGCCGGGCTGGATGTAGGCCTGTCGGCACGCCATACCCTCGGCGTGGGCTACAGCGGCGAAATAGGCAGTAACAGCCGCAATCACGGGCTGATCGGGCAATGGCAGATGAGTTTTTAATCGCGGCCCACTAGAGACATCTCTGGCAGGCAAAGGGTGGATGGCCTGACATTTATCCGCCCTTTACCCCGCTAGATTTCCCGACCTCATACATCAAGAGGTCGGACCTGCATGCCACTCCTTCAGAAACAACTCGCACTCGCCATCACCTTCGCGCTGGGTGCCACCAACGCTCAATTCGTCCAGGCGCGAGGGGACATCGATCCAGACAGCGAGTGGTTCATCCCGGCGCCAGAGGCCGGCCAGCAAGGCCACCAGCGCCCCAAGCCACCCAAGCCCACTCCCGACTTTAACTTTACCGACCACGCCACCACCCGTAACGGCCAGCAGGTTGCCCGCGTACTGGACTCTGCGGTGGACACCCTCATCAAGTCGGGCGAACTCAATGACTGGGAGGAGTACGAACTGGACAATATCGCCCGGGAACTTGGCAGGCTGGCACCGGGCCGTGTGGGTGCAGTTCTGGAGCAACTGGCAGGCAGCCAGAACGCCAACCTTGGCGCCGCCACTCAAGACAGCATGAAACAGCTCAACAGCAGCCTGCTTTCAGTCATGCGCCGGACAGGCGACGAACGCAACCTTACGGATGCCGAAGGCAATGGCCACGTATGGTTCCAGGCCCTGGGCAACGCTGGCAAGCTTGAAGGACAGCACGGTAGCGTGGGCCTGCAGCAACACACCCAAGGCCTGATGCTGGGCGGCGACTGGGCAGTGGACGATGCCTGGCGGGTGGGTGTGATGGGCGCCAAGTCCGCCAGCGACCTGAACGCCAAACGCTTCAAGGGCGAACTGGACAGCTGGCACCTCGGCGGTTACGCCGTGCGTCAGGACGGCCCCCTTGCACTGCGCCTGGGGGCGATCTACAGCAGCCATGCCGGCCAAACCCAACGCACCGTAGACTTTGATTTCGTCGAGCGCCGCGAGCAGTCCAAAGGCAAATACAACGCCCAAAGCCAGAACGCTTTCGCCGAGCTGGGCTATCAACTGGACAAGGGCAGTTTCAGCATCGAACCCTATGCGGGGATCGGCTACCAGCGCTATCACCGCGACCGCTACAAGGAAAAAGGCGGCTTTACAGCGCTGAATGTCGGCGCCCAGACCCAGGAAAACCTCAGCAGCACCTTCGGCTTGCGCCTGGCCAGTGCCTTTACGCTGGACAACCAGATGGCCCTCAAGCCGCACCTGAGCACAGGCTGGAAGCACCTCTACGGTGACGTGAGCAGCACCGTGCGCCAGTCCTCCGCGTGGGTAAAACGGCCGGGCTTCAACAGTGACTTCACCATCGAAGGCACCTCCCTGGACCGCGACAGCCTGGCGCTGCACACCGGGGTGGACCTGGCGCTGTCGACCCGGCACACCGTGGGCCTGGCCTATACCGCCGAGGTCGGCACCCACAGCCGTAACCAGGGTTTGCTGGGCCAGTGGACCCTGGCGTTCTGATTATTGCGGGCGAAAAAAAAGGGGGCACATGCCCCCCCGAGGTTTAAGCGGTAGTTTCGAAGGCTGTTGATCAGCCTTCGATTTCAATCAGGATTTCACCCGGGTTGACCCGGTCGCCCTTGGCCACGTGTACGGCGGTGACCTTGCCGGCGATCGACGCCTGTACTTCGGTCTCCATCTTCATCGCTTCAGTGATCAACACAGCCTGGCCGGCCTTCACCACGTCGCCTTCCTTGACCAGCACGTCGACGATGTTGCCCGGCATCGCCGTGCTGACATGGCCTGGCGCGGTGGCGTGCTTGCGCTTGCTGCCGCCACTGCTGACAAACTCGTTGAGCGGCTCGAACACCACTTCTTCCGGCATGCCGTCGATGGACAGGTAGAAGTGGCGCTTGCCTTCGGCCTTGACGCCCACCCCGGTGATGTCCACGCGATAGCTTTCGCCGTGCACGTCGATCACGAACTCGGTCGGCACACCTTCGCCACCGGCACGGGCCACGCCGCCGGCTTCAGGAATCGGCAACAGCACTTCAGGGCTCAAGGTGCCAGCGTCGCGCTCTTCAAGGAATTTGCGCCCGATGTCCGGGAACATCGCGTAGGTCAGTACGTCTTCTTCGGACTTGGCCAACGCGCCGATTTCGCCGCGCAACTTGGTCATTTCCGGCTTCAGCAGATCTGCCGGGCGATGGTCGATCACCTCTTCGCTGCCGATGGCCTGGCGCCGCAGTTTTTCATTCACGATGCCCGGCGCCTTGCCGTAGCCGCCTTGCAGGTACAGCTTCACTTCGTTGGTGATGGTCTTGTAGCGCTCGCCGGCCAGCACGTTGAAGAACGCCTGGGTACCGACGATCTGCGAAGTCGGGGTGACCAGCGGCGGGAAGCCAAGGTCTTCACGAACCCGCGGGATTTCGGCCAGCACTTCGCTCATGCGGTTCAGCGCGCCCTGCTCTTTCAGCTGGTTGGCCAGGTTGGAAATCATCCCGCCCGGTACCTGGTTGACTTGCACGCGGGTGTCGACGGCGGTGAATTCGCTTTCGAACTGGTGGTACTTCTTGCGCACGGCGTAGAAGTACAAACCGATTTCCTGCAGCAGTTCCAGGCTCAGGCCGGTGTCGAATTCGCTGCCTTTGAGGGCCGCGACCATCGACTCGGTACCCGGGTGGCTGGTGCCCCAGGCGAAGCTGGAGATAGCGGTGTCGATATGGTCGGCACCGTTTTCGATGGCCTTGAGCTGGCACATCGAAGCCAGGCCCGCAGTGTCGTGGGAGTGGATGAAGATCGGCAGGCTCTGCTCGGCCTTCAGCGCCTTGACCAGCTCGCCGGTGGCGTATGGCGTCAGCAGGCCGGCCATGTCCTTGATCGCCACCGAGTCGCAACCCATGGCTTCCATTTGCTTGGCCTGGGCCACGAACGCCTCGATGGTGTGCACCGGGCTGGTGGTGTAGGCGATGGTGCCCTGGGCATGTTTGCCGGCGGCTTTTACCGCTTCGATGGCCACTCGCAGGTTACGCACGTCGTTCATCGCGTCGAAGATGCGGAACACATCGATACCGTTGACAGCGGCCTTGGCGACGAAGGCTTTGACCACATCGTCGCTGTAGTGGCGGTAGCCCAACAGATTCTGGCCACGCAGCAGCATTTGCAGGCGCGTGTTGGGCAACGCCGCGCGCAGTTTGCGCAGGCGCTCCCACGGGTCTTCTTTCAGGAAGCGTACGCAGGCGTCGAAGGTCGCGCCGCCCCAGACTTCCAGGGACCAGTAGCCGACTTTGTCGAGCTTGTCGCAGATCGGCAGCATGTCGTCGGTGCGCATGCGGGTCGCCAGCAACGATTGGTGGGCGTCGCGCAGGATGGTGTCGGTTACGAAGATCTTCTTGCTCATTCTTATATTCCTCACAGGCCTGCGTGGGCGGCGATGGCGGCGGCGATGGCCAGGGCCAGCTCTTCGGGTTTGCGCTTGATCGAGTAGTTGGTCAGCTCAGGGTGGCTTTCCACAAAACTGGTGTTGAACTGGCCGCTGCGGAATTCCGGGTTGCGCAGGATTTCCTGGTAATAGGCGGCGGTGGTCTTCACGCCTTGCAGGCGCATGTCGTCCAGGGCGCGCAGGCCGCGGTCCATGGCTTCTTCCCAGGTCAACGCCCACACCACCAGCTTCAGGCACATCGAGTCGTAGAACGGCGGGATGGTGTAGCCGGTGTAGATCGCCGTGTCGGTACGCACGCCGGGACCGCCGGGTGCGTAGTAACGGGTGATCTTGCCGAAGCTGGGCAGGAAGTTGTTCTTCGGGTCTTCGGCGTTGATGCGGAACTGCAACGCAAAACCCCGGTGCTGAATGTCTTCCTGCTTGACCGACAGCGGCAGGCCCGACGCAATGCGGATCTGCTCACGCACAATGTCGATGCCGGTGATTTCTTCGGTAATGGTGTGTTCCACCTGCACCCGGGTGTTCATCTCCATGAAGTACACCTCGCCCTCGGCGAGCAGGAACTCAACGGTGCCGGCGTTCTCGTAGCCCACGGCCTTGGCCGCGCGCACCGACAGGTCGCCGATGTAGGCACGCTGTTCAGGGGTCAGCTGGGGGCTAGGGGCGATCTCGATCAGCTTCTGGTTACGGCGCTGGATCGAGCAATCGCGCTCGAACAGGTGCACCACATTGCCGAAGCTGTCACCGAGGATCTGCGCCTCGATGTGCTTGGGATTGACGATGCATTTTTCCAGGAACACTTCCGCCGAACCGAAGGCCTTGGTGGCTTCGGAAATTACCCGGGGGAAGGCTTGTTCGAGTTCTTCACGGCTGTTGCAGCGACGGATACCGCGACCGCCACCACCGGAGGTGGCCTTGAGCATCACCGGGTAACCAATGCGGTCGCCTTCGGTGAGGGCTTCAGCGATGTCGGCAACGTTGCCTTCGGTGCCCGGGGTGACCGGTACGCCGGCCTTGATCATGCTGCGGCGGGCTTCAGTCTTGTCGCCCATGCGGCGAATCACTTCTGCGGACGGGCCGATGAACTTGATCCCACGTTCGGCGCAAATGTCTGCCAGCTCAGCGTTTTCCGAGAGGAAGCCGTAGCCGGGGTGCAGCGCGTCGCAACCGGTTTCCACCGCCAGGTTCACCAGCTTGCGCGGGTTCAGGTAACCAGCCAATGGCTCGGCACCGATGCTGTGGGCTTCATCTGCACGCTTTACATGCAGGGCATGGCGATCGGCATCGGAATAGACCGCGACCGAACGAATGCCCATCTCGGCGCAGGCACGCACGATACGTACGGCAATCTCACCACGGTTGGCGATCAGGATCTTTTTTATCACTTGGAAATTCCCTTGAGCCGATTGCTACCTACTTCGACCCTGGAAGCGGGTCGGCGCGTGACCAAATGTTTCATGGCAGTCGCGTGACACACACTATGCCCCTGCATGGATTAACAAAAATCAATAATTATTGGGTTGTGTATAAGCAAAGACTTATAGTCGTCGCATCAAGGGTCGGTGGGAGTGCTTGAACTATGCGTAAGTCATTGATGCGTATGACATTGCGTCAATTGCAGATTTTCAATGAAGTCTGTGATTTGCGTTCCTACAGCCGCGCAGCCGAGGAAATGTCCCTCACGCAACCGGCCGTTAGCCTACAAATCAAGCAGCTGGAGGAGCTGCTGGGCCAGCCATTGTTCGATTACGTCGGCAAAAAGCTCTATATGACTGAAGCTGCTGAAGCCTTGCAACGGGCCAGCCGGGACATTTTCGGCCGCCTGGAAAACCTCGATATGCAGCTCTCCGACATGCAGGGCTCGTTGCAGGGCCAGCTGAAACTGGCGGTGGAATCCAGCGCCAAGTACTTCGTACCGCACCTGTTTGCCGCCTTCAAGCGCCAGCATCCGGAGGTCAACCTGCACCTGACGGTGGTCAACCGCGCCCAAGTGATTCGCCGGCTTTCAGACAACCGCGACGACCTGGTGATCATGTCGATGGTGCCCCAGGACATGGGCCTGGAATTCCTGCCGTTCCTGAACAACCCGATTGTCGCGGTGGCGCCCCACGATCATCCGCTGAGCCATCAAGGGCCGTTGCGCCTGCAGGACCTTGAGCCTTACACGCTGCTGTTGCGCGAGCCGGGGTCCGGGACGCGGATGGCGTGCGAGGAGTATTTCAAGGAGAAGCGCGTGCACTTCACCCAGACGGTGGAAGTGTCTTCGGCCGAGGCGCAGCGCGAGTGCGTGACCGCCGGGTTGGGCGTGGCGCTGCTGACGCGCCACGCGGTCAACCTGGAACTGGCCACCGGCGGGCTCAGGGAGCTGCCGGTGGAAGAACTGCCGCTGTACCGCAGTTGGTGCCTGGTGCAGGCCAAGGCCAAGCGCCTGTCACCGGTGGCCCATGCATTCCTGGGCTTTATCCGCAGCGAGCGGCTGCAGATCAGCGCGCTGGCTGAGCGCTTCGCTGGGCAGCTGCGGGTGCCTGCCAGTGGAGTTCCGGATAGTCACTGATGCTCTGTTGCAATTGACGCTGATCGCAGCGGTCTTCAATTGCGCGACGGAAGGCCATGCGGCGCTGGTCTTCCTGCTGGCGGCGGGTCTTGACGGTGCTGTTGCTTTCTTCGTATTGCCGAGCCATTTCGAGTCTCCCAATGCGAGTAAGGGGAGTTCAGGATGGGCTCGGGCAATGACGGTTTGGCGGCACGGGGATGACAGGACGATGAATCTTGCGGGGCAGGACCCAATCAAAATGTGGGAGCGGGCTTGCTCGCGAATGCGGTGGGCCAGCCAGCATATTCAGTGACTGACACTTCGCATTCGCGAGCAAGCCCGCTCCCACAATTGGTCCGCGTACAAACTATCAGTCGTCGAGGGCTTTTACGGACTTGGGTGACAACCGAAGGCTGCGCAAGCTGCGCTTCACGCTCTTGAGGTGGTTGACCAGGCTCGGGCCGCGCGCCATGGCCACGCCCATCGCCAGCACGTCGATCACCACCAGGTGGGCGATACGCGAGGTCAGCGGCGTGTAGATCTCGGTGTCCTCGTGCACATCGATCGCCAGGTTGACGGTCGACAGCTCTGCCAATGGCGTCTGGCTCGGGCACAGGGTAATCAGGGTCGCGCCGCTTTCACGCACCAGGTTGGCGGTGATCAGCAAATCCTTGGAGCGGCCGGACTGGGAAATGCAGATCGCCACGTCGCTGGGCTTCAACGTCACCGCCGACATCGCCTGCATGTGCGGGTCGCTGTAGGCCGCCGCCGTCAGCAGCAAACGGAAGAACTTGTGCTGGGCATCCGCCGCCACCGCGCCGGACGCGCCGAAACCATAGAACTCCACGCGCTGGGCCTGGGACATGGCGGTCACGGCTTTTTGCAGCTCCACCGGGTCGAGCTTTTCGCGCACTTCCATCAGGGTGTGCAGGGTGGTGTCGAAGATTTTCAGGCTGTAGTCGGCGACGGAATCGTCTTCGTGGATCGCAAACTGGCCAAAGCTCGCACCCGCTGCCAGGCTCTGGGCCAGCTTGAGCTTCAAGTCCTGGAAACCGGAGCAACCAATGGCGCGGCAGAAGCGCACGATAGTCGGCTCGCTGATGCCCACGCTGTGGGCCAGGTCGGCCATGGAACTGTGCATCACGGCCGCAGGGTCAAGCAGCACGTGATCGGCAACCTTGAGTTCCGATTTGCGTAACAGGTGGCGCGACTGGGCGATATGTTGCAACAGGTTCAAAGGGCTGGACTCTTGTTATTGGCAGACGCCAGGGATGTAGCAAGCTTGTAGTTATACTACAAGAATTACCGATTTGCCCGTTCGATGCATCACTTAATCACGCTGCTGCCCGCTGATTCAGCGGGCAGGCTCGATGTAGCCCCGCGTGCGGCTTGGGCTCAACTATGGAAAATCGGCATTTTTTCGTAACAAATCCGCCAAGCCATCCGCTTCCACCGGCCGACTGATCAAATAGCCCTGCACCTCGTCGCACTGCTCATCCCGCAAAAAGTCCAGCTGCTGCTGATCTTCCACACCCTCGGCCACCACCTTGAGCGACAGCCCGTGGGCCATGGCAATGATGGCGCGGGTGATCGAGGCATCTTCGCGTCCCTGGCCCAGGCCGCGAATGAACGTCTGGTCGATCTTCACGTAGTCCACGGGGATGCGCTTGAGGTAACTGAGGGATGAGTAACCGGTGCCGAAATCATCAATCGCCAGCTTCACCCCCAGGTCGCGCAGTTGCTGGAAGGTCGAGATGATGTGCTCGACGCTGTCGAGCAGCTGGCTTTCGGTCAGTTCCAGCTCCAGGTATTGCGGATCAAGCCCGGTTTCTTCCAGCACCTGGCGCACCAGGCTGATCAGCTTGCCCTGGCGCAGTTGGTGCACCGACAGGTTGACCGACACCCGAATCGGCGCCAGCCCCTGGCGTTGCCATTCACAAGCCTGCCAGCACGCCTGGCGCAACACGAACTCCCCCAGCGGCACGATCAGGCCGGTTTCTTCGGCCAGCCCGATAAAGTCGCCGGGCGGCACCATGCCCCACTGCGGATGTTCCCAACGAATCAATGCTTCGGCCGCATTCAGCTTGCCACTGGCCAGGCACAGTTTGGGTTGGTAGAACACCGTAAGCTGGCGCTCATCAATCGCCTTGCGCAGCTGGTTTTCCAGCTGCAAACGTTCCAGGGTGCTGGCCTGCAGGCTGTCGGTGTAGAACTGGAAGTTATTACCGCCCAGGTGCTTGGCGTGCTGCATGGCCATGTTCGACTGGCTGACCAGCGCGGATATTTCCCGCGCATTGTCGGGCAACAGGCTGACGCCCATTGAGGCACTGACCACCAACTCGTGCCCTTCCACCGTCACCGGCACCCGCAACTTGGCCAGCAACCGCGTGGCCACCCGCGCCAGGCTCGACAGGTTGCCGTAGGCGTCGAACAGCACGGCGAATTCATCGCCAGAGAGCCGCGCTATGGTGTCGGCCTCAGGCAAGGCGTTGATCAAGCGGCGGGCCATTTTCTGCAACAACTGGTCGGCCACTTCATGCCCGAGGCTGTCGTTGAGCAGCTTGAAACGGTCCAGGTTGATATGCAGTAAAGCCAGGCTGCGGCCACCCTGGCGCACCCGCTGATGGGCTTCGCGCAACCGCTCGCGGAACAGCGAGCGGTTGGCCAGCCCGGTCAATTCGTCGTAATGCGTGAGGTAGCGCATGCGCTCCTCGGATTCGCGGCGCGCAGACAGATCGGCGAAGAAGCCCACGATATGGCTGACGTTTCCTCGAATATCCCTCACTACATTCAGTTGTAGCCATTGCGGGTAGAGTTCGCCGTTCTTGCGGGTTTCCACGAGCTCGCCCTGCCAGGTGCCGTGGCTGAGCAACGCCTGGCGGATCACCGGGAAGTGGCGCCGTGCGTCGCGGCTGCTGGGCAGTTCCACGACATTGCGCCCGATCATGTCGTCAATGTCGAAGCCGGTGACGCGGCTGAATGCCTGGTTGACGGCTATCAGCACGTAGTCCGGGTCGAGGATCACAATGCCTTCGCTGGCCGCCTCGAACACCGTCGATGCCAGGCGCTGCTGTTCTTCCAGGACCTTGCCGGCGCTGATGTCGCGGCGGGTGCCGAGCATCCGCGTGACGCGTCCACTGGGCGAGCGCTCCACGGCGCGGCCACGGTCCTGGATCCATACCCAATGGCCATCGCCATGGCGCACCCGGTATTCCACCAGGTAGTCCTCGCTGCGGCCTTTAAGGTGCTCCACCAGCGCGCGCTTGAGCAGCGGCAAGTCGTCCGGGTGCAGGCGTGGCTTGAGGTGGCTGAGCATCGCCGTGACGTATTCCGGCTCCAGGCCGAACAACTCCTTGAGCTGGGTATGGTGGACCTCATCGGTTTGCAGGTTCCAGTCCCACAGCCCCAGTTCGCTGGCCTGCAACGCCATGGCCAGACGCGCCTCGCTTTTGCTCAGGGCCAGGCTCGCCGCGTCCAGTTCCTGACTGCGCTGATCGACGCGTTGCTGCAGGCCGATCTGTGCTTCGCGCAACTCTTGTTCGACCTGGCGCCGCTGCTCCACCTCACGCACCAGTTCCTGGTTCAGTTGCTCGCTGCGTTGCTGCGCTTGCTGCAGATGCTCGATCAACGCCTGGTTCTGGAAGCGCCTGAGCAGCCCGCGCTGGATCAGGCGATTGACCTGCCATGCCACCAGGCTCAGGGATGCCAGCAGAATCAGGCCCAGGCAACCCCAGCCTTGCTGTTGCGGGTCGCCGCTCCAGAATAAATAGAGGATGGCCGGCACCAGGCAGGGCACGGCAAACGACAGGAAAGCCGGCAGACTGACGGCATAGGCCACACTGGCGGACAAGGTCGCCGCGCCGAGCAGGCCGAACACCCAGGCCTGTTGCGCAAAGCTGTCCACCGGTACCAGGGCGATGGCAGCACTGGCCAGCGTCAAGCCGCTGACGGCCGAGCCCAGCATGAACATGCGTCGCCAGATCGGCTGCGCCTGGCGGCTGGGCATGGCGGAATCGAACGCCGCCACCTGAATTACCCGCAAGGCCACCAGCGCCAGCAGCCATACCAGCCAAATGCTGTCCAGCAGATAGCGCTGCGGGCTCCAGAGCAACCAGGCGCAGACCAGTCCATTCACCAGCATTAATAAAGTAGGCAGCAGGGAGCCTTGGTAAAGCAGGCGCGTGCGCTCCACCGCCATCTCCATGGCGTAGTGCTTGCGGATAACCTGCGCCGGCGCCACGGAGGGTCCCGCCAGGTCAATGCTAAGGGTCATAGGCAGTGTTCTTATAATGGTGAGCCCGAAACGTCGACGGAGCATACACAAGCAAACGCTCGGGCCAAACTGCCCCAAGTCATAAAAACAGCGCGACAATCAGGCGCAAACCTTGGAGCCAGACAGCTTGAGTGAGACAGGGCGCGGGCTGTGGGCGATGACCGACCGGTCATCACCGTGAATAGATTGTTGCCTTATCCTGTGTCGACGCAGAAGTTTTCCCGTGACCACCCGGCATTGGGATTTGCCCGACTCCCCCGGGCACCCTAGAATGCGCCGATGCGCGATGATCTCTCTCTTTTGCTGAACTCCCTCAACGATGCCCAACGCCAGGCCGTAGCGGCCCCCGTTGGCCGTCAGTTGGTCCTGGCCGGTGCTGGCTCCGGTAAAACCCGAGTGCTGGTGCACCGTATCGCCTGGTTGATCCAGGTCGAGAACGCCTCACCGCATTCCATCCTGTCGGTGACCTTCACCAACAAGGCCGCTGCCGAGATGCGTCATCGCATCGAGCAGTTGATGGGCATCAGCCCGGCCGGCATGTGGGTGGGCACCTTCCACGGCCTGGCGCACCGCCTGTTGCGGGCGCATTGGCAGGAAGCCGGCCTGAGCCAGACCTTCCAGATTCTCGACAGCGACGACCAGCAACGCCTGGTCAAGCGGGTGATCCGCGAGCTGGGCCTGGATGAACAACGCTGGCCGGTCCGTCAGGCCCAGTGGTTTATCAATGGCCAGAAAGATGAAGGCCTGCGCCCGCAACATATCCAGGCCAGCGGCGACCTGTTCCTGGCCACCATGCGCAGCATTTATGAAGCCTATGAAGTGGCCTGCCAGCGCGCCGGCGTCATCGACTTCTCCGAACTGCTGCTGCGCGCCCTCGACTTGTGGCGCGACAACCCGGGCTTGCTGGCGCACTACCAGAAACGCTTCCGCCACATCCTGGTGGACGAGTTCCAGGATACCAACGCCGTGCAGTACGCCTGGTTGCGCCTGCTGGCCAAGGGCGGCGACAGCCTGATGGTGGTGGGCGACGACGACCAGTCGATCTACGGCTGGCGCGGCGCGAAAATCGAGAACATCTACCAGTACAGCGACGACTTCCCGGACGCCGAAACCATCCGCCTGGAACAGAACTACCGCTCCACCGCCGGGATCCTCAAGGCCGCCAACGCCTTGATCGCCAACAACACCGGGCGCCTGGGCAAAGAGCTGTGGACCGACGGCGGCGAAGGCGAAGCGATCAACCTGTACGCCGCCTTCAACGAACACGATGAAGCGCGCTACGTGGTGGAAACCATCGAAAGCGCCCTGAAAACCGGCCTGGCCCGCAGCGATATCGCGATTCTCTACCGCTCCAACGCCCAATCACGGGTATTGGAAGAGGCCCTGCTGCGCGAGCGCATTCCGTATCGCATCTATGGTGGCCAGCGCTTCTTCGAACGTGCCGAAATCAAGAACGCCATGGCCTACCTGCGCTTGCTGGAAGGTCGCGGCAACGATGCGGCGCTGGAACGGGTGATCAACATTCCGGCCCGTGGCATCGGCGAGAAGACCGTCGAGGCGATTCGCGACCACGCACGCCACAGCGATGTGTCGATGTGGGAAGCGATGCGCCTGCTGATCGCCAACAAGGGCCTGACCGGCCGTGCGGCCGGTGCCTTGAGCGTGTTTGTCGAGCTGATCGAGAACCTGGCCGCCAAGTGCATGGAAATGCCGCTGCACCTGATGACCCAGACCGTGATCGAGCAGTCCGGCCTGATCGCCTACCACGAAGCGGAAAAAGGCGAGAAAGGCCAGGCCCGGGTAGAAAACCTTGAGGAACTGGTCAGCGCCGCCCGCGCGTTCGAAAACACCGAAGAAGACGAAGACCTGACGCCATTGGCGGCATTCCTCGGCCACGCTTCCCTGGAAGCCGGCGACACCCAGGCTGATGAGCATGAAGACAGCATTCAGCTGATGACCTTGCACAGTGCCAAGGGCCTGGAGTTCCCCTACGTGTTCCTGGTGGGCATGGAAGAAGGCCTGTTCCCCCACAAGATGAGCCTGGAAGAACCCGGCCGCCTTGAGGAGGAACGCCGCCTGGCCTACGTGGGCATCACCCGGGCGATGCAGAACCTGGTGATGACCTACGCCGAAACCCGGCGCCTGTACGGCAGCGAGACCTACAACAAGGTGTCGCGCTTCGTACGCGAGGTGCCGAAAGGGCTGATTCAGGAAGTGCGCTTGTCCAACAGCGTCAGCCGACCGTTCGGCGGCGGCCAGCAGCAGAACTCCAGCAGCATGTTCGCTGGTTCGGAAATCCCCGAGACGCCGTTCAGCCTTGGCCAACAGGTCAAGCACGCGATCTTCGGCGAAGGCGTGATCCTCAACTTCGAAGGCGCCGGTGCCCAGGCCAGGGTGCAGGTGAACTTCGCCGAAGGCAGCAAGTGGCTGATGATGGGCTACGCCAAGCTCGAAGCAATCTGAAACAACTGTAGAACATGAAGGATGTTGCCCCACCCTTGTATTTGGCAGCGGTGGGGCCAATATCTGTAATAAGTCCTACAGACGATTCGGTATTGGCCCTACGCAAAAGCCCGAAACACTATGCCGCTAGCCACTGACATCACACCTGTGCAACATGGCGCGCGTGCAATCCACAAATGGGAATTCCCTTTATGAAACGTTTTCTTAGCATCGCCATGGCGTTGTGCATCGGCCTGACGATGAGCCTTGACGCCAACGCCAAGCGCTTCGGTGGCGGCAAATCCATGGGCTCGGCGCCGAGCCACCAGACCAGCCAAATGGCCCCATCCGGCGGCGGCATGGGCGGCGCAGCTGCGACCGCTGGCGCTGCCGGTGCCGCAGGCGCTGCTGCCAAGGCTGGCGGTGCTTCGCGCTGGTTGGGCCCTCTGGCCGGTATCGCGGCCGGCGGCCTGCTCGCCTCCATGTTCATGGGCGGCGGCTTCCAGGGCATGCAGATCTTCGACATCCTGATCATGGCGGTCATCGCCTTCCTGATCTTCCGCTTTATCGCCGCCCGTCGCCGCAAGCAACAGGAGCACATGGCTCCAGCCGGCGCGCCGATGCAGCGTGAAGTGTTCGAGCAAAAGCCTGCTGCCATGGGTTCGATCTTCGGCGGTTCGGCTGCTCCTGCTGCCGCTCGTCCGGTGATCAACGCACCCGCCTGGTTCAACGAAGAGCGCTTCGTCGAAGCGGCCCGCAGCCACTTCCAGTCCCTGCAGCAACACTGGGACGCCAACGAAATGGACAAGATCGCCGAGTTCGTGACCCCGCAACTGCTGGAGTTCCTCAAGCGCGAACGTGCCGACCTGGGCGACGGCTTCCAGTCGACCTACATCGACGACCTGAAAGTGCAGCTTGAAGGTGTGGATGACCGCGCCGACAAGACCATCGCCACCCTGACCTTCAGCGGTGTGTCGAAGACCTCGCGTTTCGACCAGGGCGAAGTGTTCAGCGAAAGCTGGAACATGGAGCGCCCACAAGGCGAAAACCAGCCTTGGCTGGTCGCCGGTATCCGCCAGAACGGCTGATCCCTGCCCGCTTTGAGTACGCAGTAACAAAAACCCCGGACTTGTCCGGGGTTTTCTATTTCACGGTTGCACTTATAGCGAGCTACTGTATAAAACGCCCCTATAAACCGCGCCATCTAGCAAGAGGATCCCGGCCGTGGAAGAAGTTATCGAACAATTGCGTGAAGCCAACGAACCGGTGCCGGTTCCTCTGGAGCTGCCTGACGAAGATCAACTGGTGGAAATCGAGGAACAACTGTTCATCGATATTCCGTTCGTCTTCCGTGAATTTCTGCTGACCGTCAGCGATGTGGTCTACGGCAGCCTGGAGCCGGTGACCGTCACCGACCCACAGTCCCACACCTACCTGCCGGACGTTGCCGCCAACGCCTGGGATGCCGGTGTTGACCGCAGCATGATCCCGATCTGCCAGGACGGCGACGACTACTACTGCGTCGAGGAAGACGGCACCGTGGTGCTGTGGTCCGGCGAAGAAGAACTCGTCACCGAAGAAACCTGGGAATCGGTGTGGCACTGGGCACGGGACGTCTGGCTGGAAAGCTGAGACCCCTGTGTGCCGAGGACGCTTGTTGTGGCGAGCGAGCTTGCTCGCGCTGGGCTGCGAAGCAGCCCTCTGCGACCCACTCAGTGCTCCGGCGTATCCTTATGGTTATCCAGGGTCTCCAGCAAGGCGACCTGCATCCGCGTATGCACGCGGATGAACCAGCGCCAGAGCACGGCGGCCACCGCGGCCGTCACCACGGCGATCAGCACCAGCAACTTGTTGGTCGGCAGGATACTGGCCGACAAGGCTGCCAATAGCAGGAAAATCACCAGCAGCGAAAGAATCGGGATCACTTCGGCGATCACCCGGCGCACGCGCTGAGTGTGGCGCCCGGCCATTTCCGGCTTCACGCTCATCTCCGCCAGCAGCATCGACAGCGCCTTGAGCTTGCGGTACGCCGCAATCAAAAACGGCAGCGACAGCAGCAACGCCCCACCCCAGATCAATGCCTTCTGCCAGCTCGGATCGCTGACCCAGCCTTCCAGGTAGCTGCCAATACGCGCCGCGAAAAAGCTGCCGGCAAAGAAGATCGCCACCACCAGCGCCAGGTTCACCCCCACCTGCAGAATGATCTTGCGGATCATCGACGCCAGCATCGCACCCTCGCCCTGGGGCTGAATGCTGCGCAGCCACTCGCCATACATCCCGAACACCCGGCTCATGCGCTTGGGCATCACTGCGGCAATCTTCAGCGACAGCGGGTCTGCGCCACGGATCAGATAGGGTGTGAGCAGTGTGGTAATCGCAGAAACAGCCACCGCCACCGGATACAGGAAGTCGCTGGTGACCTGCAACGTCATCCCCAGCGCGGCGATGATGAATGAAAATTCGCCAATCTGTGACAGCCCCATCCCCACTCGCAATGAAGTGCGGCCATCGTTACCCGCAATGAACGCCCCCAACCCACAGGACAACATCTTGCCCAGCACCACGGCCACGGTAATCACCGCAATCGGCCAGGCGTATTGCAGGAGGATCTGCGGGTCGATCATCAAGCCAATGGCGACAAAGAAGATCGCGCTGAACATGTCGCGAACCGGTTCGATCAGGCGCTCAATCTTCAGCAATTGCCGGGATTCAGCCATGATCGCGCCGATCAGGAATGCCCCCAGCACCATGCTGTATTCCAGCTTGACCACCAGCAGACAGAAACCGAAACACAGGCCCAGCACGGTGATCAGCAGCATCTCATTGCTTTCGAATTTGGCCACGTATTCCAGCAGGCGTGGCACCAGCAAAATCCCGATCACCAGCGCGACAATCATGAACAGCGAGAGCTTGCCGACGGTGGAGAACACCTCGCCGGAGCTGACCGTGCCGCTGACGGCAATGCTCGACAGCAAGGCGATGATGCCGATGCCGAGGATGTCTTCGACGATCAGCACCCCGAAAATCAGCTGGGCAAAGCGCTGGTTTTTCATCTTCAGGTCATTGAGCGCCTTGACGATGATGGTGGTCGAGGAAATCGCCAGGATCGCGCCCAGGAACAGCGAGTCCATGGTGTTCCAGTCGAACCAGCGGCCGATTTCGTAGCCGATCCAGATCATCAGGATGATTTCGAGGAACGCCGCGATAAAGGCGGTGGCGCCAACCTTGAACAGCTTGCGCAGGCTGAACTCAAGGCCCAGGCAGAACATCAGGAAGATCACCCCAAGCTCGGCCAGGGTCTTGATCGTGTCCTCGTCGTGGATCAGGCCAAACGGTGGGGTGTGCGGGCCGATGATGAAGCCGGCGACGATATACCCCAACACCACCGGCTGCTTGAGCCGATGGAACAGGATCGTCACCACCCCGGCCACCAGCATGATCACGGCCAGGTCCTGGATAAAGCTGATGGCGTGCATGGCGAGAGGCTCCTTGAGGGGTACTGGCGCTTTTCCCATTTCCACGCATGCACCCCGAAAGGTCGCAATGAACGGAAAGAAAAGTCTGCCTTGATCGTAAGAATTGCCTTTGAGACGGGCTTTTGAAGGGTAACACCGCGACTTGCGGCAGAAAGCCGGTGCAATATATGGAAACAGATCGCCCCGGGCGTGACGGCAAGCCGGGGCCCAGCGTCCCGTTATGAATGGCTCTGCAAAGATTCCAGCACCCGCAGAGGTGCCTCCCCACCCAATGCCTACAACCCGTGAGTGTGCTATGGAACCCGGAAACGCCCAGCTGTCGATGACAGTATTGATGACCCCTGACATGGCCAACTTCTCTGGCAATGTGCACGGCGGCACGCTGCTCAAGTACCTCGACGAAGTGGCCTACGCCTGCGCCAGCCGTTATGCCGGGCGCTATGTGGTGACGTTGTCGGTGGACCAGGTGATTTTTCGCGAGCCGATCCATGTCGGCGAGCTGGTGACCTTCCTGGCCTCGGTCAACTACACCGGCAACACGTCGATGGAAGTGGGGATCAAGGTGGTCACCGAGAACATCCGTGAGCGTTCGGTACGCCACACCAATAGCTGCTTCTTCACGATGGTCGCGGTGGATGACCAGCGCAAACCGGCCGCCGTGCCGCCGCTGCAACCGCAGAACAGCGAAGACAAGCGACGGTTTGTGCAGGCTCAACAGCGCCGGCAGATTCGCCAGGAGCTGGAAAAGCGCTATCAGGAAATCAAGGCAGACGGCCCGTAAGAGCCCGCCAGGTTTCTGGATGACCGCTTAGTAACGCGAGCACTTGTCAAAGTGCGCACACACATCAAAGCGCTGGTCCAACTGGGCCATGCGCTCCATATGGTGATTGACCACCTCCATCGTCACGCTCTTTCGGGTATTCACGTAGTACTGCACCATAAACTTGTCGTTCTCCGCTACGCGCGATTTGATCGCACTGTCCGTAGGCTGCATCCATTGCTCCAGGACGGCATCCTCAGTTCCCCGCAGGCGCTGGCGGTACACCTCAGTGTAAAATCCCAGAGCCCGGGCCAGACGACCGGCAGACTCTTGATTCGACAGTTCGTAGTTCTGCCGAAACTGGTTCCAATAGTCCGGCGGCAAGGTATACGAGCCCATCAACGCCTTGCGCTTGCTGATCAACTCATCAAGCTCTTGAGGCGAAGTTTGCATTCGGTCGACTTTATTCTCTGACACGATGGCCGTGATCGACTGCGCACGCTCGTCAAGAATGCGATCAATCAACACCATTCGCTGCGGAGTATCCGGTAACAACTTGCCGAATATCGGACCTTTGCCCTCGCAAGACGGCATGCCGGTCTCGAACAGCGGCTGCGGGATCCGCACGTCCTTGCCGTCCAATCGCGTAAGACGCTGGAGCAGCGTGCTGCATTGGCGGCCCTGCAATTCGAAGGTCACTTCGTACTCTTCACCCGCCTTGGGCGTTAGATTGAACGCTTTGCCACAGACATAGGAGCTGCCGTTGGTGTTGATCATCAACATAGTGTCCTTTCCGGGCGCCAGCTTGATCTCCAGCAGCCCACGAGCCGTGGGCGGTGGCGGCACAAGCATGTCTACCCGCCGCTTGGTGTCCACCAGGAACATGTTGTTGAGAATGCCTGTGGTCTCACCCATGCAGTGCTGTGCGTCATAGACAAAAAGGGTGCTGTTGGTGGTGTTGGAGATGAACCGCAGCTTCGCCGCATCGGGCTCGGCTGCGTCAGGATAGGTACCGTGGACGCTGCAACCACTGAGCAGCGTAACCAGGGCCAATGCGATAAATGCCCGTGGCGAATGGAGCAGGGATAACGACATGATCTTCCTTGATGAACGCAGAGGGCAAAAAGACGGCCGATAGTAACGGACGCCCTTTGCCTCGCTCAATCAGGAATAGTCCTACAGCCCGATTGGGGTTGCCTCGAAGCGAACTCGCGGATGGGCAATCCGGTCCTGGGCGCGCACCAGTTCCAGCTCATAGCTGGCGCACGCCTGGGTTTCCAGCAGTACTTCATGCACCGCTGCAGCAGTGAACTCAAAGGCCGCCACCAGGCTATCCCCCAACAACACCCGCGCCAGGAACAGGCCCGACGTCAGGTCGCCCACGCCCACCGGCTGACGCGGGAATGCCAGCAGTGGCCGACGCAGGTGCCAGCTGCCTTCAGCCGTCACCAACAGCATTTCGAAGCCGTCCGGCAGCTTGCCGGGATAATCCAGGTGCTTGACCAACACCGCTTTCGGCCCGCGGGCCAGTAACGCACGGGCCATCCCCAGGCAATCGAACAGCGACTGCGGCTTGCGCCCGGCAAAGCTGTCCAGCTCCAGCTGGTTGGGGCACAGAAAGTCGGCCATCGCCGCCGCTTCCTCCAGCAGGAAGTCGCTGACCTCCTGGGGCACGATGCAGCCTTTTTCCGGATGCCCCATCACCGGGTCACACAGGTAAAGAGCCTTGGGGTTGATCGCCTTGATCCGCGCCACGCCGGTGAGGATCGCCCGGCCCTGGGCCGCACTGCCCAGGTAGCCCGACAGCACTGCATCACAGTTGCCCAGCTCGCCAATCGCCGCGATGCCTTCCACCAGCGCAGGAATTTGCTGCGGCGCCAACACTTCTCCCGCCCACTGACCATACTGAGTGTGGTTGGAGAACTGCACCGTATTGAGCGGCCACACGTTCACCCCGACCCGTTGCATGGGGAACACGGCGGCGCTGTTTCCGGCGTGGCCGAAGACCACATGAGACTGGATCGCAAGCAGATGGGGCGTACGTTTCATGCAGGGGATTTCCGTAAAGCCGTTGATATTCTGGCTGCGCAGTATGCGACTAAACGCGGCCTGTACGACAGACCGGAGACGCAGTTAAGCTGGCCCTACTTTGTTGGAGTTCATCGAATGCTGACCCTCGGAAATATCTTCGTGCTGATGCTGCTGGCGACCGGTGCCGCCTGGCTGTGGCACAACCACGGCCTGCGCGAGCGGGCGCTGGAACGGGTCAAGCAGCACTGCGCCAAGCTCGACATCGAGCTGCTCGATGGCGCCGTGGCGTTGAAGCGCATCGGTTTTGTGAAAGATGCCAGCGGGCGGCGGCGCCTGGCACGGATCTACAACTTCGAATTCACCGTGACCGGCGAAACGCGGCACCCGGGGACCATCACCCAATTCGGCGCCCACAGTGCACAAATCGAGTTGGCGCCCTACCCGTTCGAGATCAAGACGCCATTGCCCAGCGCCGAGATCATTGAGCTAAGCCAGTGGCGCCAGGAGCATGGCAACAGCAAGACCCGTCACTGACGGCAAGCGGTTAACCCACCCTGTAACTGCGCAACGTCCTGCACTTCGCTGAAGATCAATTCGATACGCGAATCCCGCCGCCATTCGCTGGGCTGCCAGGCCAACGCGGCGTTATCCACAGCGTTGGCCGATACCCAGCCATCCAGGCTGTGGATAACCAGTTTTGCCCGTCGCCAGTCCAACGATTCCAGCCATAGCTGAATGCGCCGCGCGTCGAATCGCTGACTCGGATGCCAGCGCCAGCCAATGCTCCAGCCATCCTCCTGGCCCTGGCTGAGGCAGATCGGCGATGCCGGATCCGTCCAGATGGCCGGCATTTGCCCCAGGCCTTTGGGCAACTCGAAGTTATCCACAGCCGCTGCCGCTTGAGCATTCACACCCGGTAACCGGGCCAAGGGCAGTTGCGCCTGCTGCGTCCAATAGATCGGCCGGCCGGGCAGTTGTCCTTGAATCAACAGGCGCTGCGCATCACTTAAGGCTTCATTCTTGTTCAATACCAACAGCCCGGCGCTGGCTAATGCCTCCCGTTGGGCATTGGGTAAAGGTTTACCCGCCGCCAACGCCTGGGCGTCCAGTACGAGTACGCACGGCTGCACCGCCAGTACCTGCTGCCAGGGTGCTTCCCGCAGCTGCTTGAGCAATTGAGCCGGGTGCCCAAGCCCGGACGGCTCGATAAACAGCCGGTCGGGCCTGGCCTTACGCAACAAACGCCCCAGCCCTACCTGGAACGGCGCCCCGTTGACGCAACACAGGCAGCCACCCGCCACTTCACCGAGGGCAATACCGTCGTCCTCACGGGTGAGCAAAGCGGCATCCAGGCCAATCTGCCCGAATTCATTGATCAACACCGCCCATCGCTCGTTGGCCGGGCGCTGGGCCAGCAGGTGCTTGATCAGGCTGGTCTTGCCGGCGCCCAGGGGCCCGGCAATCACGTGGGTGGGAATGTTCTGCAGCATGGTGGACATCATTCAGACCGTGTAGAGAGGTTCGATCCTACCCGGTTACGCCAACCAATCCAGCGTCAGAATCAACCGTCGTTGATCCGCTTGCAGCGGCGGCGAGCGGTGGATCAGACCAAAGCCTTCGTTGCCGTGCCATTTTTCGCCCTTGAGCAACGCCACTTCGCCGCAGTGGATTTGCTCAATGCGTTCTTCCGGCTCAGCACTCGCCTGGCTCAGGTGTCGCCGCTCCATAACCCCCTCGCGCAACCACTGGCTGCCGATGCCGGCGTAGGTCGTGATCAGCCGCACCGGCACATGATCCACATGAAAACGCGGGCACATGGCCTTGTCCAATAGCCGCAAACGCACGCCGATACGCTTGGCTCCGAGCAAACAGGCAAAGGCGCTGACCAGCCACGACACATCGGCGATAAAGCCTTCGTAGCCTTCAAGGTCACGGCAACCCGATGCAAAGTCCTGCAGGTTTGGCTCGGCGTCTTCGCTGTTCAGTTCAACCACCAACGACTCGGCCAATGGCTCATTGAGTGCCACCAGTAACGCGCCGAACTCGGCGATGTGCAGAGGCAACTGACGCTGCCACACCGCCAGGTTCACGCCGTCCTCAAGGATATCGGTGAGCACGGCCGGGGTTTCGCCGTGGGTCTGGCGTACCACCGGGCGCAGTTTCAGGGTCGGTGCCAGCATCAGGCAGCCTCTTCGAACCAAGGGCCAAAGGGATCGGCCAACAAGCGCCAGCCTTCGACACCCGTGGCCATTTCATCGTCGGTCAGCAAACAAGCGTCCAGCTCGGCGGTCATCTGGGCGAAGTCGATGTTCTGGCCGATAAACACCAGCTCCTGCCGGCAATCGCCGGTGCTCAGTTGCCAGTTTTTCATGATTGCGGCGATGCCTTCCTCGTCCTGGGGCCACTGGGTTTTCGGCACGAAACGCCACCAGCGCCCGGCAAACCCATGGCGCATCAGGCCGCCAGCCTGGGACCAGCTACCGGCGTCCTGGTGTTTGCTGGCCAGCCAGAAAAAGCCCTTGGAGCGCAGCAGTTTTCCATTCACCCAAGGCCGGTCGATAAAGTCGAAAAACCGCTGCGGG
Organism: Pseudomonas sp. C6002; assembly: GCF_013385805.1. Taxonomy (NCBI): domain Bacteria; kingdom Pseudomonadati; phylum Pseudomonadota; class Gammaproteobacteria; order Pseudomonadales; family Pseudomonadaceae; genus Pseudomonas; species Pseudomonas sp. C6002. The sequence goes on along the minus strand of NZ_JACAPH010000030.1, from coordinate 183,231 downwards.
TGGAACGGGCGGCGGGCGCGATAGGCGGTGGAGGCGATGCCGTACTCTTCGGTTTCCGGCAGGTGTTCGCCACGCAGTTCCTGCAACCAGCCCGGTGCCTGGGAAGCACGCTCGAAGTCGAAACGGCCGGTGTTGAGGATCTTCGCCAACGGCACTTCGCCCATGACCATCGGGATGATTTCAGCCTGGGAGTTCAAGCGCTCCAGGATCGCCATCAACTCCTCGCGCTCACTGCTGCTGATCAGGTCGATCTTGCTGATGAGGATCACATCCGCAAATTCGATCTGCTCGATCAGCAGGTCGGTGATCGAGCGCTCGTCCTCTTCACCGAGGGTTTCGCCCCGGGACGCCAGGCTTTCGGCAGCCTGGTAGTCGAGCAGGAAGTTCATGCCGTCGACCACGGTGACCATGGTGTCGAGCCGGGCAATGTCCGCCAGGCTCTGGCCGTCTTCGTCGCGAAACGTGAAGGTTTCGGCCACCGGCAACGGCTCGGAGATCCCAGTGGACTCGATCAACAGGTAATCGAACCGACCTTCCTTGGCGAGCTTTCCGACTTCTTCCAGCAAGTCTTCGCGCAAGGTGCAGCAGATGCAGCCGTTGCTCATCTCCACCAGTTTTTCTTCGGAGCGATTGAGGGTGACGTCGCGCTGGACCTCACTGCCATCGATGTTGATTTCGCTCATGTCGTTGACGATCACCGCCACCCGCAGGTTTTCGCGGTTGCGCAGGACGTAGTTGAGCAGCGTGCTTTTGCCGGCGCCGAGGAATCCGGACAGCACAGTAACGGGGAGACGATTGGGCATCAGGTATTCCTCATCAGGGTTGGCCGGTCAAATCGCCCGTTGATGGCGTTCGCGCAGCTCTTCACGTTCTTTGGCTTCGATACACAGGGTGGCCGTGGGGCGCAGCAGCAGGCGCTTGAGGCCGATGGGTTCGCAGGTTTCACGGCACCAGCCGTATTCACCGCGGGCCAGGCGTTCCAGGGCTTCGTCGATCTTGTCCAACAGCTTTTTTTCGCGTTCCAGCAGGCGCAGTTGCCATTGGCGCTGTTCTTCGGCGCTGCCGACATCGGCGGGATCGCTGTTGGGCTCCTGTTCGCGCAGCACCATGAATTCAGCGTCGATACGCGCTTGCAGCTCGTTGCGCTGGGCCAGCAGCAGCTCGCGGAAGAAACCTTGCTGGGCTTCATTCATGTAGTCGGCGCAGGGTTGGGCGAGAAGGTCTTGTTCGGTCATCGGAGGTGGTTCACGGGTCAGGCTGTTTTTTAATGTTATAGTATAACAATGCAAATAAGCCAATCCCCCTTGCTCGTGACGACGAAGGGCGCAATGCTGGCAGCCGAATAACGCCCCGAGAGCCTCTATGAAATACCTGCTGTGTGCTGTGTTGCTGATGCTGGCGAGCCTGGCCAACGCCCAGGTGCCCAGCCTGCTGGCCAACTGCACCCGCAGCGCCAACCTGCTGGCGTGCGTCGACGCCCAGGGCAATGCCTACAGCGTCGCGACGGCAGGCAGCACTACGTATTTGCGGGGCTTTGAAGTGATCGGAAAACGCTATTGGGCACAGACCAGCAGCCGCTACGGGCAACTGACGTTCTTTACCGGGTTGGCTTCCGATGGTGAGGCGTGGGTGGGCTACACGCGGCGAGTGGGCTGGACCACCCTCAACCGGTTTTCCAGTTCCGGTGGTGCCAGCGCCAAGTTCACCTGTAGTCGAATCACCGGCTGTTAGACCTGGCCGGTTTTCTGTTCCTGAACCCAGGCCATGTAGCTGTTCATCGGCGGGTTCTTCTGGAAGTAATTTTTCAACCCTTCAAATAAACCGTCTGCCACCGCCTGTTGATGGCGCGCGGTGACCAGTCGCTGGGCGTCCTGGGTGTTGGAGATAAACCCGGTTTCCACCAGGATCGACGGCACGTCCGGCGACTTGAGCACCGCAAAGCCGGCCTGTTCCACGCGTTTTTGATGCAGCGTGGTGATGCTTTGCAGGCTGCCCAGTACCGAGCTGCCCAGTTGCAGGCTGGAGGCGATGGTGGCGTTCATCGACATGTCGAGAATCACCCCGGCGAGCATCGGGTCCTTGTCCTTGAGATTGAGCAAGGTGGTGGCGCCCAAGAGGTCGGCGCCGTTTTCCCGCTGCGCCATGAACCGTGCGGTGGCGGAGGTGGCGCCGCCTTCAGACAGCGCATAGACAGAGGCGCCGGACGCCGTAAGCCGTGGCGCGGCATCGGCGTGTACCGAGATAAACATGTCGGCCTTGTGCTGACGGGCGATGTCCACACGTTTACGCAGCGGCACGAAGAAGTCGTCGTTGCGCACCAGCTTCACATCGAAGCCCTTCTCGCGCTTCAGACGCTTGGCCAGCAACTGGGCGATGGACAGCACCACGTCTTTTTCGCGCTGGCCCTTTGAGCCAATCGCGCCGGGATCCTTGCCGCCGTGCCCAGGGTCGACCACCACGATGATGTCGCGTTTCGGATGAGCCCTGTCCACCGGCGCCGGCACGGGTGCAGCCAACGCGGCCGGTGCCGCAGCGATTTGCATAGGCGCATGAGTGGCGCTTGTCAGGTCCAGCACGAGGCGGTGGCCCTGGCCATCCTGCGGCGGCAGGAGAAAGCTGTTGAGCTGCATCGGCGCCTTCAAATCCAGCACGATCCGCGTATCGCCCTGCCCGAAATGCCCCGAGCGAATCGAGGTAATGCCGCTGTTGGTCAGGGCCAGTTGGCTGAAATCACCGGTCAGCTTCGCGCCGCTCAAATCGATGATCAACCGCTCCGGCGCGGTCAGGGTGAAGGTCTTGTATTGCACCGGGCCGCTGAGGTCCAGCACCAGCCGCAGCTTGTTGTCCGACCGCCACAGCCGTGCATTGCGGATCTGCGCGGCAGACACGCCCAAGGGCAAGGTGAACACCGCACTGGCCAGCAGCAGGTTGAGGAGTTGACGTCTGTGCATGACTTACACCGCAAATAAAGGAGCTTCCGTACTCGACATGACTGAATAAAAGACAGAACAGAAAAACTTTCGTCGTTTCAATTGTAATAATATAACATGTCTTTTTATTTCCAACGATGGACCTGCTCATGAACGCGCTGACTCTGCCCGATATCGCCGCGCAGGCTTCACGCCAAGCCTTGCCGCTCGATTGGGTGGGCATGTGCGGCATTGCCCTGCCCATTCTGATCGACGGCCAAAGCCTTAGCGCCACGGCTGATGCCGGCGTCAGCCTGGACGACGGCGAGGCCCGTGGCATTCATATGTCACGGCTTTACCTGGCGCTGGAAATGCTTGAACAGCAGCCGCTTTCGCCAGCACTGCTGCGCAGTGTATTGCAACGTTTTCTCGACAGTCATGAAGGTTTATCCACAAATGCCTACCTGCGGATTCATGCAGGTCTGCTGCTGAAACGTCCGGCGCTGGTCAGCCCGTTGGCCGGCTGGAAAAGCTACCCGGTGAGCATCGAGGCGCGCCTGGAAAACCAGATGTTCCACGTGGAACTAAAAATTGACGTTACTTACTCTTCAACCTGCCCTTGCTCCGCTGCCCTCGCCAGGCAATTGATTCAGCAGCAATTTATCGAGGACTTTGCCGGCACACCGCTGCAGCACGAAGACGTACTGACCTGGCTCGGCAGCGCAAACGGCATCGTCGCCACGCCCCACAGCCAGCGCAGCAGCGCGCTGTTGCAGGTCCGGCTTCAGGACGATCAGCCAACACTGCCGCTGACCCAGTTGATCGACGAAACCGAAGCCGCCCTCGGCACTGCCGTGCAAACCGCCGTAAAGCGTGCAGACGAACAAGCCTTCGCCCTGGCCAACGGGCAGAACCTGATGTTCTGCGAAGACGCCGCCCGCCGCCTGAACCTCGCCTTGAAACGCTCGGATGCGGTCAATGCCTTCCACTTGAAAGTGATCCACGCCGAAAGCCTTCACGCGCACGATGCCGTGGCCGAAAGCCGCTGGACGAGACCTTCCAAATGATCACCTGCACCGCTTTGCGCTGGGGCGCCCCCGGCCAACCACTGACCCCCGCCGTGGATTTCACCCTGGAAAAAGGCAGCCTTACCGGCATCATCGGCGCCAACGGCACCGGCAAAAGCAGCCTGTTGAAAGTTATCGCCGGATTGCAGAAGCCACTGGCGGGGAAAGTGACGATCGATGTTCCACGCCGTGGCGGCCTGTCGTTTTTGCCCCAGCAACAGAACCTCGATCGCCAGTTTCCTATCAGCCTCGAAGAGTTGGTGGCCGCCGGTTTTTGGGGCAGCAGGCAAACCCCGCAACAACGTACCGAACGCCTGAGCGCCGTGCTCGAAGACTGGTGCCTCAGCGGCCTGGAGCATCGGCCGTTGATGGCCTTGTCGGGCGGCGAACTGCAACGCGCCCTGCTCGCCCGCATGAGCCTGGCCGAGTCGCCGATATTGCTGCTGGACGAACCCCACGCCGCCCTCGACGAAGACGGCCAGGCGCTGTGCTGGAAACACATCCACGCCTGGCACGACGCAGGTCGCACGGTGGTCGTGGTGTGCCATGACCTCGGCTCCGTACGCCAACACACCCAGCAAGTGGTGCAGATCAAAAGCAGTGGCTGCGTGTTCGGCTCCAGCAAAGAACTGATCCGCCCGCAGCCGCAAATGCAGGTGGCCTGATGCACTTCGCCGCCCACCTGTGGATGCCGTTTCTCGATTTCGTTTTCATGCGCCGCGCGCTCGTCGGCGGTCTGGTATTGGCATGCAGCACGGCGCCGCTTGGGGTGTTCCTGATCCTGCGCCGCATGAGCCTGATCGGTGACGCGGTGTCCCACGGCATCCTGCCCGGCGCCGCCCTGGGCTTCTGGTTTGCCGGCCTGAGTTTGCCCGCGCTGACCATCGGCGGCCTGGGCGCCGGCCTGAGCATGGCCGGCCTCGCCGCCTGGATCACCCGTCGCACCGGGCTGAAGGAAGACGCCAGCCTCGCCGCCATCTACCCGATCTCCCTGGCCAGCGGCGTGCTGATCCTCGGCCTCGCCGGCAAACGCCTGGACCTGCTGCACCTGCTGTTCGGCTCGGCCCTGGCGGTAGACGGCCCGACCCTCACCGGCATGCTGTGGGTCTCGGGCTTCAGCCTGATCGCCATGGTGGTGATCTACAAACCGCTGCTGCTGGACACCCTCGACCCGCTGTTCCTGCAAACCGTCAGCCGCCTCGGCCCGCTGGCCCACGGCCTGTTCCTGACGCTGGTGGTGCTGAACCTGGTGATCGGTTTCCAGGCCATCGGCGCGTTGATGGTGGTCGGCCTGATGATGTTGCCGGCGATTGCTTCACGTTTCTGGAGCCGGCGCCTGCCGGTGTTGATCGCCATATCAGCGGTGCTGGGATGCCTGTCGGTCTGGCTTGGCTTGTTGCTGTCGTTCTACTACTCGCTGCCCAGCGGCCCGGCAATTGTGCTGGTGGCTGGCGGCTGGTACCTGCTGTCCGTGGTCTTCGGTCCGGTGCACGGCTTGCTGCGCCGCCCGCCTTTGCTTACATCCCAATGAGGTGTTTCCCGATGCGCGCTCTACTCGTGCTGTTCAGTGTGTTGCTGCCGCTGTCGTTCGCGACGGCCCAGGCTGCCGACAAGCTTCAGGTGGTTACCAGCTTCAGTATTCTTGACGACATGACCCACCAGGTCGGTGGCGATCATATCCAGATCAGCAACATGGTCGGCCCCGACGCCGACGCCCACACCTACGAACCAACACCGGACGATGCCAAGGCCCTGCTCAAGGCCAAGGTGATCATCAAGAACGGCCTGGGCTTCGAGCCGTGGCTGGATCGCCTGATCACCAGCACCGAGACCAAGGCCACTGTGGTCACTGCGAGTAAAGGCGTGCTCTCCCACACCATGGAAGAGGACGGCGAAACCATCCCCGACCCGCACGCCTGGCACAACCTGGCCAACACCGTTATCTACGTGAACAACATCACCAAGGCGCTGATCGCTGCCGACCCGGCCAACAAGGCCGACTACGAGCACAACAGCCAGGTGTACCTGAAAGAAATCTACCGCCTGCTGGCTGAAGCCAAGGCCAAGTTTGGCGCGCTGCCACCGGGTAACCGTCGCATCGTCACCTCTCATGACGCCTTCGGCTACCTGGGCCAGGCCTACGGTATCGAGTTCCTGTCGCCTCAAGGCCTGTCCACCGAACGTGAACCGTCGGCCGCCGAAGTCGCCACGCTGATCACCCAGATCCGCAAGGACAAGGTCAAGGCCGTGTTCATGGAAAACATCAAGGACTCGCGTCTGCTCCAGCAGATCGCTGATGAGAGCGGCGCGCAGATCGGCGGCACGCTGTACTCGGACGCCCTGGCTGCAGAAGGTCCGGCCAGCACCTTTACCGGCCTGTTCGAATACAACCTCAACACCCTGTGCGCGGCCCTGAGCAAGCCATGAGCCTGAGCATGCTTGACCTGGAGGAGGCTGCCATCGGCAGCCGCTTTCCACTCGATAGCGTGCTCGACGCCCTGCCGTGGAACAGCGATGGACTGATCGCCGCCATCGCCCAGCAACACGGCAGCGGCGAAGTGTTGATGCTGGCCTGGATGAACCGCCAGGCCCTCGACGAAACCCTGGCCACCGGGCACGTCTGCTACTGGTCCCGCTCGCGCCAGCAACTGTGGCGCAAGGGCGAAACCTCCGGCCACTGGCAACTGCTGGTGGAGGCCCGCCTGGATTGCGACGGCGACGCGGTATTGCTGATCGTCGACCAGCAAGGCCCGGCCTGCCACACCGGCCGGCCCACCTGTTTCTACAACGCCATCGACGGCCATCACGTCAACATCATCACCGCGCCTCTCAAGGAACCTGACCCATGATCCGCAAGAACCCTTCCGGCGATCTGCCCGTGATTGCCGAATCGGCCTACGTCGACAAAACTGCAATCATCTGCGGCAAGGTGGTCATCGGCGAAAACGTATTTGTCGGCCCTTACGCGGTGATCCGCGCCGACGAAGTCGACGCCAACGGTGACATGGACCCGATCACCATTGGGGCCAATTCGAATATCCAGGACGGCGTGGTGATCCACTCCAAATCCGGCGCCGCCGTAACCATCGGCGAGTTCACCTCCATCGCCCACCGCTCCATCGTCCACGGGCCCTGCACCGTTGGTGACCGGGTGTTCATCGGCTTCAACAGCGTGCTGTTCAATTGCGTCGTCGGCGATGGCTGCGTGGTGCGGCACAACTCTGTAGTCGACGGCCGCGATTTGCCCGACGCGTTCTACGTGCCCTCCACCACCCGCATCGGCCCCAACACCGACCTGTCCCAGTTCCCGCCGGTGAGTGTCAGCGCTTCGGAGTTTTCCGAAGACGTGGCACGCACCAACGTCGACCTGGTACTGGGTTACAAAGCCCTGCAAAACGAGTTCTGACCATGAGCCGCCTGCTGATCCGCAACGCCCGCCTGGTGAACGAAGGCGAGGAATTCGAGGCTGACCTGCTGGTCGCCAATGGCCGTATCGAGAAGATCGCCGGCAGCATCGACAACGCCAACGCCACCGTGGAAATCGACGCCCAAGGCCAGTGGCTGCTACCGGGAATGATCGACGACCAGGTGCACTTCCGAGAGCCCGGCGCGCCGGACAAAGGCAGCTTCTACAGCGAGTCCCGCGCGGCGGTGGCGGGTGGCATCACCAGTTTCATGGACATGCCCAACACCAACCCGGCGACCCTGAACCTGGATGCCCTGGCCGACAAGAAGCGCCGCGCGGCGCTGCATTCGGTGGCCAACTATGGCTTTCACTTCGGAGTGAGCAACGACAACCTCGACACCGTCGCCGCGCTGGACCCGCGGGAAGTTGCCGGGGTCAAAGTGTTCATGGGTGCGTCTACCGGCAATATGCTGGTGGATGATCCGAAGATCCTCGAGCGTCTGTTCGCCGAGGTGCCGACCATTCTCCTGGCCCACTGCGAGCACACCCCCAGCATCCTGGCCCGCGAGCAAAGGATGCGCGAGCGTTTCGGTGAGCACATTCCTGCCGTAGCACACCCGCTGATCCGCGATGCCGAGGCCTGCTATCGCTCCTCGTCCCTGGCGGTGGAACTGGCCAAGCGGCACGGCACGCGCCTGCATGTGTTGCACATCACCAGCGCCCGAGAGTTGGTGCTGTTCGAAGACAAACCCCTGGCGCAAAAACGCATCACGGCGGAGGTCTGCCTGCATCACCTCTTATTCGATGACCGCGACTACGCCCGCCTCGGCCACCAGATCAAATGCAACCCGGCGATCAAAACACGTGCCGACCGCAACGCCTTGCGCCTGGCATTGTTGAGTGATCGTCTGGATGTAATTGGCAGTGACCATGCGCCGCACACCTGGGCGCAAAAACAGCTGCCCTATCGCGAAGCGCCGTCAGGCTTGCCGCTGGTGCAACACGCCCTGCCGGCGCTGCTGGAGTTGGTCGCCGACGGCCTGCTGCCGCTGACCACGCTGGTGGCGAAAACCAGCCATCGGGTCGCGGACCTGTTTGCGATCCCCGACCGTGGCTACCTGCGCGAAGGCTATTGGGCCGACCTGGTGCTGATCCAACCCGAGCCTCACGGCAAGCCCGTCAGCAGCCAGCCGCTCCTGGCCCGCTGCGGCTGGACGCCGTTTGCCGGGCGCAGCTTCCGGCACAGCGTCAGCACCACGCTTGTGTCCGGCCACCTGGCCTGGCACGACGGGCGCGTGCACGACAGTTGCCAGGGGCTGCCGCTGCATTTTCAGCGCTGAAGAGACTCTGTACCTGGCAATCCAATCAAATGTGGGAGCGGGCTTGCTCGCGAATGCGGTGGGTCAGCCAATACACCTGTGACTGATTCACCGCATTCGCGAGCAAGCCCGCTCCCACATTTTGATCGGGGTATGTCTTAGGTTAGGCGCGGGGTTTGACCGTGCCGCAGTTGCTGCCCAACCACTGCGCGTGGGTGTCCAGGCTGCCCTTCTGCTGTACGCCGGTGGCGTTGAAGGTACCGTTAACCGTAGTGGTGAATTCCTGCTGGCTCTGGAACGTCGCCACGCCAGTGCCCTGGGCTTTCGGGCAACTGAAACGGAATTTCCATTGGTTGCCGGTCTTGTCCGTCACTTCCTGCTTGCAGCCCGATTGCGGATCGGTCAGCGGGATGGAATCGGACGCCACCTGGGCCGGAGTCAGGCACACCTGCACGCCTTTGCCGGCCATGGTGATGCCTTGCTTCTCAAGCATCGCGCGTTGTTCCGGGGTCATCTGTTGCTTGAGCTGACCGAGGATCAGCGACAAGTCCGGCAGGTCCTGGTTATCGACCTTCATGTTGCTGGTGGTCAACTCCCACAAGCCCGGCGCCAACATCTGCGCTTGCGCCGCCACAGGCAGCGTCAAACCAACAACCATGGCCAAACCAAGCAGACGAGCATTCATCGGGTAACTCCTGGGCAATTGTCGGCGTTAGACGCCGCAAAAGCGCCAGTGTTGCACAGCAAATAAAATAGCGACATTCGTGGCCGAACATGGTCTGTTAGGCACTTGTTCGTCAGGAGTACCGTTGTCCATGGATTTCTTTGGCCCGCACCTGCTCGCCTATTTCATTGCCACCCTGCATTTTCTGGGCACCCTCGCCGCCATCCATGCGGTGCTGACCGTCAGGACCGCCCAAGGCTCGATTGCCTGGGCATTGTCGCTGATGTTCATCCCCTACCTGACGCTGATTCCCTACCTGATCTTTGGCCGGAGCACCTTCGACGCCTACATTCAGGCGCGGCGCCAGGCCAACCAGGAAATGCACAAGGCGATCACCGAGCTGAACTGGCGCCCATGGGTTGAAGAGGCATTGGCCGCGCGCAACTCCCAGGCCTACGCTTCGCTGCGGGCCATGCCCAAGCTGGGGCGCATGCCGTGCCTGGCGAATAATCAGGTGCGCTTGCTGATCAATGGCGAGGCTACGTTCAGCGCGATTTTCGAGGCGATTCGCTCGGCAAAGACCGCTGTGCTGTTCCAGTTCTTCATCATTCATGACGACGAACTTGGCCGCCAACTGCACACCTTGCTCAAGGAAAAAGCCGCCGAAGGCGTAGCCATTTTCGTGCTGTACGACCGTATCGGCAGCCATGCCCTGCCCCATCGTTATGTGCAGTCGCTGCGAGACGCCGGGGTGCAGGTCAAGGCCTTCGCCACGCGCAGCGGCTGGCTCAACCGCTTCCAGGTCAACTTCCGCAACCACCGCAAGATCGTGGTGGTGGATGGCATTACCGGGTTCGTCGGTGGGCATAACGTCGGCGATGAGTACCTGGGCAAGAAACCGCCGCTGGCGCCATGGCGTGACACCCATGTGCAAGTCAGCGGCCCGGTGGTGGCGTGCTTGCAGGAATCCTTTGCCGAAGACTGGTTCTGGGCCGCGCGTGAGCTGCCGCCGCTGCTGCTGCCGGATACCTACCCGGACGACGGCGTGCTCTGCCAATTACTGGCCAGCGGCCCGGCGGATCCCTATGAAACCTGCTCGCTGTTTTTCGTCGAGGCCATTCATGCGGCCACCGAACGGGTGTGGATCACCAGCCCGTATTTCATTCCCGATGAGGCGGTATTTGCGGCTTTGAGGTTGGCGGTATTGCGCGGTGTCGACGTGCGTCTGCTGCTGCCGTCACGGCCGGATCACCGCATCGTCTACGCCGCTTCCAGCCTGTATGCGATCGAAGCCGTGCGCGCCGGGGTGCGGGTATTCCGCTATACGCCAGGGTTCCTGCATCAGAAAGTGGTGTTGGTCGACCGTGAAATCAGCGCCATCGGCAGTGCGAACCTGGATAACCGCTCGTTCCGGCTGAATTTCGAAGTGATGTTGCTGACGGTAGATGACACTTTCGCCAGCCAGGTGGAGCACATGCTGCTGGAAGACTTCGCCCTGGCCCATGAAATCAGCCAGGAAGAAAACCGCCAGACCCACCGCCTGCAACAATTGGGCATGCGGATCGCGCGGCTGATTTCTCCAATTTTGTAAGGCTTGCACCGAACCCAATGTGGGAGCGGGCTTGCTCGCGAAAGCGGAGTGTCAGTCACTGAATGTGTTTCTGATCCAACGCCTTCGCGAGCAAGCCCGCTCCCACCTTTTAGATCACCGGTACCATTGCTTACTGGTACAGGTCATCCCGCGTCCACGGCAGCTCATGGCTACCATCGGCATGGGGTTTCACCGCCAGAATCTGATGCAGGTTGATCCAGCACCGGGCAAACGCATACGCACAGCCGGCCAGGTACAGGCGCCAAATGCGCAAGGCTTGTTCCGGCACCATCTTGCCTGCCGCTTCCAGGTTGTCTTCGAGGCGCTCGCTCCAGTGATCCAGCGTGCGCGCGTAATGCAGGCGCAGGCTTTCGACGTCGACGACTTCCAGGCCCACGTCGCTGATCTCGGCGGTCATCATCGACAGATGCGGCAACTCGCCGTTGGGGAACACATAACGCTCGATAAAATCCCCGGCGCCACGGCCCACGGGCCGGCCATCAATGTGCTTGGCGGTAATCCCGTGGTTCATCACCAGGCCGCCCTCACGCACCGCGCCGTAGAGAATCTTGCAATACTCCGCCAGGTTGGCGTGGCCAACGTGTTCAAACATCCCCACGCTCACCACCTTGTCGAACCGGCCATCCTGAGGCAAGTCGCGGTAGTCGAGCAGCGTCAGCTCTACCTGGTCTTCCAGGCCTTCGGCCTTCACCCGCTCCTGGGCCAGCGCCAGCTGTTCCTTGCTCAGGGTGATACCGAACACCTTGACCCCGAATTCCCGCGCGGCATACCGCGCCAGCCCACCCCAACCGCAGCCCACGTCGAGCAAATACTCCCCCGGCTGCAGCCGCAATTTGCGGCACAGGTGGCGGAATTTGTCTTGTTGGGCTTGATCAAGGGATTCGCTGCCGGTTTCGAAATACCCGCAGGAATAGGCCATGTCGCGGTCCAGCCACAGCTGGTAGAACTCGTTGGACAGGTCGTAATGGTAGGAAATAGCCGCTGCGTCGGTGGCCTTGTCGTGGATCGAGCGCACCGGACGACTCCCCTCGTCGTCATCAACCAGGGCATGACTCAACTCGTCAACGACCCTGATCACTTCGGAAATGGAGCCTTCCAGCTCCAGTTTGCCCTCGACGAAAGCTTCGCCCAGTGAGTCGAGCGTCGGATGGCTGAGCTTGGAAACCATCATGGGGTCCTTGACCACAATGGTGACGCTGGGATCCGGGCCCAGGTTGAATTCATGGCCGTCCCAGAGTCGAAGACGCAGCGGTAGCTTGAGATTCTGTAAGGCCGGTGGAAGTTGCGCGAGCATGAGTAGTCCCCCCTTGTTTCAGACGTCTGAAATGAGGGTAGACCATCCACGGAAAAATTAGCAGGCTATCGAAACAATAGCGCTTTTCTATGGTGCCCGCCGCTGGAGCAAACCCTCCTGGACCCACTGTTTCAGCCAGGTAACCGCTTGCAATGGCGCGCCCTCCTGGTAAGTGACTGCCAACTCGGCACACAGTTCGGAAAAACTCCAACCGTTGGCGACCATGCCTGTCAGCGCGCTGGCTTGCGCCGGTTCCAGGCTGCGGTATTGGCAGACATTCTGATGGCGCCATACCAGACACACCTGCGCCAATGGCAGGGCCTCGCTGCCGGGAAAGTCCCATTCGCCCTTGCTCGCACGCCAGATGCCCAGGCTGTTGAAATCACACAGCACCTGCTGCACCGAGGGCACCAACTGCACCTGCAGCCCTGGCCAGTCTTCGGGCGGCAGCGTTGCCATGTCTTGCAGGGTCAACGGCTCGCCCTGCGGTGCATCAAAGGCCAGGGTGAATGCCCATTCGAGCCGCGCCAGCTCGGCAGGCGCCAAACCTTGCTCGCCATAATGCTCAACGATAAACCCGGGGAACCGCTCGCCAAACCAGCGCAGGCTGTAATGGGCCGAGGGATAACGGCAGATATAGGCCGAACCCAACGCTGCAAACTCCTCGTCCCCCAGCCAATACCAGACGGCGCTGAAGTCATCGCGCAGCACCTCCTGCAATCGGGCGTGATAGGCGTTGTGGTAAATCGCCAGGCCCGTCTCGACATCCAGGGTCGGACCGCCCATCAAGGTGGCGCTGAAGCTGTTGCTGGCAGTGGAAGACTCGGCCAGCAAATGCCGCTCAAAGGCCAATTGCCAATCGATCAGGCGCATAACGCTCTCCTGTCCAGCGCGCTCGCGCCCAGTTCGCGGGCCTTGTTCAACTCGTCGAGCAGCTCCTGGAAAGGCGGGAAATGGTCATCGCGTTCGAGCAAGGTCGAGACTGGCCCGAGGTGCTCCAGGGTCCGCTGGTACAGCGCCCACACCGGATCGCATACCGGATGGTCATGGGTGTCGATCACGTAGTCGCCGTAATCCATATGCCCGGCCAGGTGCAGTTGGCGGATGCTTTCGGGCGGCAGGTTGCGGATAAATTCCCAGGCGTCGAACCCGTGATTGCGCGAGCTGACGTAGACGTTATTCACGTCCAGCAGCAACTGGCAGCCGGTGAGGTGGCTCAGGGCGTTGAGAAATTCCCACTCGGTAAACTCATCCGCCTTGGAGCGCACGTAGCTGGAGACGTTTTCCAGCACGAACGGGCGCTGCAACACATCCTGCACCTGCCGTACGCGAGCGGCGACGTGGTACAGGCTTTCTTCGGTGTAGGGCAGCGGCAGCAAGTCATGCAACTGGTGCGCGTTGCCACGGCTCCAGCACAGGTGATCGGAAATCCACGCCGGCCGGATGCGCTCGGAGAGCTGCTTGAGTTGTTTCAGGTAATCGGTATCGAGGGCATGGGGCCCGCCGATAGACAGGGACACGCCATGCATCACCAGGGGATAACGCTCGGCTATCGCATCCAGGTAGTACAAGGCCTTGCCGCCCTGCACCAGATAATTCTCGGAGATCACTTCGAACCAATCCACGGCCGGCGATTGTTCAAGGATCTGCTGGTAGTACTCGCTGCGTAAACCCAGGCCGTAACCCAGACTCGGAAGGGAAGCGGACATAAAAACACTCCTGGGGAAAGTGTCCGCAGCGGCGGGGGGCCCGCTGCGGTTGCACTCGGTTGTCGGTTACTCGCCGACTTTGCCGCCTTTCTGGTCGCACATCGCCTTGCTCATCGACAGGAAGCCCTGGCCTTTGCAAGAACCCATGCCTTTGCAGGCGTGGTCTTTGGTTTTGCAGTCGTTCTGGCCTTTGCAGGCGTTGACGCCATAGCAATGGACCTGGGCGTCTGCTGCCTGTACCTGGGTGGCAACACCGGCAAACATGCCAGCAGCGGCGATAGCGAGGGCGGCACCAGCAGCAGCGGATTTGATGTTCATTGTGTATTCCTCATGATCGGTAGTGGAGCCGGTCTGAACGGATTGTTCAGTCTCGACATAGCACTAGAGTGAGGTACCCCCATGGCGTTACAGCACGACTGAAAAATTTATTCCTCGAGTTTCAATAACGGCTCCTGGAACCGCAACAAGCGCCCCGCATTCCCCAGCACCAGCAGCGTACTGAGGTTGTGCAGCACCGCCGCAATCATCGCGCCCGCCGCGCCCAGCCAGCCAAATGCGGCGAACACCACGATCGCCAGCGTCCAGCCCAGACCGATGATCACGTTGACCTGCAACGTGTGCCGGCACTGGCGGCTCAAGCGTACGCACGTGCCCAGGCGCCGCAGGTCGCTGCCGATCAGCACCACGTCCGCCGACGCCAGCGCGATATCCGCCCCGCCCGCGCCCATCGCCACACCGACCACGCCGGCCTTGAGCGCCAGGGAATCGTTGATCCCGTCGCCCACCACCATCGGCCGGAAACCGCTGCCGATTTCCCCCAGCACGCGATTGAGTTTGTCCTCCGGCAACGCCTGGGCTTCGACGTCGCTGATGCCCACTTCCAACGCCAGGCTGTCGGCCACGCTCTGGCGGTCGCCGGTCAGCAGCAGTTGGCGCCCCAGGCCCAATTCACGCAGCTCTTTCATCGCCTGGCGCGCTTCAGGTTTCACGCTGTCCGCCAGCAACAGCCAGGCAAGGAACTGCCCGTTCAACGCAAGCCCGGCAATCGGGCCGTCGTGATTGGGGACCGCCGTGGTCGTGATGCCCAGTTGCTCAAACAATTCCGGCCGGCCGAGGGCGGCTTCGCCCTGCCCGGTCTGCGCGACCACACCGAGGCCCTGCCGCTCGCGAATATCCGACAACACCAGCATGTGTTCCTGAGTCGCCAGCCCCGCCAACGCCCGGCTGACCGGGTGGCTGCTGGCCGAGCCGAGGCTGGCCGCCAGATTGAGCAGTGCTTGCCGATCCGGCTCGCGGGTGTCGATGGACTGCAAACGCAGGGTGCCAAACGTCAGGGTGCCGGTCTTGTCGACCACCAGGGACGTCAGGTCCGCCAGCTCTTCGAGAAACGCCGAGCTGCGAATCAGAATGCCGTGACGCGCCGCCACCGCAATGCCCGCAATTGCCGTGGCCGGCGCCGACAACACCAAAGCACACGGGCACGCCGCCACCAGCACCGCGAGCATCGCCTGGGCGTCATTGGTGACAAACCAGGTGACCGCCGCCAGCAACAGCACCAGCACCATGTAGCTGCCGGCGTAGCGCTCCAGCAATCGGGTGATCGGCGGCTTCGAACGTTCGGCGCTCTGCATCAGGGCGATGACTTTGCCCAGCGTCGACTCATTGCCGGTGCGGGTCACTTCCAGGCGCAGCAAACCGTCGAGGTTGATCGCGCCACCAAACACCTGCACGCCGACACTCGCTTCCAGCGGCACCGATTCACCGGTAATCGGCGCGGTGTCGAGGCTGGCCTGGCCCGACAGCACCACGCCGTCGGCGGGCACGCGGTCAC
The DNA here is from genome assembly GCF_013385805.1 of Pseudomonas sp. C6002. Lineage (NCBI taxonomy): Bacteria > Pseudomonadati > Pseudomonadota > Gammaproteobacteria > Pseudomonadales > Pseudomonadaceae > Pseudomonas > Pseudomonas sp. C6002. The sequence continues at coordinate 167,420 of NZ_JACAPH010000030.1, read as the reverse complement.
CGGCACGCACTTCGACGATATCGCCGGTCTTCAGGATGCCGTTGTCCACTTCCAGGATCGTCCCGTCCGCCTGCACCAACCGTGCGTGGCTACGGGTCAGCTTGCCCAGGGCATGAATCGCTTCCTGGGAGCCGATGACGCTGCGCTCTTCCAGCACATGGCCGAAGATCATGATGATCGGCAGCAGCGCGGCGGTCAGCAGGTCACCGGTAGCCCAGGCGCCGAGCATCGCCAGCGCAATGAGTTGGTCGGTGATGCCATGCAAACTTGGATACCGCAGGCTGTACCAGGCCGAGCGCATCACGGGCACGGCCACCAGCAATGAGGCGACGCCCAACAGCAGTTGGCTCACGCCGGTCTGGTCCGGCGCCAGCCAGCGCCATACCAGGCCCAGGCTGAGCAGGCCCAGGGCGAGCATCGCCAGGGTCAGTTGCCGGGCGGCGCTGCGTTGTTCGGCCGATGAGAGCATCGGGGCGGCGTGGGCGGTCATTGTTCGGCTCCCTGAATGATCAGGCGGGAATCGTCTTTAGGGTCAACCGTGGTCACGGAGCCGGCCTGCCCGAGAATCTTCGGCAGGCGTTCGCGGTACAGGCGCAGCAACAGGCCGGGGTCTTGGACCTGGGCCAGGCTGGCGACGGTAGCGGTTTGCGCCTGGGCGTTGGACAGCCGTTCGCTGGCCTGGGCGTGAGCCACTTGCACGGCGCGGTCGGCGTCCTGGTTAGCGGTCTGGGTAAGTTTTTCGGCGTCGGTGCGCGCATTGGCCACCGCCTTGTCGGCTTGCTGGCTGGCGGTCAGCACTGCGTTGAAGGCATTGACCGCCGGGCCCGGCAAGCTCGATTGCACGTCGACCCGGGTGACTTCGATGCCCAGGCCAAGGCCGGTGGACGCCAGGTCAGCCAGGCGTTGATTGATGCCGCGCACCAGGTCGCCACGCAGCCGTTCGCGGCGTTCGGCGGCCTGGTTGTCGGCGCCGATCAACTCGGGGCGCGCCACCAGAATCGTGTCCAGATCCCGCGCCGCAGTCAGCACCACAGCGCTGCGAGTGACCAGTCGATCCAGCGCCGGCAGCACGTGATCGCCCTGCAACACAAACGCATAGGGTTCGGTGACCTTGTAGAAGACCCGCACATCCAGTTGCACCACGCCGGCATCGCCGGTCAGCAGGTAGCCGGAGCCGGCCAGGGCATCGCTCAGCGGCGTGGCAAAACTGGCCACGCGATCGGCTTGGGTGGCCGCATCGGAACGCAGCAGGTTTTCCACCCGGCGCTCGATCACCCGGTCTGCGGCGGGCAACAGCACCACTTGTTCAAACGGACGCGGCCAGGCCAGCAGCAGCCCGGCATTCTGGATCCGGTCCAGCGCGCCGAAGTGCAACACCACGGCACGGTTCTGCGGGTCGATCTGCCGCACGTTGGAAAACGCCCACGCCAGCGCGGCCAATACCGTCACCGCATACAGCGCCAGGAACGTCAGCCGTCCAGCCTGGATCCACGGGCTGTCGAGGCTTTCCCGCTCACTCATGGCTGGACATCCTTCGGCCCATCCACCAGCGCGCGGAAAGGCGCGGCGTCGGTGCGCAGGATGATCTTGGTGCCCGGCGTGACCACTGTGCCAAGGGTGTCGAGGGAACGCAGCAGGTTGTACAACTGCGGATTGCCGGCGTAGGCACGGCCATAAATCTGCGCCGCTTCCACCCGGGATTGCGCTTCGATATCGGCGGCTTTCACCGTGGCGTCGGCCTGGACGATTCGCGCATCACGCTCGGCGGCCGAACGAATCTGCGCCGCTTCACGCTTGCCCACGGCGGTTCGTTCCGTGGCGATGGTCTCGCGCTCGGCGCGCATGCGGTCGACGGTGGCGGCCAGGGTCACCGACGGCAAGGTCAGCCGTTCAACGCCCACCTGCACCACACGCACGCCATAGGTGGTGAGCAATTGTTGATCAATCTGCTGGCGCAACTGCGCTTCAAAATCGGCAATGCGCACCTGGCTGGCATCGGTGTTCACCAGGTTGGCCAGGTCGAAACTGGCGGCGGTGGTTTCCAGCGCCGAGCCGACAAAGGTGCGAATCTGCCGCGCCGCTTCATCCGGCTGGTTCTGCACCGCGCGCATAAAGCGCTGCACATTGTCGGGGTCGCCCTGCACCTGCCAGGCCACGTAGGCTTGCACGATGATCCGCAGGCCATCGCGGGTGCCCACATCCTGCAAACCGCTGGAGGTGGTGCGCAGGCGCAGGTCCACCGGAATCGCCGCCTCGAACGGCGCCGGCCAGCGCCATCCCAGGCCCGGCTCCAGCAATACCCGCGACGGGTTGCCGAAGCGGGTAATCACCGTGGCTTCACCGGAACGCACCTGCACCAGGCTCGCCGCGGCGACCGCGAACAGCACGAGCAATACCGCCCAGCCCATACGCCGCCAGGGGAACGGGCCGGCTTCGTGTTCATCGCCATGATGGTGATGATGGTGGCCGTGGTGGTGACCATGGCCTGCGTGATCGTGAGAATGAGCGCTCAACAGATGAACTCCTTATTGAACGGCTTTACGCGGCACCGCAGGGTCGGCCGGTAAGGTAAAGGAACGCAGATCGATGGTCGGTGCGCCACTGGCGCCCAGGCGATGATCAAGAATGAGTAACTTGGCGTGAGCCAGGCCCTGGCTCAGTTGGCTCAGGTACTGCTCCAGCACGAACGCCTGGCCGGCTTGTTGATAGGCCTTTTGTTCGGCGCTGAAGCGCAGGTCCGCCGCTTGGGCGCCGGCGCTGACTTCATGGGCCGTGGCCTGGGCCTGGTCGCGGGCGGTACTGGCTTGCAGCAACGCCTGGTTGGTCTGCTCACTGGCAGCGCCGCGCTCCCGGGAAATCAGCGCCTGGGCGCCGATCTGCGCAGCTTGCACCGCGTGGTAGGCATTCGCCGCACCGGAGGGCGGGTGAATGGCTTCCACCACGGTGGCGAGAATTTCCACACCGCTGTCGAGTGTCTTCAGGTCCGCTTGCACTGCCTTGCCAATTTCATCGGCGAGGCTGTTGCGTTCTTCACCCAGCAATTCATCGAGGGTTCGCGAGGCAAACTCGTGGACGAGGATGCGGCTGGCGGTGCTGCGGATCAGCGTGGGCACATCGGCGCTGTTATAGGTGGCGGCGAGTGCGGCCTGGTCGGTCAAGCCGATGCGGTACACAAAGCGCACGTCCATATTGACGATCTGGAAGCTCTGCTTGTCGCCGCTGCTGCTGGCGATCACCTGGGATTTGTCATTCACATGGCTGGCGTCCCACAGGCGATTGGCGATCAGCGGCGCCGGGCCCTCGGCCGGAGCGACGTCGGTGTTTGCCGCTTCGCCAACGCTGGTGGCCAGCTCATGGACCACGCCGTTTTCCACGTTCAGTACGCGACCCAGCGGCCACGGCAAACCGGCATGCAGGCCAGGCCCGAAGACCTCCACCGGCTTGCCAAAGCGTTCATAGATCCCACGGCTTTGCAGGGCGACTTCATGCACGCCGGTCAGCAACCAGCCTACGGCCAGCACCACCACCAGCACTGGCAGGAATGCCCGGCGCATGTAGGTGAAGGCCCAGATCTGCCGCAGGTCGATGCCGAAACGGTTGTGCAGTTCGTGCTGCAAGGCGAGCAACGGTTGCGGCGGCCAGCGCAGCATCCCGGCGATAAAACTTTGCGCCATCAGGCGCGGCTCAAGCCGCTCCTGGCGCGGGCTGAACAGCGACAGCAGGCCTCTTAGTAGAAACTCCAGCGCCACCAGGGCCGGCAACAGGCCGATCAACACGGCCAGGCGCAGAGGCCACACGGACTCTTCACCGGCAAACAGCAGACAAATCGCACTGATCACCAGGCAGATAATCGCCACCCGGCTCAGTTGCGCCAGTTGCACCGCTTCCGGCCATTGGGCGGTGCTTTCCTGGGCCATGCGCCGTTCAAACACCAGCAAGCCGAACGCCAGTGCCAAGGCAATGGCGGCGCCCACACTGGCAGCCTGGCCCAGCGCCGCGGCGGGCAAGGTCAGGCTCCAGAATTCCAGAACGCTGAAGAATGCCAGCAACGACCAGCCGCACAGCCAGAACACCGGCGCGCCTATCTGCACCAGCAAGCCACTACCGACGCGACCGAACTGCCGGTTAAGCCAGCCAGGCTCTTCTTGTGGCAGCGGCGGTTCGATCAGCCGTGCAGCCGGCTCCTCCAGCGCCATGGCCCGCCAATCCGCGACCCACCACGCCGATTGCAAGCCAGCCACCAGCACCAGCAACGCCGAGGCGCAGTTGATCAGCACCACCGGCCAGATCGACAGCGGGGCGAACAGCGCCACAAACAGCGCCAGCATCCAGCCGCCGACCGCCAGCACCGTCAGGCCAATGCCGGCCTGCCTTAACCGGCGGGCATGAAACAACCCCTGCTGAAAACGCGGCAGCCCTTCGATGGCCACGTCATCAGCGTCTAGATCCACTCGCATCCCCAAACGCCCACCCAGAAACAATTAGTTACTCTATAACCCGAAGCGTGAAATTTTTGTTTGGTTTCACACAGATAGTGACGAAAGCCCCAGAAACACGAGCCATCACTGGTTTCAGCGGTGATAAATCGGCACACTCCCCAGAGTTTTTCGCGGGCTTACGGACAAGGAAGCGTCACTCCCCATGATTTCGATCTATCAGCTTAAACCGCGTTTTCAGAACCTGCTGCGCCCGCTGGTGCAGCGCCTCTACGACAACGGCACCACCGCCAACCAGATCACCGTGCTGGCCGGGGTGGTTTCCCTGCTGGTGGGATTGCTGATTGCCGGCTTCGCACAACATGTGTGGCTGTTTGCGCTGATCCCGCTGTGGATGATCCTGCGCATGGCCCTCAATGCCATCGACGGCATGCTCGCCCGGGAATTCGGCCAGCAGTCGCGACTCGGCGCCTACCTCAATGAACTGTGCGACGTGATCGCCGACAGCGCACTGATCCTGCCGTTTGCGCTGATCCCCGAGGTCAGTCTGGCGCCGGTGTTGCTGGTGACGCTGCTGGCGGTGTTCAGCGAATACGCCGGCGTGCTCGGGCCGATGGTCGGGGCTTCCCGGCGCTACGACGGCCCGATGGGCAAGAGCGATCGGGCGTTTGTGCTCGGGGTGCTGGCCACCGGCGTGGCGCTGGGTTGGCTGGGTGCCGGTTGGGTCGAAGCGGTGATGTGGCTGGTCGCCGCCTTGCTGGCCTACACCCTGGTCAACCGTGTGCGCCAAGGCTTGAAAGAAGAAACGAACACCTCCCCTTCTGCATAAGGATTTTGCGATGCGTGAACAGCAAGAGCACACCTTCAGCACCCATGACGGGGTGGAGCTTTTCTACCGTCATTGGCCCGCCACCGCACCCGCGGGCTTTGCGCCGCGCAAGGCGATCTTGCTGTTCCATCGCGGCCACGAGCATTCCGGTCGTATCGCCCACCTGGTGGACGAGCTGAACCTGCCGGAGTTCGACTTCTTCGCCTGGGACGCCCGTGGCCACGGCCAATCGCCCGGCGCGCGCGGCGACAGCCCGAGCTTCGCCACCAGTGCGCGGGACGTGCAGACTTTCGTTGACCATATCGGCAGCGCCTACAACATCGAGGAAGAACACCTCGCAGTGATCGCCCAAAGCGTCGGCGCGGTGATCGCGGCCACCTGGGTGCACGACTACGCGCCGAAGATTCGCTCGCTGGTACTCGCCTCCCCCGCATTCAAGGTCAAACTCTACGTGCCCTTCGCCCGGCCGGGCCTGGCGTTGATGCGCAAGTTTCGCGGCAACTTTTTCGTCAACAGCTACGTCAAGGCCAAGTTCCTGAGCCATGACCCGGAGCGCGTGGCGTCCTACGACAGTGATCCGCTGATCACCAAAGCCATTTCCGTAAATGTGCTGCTGGGCCTGTACGAAGCGGCCGACCGGGTTGTAGCCGATGCCCAGGCAATTCAGGTACCGACCCAACTGCTGATCTCCGGCTCGGACTTTGTGGTGCACCGCAAACCCCAGCAGCAGTTTTTCGACCGCCTCGGCAGCTTGAAGAAAGAGCTGCACATCCTCCCCGGCTTCTTCCACGACACCCTCGGTGAACGTGACCGCGCCGTGGCCTTGAGCAGTGCCCGGCGCTTTATCCTGCAGAACTTCGAACACCCGCTGGAACGCGCCTCCTTGCTGGATGCCGACAGGATTGGCCTGACCTGCGCCGAATCCGAGTCCCTCGCCGCGCCGTTGCCACGCAACTCCCTGCGCGACCTGTACTGGCGCATGACCCGCGCCAGCATGGGCCTGGGCAGCAAACTGTCGGATGGCGTGAAGCTCGGTTTCGACACCGGCTTCGACTCCGGCAGCACCCTGGACTACGTGTACCGCAACAAACCCACCGGCAAAGGCGGGCTGGGGCGGATGATCGACACCAATTACCTGAACTCCATCGGCTGGCGCGGTATTCGTCAGCGCAAGTTGAACGTGGAAGAACTGCTGCGCCTGGCGATGGCCAAGCTGCGGGACGAGCAGCGGGAAGTGCGCATCGTCGACATCGCCGCCGGGCATGGTCGGTACATTCTGGAAGCCTTGCAGGGCGTTTCGCCGTTGCCGGAATCGATCCTGCTGCGGGACTACAGCGATATCAACGTGCGCGACGGTGGCGCGCTGATTCGTGAAAAAGGGCTGGGGGATATCGCCCAGTTCGTCAAAGGCGATGCGTTTGACCGGGCGGACCTTGCGGCGCTGGAACCCAAGCCGACGCTGGCGGTGGTGTCCGGGTTATATGAACTGTTCGCGGATAACGCGATGGTCGGTGGCTCGCTCGCCGGTTTGGCCGAAGCCGTGGAGCCCGGTGGTTATCTGGTGTACACCGGCCAACCGTGGCACCCGCAACTGGAACTGATCGCCCGCGCCCTCACCAGCCACCGCCAGGGCCAGGCCTGGGTAATGCGCCGGCGCAGCCAGGCGGAAATGGATCAACTGGTGGAAGCCGCCGGTTTCCGCAAGATCACCCAACGCGTGGATGAGTGGGGGATTTTCAGCGTGTCCCTGGCACAGCGAGCCTGACCCATGCGTGAACCGGGCCTGTTGAAACCGGCGGTGCTGTGGCTGCTGCTGTTGGCGCCGCTGTTTTTCAGCACCTACGGCTTTGCCACGTGGGTCACCAGCCAGCGCAGCGACGTGGGCACGATGGTGTTCGGCTGGGAAACCCATATCCCGTTCTGGGCCTGGACCATCGTGCCCTACTGGTCGATCGACCTGCTCTACGGTTTCTCCCTGCTACTCCCAAGCACCCGCCATGAACTGAAACAACATGCCTTGCGCCTGCTGACGGCCCAAGTGATTGCCGTCACCTGCTTCCTGATCTGGCCCTTGCGTTTCACCTTCGAAAGACCGGAGCTGGACGGCGTGTTTGGCTGGCTGTTTGCGGTACTCGCCGGGTTCGACAAGCCGTTCAACCAGGCGCCGTCATTGCACATCGCGCTGCTGGTGGTGCTGTGGATAATGTATCAGCGGCATAGCCAGGGCCTGTGGCGCTGGCTGGTGCATGGCTGGTTCGCGTTGATCGGCCTTTCGGTGCTGACCACTTATCAACATCACTTTATTGACTTACCCACAGGCGCCCTCGCCGGCTGGCTGTGCGTGTGGCTGTGGCCGCTGGAACATCCGAGCCCGCTGCTGAATGCCCAGCTGACCAGGGACCGCCAGCGTTGGCGGCTGGGGCTGTGCTATGGCTTCGGGTCGCTGGTGTGTTTGATCCTGGCGTTTTCCCTTGGCGGCGGCTGGTTGTGGCTGCTTTGGCCGGCGGTATCCCTTGGCTTGATGAAGGCGAATTACCTGGTACTGGGCGTTTCGGGATTTCAGAAACGCGCCGACGGACGACTCACTCCGGCGGCGCGCTGGTTGTTGGCGCCTTATCTGGTGGCCGCCTGGATCAATTCCCGCCTGTGGACACGTAGACATCCACAGCCCGATCAGGTTGTGGATAACGTTTGGCTGGGGCGAATTCCCACCAGCGGTGAGCTGGGATCATTCAAGGCGGTGGTCGATCTGTGCGCCGAATTGCCGATTAATCCACAGGGTCGCGCCTACTACAGCCTGCCAGTGCTCGACCTGACGGCGCCCACTGCAGCGCAATGCGTGGAAGCCGCCCAAGCGATAGAGCGGCTACGCTCAGCCCGACCTTTGCTGGTGTGCTGCGCCCTCGGTTACTCACGCAGCGCCACCGCCGTGGCTGCATGGCTGCTGCATACCGGGCGCGCAGACAATGTCGACGAGGCGGTGGCTATTATTCGTACAGCACGCCCACGTGTGGTCCTGCATTCCGCTCACCGTGAGGCCCTGGAGGGTTTAGCCCATGCCCGCTGATATGGAATTACAGGTCGTCGCCAGCCTGCTGCGGCGGGGCCGTTCCCTGGATCAGTTATCCACAGGCCTGACCTTGCTCGGCGTACTGTTCGGCCTCGCTCAACTGCTGATGGCCAGCATCACGCCGGTCTGCCTGATCCTCAGCCTGTGGATGATTGTGCTCGGGCTGCTGGAAAAATATTGGGCGCTGCGGGTGGCCTTCGACGCCGACCTGTTCGCCCTGCTCGCCCGCGACACCGACCGCACGCCCGACTTCGACCAGGCCATGCAAACCCTTGGCCTGCAATCCGCCAAACGCGCAGGCCGCCCCTGGACCGAGCGCCGTCGCGGCGCCCTGAAACTGTTGCGCAAGCAAGCCTACCTGCTGGCGGCGCAAGTGCTGCTGACCGTGGCCGTCATCCTGGCCAGCCCCTGGCTACCCTTCGCCGGATAAGGAATCCTCATGTTCGAACCCGTGGTCGCCACCCTGATTACCTCCATGGCCCGCACCGTCACCGGCGCCCGCAGCCTGTGGCTTGGCTGCGCGCCGGTGCCGGTGCAACGCATCTACTACGCCAACCACAGCAGCCACGGCGATTTCGTGCTGCTGTGGGCCTCGTTGCCGCAGAACCTGCGTAAATTCACCCGCCCGGTGGCCGGCAGCGACTACTGGAACACCAGCGCCCTGCGCCGCTACATCATCAACCGGGTGTTCAACGGCGTGCTGATCGACCGCGAGCGCAAGGACCCTGTGGATAACCCTCTGGCGCCGATGCTTCAGGCCCTGGAAAACGGCGACTCGCTGATCATCTTTCCCGAGGGCACGCGCAACCTGGAAGACGGCCTGTTGCCGTTCAAAAGCGGGCTGTATCACCTGGCCAAGAGTTATCCACAAGCCGAATTGATCCCGGTGTGGATCGCCAACCTCAACCGGGTCATGCCCAAGGGCCGTGTGCTGCCGCTGCCCTTGCTGTGCACCACCAGCTTCGGCGCACCGCTGCAACTGGAGGACGGCGAAGACAAGGCGCTGTTCCTCGCCCGCACCCGCGACGCCTTGCTCGCCCTTGCCCCGGAGCATTCCTGAGATGGATAGCCAAACCCTGATGTTGTTCGGCGGGATCGGCGCGATCCTCGTGCTCGCCTCGCTGATCGGCCTGATCCTCAAACTGCACACCCGTGGCACACCCAACGCGGTGATCGACAACCTCAACGCCCGCATCAACGCCTGGTGGGTGATGGTGGTGGTGATCGGCATTGCGTTCTGGCTCGGCACCGGCGCGGTGATCCTGCTGTTTTACGCCGTGTCGTTCTATGCCCTGCGGGAATTCCTCACGCTGACACCCACCCGGCGCAGCGATTACCCGGCGCTGGTGGCGGCCTTCTACTTGGCGCTGCCGCTGCAATACCTGCTGATCTACTTCGACTGGTACGGGCTGTTCTCGATCTTTATCCCGGTGTACGTGTTCCTGCTGCTGCCGATCCTCGCGTCACTGGGCGGCGACAGCACGCACTTCCTGGAACGGGCGTCGAAGGTGCAATGGGGGCTGATGATCGCGGTGTTCTGTGTGTCCTTCGTGCCGGCGCTGCTGACCCTGGATATCGTCGGCTACGAAGGCCGCAACCTGCTGCTGATTGCCTACCTGGTGATCGTGGTGCAACTGTCGGACGTGTTGCAGTACGTGTGCGGGAAGCTGTTCGGCAAACACAAGATCGCGCCCAACTTGTCGCCGTCTAAAACCGTGGAAGGGTTTGTCGGCGGGATTCTGCTGTCATCCCTGATCGGCGCGGCGCTGTGGTGGACCACGCCGTTCAATCCCTGGCAGTCGTTCCTGATTGCGCTGCTGATCAACCTGCTGGGGTTTGCGGGCGGGATTGTGATGTCGGCGATCAAGCGCGACCGGGGCGTGAAGGATTGGGGGCACATGATCGAAGGGCACGGCGGGATGCTGGATCGGCTGGATTCGGTGTGTTTTGCCGCGCCGATCTTCTTTCATCTCGTGCGCTACTGGTGGACCTGACGACCACCTCCCTCCCCAAATCCACACAACCCCAGTGGCGAGGGAGCTTGCTCCCGCTGGAGTGCGCAGCGCTCCCAGGATTTTGGGGCCGCTACGCAGCCCAGCGGGAGCAAGCTCCCTCGCCACAACAAGCGTCCTTATCTGATCGTTCCCACGCTCTGCGTGGGAATGCATCCGGTGACGCTCCGCGTCACGACTTTAAAGCGGACGCGGAGCGTCCAGGGCGTTATTCCCACGCGGAGCGTGGGAACGATCTAGCCGGGAAGGTGACTCAGCGGCAATGCCCCGGGCGTCTTCACCGTCTGAATCGCGAAGTTGCTGCGGATATCGCTCACCCCCGGCAACTTTAACAAGCTCCCGGTCAGGAACCGCTCATACCCGCGTAAGTCCGGCACCACCACTTGCAGCAGGAAATCCGACTCCCCCGACACCAGAAACGCCGAAATCACCTGGGGCAGCGCCGTCACCGCCAACCGAAACGCCTCCGCCTGTTCGTCGTTATGCCGCTCCACTTTCACCCCGACAAACACCGTCAGCCCCAACCCGACTTCATTCCGGTCCAGGCTTGCCTGATAACCACGAATCACCCCGGCCTCTTCCAGCAGCCGCACACGCCGCAAGCAGGGCGAGGCCGACAGGCCAATCTCGTCCGCCAGTTGCACGTTGCTCAGCCGGCCATCCCGTTGCAGGGCTTCAAGAATCTTGCGGTCAAATGCGTCCAGCTTCAGATTTGGCATAAGTGAAATGTTTCGCCCGAAAAAAGTGGCAGATTGTGCCAAGACTAGACGCTTTTCCGGCTGACTACGCAAGCACCTGCCCCGGCCTTCACCCCTAAAATTGCCCTACGAATCACCTACCGCAAGGGGCAGGCACATGGCAGAACTCTGGTTGTTTTTAGTCGCGTTGGCAGTGGTGTACCTGCTGCCCGGCCCGGACATGATCCTGCTGCTGCAAACCGGCGCCCGCCAGGGCAAGGCGATGGCACTGGCAACCGCAGGCGGCTTGGGCCTGGCGCGAGCCTGCCACGTGGCGCTGGCGGGGATGGGCCTGGCGACCCTGTTCAAGGTCGCACCCTGGACCTTCGATGTGGTGCGCCTGTGCGGTGCGGCGTATCTGCTGTGGATCGGCGTGCAGTGCCTGCGCTCAAACCTGCTGCCCAACCTGAACGCCGAGCACAGCACGGCGCCGGCGCATGCCTGGCGCGAAGCCTTCCAGCGGGGTTTGCTGACCAACCTGCTCAACCCCAAGGCGCTGCTGTTCTGCTCCGTGCTGCTGCCGCAATTCATTGATCCACATGGCGCATCGGTGACGGCGCAGTTTGCGCTGCTGGGGGCGATTCTGGTGGCGGTCGGCCTGGGATTCGACAGTTGCTATGGATTGGCCGGCGCAAGAATCGGCCGCTGGCTGGAGCGCAGCCCGTCCGCCCAGCGCCTTCAGCAATGGCTGTTTGGCAGTCTTTTGATCGGTTTTGCGATACGCCTCACCTTCGTACAGCAAGCCTGAGCTTTGCGGCGCATTTGCCGTCATCTTTTGTATCAAAGAGACGTGTAAGATACGCGACACATTGCCAGGGATGCTCACCATGTTTGATTCGTTAAAAGCGACCAGCCGCCGTTTTTTCGGGGCCTTGATCTCAGTGGTGAGTGTCCTGTTCAGCGCCGTTCGATGGCTGGCGCGCAGCCTGTTCGGCCAGTGGCAGCCGCCGCGCTGGCTGCAAGCCACAGGCAACGGCCTGGTCAACGTCGGCCACAAGGCCCGGGCTTATCCGCGCCAGGCTGCGGGCGGCGCGCTGGCCCTGGTACTGGTGCTGGCCGCGGGCTTTTACGGCTGGCACTGGTATTCCCACCTGCCACAGCCCCACACCGTGGGTTATTCGCTGCACAAGCCCAACCTGACGGATTACACCCAGCCGCAGCCGGTTGTGGATAACTTGCAGGTGCGCTTCGCCGAATCCGTGGCCCCGCTGGCGGCCATCGGCAAGCCGGTCACCGAAGGCATCACCCTCAAGCCTGCCATCGCCGGCGCCTGGCGCTGGGCGGATGACCGCAGCCTGGTGTTCACCCCGGAAAAAGACTGGCCCGTCGACGCCCACTACACCATCGACCTGGCCAAGAAAACCCTGTTGACCGACGGCGTACTGCTCAGCCAATACACCAGCCAATTCTCCACCCAGCCGTTCCGCGCCACCTTGACGCAAAACGAGCTGTACCAGGACCCGAGCAACCCGACGCAGAAACAGCTGGTAGCGACCTTCCACTTTTCCCACCCGGTAGACGAAGACAGCGTACGCAAACGTGCCTCGGTCGCCCTCGGAAAAGGCTTGGCCTACCGCGACGCGCAACTGCCCAATCGACCGGAAATCACCTTCGACGAACACAAGCTCAACGCCTTTGTGCGCTCTGCCGCCCTGGCCACCCCACTGGAAAGCACCCCGGTCAGCGCCAAGCTCGATGAAGGCCTCAAGGCCCGTGATGGCGGCAATCCCAGCTCGGCGCCGCTGGTGGCCGAAGTCACCGTGCCCGGCCGCTATCGCCTGACCTTTACCGGCGCCGAAGTCAGCTTTGTCGACAACGAGCGCGGCGAACCCGAGCCGGTGTTGATGTTCAGCAGTTCCAGCGCCGTGGCCGACGAGACCATCGCCAACAAGGTGCAGGCCTGGATGCTGCCGGAAAAAGCCGAGGACGATACCCGGCCCTGGAACCTGCAAGACATCGACGACAAACTGCTGGCCAGCAGCACCAAGGTCAAGCTGACCCACGTGCCGAGCGTCGAACCGCTGAATACCCTGCACGCCTTCAAGTTCAAGGCCCCGCCGGGCCGCGCCCTGTATGTGCGGGTGCCGGCCAACCTGGAAGCCATCGGCGGCTACCTGGCGAAAAATCCGACAGCCTCTCTCGTGAGCATGCCGGCTTATCCACGCACGCTGCAGTTCCTGTCCGACGGCGCCCTGCTCAGCCTCACCGGCGAAAAACGCCTGGGCTTCATGGCCCGTGGCGTACCCGGCGCCCATGTGGAAATCGCGCGCCTGCTGCCCAACCAGTTGCAACACCTGGTGGACCAGAGCAGCGGCAGCTTTGCCCGACCGAATTTTGCCAATGACTACTTCGACCGGATGGTGGAGCGTCAGAGCCTGGACATTCCGCTGTCGGCTGGCGACCCGTCGAAAACCGTCTACGACAATGTCGACCTGAGCAGCTACCTGACGGCCAACGGCGGCCGCCGGGGGATTTTTGTGCTCAAGCTGAGCCCGCAGGACGACCCGGCTGATCGCACCTTCGACTACTCGCGCAACACCACCAGCGACCTGCGTTTCATCGTGGTCACCGACTTGGGCATCATCGCCAAGCGCTCCAGCGATGGCAGCCACGATGTGTACGTGCAGTCCATCGGCAACGGCTCGCCGGTGTCCGACGCCCAGGTCGATATCATCGGCCGCAACGGTTTGCCGGTCGCCAGCGGCCATACCGACGCCGAAGGTCACGCGCACTTCGCCAAGCTGGATGAACTGCGCCGTGAGAAAACGCCGTTGATGTATGTGGTCAGTCGCGGCAATGACCAATCCTTCCTGCCGATTGCCCGTCAGTCGCAACAGCTGGATTTGTCACGCTTTGATGTAGGCGGCCTGGAAGAGGACGGTGCGATCAATCGCCTCAGCGCCTACCTGTTTACCGATCGCGGCCTGTACCGGCCCGGCGAGACCGCGCACCTGGGCATGATCGTGCGCAGCGGCGACTGGAAAGGCGCCCTGCAAGGCCTGCCGGTTGAGTTGCAGATCACCGACCCCCGTGGCCTTGAAGTGATTCGCCAGCCGTTGAAACTGTCGGCCAGCGGTTTTGAAACCTTCGATTTCCCAAGCAGCGAAGTAGCGCCATCCGGCGATTACACCGCGACCCTGCAACTGATCGGTGAGAAGCAGCGTCGTACCGACCTGGGCAGCGTCAGCTTCAAGGTCCGCGACTTTGAACCGGACCGGATGAAAGTCAGCCTGAGCCTGCACGATACACCGGTGCTGGGCTGGATCTCGCCGGACCAGGTGGTGGCCAAGGTCACCGCGATGCACTTGTTCGGCGCTCCGGCGGCGGGTCGTCGCGTCACGGCGAAAATGTCTCTGAGCCCGACGCTCGCGGCCTTTGATCGCTACCCGGATTACCGCTTCCGCCTGAATGACTCGCTGGAAGAAGCCAGCTCCGAAGACCTGGCCGAAACCACCGTCGACGACAATGGCCAGGCGGTGCTGGACTTGAACCTGCAACGCTTCGCCAACAGCACCTACCGCCTGCAAGTGATGACCCAGGTGTACGAAGCCGAAGGCGGTCGCAACGTCGCCGCACAAAGCGCATTGCTGGTGTCGGCGGCGCCGTACCTGGTGGGTGTGAAGAGCAAGGATTCGCTGTCTTTCGTCGCCAAGGACGCCCCGCGTGAAGTGCAATGGCTGGCCGTGGCGCCAGACCTTACGCCAGTCGCAGTCGACGGCCTGACCAGTGAAGTGGTCGAGCACCGCTACGTCTCGGTGCTGGTGAAGCAATCCAACGGCACCTACAAATACGAGTCGCGCATCAAGAACATCAGCCAGCCGGCCTCGCCGCTGGTGATGACCAAGGACGGCGCCAAGCAAACCCTGAACACCGGCACCCCGGGCGATTTCACCCTGCAACTCAAGGACGCCAACGGCAACCTGCTGAACCAGATCGACTACAGCGTCGCCGGCCGGGGCAACACCTCGCGCTCCCTGGAGCGCAACGCCGAGCTGCAACTGCGCCTGGATAAACGCAGCTACGCCACCGGTGATGAGATCGCCATCAGCATTCGCGCGCCGTACACCGGCGCCGGGTTGATCACCATCGAGCGGGACAAGGTCTACACCCAGCAGTGGTTCAAGGCCGACAGCACCAACAGCGTGCAACACATCCGCGTTCCTGCGGGGCTTGAGGGCAATGCCTACGTCAACGTGCAGTTCGTACGGGACATTGGTTCGTCCGAGGTCTACATGAGCCCGCTGTCCTACGGCGTAGTGCCGTTCAGCATCAACCTCGACGCGCGGCGCATGGCGCTGAAAGTCGAAGGTCCGGCGAAGATCGAGCCGGGGCAGACCCTGGATATCAAGGTCAACGCCGACCGCCCTGGTCGCGCAGTGGTCTACGCGGTGGACGAAGGCATCCTGCAAGTGGCGCGCTACCAGACGCCGGACCCGTTGGGCTTCTTCTTCCAGAAGCGTGCACTGGAGGTCGGCACCAGTCAGATCCTTGACCTGATCCTGCCGGAATTCAGCCGCCTGCTCAGTGGGGCAGCGCCGGGTGGCGATACGGAAGGCGCCCTGGCCAACCACCTCAACCCGTTCAAGCGTAAACATCAGCCGCCTGTGGCCTGGTGGTCTGGCCTGGTGGACTTGCCGGCCGGTGAAACCGTGCTGCACTACCAGGTTCCGGACAGCTTCAATGGCAAGCTGCACCTGTTTGCGGTGGCCGTGGACAGCGACAGCGTGGGCGTCAGCGAGGCCAACACCGAAGTGCGCGGGCCGCTGGTGATCACGCCGAACGTGCCGGCCTTTGTCGCACCGGGGGATGTGTTCAGCGTCAGCGCCGGGGTGTTCAGCAACCTGGACGCGGCGGCGGACGTGAAGTTTGAAGTGCAGACCAGCGATGGCCTGCAGGTGCAAGGCGACAAGGCCAGCACCCTGGCCCTGCAACCGCGCAAGGAGGGTGTCGCCGAGTTCAAGATCAAGGTAGGCGAAACCCTCGGCTCGGCAGACTTGCGCTTCGTCGCGGTGCTGCCGGATGGCAAGCGTATCCAGGTGGCGGAAACCACGTCGATCCGACCCTTGAGCGAGCATCGGGTGGCCCTGAGCCTGGGCCGTTTCGACAGCGCCAGCAAAGAGCTGAAACCGACCCGCGAGCTGTTCAGCCAGTTGCGCGATGTGCAGTTGGGCGTCGCCGCTTCGCCGCTGGTATGGGCCAACGGCCTCAAGCATTACCTGGATGACTATGGCTACGCCTGCACCGAGCAATTGGTGTCCAAGGCCATGCCGGCGTTGATCTGGGGTGGTAACGCGCCGGAGGCCGAGCAGGCCTTCAGCGGTGCGGTGCGCATGCTGCGTCAACGGCAGAACCAGGCCGGCGGTTTCGGCTTGTGGGCGGCCAACCCGGACGTGGCGCCGTATGCCAGCCTGTACGCCACCGACTTCCTGATCGAAGCCAGGGAGCGCGGGCTGCCGGTGCCGGAAGACCTGCTGCAACGTTCCAACGCGTACCTCACCGACCTGGCCAACGGCCCGAGCGAAGGCCTGTCGGAATTGCGCAACCGCGCCTACGCCAGTTACCTCCTGAGCCGTCAGGGGATTCTGGTGAGCGGCGCCTTGAGCGATATCCGCGAGCGCTACGAAAGCTACTTCAAGGACACCTGGCAGAACGACATTGGCGCGGCGTACCTGGCCGCCAGCTACAAGCTGCTCAAGCAGGATCGTCAGGCCGATACCTTGTTCCGCAAGGTGCCGTGGCTTTCCCTGTCGGATAAATGGAACAGCGACGGCCTGTATTACGACCCGCTGGTGCACGACGCCGAGCACCTGCATTTGCTCGCGCGGCACTTCCCGGAAATGCTCGACGATGTGCCGACAAGCCTGCTGGATAAACTCGGCAAGCGTCTCAACGAGCAACGCTACAACTCGCTGTCGGCGGCACTGTTGCTGCGGGCCCTGGACAATTACGGCCAGCGCGCCCAAAGCGACATGACCCTCAAGGCCACCGCATGGCTCAGCGACAAGCAGCAACAGTTGTTGCAGATGGCCGGCCAGCCGCCACGTGCGGCGGTGCCTGCCGGTACGCAAAAACTGCAGATGGAAAAATCCGACGGCCCGGCGGCGTTCTACATGCTGAGCGAAGCGGGCTATGACAAGGGCGCCAACCTCAAGCCGATCAACAGCGGCCTGGAAATCATCCACGAATACCTCGACCTCAAAGGCAATCCAGTCAGCAAGGTCGCGGTAGGCGATGAGTTCCTGGTGCGCCTGCGCTTGCGCGCCACCGACCGTGATCAGGTGCAACAAGTGGCGGTGGTCGACCTGCTGCCGGGCGGCGTCGAGCCTGTGTATAACTTGCCGCCGGAGCCGGAAGCGGCCAGCACCGAGGAAAGCGAAGGCGACGATTCGGAGTACGTTGAAACCGGCGAAGACACCGAAGAAGCCGACGCCTGGCAGGCGCCGATTGGCGAGACCGACTTGAGCAACTGGCAACCGGACTACGTCGACGTGCGTGATGACCGAGTGGTGTTGTACGGCACCGCGCTGCGGGATGTAGGCACCTTCGTGTACCGCGTGCGCGCCACCAACGCCGGTACCTTCAATACGCCACCGGCCTACGCCGAGGGCATGTACGAAACCACCCTGCAAGGACGCGGCAAAGTAGGCCAGCTTGAAATTACCAAGCCTTAAAAGCCTGACGCCGCTGCTGGCAGCGGCGTTGATTCTGGCGGGGCTACGGTTGTGGCCCCACGCGCCGCTGGAACAGGCAGCCACCTCCTCACGGGTGGTATTGGCCGATGACGGTTCGCTGCTGCGCATGACCCTGGCGGCTGACGGGCAATATCGCCTGTGGCTTCCCCTGGAACGGATTTCTCCGTCACTGGTGGAGGCGTTGCTGCTCAAGGAAGACCGCAATTTCTACTGGCACCCGGGGATCAATCCCCCGGCGTTGCTGCGGGCGGCCATGGCCACCTATAGCGGCGGCCAGCGCCAAGGCGGCTCGACCTTGAGCATGCAGTTGGCCAGGCGCCTGTGGGATCTCAATACCCGCCAGGTACCCGGCAAGCTGCAGCAGATGGCCCTGGCACTGTGGCTGGAGGCGCGTTACAGCAAGCACGACATCCTTGAGGCCTACCTCAACCTGGCGCCCATGGGCGGCAATATCGAAGGTGCCGAAGCGGCCAGCCGGATCTATTTTGGCAAGTCAGCGGCGCAGTTGTCCTTGTCTGAAGCCCTCGCGCTGGCCGTGATTCCCCAGCAACCGGGTCGTCGGGCGCGCTTTGGGCCTTCCCTGCAAACCGCCCGGCAACGGCTGATGGCCGACTGGCGGGAAACTTATCCACAGGACCCGCGTAACGACAGTTTGCTGGACCTGCCGCTGGAAGCCCGCAACCGCCAGCAGATCCCGTTTCTCGCGCCGCACCTGAGCGAACAGTTGCTGGCCTCGCAAACCGGCAATGAGTTGAACAGCACCCTCAACCTGGCGCTGCAACAATTGCTGGAACGGCTGATCACCGGCTTCATCGCCGAGCGCCGCAGCAGCGGTGTGGAAAACGCCACGGCGATCCTGATCGACAGCCGCGACCAGAGCGTAAAAGCCCTGGTGGGCTCGGCAGACTACTTATCCACAAGCATCCACGGCCAGGTCAACGGCGTGTTGTCGCGGCGCTCGCCGGGCTCCACCCTCAAGCCATTCCTGTATGGGCTGGCGCTGGACCAAGGGGTGATCCACCCCATGAGCATCCTCAAGGACATGCCGAGTAACTTCGGCTACTTCCAGCCGGAAAATTTCGACGGCAGTTTTGTCGGGCCGGTGACAGCCCGTGACGCGCTGATTCGCAGCCGCAATATTCCGGCTGTCTGGCTGGCCAGCCAAACCCGCTCGCCGTCACTTTACGGATTGCTGCAACGGGCCGGGATCAAGGGCCTGCGCGGCGAAAGCCATTACGGCTTGGCGCTGGCCTTGGGTGGCGGCGAGATGACGCCCGAGGAGCTGGCGCGGCTGTATGTGATGCTGGCTGGTGACGGGCATTTGCGGCCGCTGCGCTATTTGCAGGAACAGCCGCAAACCACTGGCGCCCAGCTACTCACGCCGCAGGCCGCGTTTATGGTGCGCGACATGCTGCGGCGCAACCCGCGCCCGGACGGGCTGCCGGGGCGCCACTGGCGTACGGCCTGGAAGACCGGCACGTCCTGGGGTTTTCATGATGCATGGAGCGCCGGCCTCGTAGGCCCGTACGTGCTGGTGGTGTGGGTGGGCAACTTCGATGGCCGTCCGAATCCTGAGTTTATCGGTGCGAAAACTGCGGCACCGTTGTTCTTCCGTATCGCCGACGCCCTGCCGCTGGCCTTGCCCAATGTGGTGATCAAACCCGACAAACCGCCCGCCGGGCTGATCCGCATTGACGTCTGCGCGGCCTCTGGTGACTTGCCCAACCGTTGGTGCCCACGTACCCGCAAGACCTGGTACATCCCCGGCGTGTCACCGATTCGGGTGTCCAACCTGCACCGCCCGGTGCTGATCGACACCCGCACCGGCAAGGCCGCGTGCCCGCCGTTCGACCCGCAGTACACCCGTGAAGAAGTCTTCGAGTTCTGGCCCAGCGATGTGCAGCGGCTGTTCCGCGCCGCCGGGCTGCCCCGGCGTACGCCGCCCAATGTGCAGAAAAGCTGCCAACCCAACCGTGTCGGCGATCAAAGCGAAGCGCCACAGATTCGCTCGCCGCTGACCCAGGTCAGCTACCACCTGCGCCTGTCCCAGCCCCAGGAAAGCATCCCGCTGAACGCCAACGCGGCCAGTGATGCACTGACGCTGTATTGGTTCGCCGACCAGACCCTGATCGGCCAGGGCCCGCCGCAAACCACGCTGAACTGGCGGCCGGGTAAGTCGGGGGAGTACCGGTTGCGGGTGACTGACGATCAGGGCCGCAGCGCCAGCCGAGGCTTGAAGGTTGAGTTTGTACCCTGATCAGGCGTCCTCGTCGCCTAAACCGGCAGTGCCGGCATCTTTTGCGAAATGCTTGTACGCCACCCCTAGCTTGCGTTGCTCAAAGATCGAAAACACCAGGGTGCCCAGCAGAATCATCATCCACACCAGGAACACCTTCATGGTGTCCACCTGGGCCACCACCAGCAGCAAGGTCACTACGCCGCCAATCACCATGCCCAGGCCCATCCAGGCGCCCAGCACGCGGCCTACCGCCAGGCGCATGCCCGTGGGCAGCAAGAGCCGCAGCGCGAGCAACACCACAAACATCGTCAGCAAGAAGCCAAACGCGGCCATGAAAGGAATCACGAAGCCGTTGTCACGGTACAACCAGGCCAGAAACCGATAGGCGGGATTCAGCTCTGCCATTTGCTGGTAGGTGGCAGGGCCCGGCAAATGCAGTTGGGCAAAATGTTCCGGCGTCATGGCCATGATGCCGACGCCGATCAAACCCACCACCACCGCGTAGAAACCACCGGCGCGCCACAGCGGCGCCAGCACACGGCGGTTTTCCACCTCCTTGGTCTCGGCCAGGCCGAACACCGCGTCAGGTTGCCGGCCCTGGGCAATCACCGTCTTGCCCGCACGCTCGCAGGCGTCGCCAATCAGCATCACCTGCATATCCTGGGTGAGGAGCAGTTCGCCCTGGCGGCGGGAGCTGCTGATCCATTCATGGTCGTCCGGGCGCTTCTTGCCGAACAGGTCGATACCCTCGGCAATCACTGTCACTTCACCGGTGGCGTCCTGCAGGCGGAAGTCATTGCAGCGAGCCTCGGCCGAGACCTGGCTCCAGCTCCAATCGCCATCCTTGTCTTTGGTGCCTTCTTCGATGACCCACACGTAACCCGCGCAAGGCTTGCCGTGGACCGGGGAGATCAGGGGCGTGTCGACGATCACCTTGCCGTTCACTTCCACCAGCCCCATGGCCAATGAGCGTATCTGGCTGGTGGCCAGGCGCTGTTCGGTGCGATAGAAATTGGGGCCGAAGCTGGCCAGCAGTCCGATCAGGATGCACACAGGAAAAAACAGCGCCACCAGGATCGTCGGGGCGTAGACCATCAGGCCAATAAAGCCGGCGAGAAAGACCAGTGCCACCAGGGTTTTCCACGCTGGTTTTTTTGTGACAACCCCTGCCTGGGTGGTTTTCATGCCCCCGGCATCTCAAGCTTCACGCCGTCGTAGCGGGTTTCTTCGGCGCTGATGGCCAGCAGCGGAATGCGCTGATAGCCGAGCATCTTGGCGAAGAACAGATCAGGAAAAATCGCGATGGCGATGTTGTAGAGGTTGACTGACTCATTGAAGAACTCGCGACGGTCGGCGATGCGTTCCTCAACCGCCGAGATCGCCTGCTGCAACTCGACCATGTTGGGGCCGGAGATCAGCGTCGGATAATTCTCGGCCACTGCAATCACCGACTTGAGCGCCGTATTGAGCTGGTTGGAGGCATCGACTTTATCGGTGAGGCTGCTGGCGTTGAGGTACGCGGTGCGGGCGTCGCTGAGGCGGGTGAACAGCGCGTTCTCATGGTTCATGGCGGTTTGCACCACGCGCATCAGGTCGGGAATCTGGTCTGCCCGCTGCTTGAGCAGCACGTCGATGTTGGCGAAGGCTTTATCCACATCGTTGCGGCGCATCACCAGGCCGTTGTAGACCCCCACCAGCCAGCCGACCAGGCCGACGACAATAATCAGCACGACGATACCGGCGATCAGCAGTTCGATGTTCATGGCGGCGGCATTCCCTGGCTAGTTATCCACAGGGCGCATTCTAGGGGTAAAGCAGGGGAATACTCCCGGAATTAGTCCACAGAAACGGCAAGACCCGATGCTCGGTAGCCTGAAAAAGCAAAACCCCCGAAGAACGGGGGTTTTGGTGGTTCGGGTGCGGCTTATTCCACCGTCACCGACTTCGCCAGGTTACGCGGCTGGTCAACGTCGGTGCCCTTCAGCACAGCCACGTAATACGACAGCAGCTGCAGCGGGATGGTGTAGAGGATCGGCGACAGGGTGTCGTGGATGTGCGGCATGTTGATGACGTGGGTGCCTTCGCCATTGGTCATGCCGGCCTTCTCGTCGGCGAACACGATCAGTTGCCCGCCACGGGCGCGCACTTCCTGCAGGTTGGACTTGAGCTTCTCCAGCAGTTCGTTGTTCGGCGCGACGGTAACGACTGGCATGTCGTCATCCACCAGGGCCAGCGGACCGTGCTTGAGCTCACCGGCCGGGTAGGCTTCGGCGTGGATGTAGGAGATTTCCTTGAGCTTGAGCGAACCTTCCATTGCCACCGGGTATTGCGCACCACGGCCGAGGAACAGGGTGTGGTGTTTGTCGGCGAACAGCTCAGCGACTTTCTCCACGGTGCTGTCCATGGCCAGGGCTTCACCCAGGCGGGCCGGCAGGCGGCGCAGTTCTTCGACCAGGTGTGCCTCGACGCCTTCGCCCAGCGTGCCGCGAACCTGGCCCAGGGACAGGGTCAGCAACAACAGGCCGACCAACTGGGTGGTGAAGGCCTTGGTGGATGCCACGCCGATTTCACGACCGGCCTGGGTCAGCAGGGTCAGGTCGGACTCGCGCACCAGGGAGCTGATGCCGACGTTGCAGATCGCCAGGCTGCCGAGGAAGCCCAGTTCCTTGGCGTTGCGCAGGGCGGCCAGGGTGTCGGCGGTTTCGCCGGACTGGGAGATGGTCACGAACAGAGTGTCGGGCTGCACCACCACCTTGCGGTAGCGGAATTCGCTGGCGACTTCGACCTGGCACGGGATGCCGGCCAGTTCTTCCAGCCAGTAACGGGCGACCATACCGGCGTGGTAGCTGGTGCCGCAGGCGACGATTTGCACGTTGCGCACTTTGGCGAACAGCTCGGCAGCTTGCGGGCCGAAGGCTTGCACCAATACCTGGTTCTGGCTCAGGCGACCTTCCAGGGTGCGTTGCACCACGGCCGGTTGCTCGTGGATTTCCTTGAGCATGAAGTGGCGGAACTCGCCCTTGTCGGCGGCTTCGGCGCCGTCACGATACTGCACGGCCTCACGTTCCACGGACTGGCCGTCAACGTCCCAGATCTGCACGCTTTCACGGCGGATTTCGGCGATGTCGCCTTCTTCCAGGTACATGAAGCGGTCAGTCACCTGACGCAGGGCCAGTTGGTCGGAGGCGAGGAAGTTCTCGCCCAGGCCCAGGCCGATCACCAATGGGCTGCCACTGCGGGCGGCGACCAGGCGGTCAGGCTGGCTGGCGCTGATCACGGCCAGGCCATAGGCGCCATGCAGTTCCTTGACGGTGGCCTTGAGAGCGTTGGTCAGGTCGCCGATGTCCTTGAGCTTGTGGTTCAGCAGGTGGGCGATGACTTCGGTGTCGGTGTCCGAGGTGAAGACATAACCCTGGCCCTTGAGTTGTTCACGCAGCACTTCGTGGTTTTCGATGATGCCGTTGTGCACAACCGCCAGGTCACCGGAGAAGTGCGGGTGAGCATTGCGTTCGCACGGCGCGCCGTGGGTGGCCCAACGGGTGTGGGCGATACCCAGGCGGCCTACCAGCGGCTCACCGGCCAACGCTTGTTCGAGTTCGCTGACCTTGCCCGGGCGACGCATGCGCTCAAGCTTGCCGGCGTTGGTAAAGAGCGCCACACCGGCGCTGTCGTAGCCACGGTATTCCAGGCGTTTGAGGCCTTCGAGCAAAATGGCAGTGACGTTTCGTTCAGCGACTGCGCCAACAATTCCACACATGGTTTCTCTCCTAGATGACTGCCGCGCAAATCAGCGTGATGCCGCGGGCTTGAATCTGGTCGCGGGCCTCAAGTGGCAGGCGATCATCGGTAATAAGGGTATGGACGCTGCTCCAGGGCAGTTCCAGGTTGGGGATCTTGCGGCCAATCTTGTCGGACTCGACCATCACCACCACTTCGCGGGCGACTTCGGCCATGACGCGGCTCAGCCCCAGTAATTCGTTGAAGGTGGTGGTGCCGCGCTCCAGGTCGATGCCATCGGCACCAATAAAGAGCTGGTCGAAATCGTAGGAACGCAGTACCTGTTCGGCGACCTGACCCTGGAACGAGTCCGAATGCGGGTCCCAGGTGCCGCCGGTCATCAACAATACCGGCTCGTGTTCCAGGTCGCTCAAGGCGCTGGCAACGTGCAGGGAGTTGGTCATCACCACCAGGCCGGGCTGGTGGCCCAATTCGGGGATCATGGCGGCGGTGGTGCTGCCGCTGTCGATGATGATGCGCGCGTGTTCCCGCAAACGCCGGACGGCCGCACGGGCGATGGCGCGCTTGTAGGCCGAAATGGGCTGTGCCGGATCACCGACCAGTTCCTGAGGCATGGTGATGGCGCCACCGTAGCGACGCAGCAACAGACCGTTACTTTCGAGGGCCGCCAGGTCCTTGCGGATGGTGACTTCCGAGGTTTCGAAACGCTTGGCCAATTCGTCCACGCTGACTTCACCTTGCTCGGTGAGCATGGCAAGGATGTTGTGGCGACGTTGGGGTGTATTTCGTTTCGACATGGTGATGATAAGTTTCGTTTCGAAAGATAACGAAGGCAATCAAAACCTATTCATTCAAAATGGTCAAGCATGCGACTGAGTTTTTTGAATCAACACAGATAAAAATGTGGGAGCGGGCTTGCTCGCGAAGGCGGTGTGTCAGTCGGCGCATGTATCAACCGAAAGACCGCCTTCGCGAGCAAGCCCGCTCCCACATAAGTACCGCAGTGTTTCAGGGTTGTGGATAACTCAGCTCTTCTTGATTTTGACCGGGCGTTTCCAGCCGTCGATGTTGCGCTGGCGGGCGCGGGCGACGGCCAACTGGGACTTATCCACATCCTGGTTGATGGTGGAACCTGCGGCGGTGTTTGAACCATCACCGATAGTGACGGGGGCGATCAGCGAGTTGTTGGAGCCGATAAACACGTCTTCGCCAATGGTCGTCTGGTACTTGTTGGCGCCGTCGTAATTGCAGGTGATGGCGCCTGCGCCGATATTGCTGCGGGCACCGATCACTGCATCACCGAGGTAGGCCAGATGGCCGGCCTTGGCGTCGTCGCCCATCCGGGCGTTTTTCAGTTCTACAAAGTTACCCACATGGGCGCGAGCGCCCAGCACGCTGCCCGGACGCAAACGCGCGAACGGACCGGCATCACTGCCCTCGCCCATCACCGCACCGTCGATATGGCTGTTGGCCTTGATCACCACACCCTTGCGCAGGGTGCTGTCCTTGATCACGCAGTTCGGCCCGATCACCACGTCATCTTCAATGACCACGCGGCCTTCGAGGATCACGTTGATATCGATCAGCACGTCGCGGCCAACGGTGACGTCACCCCGCACATCGAAACGTGCCGGATCACGCAGCGTCACGCCCAGCGCCATCAGGCGGCGGCCTTCACGCAGTTGGTAGTGACGCTCCAGCTCCGCCAGTTGCTTGCGGTCGTTGGCGCCCTGCACTTCCATCGGGTCGTGGGGCTGTTCGGTGGCGACCACCAGGCCATCGCTGACGGCCATCTCGATGACGTCGGTCAGGTAGTACTCGCCCTGGGCGTTGTTGTTGGACAAGCGGCTCATCCAGTCAGCCAGGCGGTCAGCCGGCACCGCGAGGATGCCGGTGTTGCCTTCAGTGATGGCGCGCTGGGCTTCGCTGGCGTCTTTATGCTCGACGATGGCCGCGACCTTGCCGTCAGCGTTGCGCACGATGCGACCGTAGCCGGTCGGGTCATCCAGCTCGACAGTGAGCAAGCCCATCTGGCCTGGCACCACGTGCTTGAGCAGGCGCTGCAAGGTTTCCACTTCGATCAGCGGCACGTCTC
The DNA here is from genome assembly GCF_013385805.1 of Pseudomonas sp. C6002. Classification (NCBI taxonomy): domain Bacteria; kingdom Pseudomonadati; phylum Pseudomonadota; class Gammaproteobacteria; order Pseudomonadales; family Pseudomonadaceae; genus Pseudomonas; species Pseudomonas sp. C6002. The sequence continues at coordinate 141,572 of NZ_JACAPH010000030.1, read as the reverse complement.
CGTAGAGGATCAGCACGGTGTCGGCCTTGATGAACGGCACGGCCTGCGCGGTGGCATGGCCGGTACCCAATTGCTTGTCCTGCAATACGAAATTCAGGTCATCCGCCGCCAGCCGCTCACGCACCACATCGGCACCGTGGCCGATCACCACATGAATGCGCTGTGGATCCAGCTGCCGGGCGCTGTGGATAACATGGCCAAGCATGGAGTTGCCGGCAACCGGGTGCAGCACCTTGGGCAGGGCCGAACGCATGCGGGTGCCCTGGCCTGCGGCAAGAATTACGATTTCGAGAGACATGAATGGCTACCAATCCTGGGCGGTCAGACTTCAGACCAAAGAAGTGTTTTGCAAAAAAAGAAAAAGGGTAGCCGAGGCTACCCTTTTTAATCAATCACGCATGAGGCTTGACGGCTTAGCCGCCAAACTTCTTGCGGATCTGCTGGACGGTGCGCAGCTGAGCTGCGGCCTCGGCCAGACGTGCAGCAGCAGAACCGTAGTCGAAATCTGCGCCTTTTTCGTTCAGGGCCTTCTCGGCAGCCTTGACGGCTTCCTGAGCGGAGGCTTCATCCAGGTCGGCAGCACGTTGCACGGTGTCGGCAAGTACCTTGACCATGTTCGGCTGAACCTCGAGGAAACCACCGGAGATGTAAAACACCTCCCGTTCCCCGCCCAGCTTGGTCAGAGTGATCGGACCAGGCTTCAAGGATGTAATCAATGGCGCGTGGCCAAAGTTAATACCCAGGTCGCCCAGTTCGCCGTGTGCAATCACACTCTCGATCTGACCGGAGAAGATTTCCCCTTCCGCGCTGACGATATCGCAATGGAATGTCATAGCCATCTGCTTGCCTCAACCTGATTAGCGCCCGTTACCGGGCGCCGGAATTACAGTTTCTTGGCTTTCTCGATCGCTTCTTCGATGCCGCCGACCATGTAGAACGCTTGTTCTGGCAGGTGGTCGTAGTCACCGTTGAGGATGCCTTTGAAGCCAGCAATGGTGTCTTTCAGGGAAACGTATTTACCCGAGGCACCGGTGAAGACTTCAGCCACGAAGAACGGCTGCGACAAGAAGCGCTGGATCTTACGAGCGCGGGATACCAACTGCTTGTCGGTTTCCGACAGCTCGTCCATACCCAGGATCGCAATGATGTCCTTCAGTTCTTTGTAACGCTGCAGAACGTACTGGACGCCGCGAGCGGTGTCGTAGTGTTCCTGGCCGATGACGTTCGGGTCCAGCTGGCGCGAAGTCGAGTCCAGTGGATCGACCGCTGGGTAGATACCCAGGGAGGCGATGTCACGGGACAGTACGACGGTGGCGTCCAAGTGGGCGAACGTGGTCGCTGGCGACGGGTCAGTCAAGTCATCCGCAGGTACGTATACCGCTTGGATCGAGGTGATCGAACCGTTTTTGGTCGAAGTGATACGCTCTTGCAGAGTACCCATCTCTTCGGCCAGGGTCGGCTGGTAACCTACTGCGGAAGGCATACGGCCCAGCAGTGCGGATACTTCAGTACCGGCCAGGGTGTAACGATAGATGTTGTCGACGAACAGCAGAACGTCGTTACCTTCGTCACGGAACTTCTCGGCCATGGTCAGGCCGGTCAGTGCTACGCGCAGACGGTTACCCGGCGGCTCGTTCATCTGACCGTAAACCAGTGCCACTTTGTCCAGAACGTTGGAATCCTTCATCTCGTGGTAGAAGTCGTTACCCTCACGAGTACGCTCACCCACACCGGCGAACACGGAATAACCGCTGTGCTCGATGGCGATGTTACGGATCAGTTCCATCATGTTTACGGTTTTGCCTACACCGGCACCACCGAACAGACCGACTTTACCGCCCTTGGCGAACGGGCAAACCAGGTCGATAACCTTGATGCCGGTTTCCAGCAGGTCGTTGCCGCCCGCTTGTTCCGCGAAGGAAGGCGCAGGACGGTGAATGCCCCAGCGCTCTTCGGTGTCGATTGGACCGGCTTCGTCGATCGGGTTACCGAGGACGTCCATGATCCGGCCCAGGGTCGCTTTACCGACCGGTACGGAGATGGCTGCGCCAGAGTCAGTGACTTCCAGACCGCGCTTCAAGCCTTCGGTGGAACCCATTGCAATGGTACGAACCACGCCGTCGCCCAGCTGCTGCTGAACTTCCAGGGTGGTGCCTGCATCGCTTTTGACTTTCAAAGCGTTGTAGATGCTCGGTACGCTGTCGCGTGGGAATTCCACGTCGATAACGGCGCCGATGATTTGAACGATACGTCCGCTACTCATAGCTGGATCCTCTGAATATTTGAACCGTTAAACCGCGGCAGCGCCGCCGACGATTTCCGAGATCTCTTGGGTGATCGCAGCCTGACGCGCCTTGTTGTAGATCAGCTGCAAATCGCTGATCAAATCACCGGCGTTGTCGGTAGCGTTCTTCATCGCGATCATCCGCGCAGCTTGTTCAGCCGCGTTGTTCTCGACCACCGCCTGGTACACCTGCGACTCCACGTAGCGCACCATCAAGCCGTCAAGCAGCTCTTTGGCGTCTGGTTCGTAGAGGTAGTCCCAGTGGTGCTTGAGTTCTTGTTCCGGGGCGGCCACCAATGGAATCAACTGCTCCACGGTAGGCTGTTGCGTCATGGTGTTGATGAACTTGTTGGATACCACGGAGAGGCGGTCAATCCGGCCTTCCAGGTATGCATCCAGCATCACCTTGACGCTGCCGATCAAATCATTGATCGACGGTTCTTCACCCAGGTGGCTGATAGCTGCAACGACGTTACCGCCGAAGTTGCGGAAAAAGGCCGCACCCTTGCTACCGACCACACACAGATCGATCTCGACGCCTTTTTCGCGGTTTACCGCCATGTCCTTGACCAGGGCCTTGAACAGGTTGGTATTCAAACCACCGCACAAACCACGGTCACTGCTCACCACGACATAACCGACGCGCTTTACTTCGCGATCGATCATGAACGGGTGGCGATATTCCGGGTTGGCGTTGGCCAGATGACCAATAACCTGGCGGATACGCTCCGCGTAGGGACGGCTAGCAGCCATGCGCATTTGTGCCTTGCGCATTTTGCTGACCGCCACTTTTTCCATGGCGCTGGTGATCTTTTGCGTGCTTTTGATGCTCGCAATCTTACTGCGAATCTCTTTTGCGCCTGCCATGTAACACCTATCAGGTTAGCAAGCGGGAGCCTCGCGGCCCCCGCTGCGGCTTACCAGGTTTGGGTGGCCTTGAACTTCTCGATACCGGCTTTGATGCCAGCGTCGATGTCGTCATTGAAGTCACCCTTCACGTTGATCTTCGCCATCAATTCGGCGTGATCGCGGTTGAAGTAAGCAATCAGCGCTTGTTCGAAGCTGCCGACCTTGGTGATTTCAACGTCGGTCAGGAACCCACGCTCAGCGGCATACAGCGACAGCGCCATGTCAGCGATTGACATTGGTGCGTATTGCTTCTGCTTCATCAGCTCGGTAACGCGCTGACCATGCTCAAGTTGCTTACGGGTCGCTTCGTCCAGGTCAGAAGCGAACTGGGCGAATGCCGCCAGTTCACGGTACTGAGCCAGAGCGGTACGGATACCACCGGAGAGCTTCTTGATGATCTTGGTCTGAGCGGCACCACCCACACGGGATACCGAAACACCGGCGTTCACTGCAGGACGGATCCCGGAGTTGAACATGGCCGATTCCAGGAAGATCTGACCGTCGGTGATGGAAATCACGTTGGTCGGAACGAACGCGGAAACGTCGCCAGCCTGGGTTTCGATGATCGGCAGTGCGGTCAGGGAACCGGTTTTGCCGGTCACTGCGCCGTTGGTGAACTTCTCTACGTATTCTTCCGAAACGCGGGATGCGCGCTCCAGCAGACGGGAGTGGAGATAGAACACGTCGCCTGGGTAAGCTTCACGGCCTGGTGGACGGCGCAGCAGCAGGGAAATCTGGCGGTAAGCCACTGCTTGCTTGGACAGATCGTCATAAACGATCAGCGCGTCTTCACCGCGGTCGCGGAAGTATTCGCCCATGGTGCAACCGGAGTACGGTGCCAGGAACTGAAGTGCAGCGGATTCCGAAGCACTGGCGGCCACGACGATGGTGTTAGCCAGGGCGCCGTTTTCTTCCAGCTTGCGAACCACGTTGGCGATGGTCGATTGTTTCTGACCGATGGCTACGTAGACGCAGAAAATCCCGCTGTCTTTCTGGTTGATGATCGCGTCGATCGCCAGAGCGGTTTTACCGATCTGACGGTCACCGATGATCAGCTCACGCTGGCCACGGCCGACAGGAATCATGGCATCGACAGCCTTGTAGCCAGTCTGTACAGGCTGGTCTACCGACTTACGCCAGATCACGCCTGGAGCAACTTTCTCGACCGCATCGGTCTCGGTGTTGTTCAGCGGACCTTTGCCGTCAACTGGGTTACCCAGTGCGTCGACAACGCGACCCAGCAGTTCCTTACCAACCGGAACTTCCAGGATGCGGCCTGTGCACTTGGCGCTCATGCCTTCGGCCAGAGTCTGGTAGGAGCCCAATACAACGGCACCTACAGAGTCTTGCTCCAGGTTGAGGGCCATACCGTAGACGCCGCCCGGAAACTCGATCATCTCGCCGTACATGACGTCGGCCAGACCGTGAATCCGCACGATGCCGTCAGATACGCTGACGACAGTGCCTTCGTTACGGGCTTGGGAGGTCACATCGAGCTTGTCGATGCGGCCCTTGATAATTTCACTTATTTCGGAAGGATTGAGTTGCTGCATTGCTCTGCTGCCCCTTCAAACTCAAGATTTCAATGCTTCGGCAAGATTCGCGAGTTTGCCGCGAATCGAGCCATCGATAACCAGGTCGCCGGCGCGAATGATGACACCACCAATCAGGGTGGCATCCTCCGCAACTTGCAGGCGCACTTCCCGGTCGAGTCGTGCACTGAGAACCTTGGCGAGTTTGTCTTGCTGTTCTTGGTTCAATGCAAAAGCACTGGTCACTTCAACATCTACCGATTTCTCTTGTTCGGCCTTGTACAGGTCAAACAGAGCGGCGATCTCCGGCAGAAGCGGGAGACGGTCGTTTTCGGCAACGACGTGGATGAAGTTCTGCACTTTTACATCAAACTTGTCGCCGCACACGTCAATAAACGTGGCGGCCTTGTCTGCGCTCGTCAGTCGCGGGGCCTTGAGCACGCGCTGCATGGTGTCGTCTTGCGACACTGCTGCAGCCAGGCCGAGCATGGCTGACCAAGAGGCCAGCTGCTGGTGGGCCTGGGCGTGCTCGAAGGCTGCCTTAGCGTAAGGTCGGGCCAACGTGGTCAATTCTGCCATGATCGCCCTCGCTTAAATTTCAGCAGCCAGTTTGTTTACCAGCTCCGCGTGCGCGTTTTGATCGATTGTGGCACCCAGGATCTTCTCAGCACCGCCGACGGCCAGAGCACCCAGTTGGGCACGCAGCGCATCTTTGACACCGTTCAGTTCCTGCTCGATCTCGGCTTGAGCCTGAACCTTCACACGGTCAGCGTCGATACGGGCTTTTTCAACAGCCTCTTCAACGATCTGGTTACCGCGTTTCTTGGCTTGCTCAATGATTTCAGCTGCCTGAGCTTTCGCTTCGCGCAGTTGTTGACCCGCTTTATCTTGGGCCAACTCCAGGTCGCGAGCTGCTCGTGCGGCAGCGTCCAGTCCGTCTGCGATCTTCTTCTGACGTTCGTGCAAAGCCGCGATGACCGGAGGCCATACGAACTTCATGCAGAAAACTACAAAAATCAAGAACGCTAAGGACTGACCAATAATGGTTGCATTAATGTTCACGCCAATACCTCGCTCGTTCGTTGCACAACACACCAATCACTCGAAAAAACGAGTGATTAACCGGCGAGTTGACCAACGAAGGGGTTCGCGAAGGTGAAGAACAGAGCGATACCAACACCGATCATGGTCACGGCGTCGAGCAGGCCGGCGACGATGAACATTTTAACTTGCAGCATTGGAACCATTTCTGGCTGACGCGCTGCGCCTTCCAGGAACTTGCCGCCCAGCAGGCCGAAACCAATGGCAGTACCCAGGGCGCCCAGGCCGATCAACAGTGCAACAGCGATAGCGGTTAGACCAACTACAGTTTCCATCTTTCCTCCCGACTTTTACGTCGTATGGTTTAGGTTTTTTAGATTTTAAAGCGGTAAAACAAATCGTTTCATAGCCCTTCAGGGCTACCCTCCCGTTTGACCGGGAGGGACATCAGACTAGTCGAGACTGGTCTTAATGGTTCTCTTCGTGCGCCATCGACAGGTAGACGATGGTCAGCATCATGAAGATAAACGCCTGCAGGGTGATGATCAGGATGTGGAACACAGCCCACGCCCACTGCAGAACAATGCCCAGGCCGCTAAGCCAGAGCAGACCACTGCCGAACATCACAGCGATCAGAATGAACACCAGCTCGCCGGCATACATGTTGCCGAACAGTCGCAGGGCCAGGGAAATCGGCTTGGCGACCAGGGTCACGAACTCCAGCAGGAAGTTCACCGGGATCAGCAGCGCTTGAACGAAGATGTTCTTGCTGCCGAACGGGTGCAGGGTCAGTTCGCCGATGAAGCCGCCGATGCCCTTGATCTTGATGCTGTAGAAAATGATCAACGCGAACACCGACAGGGCCATGCCCAGGGTGGCGTTAGGGTCCGTGGTCGAAACCGCACGGAATGGAATGTGGTGATCGCCGGAGATCAGGATGGCCAGCTGAGGAATCCAGTCGACCGGGATCAGGTCGACGGCGTTCATCAGGAACACCCAGACGAAGATGGTCAGTGCCAACGGTGCAATCACCGCGCTACGACCATGGAAGCTGTCCCGCACGCTGCCATCGACGAATTCGACCAATACTTCAACGAAGTTCTGCAAAGCACCTGGCTGACCGGAAGTCGCCTTCTTTGCCGCCATGCGGAAAATCAGGACGAAGATCAGGCCCAATGCGACAGACCAGCCCAGAGTATCCAGGTGGAATGCCCAGAAGCCCATTTCTTTGGCTTCTGCTGCGGAGTGGGCAAAGCCCCAGCCGCCGTTGGGAAGCTGACCGAAGGTCAGGTTCTGCAAGTGGTGCTGGATATAGCCCGAAGCGGTTGTTTCTGCCATGGTTGCCTCAAACGCCCTAAGGTTTCGAAAGTCTTGTTTTCATTAGCAGGGGAGCGAACCAGCTGACCAGTTGGGTCAACACGAAGACGCCGAATACAGCCAGCGGCGCCAATGGCTTCACACCTGCAAAGGTCAGTGCAAACAGCACTGCCGTCAAAATCAATTTCCCCGCCTCGCCGGCATAAAAAGACCGGACGATAGCCTGGGCTGCTCGGGCGCCGGAAAACCGAAAGGCCCTGTGAGCAAAATACATATTGGGCAGCAAGGCTATCAGGCCTCCGCAGAGTCCCGAGTATCCGGCTACGACTCCATACCAATACCAGAGCGCCAAAGAGGCGATCAGTAAAATGACAAATTGAGCCACTAAAACCGGGAAAACGGCCAAGCGATGGAACGGCAACGTGTTTGGCGTGCGGGTTTCCATCACTCTTGCTCCTCAATGGTCGGCTGCCGGAAATCAATAACTTGGCATAATTTGTGCCGACAAAATGCGCGCAGAGTATAGGGGCGGTTCTGCCCCTATTCAACTGCCGGGTAGTGATTTCCGACTGCGCGCTACAGAAGCAATTGTTTCAGCGGATGTGGGCAAGGACGCCCTGAAGCTCATCCAATGAGTTATATCCGATGACCAATTGCCCTTTGCCTTTCTTGCCATGACGAATTTGCACCGCAGAGCCTAGGCGTTCGGCCAGGCGCTGCTCCAGGCGTGCAATATCCGGATCAGGTTTGGCGGTTTCGACCGGTGCAGGTTTGCCACTGAGCCACTGGCGAACCAGGGCCTCGGTCTGACGAACGGTGAGGCCTCGTGCGACAACGTGTCGCGCCCCCTCAACCTGTTGATTTTCCGGCAAACCGAGCAAAGCACGGGCATGACCCATTTCCAGGTCGCCATGGGAAAGCATGGTTTTGATGACTTCCGGCAGCGCGATCAGGCGCAACAGGTTGGACACGGTAACCCGGGACTTGCCCACCGCATCCGCGACTTCCTGCTGGGTCAGTTTGAATTCCTGCTGCAAACGCTGCAGGGCGATCGCTTCCTCGATCGGATTGAGGTCTTCACGCTGGATGTTCTCGATCAACGCCATGGCGATGGCGGTTTCATCCGGCACATCGCGCACCATTGCCGGAATGGTTTCCTTGCCGGCCTGCTGGCTGGCGCGCCAGCGGCGCTCGCCGGCGATGATTTCAAAGCGGCCTGCACCAATCGGGCGCACCACGATCGGCTGCATCACGCCCTGGGCCTTGATCGAATTCGCCAATTCCTCCAGCGCCTGCGGGTCCATGTCCCGGCGCGGCTGGTATTTGCCGCGCTGGATCAGGTCCAGCGGCAGGTGCTGCAGCTCGCGCTCGTCGGCCTGCACCGCTTGCTCTTCAAGGGTCGTGACAGTCGGACCACTCAGCAGTGCATCCAGTCCACGTCCGAGACCTCGTTTCTTGACGGCCATGGGGATTCCTTAAGTTGGCTGGGCTGCAGCGGTGCGTGAATTGCGGCGTTGACGGCGAACCATCTCGCCTGCCAGCGCCAGATAGGCAATGGCGCCGCGGGAAGACTTGTCGTACGCCAGCGCGGGCATGCCATAGCTTGGCGCTTCGGCCAGGCGGATGTTGCGTGGAATCACGGTGTCGTAGAGCTGATCGCCGAAGTGTTCCTTGAGCTGTGCCGACACATCGTTCATCAGGCTCAGGCGCGGGTCATACATGGTCCGCAGCAGGCCTTCGATTTGCAGGTTCGGGTTGAGCAACTCGGCGATACGCTTGATGTTATCCACAAGGTCGCTCAAGCCTTCGAGCGCGAAGTACTCGCACTGCATGGGGATAATCACCCCGTCGGCCGCAACCAGTGCGTTCAACGTCAGCATCGACAGCGACGGCGGGCAGTCGATCAAAATGTAGTCGTAATTCTCGCGGATCGGCGCCAGGGCGCTGCGCAGACGGCTTTCTTTCATCTGCATTTCCAGCAGCACCACTTCCGCCGCGGTCAAATCGCGGTTGGCCGGCAGCAGTTGATAACCGCCGTGCTCGGAGAAGTGCATGGCCTGGGCCAGGTCGCACTCGCCAATCAGCAAGTCGTAGACCGAGTTTTCCAGGCCGTGTTTATCCACACCGCTACCCATGGTGGCGTTGCCCTGTGGATCGAGATCGATCAACAGCACCCGACGCTTGGTAGCGACCAGGGATGCTGCGAGGTTGATGCAGGTGGTGGTTTTGCCCACGCCACCTTTCTGGTTCGCTATCGCGAATACCTTAGCCATTCTTGCTTGTGTTCCCAATCATGCCGTGCGGCGCAGTATCAGCAGATGGCGTTGGCCTTGGCAACCGGGTACGGCCAAGGCGTGTTCGCTATCGAGGTGGAAGTCTGCCGGCAATGCTAACAGCTCGTCGCTTGGATGAACGCCCTTCATTGCCAGCCAACGGGTATCGCGGTCGCCGAGGTGGCGGGTCCAGTTGCTGAAGTTCTCCATGCTGCTGAACGCCCGGGAAACAATTCCGTTGAAAGGCTGTTCAGGCGTAAAGGCTTCGACGCGACTGTGGATAACTTGCAGGTTATCCAGCTTGAGTTCGAGTTTGACCTGGGTCAGGAAGCGGGTTTTCTTGCCGTTGCTGTCCAGGCAGGTCACTTGCGACTCCGGAAACAGGATCGCCAGCGGGATGCCGGGCATGCCCCCGCCGCTGCCAACGTCGAGCCAGCGGCCGTTTTCGATAAACGGCATGACACTGAGACTGTCGAGCAGATGGCGGGAGACCATTTCGTCCGGGTCACGCACCGCAGTGAGGTTGTAAGCCTTGTTCCATTTGATCAACAGGGCCAGATAACCCAGCAGCAACTCGTGCTGGGCTTCGGTCAGGTTGACGCCAAGCTGGCGAGCACCTGTGGATAACTCTTCGGCGTGTTGCGAGGTGACCAACGAACTCAAGCGCTTTGCTCCAACTGACGGCCCGCGCCGCGTTTTTTCAAATGAATCATCAACAGCGAAATGGCTGCCGGCGTGACGCCCGGGATACGGGACGCCTGGCCCAGGGTCTCCGGTCGAGTTATCCCCAGCTTGCCTTGGATCTCTTTCGACAGCCCGGAAATGTTTGTGTAATCGATATCCACAGGCAGCTTGGTGTCTTCGCTGGCCCGCAGACGAGCGATCTCATCCTGCTGACGGTCAATGTAACCGGCGTATTTGGTCTTGATTTCGACCTGCTCGGCAACCTGTGGATCTTCTGCGCCAGCGCCGGTGACCGAGATCAGACCAGCGTAGTCGATTTCCGGCCGGGACAGCAGGTTCAGCAAGTTGTATTCGTGAGTCAGCGGCGTGCCGAATTTTTCGGCAATCGCATCGCCTTGCTCGGTGCCCGGGCGAACCCAGGTACTTTTCAGGCGTTGCTCTTCCAACTCGATACTTTCGCGTTTTTTGCAGAAGGCCGCCCAACGCACGTCGTCGACCAGGCCCAATTCGCGACCTTTTTCGGTCAAGCGCAGGTCGGCGTTGTCTTCCCGCAGGATCAGACGGTATTCGGCCCGGGACGTAAACATCCGGTACGGTTCCTGGGTTCCGAGGGTGATCAGGTCGTCGACCAACACACCGATGTACGCCTCATCGCGACGCGGGCACCAGCTGTCTTTGCCCTGTGCACGCAGTGCCGCGTTGGTTCCGGCCAGCAAACCCTGGGCGCCGGCTTCTTCGTAACCGGTGGTGCCGTTGATTTGCCCTGCAAAGAACAAACCGCCGATGACCTTGGTTTCCAGGCTGTATTTCAGGTCACGCGGGTCGAAGTAGTCGTACTCGATGGCGTAGCCAGGACGCACGATGTGCGCATTTTCCATACCGCGAATCGATTGCACGATCTGGATTTGCACGTCGAACGGCAGGGACGTGGAAATTCCGTTCGGGTACAGCTCGTGGGTAGTCAGACCTTCCGGTTCGATAAAAACCTGGTGGCTTTCCTTGTCGGCAAAGCGGTGGATCTTGTCTTCGATCGACGGGCAGTAGCGCGGGCCAATACCTTCGATCACCCCGGAATACATCGGCGAACGGTCGAGGTTCGCAGCAATGATTTCGTGGGTGCGGGCGTTGGTGTGGGTAATCCAGCAACTGACCTGCTTCGGATGCTGTTCCTTGGAGCCCATGAACGACATCACCGGAATCGGTGTATCGCCGGCTTGCTCGGTCATCACCGAGAAATCCACAGACCGGCCATCAATTCGCGGCGGCGTGCCGGTTTTCAGGCGACCAACACGCAGTGGCAGTTCGCGAAGGCGCTGAGCCAGGGCGATTGACGGTGGATCACCGGCGCGGCCACCGGAATAGTTCTGCATACCGATGTGGATAAGTCCGCCGAGGAAGGTACCGGTGGTCAACACCACGGATTCTGCGAAGAAACGCAGGCCCATTTGCGTGACAACACCGCGTACCTGGTCTTGTTCGACGATCAGGTCATCGGCTGCCTGTTGAAATATCCACAGGTTCGGCTGGTTTTCCAGGGTTTCGCGGACAGCGGCCTTGTACAGGATGCGGTCGGCTTGAGCACGTGTGGCTCGTACGGCCGGGCCTTTGCGACTGTTCAATACGCGAAATTGAATACCACCCTTATCGGTGGCCATGGCCATCGCGCCGCCCAGGGCATCGATTTCCTTGACCAGGTGGCTTTTGCCAATCCCGCCGATCGCGGGGTTGCAGCTCATGGCGCCGAGGGTTTCCACGTTATGCGTCAGCAACAGGGTTTTTGCCCCCATGCGTGCTGACGCCAGTGCTGCCTCGGTACCGGCATGACCGCCGCCGATGACGATCACTTCAAAACGGGAAGGGAAATCCACCACGCACCTCGTGCCTGCTTCTGTAGGTAATTAGGAATGAGCGTTCGAGATCAGGTTTTCGAACGAGTCGGCAAGTATAGGGACTTCGCCCTTCCTAAAGAACCCTTTGCACAAAATTTAACCAGCTGTGGATGAATCACGAACAATAGAAATTAAAAGAGAGAAATTTATTAAATCTTTGTTTTTATGTTTATTTCTACTGAGGCATGTTTCTGTGGATAGATCTCTACAGGCCTTTATTTACGATATGTACAGAGATTCTAAAGTCTGTGGTTAGGTGCCAATGAGGCCCTTGGATAAGTGCTTTAAGCCTGTGGATTAAACGGGTGGTTATCCACAGAGGGGTTTTTACTCAGGTTTCAAGCCTGGTTATCAACCGGGCACAGGGGTGGTTATTCACAGGGCTTAATCCACAGAAAATACGGATCCCGATAAGTTTTAGGCAGGCAGATGCCTCCGAAAATCCTCGGTCAGGCAGGAAACAGTTCATTTGCATTTGTGAAACGGGTTGATGGAACGCCTATTGTGAGAAAGCGTCACGGCAGTTAATAATAGTTATTATCATTAACCTGCCTCGTCACCTCTCATGGCCCTTCCCTCGCATACCGTTGCAGTCCAACACATCTATGAGCAGCACCATTCGTGGTTGCACAGCTGGCTCAAGGGAAAGTTGCATAACGCCTGCGATGCAGCTGACGTGGCACACGATACGTTCGTGCGGATCCTGGGGGGCCGCAATGCGACGCAGATCCTCGAGCCCAGGGACTATCTGGCCACAGTTGCCCGGGGACTGGTGATTGACCGCTATCGTCGCCGCGCCATTGAGCAGGCCTATCTGCAAACCCTGGCAGACCGGCCCGAAGCGATCGCAATCAGTGAAGAAGACAAGGCCATCATCATTGAAACCCTCGTTGCTGTGGATAAAGCCTTGTGTGGGCTGGGGGAGCGGGCCAGGCGAATTTTCATGCTGTCCCAGGTCGAAGGCCTGACTTATCAACAGATCGCCGATCAGTTGCGTGTCTCGCTGACCACCGTCAAGAAACATATGGTTCGGGCCCTGACTGAATGCGCCTTGATCATGGCGGGCATGTAATGGCTGCCCCGGATCGCAAGACGTTCGAAGCCGCCGCCAGTTGGTACGTGCAATTTCAATCGCAGCCACCGACACCCGCGCAACAAAGTGCCTGGCAGCAATGGCTCAACGGCGACCCCTCCCATCAGGCGGCCTGGAACCAGATGGAGCAGTTGCAACGTGGCCTCGGTGCGCTACCCAAGGACTTCACCCGTCGTGCGCTCTCGGCCAGTCAACAACGGCGGCAAGTGCTCAAGCTGATGCTGATGCTCGGTGCCGCCGGGTACTTGGGGTGGAACGTTCAACAACACACATCCCTGGGCAACCTCTGGGCTGACTATCGGACCAAGGTCGGCGAACGACGGCGAATCGGGTTGGCCGACGGCACTCAAATTGACCTCAATACGAACACGGCTATCGACGTACTTTTCGATGGGCAGCAGCGACTGGTCCGTTTGCGTGAGGGGGAAGTACTTATCCACACCGGAAAGTCGGGCCGGCAAACACCGTTTTATGTCGAAACCCATGAGGGTCGTGTTCAAGCCTTGGGTACGCGGTTCACTGTTCGCCAACTGCAAGGGTCGACGCGGGTTGGTGTGCTGGAAGACCGGGTCAGCGTGCAACCCGTCGACCAGCCGGCCCATAGCCGAGTGCTCGGACCTGGTGAAAGTGTCGACTTCGGCACGCAAGACGTAGGCCCCAGCCATATCTATCGCGGGAACCAAGCCGCATGGGTCGACGGCCAACTGATCGTTCTGGATGCGCGACTGGGGGATGTCATCGACGAACTGGCGCGCTATCGGCCGGGCGTTATGCAGTGCGATGCCGCATCAGCGCGGCTGCGGGTGTCCGGCACTTTCCGTCTGGATTCCACCGACGCCGTATTGGCCAACCTGCAGGTCACGCTGCCGATCCACGTGAAGTATTTCACGCGCTATTGGGTCTCCGTCACGCTTACAGCTTGATACTGAAAAAATACTCTCAACGGGGGTTATCTTTTTTTTACCTGGCACGGCCCTACAGGTAATCACGATGCTACCTTCAGGGCTTACTCACACATGCGCCTTCCTACAAAACTTCGCCAGCGTCTCTCCCATCACGGCATCACGTATGGCTTGCTGCTGGCCACGGCAGCGACTGCCAGCACCTTGCTATGCACTCGGGCCATTGCTGCCAGCCCAGTGCAACATTACGTGATCGCCTCCGGGCCACTCGACAATGCCTTGAGCCAATTCGCGTCGAAGGCCAATGTGATTCTGTCATTCTCGCCGCAGCAGACGGCGCGCCTGCAAAGTCCTGGGCTGGAGGGTGACTACTCGGTGGAGCAAGGGTTTGCGTTATTGCTGCAAAACTCGGGATTGCAGGCGGCGGTTCAAGGCCCCGGCAGCTACGCGCTGCAGCCGGCTGCGAGCGGGGAACAGCTCATGCTGGCCCCCACTACTGTCAGCACTTATCAACAGACTGGGTTCAATCAGGAAATTGCCGGGGACGTAGGTTACAAGGCGCAAAACAGCCGAATCGGTACCAAGACCAGCACACCATTGTCGGAAACCCCGCGCTCGGTGTCGGTGGTGACCGGCCAGCGCATCAAGGATCAAAAATCCCAGACGCTCACAGAAGTGCTGGGCTATGTGCCGGGAATCTTTGCCCCTCCCTTCGCTGCGGGCGACGGGCTGGCCGGTGACTTGTTCTTCATTCGCGGTTTCAACGCTACGGATTATGGCTACGGCCTGCTGCGCGATGGCTTGCGAGTCCAAGGCAACCGGTATGACACCACCAGCGAACCTTATGGCCTGGAACGGGTGGAGATATTCCGTGGCCCTTCTTCCCTGCTCTACGGCGAAAACGCACCCGGTGGCCTGGTCAACCTGGTGAGTAAACACCCGACAGCTACACCACAAGGCGAAGTTCAGCTGACCTACGGTTCTAATAACCGGCGCCAGGTGGGTGTGGATATCTCCGGTCCCTTGGACGACAGCGGCAATATCCTTGGACGGGTGGTGATGCTCGGCAGGAAGTCCGACACCCAGACCGATCACGTTCCCGATGACCGTCTGTATATCGCACCGTCCCTGACCCTCAATTTCGACGACTACAACACCCTGACGCTGCTGGCCAACTACCAGAAAGACCACACCAATCTTGAACTTGGCCTACCTGCAGCAGGCACGTTACTGACCAACCCCAACGGAAAGCTCTCCAAGCACACCATGCTCGGTGACCCGGATTGGAACACCTTCGAACGGGAAACCTGGAGCACCGGCTACGAGTTCAGCCACAGCTTCAATGATGACTGGCAGTTTCGGCAGAACTCGCGCTACATGCAGTCGCGAATCACCCGCCATGAAACCTGGCCAGGCAACCTGAATAATGCGGGGTTCGGCACACAGCTGAACATGAATGCCTACGACCGCTACAACAAATCGATGGTCTACTCGCTGGATAACCAGTTGGAAGGCAAATTCCAGGTAGGCGGGCTGGAAAATACCGTGCTGTTCGGTGCCAGCTATGACCGTACCTCGTTCAGCCAGGATTGGAATGCCGGATTTGCAGGCACGATCAATGTGTATAACCCGGTGTACCTGAGGGACCCATTGACGCCTCTCGCGGTGCAAAACACGTTGCTCGAACAGCAGATGAAAGGTGTTTATGCACAGCTTCAGAGCAAGTATGACCACTGGTTATTCTTGCTCGGCGGGCGGCAGGACTGGGTCGACAGTGATTTTCGCGACAAGGTGGCCAAGGCCGGCAACATCAGCTCTGAAGACCGCAAGTTCACCTATCAGGGCGGGATCATGTACCAGTTCGACAATGGCCTGACGCCATATGTCAGCTACTCGACCGCGTTCGTTCCGGTACAGCAGATCTCCAATGCCGGCACACCGCTGGACCCGATCACCAGCAGTCAATACGAAGTAGGCCTCAAGTACGAGCCGATCGGCTGGGACACGGCGATGACGTTGTCGGTCTATGACTTGCGCAAGCAGGACGACACGTACCTCGACGCCACGACCAATACCTACCGCCAGGTCGGCGAAAGCCGGGCCAAGGGTGTGGAAGTGGAGGTCAACAGCAACCTCACACCTAATTTGAACGTGACTGCGGCCTACACCTACACCGATGCTCGTATTACCAAGGATTCGGCAACGTCGCTCGTGGAAGGTCACCAGATGACCGGTGTTCCGCGTAATCAGGCTTCGGTCTGGGGCAAATACCGCTTTCTTGATGGCCAGCTCAAGGGCTTGTCCGTCGGCGGCGGCGTGCGCTACTTCGACAGCACTTTCGCTTACACCGCGCCTTCTCTTTACGGGAAGCTGGATGCTGGAAGCGTGACGTTGGTGGATGCCGCCATTGGTTACCAGATTGACCAGCACTGGTCGGTAGACGTGAATGCGAAGAACCTGTTCGACAAGGAGTATGTGTCCGGCTGCAACGATGCGGGCCGCTGCTACTGGGGTGAAAGCCGGACGCTACTCGGAACTGTTTCCTACAACTGGTAACCAGCCAGCTGTGGATAACCGCCTATTTCCCGATACAGAAGCTTGAAAAGATCCGCCCCAACAAATCATCGGAGCTGAATGCGCCGGTGATCTCCCCCAACAGCTGCTGCGCCTGGCGTAAATCCTCAGCCAGCAGCTCACCGGCTCCTGCCAGCGTCAGTTGCGCACGGCCATGCTCGAGGGCGGCGCTGGCATGCCGCAGTGCCTCCAGGTGCCTGCGACGAGCGCTGAAGCTGCTTTCCGAAGTCTGCTCGTAGCCCATGCACGCTTTCAGATGATCGCGCAGCAGTTCCAGCCCTTCTCCTGCAGCCTTGGCACTCAAGCTGATTGTCACGTGGCCATCTTCACTGACTTCCAGGGCAATTGCCTCGCCCGTCAGGTCAGCCTTGTTGCGAATCAGCGTGACCTTGGCCGGGTCCGGCCGTTGTTCGAGGAATTCCGGCCACAGTGCGAACGGGTCTGCAGCCTCTGGCGCGGTGGCATCCACCACCAGCAACACGCGGTCAGCTTCCGTGATGGCCTTCAACGCGCGTTCCACCCCGATCTTTTCCACCTGGTCATCGGTGTCACGCAGTCCAGCGGTGTCCACCACATGCAGGGGCATGCCATCGATGTGGATATGTTCGCGCAGGATATCCCGCGTGGTGCCGGCGATCTCGGTGACGATCGCGGCCTCTCGCCCGGCCAGGGCATTGAGCAGGCTCGACTTGCCGGCGTTGGGACGGCCGGCAATCACCACGGTCATACCGTCGCGCAGCAAGGCACCTTGCCCGGCTTCGCGCAGCACTGTGGATAACTCATCACGAACCTTATCCAGCATCGCCAGGACATGCCCATCGGCAAGGAAGTCGATTTCTTCCTCCGGGAAATCAATCGCGGCCTCCACGTAGATGCGCAAGCTGATCAATTGCTCGGTGAGGTTATGCACACGCAGGGAAAACGCGCCCTGCAACGAGCGCAACGCATTGCGCGCAGCTTGTGCAGAGCTGGCTTCGATCAGGTCGGCAATCGCCTCGGCCTGGGCCAGGTCGAGTTTGTCGTTGAGGAACGCGCGTTCGCTGAATTCACCCGGACGTGCCAGGCGGCAACCCAACTGCAGGCAACGCTGCAGCAGCATGTCCAGAACGATCGGGCCGCCGTGGCCTTGCAGTTCTAGGACGTCTTCGCCGGTAAAGGAGTTCGGCCCCGGGAAATAAAGGGCGATACCTTCATCCAGCACTTCTTCATCAGCACCTAAAAACGGCCCGTAATGCGCATACCTCGGCTTCAGTTCCCGCCCACTGATGGCCTGGGCCGCCACGCCGGCGAGCGGCCCGGAAATACGAACGATACCGACACCACCACGACCTTGAGCGGTGGCGACAGCGGCGATGGTTTCACGAGGAGCGCTCATGGCGGGTACCCGGATAAAAATGACAGAAAGCAAAACGCCCCACTAGGGGGCGTCTTGAGTGGTGTTATCCACAGAGTAAATTACGCCTCGGCTTTTTTGGTAGCCGCTTCGATTTTACGTGTGATGTACCACTGTTGGGAGATCGACAGGCAGTTGTTGACCACCCAGTACAGCACCAGACCAGCCGGGAACCACAGGAAGAAGAAGGTGAAGATGATTGGCATCATTTTCATTACCTTGGCCTGCATCGGGTCCGGCGGAGTCGGGTTCAGACGCTGTTGGATGAACATGGTCGCGCCCATGATGATCGGCAGGATAAAGAACGGGTCTTTGATCGACAGGTCAGTTATCCACAGCATGAACGGCGCCTGGCGCATTTCCACGCTTTCCAGGAGCACCCAGTACAACGACAGGAACACCGGCATCTGCACCAGAATCGGCAAGCATCCACCCAACGGGTTGATCTTCTCTTTCTTGTACAGCTCCATCATGGCCTGGGACATTTTCTGCCGGTCATCGCCATGTTGTTCTTTCAGCGCGGCCAGTTTCGGGGCCACGGCACGCATACGCGCCATCGACTTGTAGCTGGCAGCCGACAGTGGGAAGAAGATCCCCTTGATCAGCATGGTCAGCAGGATGATCGAGAAGCCCCAGTTACCCACAATGCTGTGGATATGTTGCAGCAGCCAGAAAATCGGCTGGGCAATGAACCACAGAATGCCGTAATCCACAGTCAGTTCCAGACCTGGGGATAACTCTTTGAGGACTGCCTGGCTCTTCGGACCGGCGTACAACGTGGCGCTGGCTTCAGCCTTGGCACCCGGAGCGACGGTCAACGTCGGGCCAGTAAAGCCAATGATGTAGTTGCCTTGGCTGTCTTTGCGGGTTTGAACCAGGTTGGCATCACCTTTGTTCGGGATCCATGCGGTCACGAAGTAGTGTTGCAACCAGGCAACCCAGCCACCTTGAACGGTTTCTTTCAGCGCGCCCTTGTCGATATCTTTCATCGACACTTTTTTGTACGGCTCGCTACTTGTCCACAGGGCTGCGCCCAGGTAAGTCGCGGTGCCGGTGGCAGTGCTGGAAGAAGGATCGGCGCTGTTGTCACGCTTGAGCTGGGCAAACAGGTTGCCCGTCCACGGCTTCGCGCTTTCGTTGTCGATCAGGTAAGTGACTTTCAGATCGTACAAACCGCGGGTGAAGCTGAAACGCTTGATGTAGTTGACGCCGTCGTGACTGAATTTCAGGTCGACGTTCAACTGGTTCTGGCCATCGGCCAGTTGATAAGTCTTCTGTTCGGTCGAATAAACCGGACGACCGGTAGCACGAGCATCCGGACCGTCAGTACCGGTCAGGCCACTTTGCGCCAGATATACACGTTCGCCACCGTTATCGAACAGTTGGAACGGAACATCCGGATGGTCTTGGCGACGTGGATACAGCGGCAGCTTGAGCTGGGCGATATCACCACCCTGTGGGTCGATTGCCAGGTCCAGTACATCCGTTTTTACATGGATGAGGTCTTTATTGGTGACGACCGGGGTTTCTACCGGGGTACTGGTATCGGCATTCGCGCTGGGTACATCGGCACTGGCGGCAGCATTGTTACCCAGTGGCGTATCCGGAATAGCCGGCGCCGACTGATTGGTAGCAACATTCTGAGTCGGCAGGGCAGCTTGGCCATAATCCTGGTTCCACTTAAGAACCATAGAGTAGGACACGATTGCCAGGGCGACGATCAGGATCGTGCGTTTAATATCCATGATTACTCGGCCATCGAAGAAGAACGGGAGGTAGGGATAGGCGGAACCGGGTCATAACCACCGGGATTCCACGGATGACAGCGACCTAAACGACGAAAGGTCAGCCAGCCACCGCGCAGAAGGCCATGATTTTCTATGGCTTCCAACGCGTAGCAGGAACAACTGGGGTAGAAACGACAGTGGTTTGCCATCAGGGGACTAATGGCATAGCGGTAAAACTGGATCGGAACGAGGGCCAGTTTACGCATCAGTACTGTCTACCCCTACAGTTTCGGTGCTGACAGCTGGTGCTGGCTTGTTGGTACGAGCCAAACGTTTCCAGAGCTTGCCGAAATGCTGAATCAATTCGGGGTTTTCTACGTCCCCCAAGCCTTTGCGCGCGACGATAACAATATCCCAACCAACCAGAGTTTCCTGGTGGAGGCGAAACGATTCGCGCATCAGACGCTTGAGGCGATTGCGCTCAACGGAGAGCTTTACGCTCTTCTTGCCGATCACCAACCCGAGACGGGGGTGATCCAGATCGTTGTTACGCGCAAGGAGCAGGAGATTTTTCCCCGGAACCTTGCCGGTGGGGGAGTCAAAGACTGCCTTGAAATGCCGGGGGGTTAGCAGACGCTTTTCCCGACTGAAGTCCTGACTCACCACCAGTACCGGATTATCAAACTGCCAGACGCGCACGACCTTTGGCGCGGCGACGCGACAGGACAGCACGGCCGTTCTTGGTGGCCATGCGAGCACGGAAGCCGTGAGTACGGGCGCGTTTGATGGTGCTTGGTTGGAAAGTACGTTTCATGGCGTGTTACCTGGTTCGTCCACAACGGGCCGGAATGGCCCCCGTTTTAAGAGACCGGCGATTCTAGAGAAAGCAAGCCTCTAGGTCAATTTCCAACCAGCTTTTCCTTTAATTAGATATCTGGAGGCCTGCGGACCGAATCCGGGCGATTCGCCTTTCACGAGCAATGCCATAGATATAAAAATAAAGAAGGAAGTTATTTAAAGCTTTTCTGTAAAGCTTATAAAAGCTAGGCACCCCATCTTCTGTGGATAACTGCCTTGAGGCTATATTCTACGGGCTGTACAGAGAATGACAACACGGGGGAGAAACGGTGCTCTGCCTGTGCTGCGCTATCGGATAAGCTGTGTGTGGAATGGCTAGTTATCCACAGGCCAGTTACCCACAGACTTTCGACCCCACTTGTACAACGAGCTTAGGGGCGCTTATCCACAGAGCTTATGCACAGACCATTTGTCGCCTTTTTTACGGTTAAGGCATTGATTCTTGGCGCCCTGTGAGCAACCTACATGTGGATAAGTGGGCGGCTGGCCGCTACAATGGCGGCTGTTTTTGCCTCACCGGCTTTCAACTTAGGGGATATCCGTGTCAGTGGAACTTTGGCAGCAGTGCGTGGAGCTTTTGCGCGATGAGCTGCCTGCCCAGCAATTCAACACCTGGATCCGTCCGCTACAGGTCGAAGCCGAAGGCGACGAGTTGCGTGTCTACGCACCCAATCGTTTTGTTCTCGACTGGGTCAACGAGAAATACCTGAGCCGCGTTCTCGAATTGCTCGATGAACATGGCAACGGGCTTGCTCCGGTGCTCTCCTTATTAATAGGCAGCAAACGTAGCTCGGCACCTCGTGCTGCGCCGAATGCACCGTTGGCAGCCAGTGCCTCCCAGGCTCAGGCCGCTGCGGCACCTGTTAATAACTCGCCAGCCCCGGTCGCCCAGACGCCTTCGAAATCCTCGTCGCAGAAAAACGCGCCTATAAATGAAGAGCCGTCCCGCGACAGCTTTGACCCAATGGCCGGCGCCAGTTCACAACAGGCCCCGGTTCGTGCCGAACAGCGCACCGTCCAGGTAGAGGGTGCGCTCAAGCACACCAGCTATCTGAACCGCACGTTCACCTTTGAGAACTTTGTCGAAGGTAAATCCAACCAGCTGGCCCGCGCGGCAGCCTGGCAGGTCGCCGACAACCCCAAGCATGGTTACAACCCGCTCTTCCTTTATGGTGGCGTTGGCTTGGGTAAAACTCACTTGATGCACGCCGTGGGTAACCACCTATTAAAGAAGAACCCGAATGCCAAGGTCGTGTACCTGCACTCGGAGCGCTTCGTGGCCGATATGGTCAAGGCGTTGCAGCTAAACGCCATCAACGAGTTCAAGCGGTTCTACCGTTCCGTTGATGCCTTGCTGATCGATGACATTCAATTCTTCGCCCGCAAGGAACGTTCCCAGGAAGAGTTTTTCCACACGTTCAACGCGTTGCTCGAAGGTGGCCAGCAGGTCATCCTGACCAGTGACCGTTATCCGAAGGAAATCGAAGGCCTGGAAGAGCGCCTGAAGTCGCGCTTCGGCTGGGGCCTGACCGTAGCGGTAGAACCGCCGGAGCTTGAAACCCGCGTCGCGATCCTGATGAAAAAGGCCGACCAGGCCAAAGTCGACCTGCCGCACGACGCCGCGTTCTTTATCGCCCAGCGCATTCGCTCCAACGTGCGTGAACTGGAAGGCGCACTCAAGCGGGTCATCGCTCACTCGCACTTCATGGGGCGTGACATCACCATCGAGCTGATTCGCGAATCCCTGAAAGACCTGCTGGCGTTGCAAGACAAGCTGGTGAGTGTGGATAACATCCAGCGCACCGTGGCCGAGTATTACAAGATCAAGATTTCCGACCTGCTGTCCAAGCGCCGTTCGCGCTCGGTAGCACGTCCCCGCCAGGTAGCGATGGCGCTCTCCAAAGAGCTGACCAACCACAGCCTGCCGGAAATTGGTGATGTGTTTGGCGGTCGCGACCACACCACGGTCTTGCACGCGTGCCGCAAGATCAACGAACTTAAGGAATCCGACGCGGATATTCGCGAGGACTACAAGAACCTGCTGCGTACACTGACTACTTGATGAACACCAGCGCAGCTTATTAAGGCAAGGGACTAGACCATGCATTTCACCATTCAACGCGAAGCCCTGTTGAAACCCCTGCAACTGGTCGCAGGCGTCGTCGAGCGCCGACAGACCTTGCCGGTGCTTTCCAACGTATTGCTGGTTGTCGAAGGCCAGCAATTGTCCTTGACCGGTACCGACCTGGAAGTCGAGCTGGTCGGTCGCGTCCAGCTCGAAGAGCCCGCCGAACCCGGCGAGATCACCGTGCCGGCGCGCAAGCTGATGGACATCTGCAAGAGCCTGCCCAACGACGCGCTGATCGACATCAAGGTTGATGAGCAAAAGCTGGTGGTCAAGGCCGGTCGCAGCCGTTTCACCCTGTCGACCTTGCCGGCCAACGACTTCCCGACCGTGGAAGAAGGCCCAGGCTCGCTGACCTGCAGCCTGGAACAAAGCCGACTGCGCCGCTTGATCGAGCGCACCAGCTTCGCCATGGCCCAGCAGGACGTGCGTTATTACCTTAACGGCATGCTGCTGGAAGTCTCCGAAGGCATCATCCGCGCCGTAGCCACCGACGGTCACCGTCTGGCCATGTGCTCGATGAAGGCCGATATCGGTCAGCCGGATCGCCACCAGGTGATCGTGCCGCGTAAAGGTATTCTGGAGCTCGCGCGCCTGCTGACTGAGCCGGATGGCAATGTCAGTATCGTGCTGGGCCAGCACCACATCCGCGCGACCACTGGCGAGTTCACCTTCACTTCCAAGCTGGTTGACGGCAAGTTCCCGGATTACGAGCGCGTTCTGCCTAAAGGCGGCGACAAGCTGGTGATCGGTGATCGTCAGGCCCTGCGTGAAGCGTTCAGCCGTACCGCTATTCTTTCCAACGAGAAATACCGTGGTATCCGCCTGCAATTGGCCAACGGCCAACTGAAAATCCAGGCGAATAACCCTGAGCAGGAAGAAGCGGAAGAAGAAGTGGGCGTCGACTACAACGGCGGCAACCTGGAAATCGGCTTCAACGTCAGCTACCTGCTGGACGTGCTGGGCGTGATGACCACTGAACAGGTTCGCCTGATTCTGTCTGACTCCAACAGCAGTGCCCTGGTACAAGAATCCGACAACGATGACTCGGCTTACGTTGTCATGCCGATGCGCCTGTAATCATGTTCAGCAGAAGCTAGATGTCCCTCAGTCGCGTCTCGGTCACCGCGGTGCGCAATTTGCACCCGGTGACCTTCTCCCCCTCCCCCCGCATCAATATCCTCCACGGCGCCAACGGCAGTGGCAAAACCAGCGTGCTGGAAGCCATTCACCTGCTGGGGCTCGCTCGTTCCTTTCGCAGTGCCCGCTTGTTGCCGGTGATTCAGTACGAGCAACTGGCGTGCACAGTATTTGGCCAAGTCGAATTGGCCGAAGGCGGTCATAGCAGCCTGGGGATTTCTCGTGATCGTCAGGGGGAGTTTCAAATCCGCATCGATGGGCAGAATGCTCGCAGTGCTGCGCAGCTGGCAGAAATCCTGCCACTGCAACTGATCAACCCGGACAGCTTCCGCTTGCTGGAAGGCGCGCCAAAAATCCGCAGGCAATTCCTCGATTGGGGAGTGTTCCACGTGGAACCGCGTTTCATGGCCACTTGGCAGCGCCTGCAGAAGGCCCTGCGGCAGCGGAACTCATGGCTGCGGCATGGTACACTTGACGCCGCTTCACAAGCTGCTTGGGACCGGGAACTGTGCCTGGCCAGCGCTGAAATAGATGAATACCGCCGCGCCTATATCAAAGCCTTGAAACCAGTCTTTGAGCAGACCTTGAGCGAGTTACTTGAACTCGAGGGGCTGACGTTGAGCTACTACCGTGGTTGGGACAAAGACCGGGAACTGAGTGCAGTGCTCGCGACGTCCTTGCAACGGGATCAGCAAATTGGTCACACCCAGGCCGGACCACAACGGGCTGATTTGCGCCTTAGATTGGGCGCACATAATGCTGCGGATATCTTGTCCCGCGGTCAGCAGAAGTTGGTGGTCTGCGCTTTGCGTATCGCCCAGGGGCATCTGGTTAGCCAGGCCCGGCGCGGGCAATGTATTTATCTGGTGGATGACTTGCCGTCCGAACTGGACGAGCAGCACCGCCGCGCGTTATGCCGCTTGTTGGAAGACTTACGCTGCCAGGTGTTTATCACCTGTGTAGACCACGAATTATTGAGGGAAGGCTGGCAGACGGAAACGCCAGTCGCTTTGTTCCACGTGGAACAAGGCCGTATCACCCAGACCCACGACCATCGGGAGTGAAGGCATGAGCGAAGAAAATACGAATACGTACGACTCGACCAGCATTAAAGTGCTTAAAGGTTTGGATGCCGTACGCAAACGTCCCGGTATGTACATCGGTGATACCGATGATGGCAGCGGTCTGCACCACATGGTGTTCGAGGTGGTCGATAACTCGATCGACGAAGCTTTGGCCGGTCACTGCGACGACATCAGCATCATCATCCACCCGGACGAATCCATCACCGTACGCGACAACGGTCGCGGCATTCCGGTAGATGTGCATAAAGAAGAAGGCGTTTCGGCGGCAGAGGTCATCATGACCGTGCTCCACGCCGGCGGTAAGTTCGACGATAACTCCTATAAAGTATCCGGCGGTTTGCACGGTGTAGGTGTTTCGGTAGTAAACGCCCTTTCTGAAGAGCTGATCCTGACTGTACGTCGTAGCGGCAAGATCTGGGAACAGACTTACGTTCATGGTGTTCCACAGGAACCGATGAAAATCGTCGGTGACAGCGAAAGCACTGGTACGCAGATTCACTTCAAGCCTTCGGCTGAAACCTTCAAGAACATCCACTTCAGCTGGGACATTCTGGCCAAGCGGATTCGTGAACTGTCTTTCCTGAACTCCGGTGTGGGTATCGTCCTCAAGGACGAACGCAGCGGCAAGGAAGAGCTGTTCAAGTACGAAGGCGGTCTGCGTGCGTTCGTTGAATACCTGAACACCAACAAGACCGCGGTCAATCAGGTGTTCCACTTCAACATCCAGCGTGAAGACGGCATCGGCGTAGAAATCGCCCTGCAGTGGAACGACAGCTTCAACGAGAACCTGTTGTGCTTCACCAACAACATTCCTCAGCGCGATGGCGGTACTCACCTGGTGGGTTTCCGTTCTGCACTGACGCGTAACCTGAACACCTACATCGAAGCGGAAGGCTTGGCGAAGAAACACAAAGTCGCCACCACCGGTGACGATGCCCGCGAAGGCCTGACCGCCATTATCTCGGTCAAGGTTCCGGATCCGAAGTTCAGCTCCCAGACCAAAGACAAGCTGGTGTCCTCCGAAGTGAAGACAGCGGTCGAACAGGAAATGGGCAAGTACTTCTCCGACTTCCTGCTGGAAAACCCGAACGAAGCCAAGCTGGTTGTCGGCAAGATGATCGACGCAGCACGGGCTCGTGAAGCGGCGCGTAAAGCCCGTGAGATGACGCGTCGTAAAGGTGCGCTGGATATCGCCGGCCTGCCGGGCAAACTGGCTGACTGCCAGGAGAAAGACCCTGCCCTCTCCGAACTGTACCTGGTGGAAGGTGACTCTGCTGGCGGTTCCGCCAAGCAGGGTCGCAACCGTCGCACCCAGGCCATCCTGCCGTTGAAGGGTAAGATCCTCAACGTCGAGAAGGCGCGTTTCGACAAGATGATTTCCTCGCAGGAAGTCGGCACCTTGATCACCGCCCTGGGCTGTGGCATCGGCCGCGATGAGTACAACATCGACAAGCTGCGCTATCACAACATCATCATCATGACCGATGCTGACGTTGACGGTTCGCACATCCGCACCCTGCTGCTGACGTTCTTCTTCCGTCAGTTGCCGGAGTTGATCGAGCGTGGCTACATCTACATCGCCCAGCCGCCGTTGTACAAAGTGAAAAAAGGCAAGCAAGAGCAATACATCAAAGACGACGACGCCATGGAAGAGTACATGACGCAGTCGGCCCTGGAAGATGCGAGCCTGCACTTGAACGACGAAGCCCCGGGCATCTCCGGTGAAGCGTTGGAGCGCCTGGTAAACGACTTCCGCATGGTGATGAAGACCCTCAAGCGTTTGTCGCGCCTGTACCCCCAGGAGCTGACCGAGCACTTCATCTACCTGCCATCCGTCAGCCTGGAGCAGTTGGGTGATCATGCCCACATGCAGGCTTGGTTGGCCCAGTACGAAGTCCGCCTGCGTACCGTTGAAAAATCCGGCCTGGTCTACAAAGCCAGCCTGCGTGAAGACCGTGAACGTAACGTCTGGCTGCCAGAGGTCGAACTGATCTCCCACGGCCTGTCGAACTACGTCACCTTCAACCGCGACTTCTTCGGCAGCAACGACTACAAGACGGTTGTTACCCTCGGCGCGCAACTGAGCACCCTGCTGGACGACGGTGCTTACATTCAGCGTGGCGAGCGCAAGAAAGCGGTCAAAGAGTTCAAGGAAGCCCTGGACTGGTTGATGGCGGAAAGCACCAAGCGCCATACCATTCAGCGATACAAAGGTCTGGGCGAAATGAACCCGGATCAGCTATGGGAAACCACCATGGACCCAGCCCAGCGTCGCATGCTGCGCGTGACCATCGAAGACGCCATTGGCGCGGACCAGATCTTCAACACCCTGATGGGTGATGCGGTCGAGCCTCGTCGTGACTTCATCGAGAGCAATGCCCTGGCGGTTTCCAACCTGGACTTCTGATCAGGTTGCAGCAAAAAAAAAGGCCAACGCTTAGCGTTGGCCTTTTTTATGGGCTGGATATGAGCATTTTATAAATGCTCCACGTGGAACATCTCAGTCCTCGGAAGCCGCCGTCACACTCTCCAACCGATATCCGTACCCATAGATCGTCAGCAACTGCCAACCCCGATCCGCCGTCAGCCCGAGCTTATTCCGCAGCCGATAAATATGCGTATCCAGCGGCCGCGACGACACCATCTCCTCATGGGTCCAGAACCGTTCATACAGGTACTCTCGAGACAGCGGCCGCGCCAGGTTCTCAAACAGGCACCGCGCCAGGCGGTATTCGCGCTCCGTCAGGCTGATGGGTTTTCCCGCCCTGCTCACCGTGAGTTCAGCATCATCAAAGGTCAGGTCATTGAAGGTATGCACCTCACTGACTGCAGACCTCTGCAACCCGTGGCGACGCAGAACGGCATTCACCCGAGCCTTAAGCTCATTGGGACGAAACGGCTTGCTGACGTAATCATCGGCACCACTGTTCAGCGCCTGGACGATATCGCTCTCGGCATCGCGGCTGGTAAGCATGATGGCGGCTGGCGGCGCTTCCATGTGCTCGCGGGTCCAGCGCAGCAATGCCAGGCCACTGAGGTCGGGCAGTTGCCAGTCAAGGATCAGCAAGTCGAAGGTCTCGCGGCGCAGTTGCCGCAGCAGGTCTTCTCCACGCTCGAAGCAGTGCAGGGTCCATGGCTGATCCGCAGCGCTGGGGATTTGTCGCAGTGTCTGTTCCACCCGCCGCAGTTCAGCAGGTTCGTCATCCAGTATTGCGACACGCATGGCAGGGTCCTTTCTTATTGAAGAATGCGGGCATCGAATCTGAACAATTATGGCCAGATTCTCAGGCCCTCTGAATCTCTCGGTACGCTGATATCAAATGGCCGCAAGCCATTGGAAATCGTCAACACCCAAGCTGGGAAGATACCGGCTCGAGACCTTCAGGAAAAGGATCAATGGCAATCTGGTTTTATGCTGTTTCGAGACGTATGGCCGTTCTGGGGAAGGTTGATGTATGGGGAAGACTGGTATTGGTGGTGATGGTTGCTACGCTGGGCACGGAAACGGTCGGGGCCAATAAGCCGGCGATACCTATGCCGTTCGAGGAACGGCAGACTTTGAGTGAGCCCGGCAATGGCATGGGCTTCGCCCGTTCACCGTTTCAGCAACTCAGCGAACAGCAGCAGACCCAACGTTGGGTATTTTAAGTACCCGCAAATCTGAACAAATGTTGCGAATCGGTCCGATGCACCTATGTTGTAGGTAAATTCGCTCTCGCTGGATGACACACGGATTGGAGCGACGGAAGTGCTCCGACACAGGGACGTGTCATCTTCTGCAATGGATCTCACGCTCCCAGATATTTCGGCTATCGACTGGCTACCTCATCGAGTATCGTAGACGGTACTCAAGGTCTTCCCGCTGCAAGACGCTGCCTGAAAGTGCTTTCTGATGACCCATTAGAACTAGAATCTTGATGAGCGCCATGACCTTTTTCCCTTGCCGATTCCGCTCTGCCGCTTCTACGCTGTTGAGTTCGGGCCTGATCGTTACGCTTGGCGTAGTGAGTCTTCCGGCCTTGGCACGCCCTGCCCCTCCCCGTGCACCCTATATCGACGACAACCGGATGTGCCGCGCGCAACCGCTTCCGGCAGTGGTGCAGCACCTCACGGGCGAAGCCTGGAAACTGGATGCCAAGGGTGTGTCCACGGCCCTGGAAGAAGGCATGTTCATTGATGAACAAGAAAGCGTAAAAACCTCATCGGGCGCATTTGTCAGCCTGTTGCTGGGGGACGGCTCGCGGATTGTCTTGCCCTCCAGCTCCCAGGTCCGATTGCATCTGGTCGAGGAGCAATCCATTCCCCAGGTGATTCTTGAAGAAGGTCAGGTCGAGGCTTACGTGATCAAGCGTGCCAGCGACTATGACCGTTTCCAGATCATGACCCCGGTGGGCGTTCTGGGGGTACGCGGCACGCATTTCCGTGTGCGTAACGATGGCGAACAATCGCTGGTGGAAGTACTCAACGGGCAAGTGGCGGTCAATCGTGATGACGCTCCACCGACCCCGCACCCTATCAAGAAGAAGCCCATTACCGGTCCAGTCTCTGGTGAAGTAAAGGTTGGTGCGCGGCAGGGCCTCGCGTTCAAGAAACAAGGCGAACTCAAACCCGTGGAACTGCTTGATGCGCCACGGTTGGTCGGCCAGGACGGCCAAAAGGGCGATGCGCCTGTCTGGACCCTGTTCCTGCGGCCATTGGCCGGGGCCCAGCGCTACCGGGCCCAGGTCGCGACCGATAAGGAGTTTCTGAACATCAAGCAGGAAAACTTCTCCGACAAGCCGCAAATGCGCTTCACTGGGCTGAAAGCATCGTTCTATCACGTTCGCTTGTCGGCATATGATGAACACGGGCTTGAGGGAGAAACCGGGGTTTATGACATTTTCTATTACCCACCCGCGAACCGCGTGCAGTAGTGCCCTGGACGCGAGCCGGTGAGGCTGTGGCACAGGGCTGAAAAGCGCCAACCGACTCAGGCTCAGCGGCTGTTCAATGGCCTGGTGCGCGAATGGCTGTGGGTCAGCCTGTTGCTATTACCCATCACGGCCTTCCTGTCCCTGAGCCCTGGCCTGGCCCTCAATAACCTGCTGTATGACAGCCTCCGCCGGCTGGCGCCTTTATCGGTGGATCCACGCATCCTGCTGGTAACAATCGACGACCGAAGCCTGAAGGAACTCGGCCAATGGCCGTGGTCCCGACGTGTGCATGCCGACCTGCTTGATCGGCTGAGCGCCGCCAAGCCTGCCGGCATCCTGTTTGATGTGATCTTCAGCGAGCCCGCCCGGGAGCCAGCCAATGACCTGCGCCTGGCCGAGGCTATGTGCAACGCTGGCAACGTCCTGTTGCCTTTGATTCGTGAAGGCTCGCCGCGCTACGGCCAGCCTGTGGCGCAAATCCTGCCCGTGTTGCCCTTGCGTGATTGCGCCCGTAGCGTCGGCCATATCAACGTGGAAGCGGACAGCGATGGCATCGTTCGAAGCCTGTATTTGCGTGAAGGTCCACCCGGTAATTTGACACCGCAGTTAGCCTGGCTGGCGTTTGAACTGAGCGGCCAGCGATCCGGAATGCCGGGCGCACCTGGTCCGTCGGAAAGCTCCAGCTGGCAGCGGGAAAATGCCATTCGAATTCCTTTTATTGCCAGTCATGCCGGCTTTCCCAGCGTGCCGTATATCAGTGTCTTGCGCGGGGAGGTGCCATCCGAGTTGCTGCGCGACCGCTTGATCCTGATTGGCGCTACGGCACCGGGCATGGGCGACCGTTATGTCACGCCGCTTTCGGCCAGTGTCGGCACCACCCCGGGCGTGGAGATCCAGGCAAATATTCTCAATGGCTTGCTGCAAGGGCGCAGTATTGTCGATCTGCCCGTGTGGATGGCGACGCTACTGGCCACCGCGATGGTCGCGGTGCTGTTGGGCCTTCTGCTGTTTCGCCCGCGTTATGCACTGTGGCTGACCCTCGGTTGCATGGTGGCTGCGCTTCTGGGTTCATGGGGCCTGTTGCGCCTGGGCCATTGGTGGTCGCCGGCAGCAAGTCTGATTGGCATGCTGCTCAGCTACCTGATCTGGAACTGGCGGCGCCTGAGCGTGATCCTGGCCTACTTCGGCTGGGAACTGGCACGCCTGGACAACGAACCCAAAGTGCTCCCGGAGCGCCGTCGAGCGCCCGCCAGCCAGGGTGATGTATTGCAGGGACGAATCTTCGCCCTCGAACAAGCGGTCAGCCGTACCCGGGACACTCGTCGCTTCATGGCCGATGGGCTGGAATGTTTGCCTGTAGCAACCTTGATTACCGACCCCAAGGGCAACGTCCTGCTGGCCAATCGAATTGCCCGCGATGTGTTCGGCAATGAACTGGTGGCCGAAAACCTCTTGGATCAGCTCGCCGCATTAGGTTACCCACCGCTGCAGGACGGTGTTCGCCCTGCCCTGTCGACGCTGGAGATTGTCGAGTTCCGCGACACCCTTGACCGCAGCCTGCGCCTCGACCTGGCGCCGCTGCTGCCTGCAGACGGTGACGTGGCCCTGGGCTGGCTGCTGAGCCTCACAGACCTGAGCATTGAGCGTGATGCCCAGCAGCAACGGGAGACCCTGCTGCGCTTTCTGTCCCATGACTTGCGTGCGCCGCATTCGGCGATCCTGGCCCTGTTGGATGTTCAGGACTCCGCCGCGCCGATATTTGCGCTGATCGAACAACAAGTCCGCCGTGCCCTGAACCTGACCGAATCATTCGTGCAGCTGGCGAAAGCCGAATCCGATGGCTACCAATTCCAGCCCAGCCTGTTCGCCATGTTGGTGCTCGACGCATTTGATCAAGTCGCAGTGCACGCCCAGTTGAAAGGCATTCGCCTGGTCCATCACCTGGATGAAGACGGCGAAGAAATGGTGTGGGCGGATCAATCGCTGCTGACCCGCGCCTTATTCAACCTGTTGGAAAATGCGGTGAAATACAGCCCATCGGGCACCACCGTTACGTTAAGCCTGACCCGCCATGAAGACGCGTTGGAGTGCCGCATCAGCGACCAGGGGCGAGGAATCTCCCCGCAGGATTTGCCCGAACTCTTCGCTCAATACCGGCGCTTCGCCTCGGCTCAGGGCAGTGAAGGATTGGGGTTGGGGCTGACCATGGTCAAGGCCGTCGTGGATCGTCACGGTGGGAGAATTCGCTGCGAAAGCGAGGTGGATAAAGGTACGACCTTCATCCTTCAGCTGCCATTGTGGCGAGACTGAATCGCGGCTTTTCACCTGTGCATAAAAAACCGGTCTCAAGGACCGGTTTTTTAATGCGGGAAAAACTTATGCACCTTTTCCGCTGTTTTATGAGCTTGGGAAATATGTAAGTAAATCAGCAGCCTATAAGCCAAAAAGAGCAATTCGCCAACAAACCGTACACAGGTTATCCACAGAAACTCAAATCACCGGCGTGTCGACCACAACCGGCTCCGGCGGCAACGAACCCATGGCCCTTTGTTGCGCTTCATTCCATGCCTGGGCACGGTCGTTGAGGCCTGCAATGGCACGTGGGCCTTCGCCCTCGGCATACATGGGCTCGCCAATGATTACAGTGATGGTGCCTTCACGCTTGGCCCAGCCGGTCTTTGGCCAGAACTTGCCGGCATTGTGAGCAATCGGCAGCACCGGCAGCCCGGCGTTCACCGCCAGGGCCGTACCGCCACGTGAGAACTTGCCCACAGTGCCGTAGGGCACGCGTGTGCCTTCAGGGAAGATCAGCACCCAAACCCCATCCTTCAACAGCTCATCGCCCTTCTTGGCCACATGCTTGAGTGCGGCCTTGGGGTTGTCGCGGTCGATGGCGATCGGTCGCAGCATGGCCATGGCCCAGCCGAAGAATGGCACGTACAGCAGCTCACGCTTGAGCACCTGGCTCAGGGGCGAGAAATACGCAGACAGGAAAAAGGTTTCCCAGGTGCTCTGGTGGTTCGACAGAATCACACAAGGCTGGTCCGGGACGTTTTCGGCGCCCTTGATCTCGAAACGAATGTTCAGGAACACCTTGGTCAACCACAGCGCGCAGTTGCACCAAAAGACGTTGATGAAACGATAGCGCGCCTTGAACGGCAGGAAAGGCGCGATAAAAAAGCTCAGGGTGCACCAGAGAAAAGAGCTGGTGCCCAACAGCAGGTAAAAGAAGAAGGTTCTGATGGCCTGCAAAATCGACATGGCGGCATTTACCGTTGCGGGACAACGCCCGCCTGTTAAAAGCGCGCTCCCGAACAGTCCTTGGTCAGGAAGTCAGAAGGGCTGCTAGTTGTTGATAAGTTCTGCGGCAACCGCCGCCAGATCGTCAAAAATCAAAGTACCTACCGGCAGGGTTTTAGCCTGGGTCTTTTCGCCTTTCCCGGTTTTTACCAAAACTGGCTGAGAGTCGACGGCTTTGGCGGCTTCCAGGTCACCGAGGCTGTCCCCGACAAACCATAGCCCAGCCAACGGCACGTTGTAATGTTCAGCAATAGTTTTAAGCATACCCGGTTTGGGCTTGCGGCAATCGCAGCCTTCATCCGGGCCGTGCGGGCAATACACCACCAGCCCTACTTCACCGCCCTGCTCGGCCACCAGCGTGCGCAGGCGCGCGTGCATGGCGTCGAGGGTGGCGATGTCGTAGTA
Organism: Pseudomonas sp. C6002; assembly: GCF_013385805.1. NCBI lineage: Bacteria > Pseudomonadati > Pseudomonadota > Gammaproteobacteria > Pseudomonadales > Pseudomonadaceae > Pseudomonas > Pseudomonas sp. C6002. The sequence continues at coordinate 108,128 of NZ_JACAPH010000030.1, read as the reverse complement.
GCCGCGGGCGATGCCGGACTGGTTGGTGGCGATGGCCACTGTCCAGCCCGCTTTGCTCAACTGCGCGATGGCCTCGATCGAGCCGGGCAGTGGAATCCATTCCGCCACCGATTTGATGTAAGCGTCGGAGTCGTAATTGATCACTCCGTCCCGATCGAGAATCAGCAGTTTCAACATGGTCAGCTCAGTACGGAAATGTCAGCGATATTGATGAACAGGCCGCGCAGGCGCGCCAGCATGGCGTAGCGGTTTTTCCGCACGCCCGCGTCTTCGGCATTGATCATCACCGCTTCGAAGAACGCATCCACCGGCTCACGCAAGGTGGCCAGGCGCGCCAAGGCTTCGGCGTAGTTGCGTTCGGCGATCAGCGGCTTCACTGCATTTTCTGCCTTGGCGATGGCCGAGTTCAGCGAGAACTCCTTGGCATCGGCAAACAGGCCCGGGTCGACTTCGGCATTGCCGAGGTTGTCGGCCTTGCTCAGCAGGTTCGACACACGCTTGTTCACGGCGGCCAGGGCACCGGCTTCCGGCAGCTTGCGGAAGGCCTGTACGGCCTGCACACGCTGGTCGAAGTCCAGCGCCGAACCTGGTTGCAGGGCACGTACCGACAGGTACACCGAAACGTCCACACCTTCGTCTTCGTAACGCGCACGCAGACGGTCGAACACGAACTCCAGCACTTGCTCGGCCAGGCCCGCTTGCTTGACCTTGGCACCGAACTGGCCAACCGCAAACACCACGGCCTGGGTCAGGTCGAGGTCGAGCTTCTTGTCGATCAGGATGCGCAGCACGCCCAGGGCCGCACGGCGCAGCGCATACGGGTCTTTGCTGCCGGTAGGCAACATGCCGATACCGAAGATACCGACTAGGGTATCCAGCTTGTCAGCGATGGCCACGGCCGCACCGGTGAGGGTGGTCGGCAGCTCGGCGCCAGCACCGCGCGGCATGTACTGCTCGTTCAGCGCCAGGGCGACGTCTTGCGGCTCGCCATCATTCAGAGCGTAGTAGTAACCGGCAACACCTTGCATCTCCGGGAACTCGCCGACCATCTCGGTGGCCAGGTCGCACTTGGACAGCAGCCCGGCACGCGCAGCCCAGGCAGCATCGCCACCAATGCGTGGCGCGATGTAGGCCGCCAGCTTGGAAACCCGTACGGCCTTGTCGTATACGCTGCCGAGTTTTTCCTGGAACACCACGTTCTGCAGGCGCAGGTTGAAGTCTTCGAGCTTCTGCTTCTTGTCTTGCTTGAAGAAGAACTCGGCGTCAGTCAGGCGCGGGCGAACGACTTTTTCGTTACCGGCGATGATCTGCTGGGGGTCCTTGCTTTCGATGTTGGCCACGGTGATGAAGCGCGGCAGCAGCTTGCCGTCGACGTCCAGCAGGCAGAAATACTTCTGGTTGTCCTGCATGGTGGTGATCAGCGCTTCCTGCGGCACGTCGAGGAAACGCTCCTCGAACGAGCACACCAGCGGCACTGGCCATTCAACCAAAGCGGTCACTTCGTCCAGCAGGCTTGGCGGCACGATGGCGGTGCCTTCCTGCAGGCGGGCCAGCTCTTCGGTACGCTTGCTGATCAGCTCGCGGCGCTCATTGGCATCCGCCAGCACATAGGCTGCACGCAGGTCATTGAGGTAGTTGGCGGGCGCGGTGATGCGCACGGCTTCAGGATGGTGGAAGCGGTGGCCACGTGAATCACGGCCGGCCTTCTGGGCGAGGATGGTGCAGTCGATGACCTGGTCACCGAGCAGCATCACCAGCCATTGGGTCGGGCGCACGAACTCTTCCTTGCGGGCACCCCAGCGCATGCGCTTGGGAATCGGCAGGTCGTTCAGCGAGTCTTCAACGATGGTCGGCAACAGGCTGGCGGTCGGCTTGCCGGTGATGACCTGGCTGAAACGCAGCTTCGGGCCACTCTGGTCGATTTCGCTCAGCTCGACGCCACACTTCTTGGCAAAACCAAGGGCGGCTTGAGTCGGGTTGCCTTCAGCATCGAAGGCGGCCTGGCGTGGCGGGCCGTCGAGGTTGATGCTGCGGTCCGGCTGCTGGGTTTCCAGTGCGGTGAGCAACACAGCCAGTCGGCGCGGCGCGGCGTAGACCTTTTTTGCGGCGAACTTCAGGCCAGCGGTTTGCAGGCCTTTTTCGATACCGGCCAGGAATGCGTCGGCCAGGGTATTCAGGGCCTTGGGTGGCAGCTCTTCGGTGCCCAGTTCAACCAGGAAATCTTGAGCACTCATTGTGCAGCCTCCAGCTTAGCCAACACTTCATCACGCAGGTCCGGGGTGGCCATCGGGAAGCCCAGCTTGGCGCGAGCCAACAGGTAGGCTTGGGCGACGGAACGCGCCAGGGTGCGTACACGCAGGATGTATTGCTGGCGCGCAGTTACCGAGATGGCACGACGGGCGTCCAGCAGGTTGAAGGTGTGGGATGCCTTCAGAACCATTTCATAGCTTGGCAACGGCAGCGGCTGATCCAGTTCGATCAGGCGCTTGGCTTCGCTTTCATAGAAGTCGAACAGTTCGAACAGCTTCTCGACGTTCGCGTGTTCGAAGTTGTAGGTCGACTGCTCCACTTCGTTCTGGTGGAACACGTCGCCGTAGGTCACCTTGCCGAACGGGCCGTCAGCCCACACCAGGTCGTAGACCGAGTCCACGCCTTGCAGGTACATGGCCAGGCGCTCGAGACCGTAGGTGATCTCGCCGGTCACCGGGTAGCACTCGATGCCGCCGGCTTGCTGGAAGTAAGTGAACTGCGTCACTTCCATGCCGTTGAGCCAGACTTCCCAGCCCAGGCCCCAGGCGCCCAGGGTTGGCGATTCCCAGTTGTCTTCGACGAAACGGATGTCGTGGACCAGCGGGTCCAGGCCGACATGTTTCAACGAGCCCAGGTACAGCTCCTGGAAGTTGTCCGGGTTTGGCTTCAGAACCACCTGGAACTGGTAGTAGTGCTGCAGGCGGTTCGGGTTTTCGCCGTAGCGGCCGTCAGTCGGGCGACGACTGGGCTGCACATAAGCGGCGTTCCAGGTTTCCGGGCCGATGGCCCGCAGGAAGGTAGCGGTGTGGAAAGTGCCGGCGCCTACTTCCATATCGTAGGGCTGAAGTACCACACAACCTTGCTCGGCCCAGTATTGCTGGAGGGCGAGGATCAAGTCTTGGAAGGTACGCACGGCTGGCGTAGGCTGGCTCACGAAATTCACCTGTTACTTGGGCTGCGATTTAAAGAGCGGGAGTATACCCGATTCGGCCGCGCCACCATCCCCTGGAGCCTTATGCCACGCTGCTTTTGGTGTTCTGAAGATCCGCTGTACATGGCTTATCACGATCAGGAGTGGGGAACGCCGCTGCGCGATGCGCAGGGACTGTTCGAGTTGCTTTTGCTCGAAGGGTTCCAGGCGGGCCTGTCCTGGATCACCGTTTTACGCAAACGCGAGCATTATCGAAAGGTCTTGTTCGGCTTTGATGCGCAGCGTCTGGCCCAACTGAGCGATGCCGAGATCGAAGCGCTGATGCTCGATCCGGGCATCGTGCGTAACCGCCTGAAACTCAATGCCACCCGGCGCAATGCCGCCGCCTGGCTGGCGCTGCAGGACCCCGTGGAGTTTCTGTGGTCGTTTGTGGGCGGCGTGCCCAAGGTCAATCATTTCAAGGACCGCAGCCAGGTCCCGGCCATTACGCCGGAGGCTGAGGCCATGAGCAAAGCCTTGAAAAAAGCCGGCTTCACGTTCGTCGGGCCGACCATCTGCTACGCGTTCATGCAGGCCTCGGGCATGGTCATGGACCACACTCAGGACTGCGACCGTTACGCGGACCTCGCCAACGCCGGTTAGAATGGCGGCTTTGCGCACCACACACGATCAGGAGTGACCTGTGGAAAAGTTTAAAGGCGCCTTGCTGGTAGGCGCTCTTCGGTTGTTTGCCCTGCTGCCCTGGCGCGCGGTGCAAGCGGTCGGTTCGGCAATTGGCTGGATCATGTGGAAAACCCCCAACCGTTCCCGCGAGACGGTGCGGATCAACCTGTCCAAATGCTTCCCGGACATGGATCCGGCCGAGCGCGAGCGTCTCGTTGGACGCAGCCTGATGGACATCGGCAAGTCCCTGACCGAAAGCGCCTGCGCCTGGATCTGGCCGGCCCAGCGTTCCATCGACCTGGTGCGCGAGGTCGAAGGCCTGGACGTGCTGCACGAAGCCCTGGCCTCGGGCAAAGGCGTGGTCGGCATCACCAGCCACCTGGGCAACTGGGAAGTGTTGAACCACTTCTATTGCAGCCAGTGCAAACCGATCATTTTCTACCGCCCGCCGAAGCTCAAGGCGGTGGATGACTTGCTGCGCAAACAGCGGGTGCAACTGGGTAACCGCGTGGCGGCGTCCACCAAGGAAGGCATCCTCAGTGTCATCAAGGAAGTGCGCAAAGGCGGCCAGGTGGGCATTCCTGCGGATCCGGAGCCGGCGGAATCGGCCGGGATCTTCGTGCCGTTCTTCGCCACCCAGGCGCTGACCAGCAAGTTCGTGCCGAACATGCTGGCGGGGCACAAGGCGGTCGGGGTGTTCCTGCATGCCCTGCGGCTGCCGGATGGCTCGGGCTACAAAGTGATCCTGGAAGCGGCGCCGGAAGACATGTACAGCACCGACACCGCCACTTCGTGTGCGGCGATGAGCAAGGTGGTGGAGCGCTATGTGGGGGCTTACCCGAGCCAGTACATGTGGAGCATGAAACGCTTCAAGAAACGCCCGCCGGGTGAGGCGCGGTGGTATTGATGTACGGCTGACTCAAGGTTGGCACAAAACAAAATGTGGGAGCGGGCTTGCTCGCGAAGGCGGTGTATCAGACACAAATTCGGTGACTGACACGACGCCTTCGCGAGCAAGCCCGCTCCCACATTGGGTTCTGCTTAAGCTTGGCGGTCGAGTTTCTTCAGGAATACGGTCATTTCCTTTTCGGCCTGCTTGTCGCCATGTGCCAGGGCCGCTTCAATACCCTTCTCCCAAGCTAACCGCGCTGCAGCGTTATCACCCTGCCCCAACTGCGCCTTGCCCAACAGCTTCCACGCCGCCGAATACTTCGGGTCGAACTCGACGCATTTCTGCAAATGCTCGGCCGCCTTGGCGTTGTCCTTCAGATCAAGATAACCCTTGCCCAAACCAAGCCGCAGCAGTGAGTTATCCACACCCTTGGCGAGCATTTTTTCCAGGGATTCGAGCATGTCGGTCACTCCGTTTGATCAGAAAAAGCTCAGGCCCACGTGGAACAGCTTCTCCACATCGCGGATATGTTTTTTATCCACAAGGAACAGAATCACGTGGTCGCCCGTGGCGATCACCGTGTCGTCGTGGGCGATGATCACTTCTTCATCGCGAATGATTGCGCCGATGGTGGTGCCCGGCGGCAGGCCGATATCGCGGATCGCCTTGCCAATCACCTTGCTCGATTTTGAATCACCGTGGGCAATCGCCTCGATGGCTTCCGCCGCACCCCGGCGCAACGAGTGCACACTGACGATATCGCCGCGCCGCACGTGGGCCAGCAAGGTGCCGATGGTCGCCAGTTGCGGGCTGATGGCGATGTCGATATCGCCGCCCTGGATCAGGTCGACGTAGGCCGGGTTGTTGATGATGGTCATCACCTTCTTCGCCCCCAGCCGCTTGGCCAGCAACGACGACATGATGTTGGCTTCGTCATCGTTGGTCAGGGCCAGGAAGATATCGGCGTCGGCGATGTTTTCTTCCAGCAGCAGATCACGATCCGAGGCGCTGCCCTGCAGGACCACGGTGCTGTCGAGGGTGTCGGACAAATACCGGCAGCGTGCCGGATTCATCTCGATGATCTTCACCTGGTAGCGGCTTTCGATGGCCTCGGCCAAGCGCTCACCGATCTGCCCGCCGCCGGCGATGACGATGCGTTTATAGGTTTCATCCAGACGGCGCATTTCGCTCATCACCGCGCGAATGTTCGCTTTGGCGGCGATGAAAAACACCTCGTCGTCAGCCTCGATCACCGTATCGCCCTGGGGCAGGATCGGCCGGTCGCGACGGAAGATCGCCGCCACCCGCGTCTCGACGTTGGGCATGTGCTCGCGCAGTTGGCGCAGTTGCTGGCCCACCAACGGCCCGCCGTAGTAGGCCTTGACCGCCACCAGCTGTGCCTTGCCTTCGGCGAAGTCGATCACCTGCAAGGCGCCCGGGTGTTCGATCAGGCGCTTGATGTAATGGGTCACCACCTGTTCCGGGCTGATCAGCACATCGACCGGGATCGCGTCGTTGTCGAACAGTCCGGCGCGGGTCAGGTACGCGGCCTCACGCACTCGGGCGATCTTGGTCGGAGTGTGAAACAGGGTGTGGGCGACCTGGCAGGCAACCATGTTGGTCTCGTCACTATTGGTGACTGCCACCAGCATGTCGGCATCGTCGGCACCGGCCTGGCGCAGCACTGTAGGAAACGAGGCGCGGCCTTGTACGGTACGGATGTCCAAACGGTCGCCCAAATCCCGCAGGCGCTCCGCGTCGGTGTCGACCACGGTGATATCGTTGGCTTCGCTGGCCAAATGCTCGGCCAGCGTACCGCCAACCTGCCCTGCGCCGAGGATGATGATTTTCATCCGGTCACTCCCTTAAAACCATTCAGCCGCGAGCGGCGGCAATCTTGATCAGCTTGGCGTAATAGAACCCGTCGTGGCCGCCTTCCTGGGCCAGCAACTGGCGGCCATGAGGCTGCTTGATCCCGGCCTGGATGTCGAGGTCCAGTTCCCGTGCGCCGCTGGTGCGAGCAAGGAAGGCTTCGATGACTTCCGTGTTTTCGGTAGGCAGCGTCGAGCAGGTGGCGTACAGCAGGATGCCGCCTACTTCGAGGGTCGGCCACAACGCGTCCAGCAACTCGCCTTGCAGCACGGCCAGGGCGGCGATGTCGTCGGGTTGGCGGGTCAGCTTTATGTCCGGGTGGCGGCGGATCACGCCGGTGGCGGAGCACGGTGCGTCCAGCAGGATGCGCTGGAACGGCTTGCCGTCCCACCAGGTGGCGGTGTCGCGGCCGTCAGCGGCGATCAGCTCGGCGCTGAGGCCCAGGCGGGCGAGGTTTTCCCGCACACGCACCAGGCGCTTGGCTTCCAGGTCGACGGCGACGACACCGGCCAGGTCTGCTTGCACTTCCATGATGTGGCAGGTCTTGCCGCCGGGGGCGCAACAGGCGTCCAGTACGCGTTGGCCTGGGGCCAGGTCCAGCAGGTCGGCGGCCAGTTGAGCGGCTTCGTCCTGCACGCTGATCCAGCCTTCGGCGAACCCGGGCAGGTTACGTACATCGCCCGGTTCTGTAAGAACGATGCCGTCCTGGCTGTAGACGCAGGCCGTGGCCGCTACACCGGCTTCGCCAAGCAATGTGAGATAAGCGTCGCGGGTGTGATGACGGCGATTGACCCGCAGGATCATCGGCGGGTGCGCGTTGTTGGCGGCGCAGATGGCTTCCCATTGCTCGGGCCAGAATGCCTTCAGGGATTTTTGCAGCCAGCGCGGGTGGGCGGTGCGCACCACCGGGTCATGTTCCAGCTCGGCCAGCAGCGCTTCGCTTTCGCGCTGGGCGCGGCGCAGCACGGCGTTGAGCAGGGCCTTGGCCCAAGGCTTTTTCAGCTTGTCGGCGCAACCGACGGTTTCGCCGATGGCCGCGTGGGCCGGCACGCGGGTGTAGAGCAGTTGATACAGGCCCACCAGCAGCAGCGCCTCGACATCGGCGTCTGCCGCCTTGAACGGCTTTTGCAGCAGCTTGGCCGCCAGCGCCGATAAACGTGGCTGCCAGCGGGCGGTACCGAAGGCCAGGTCCTGGGTAAAGCCGCGATCGCGGTCTTCGACTTTATCCAGTTGGGTCGGCAACGAACTATTGAGGGAAGCCTTGCCGTTGAGCACGGCGGCCAGGGCCTTGGCGGCGGCCAGACGTGGGTTCATTGCGCGTCCACCGCTTGGCCGAGGACGATGCCAACGGCAAATTTCTCACGGCGGCTGTTGAACAAATCGCTGAAGTTCAGCGCCTTGCCGCCGGGCAATTGCAGACGGGTCAGACACAGCGCCTGTTCACCGCACGCTACCAACAGGCCGTCCTTGCTGGCGCCGATGATCTCGCCGGGGGCGCCCTTGCCTTCGGCCAGGGTGGCGGCCAGTACTTTCAAGGCCTCGCCATTGAGCATGCTGTGGCAGATCGGCCACGGGTTGAAGGCACGCACCAGACGCTCCAGCTCAACGGCCGGGCGGCTCCAGTCGATGCGGGCTTCATCCTTGTTCAATTTGTGGGCGTAGGTGGCGAGGCTGTCGTCCTGAACTTCACCTTGCAGGGTGCCGGCAGCCAGGCCTGCGATGGCCTGGACGACAGCCGGCGGGCCCATTTCGGCGAGGCGATCATGCAGGCTGCCGCCGGTGTCTTGACCGGTGATCGGAGTGGTGACTTTCAACAGCATCGGGCCGGTGTCCAGGCCCGCTTCCATGCGCATCACGGTCACACCACTTTCGGCGTCACCGGCTTCAACGGCACGCTGGATCGGTGCCGCACCACGCCAGCGAGGCAGCAGCGAGGCGTGGCTGTTGATGCAACCCAGGCGCGGGATATCCAGCACGGCCTGGGGCAGGATCAAACCATACGCCACCACCACCAGCAGGTCCGGCTTCAGCGCAGCCAGTTCGGCCTGGGCGTCGGCGTTGCGCAGGGTTGGCGGCTGCAGCACCACAATGTTGTTCTCAAGTGCCAGCTGCTTGACCGGGCTGGGCATCAGTTTTTGCCCACGACCGGCCGGGCGATCGGGCTGGGTGTAGACCGCCACGATTTCATAAGGGCTGGCGAGCAGGGCCTTGAGGTGTTCGGCGGCGAATTCGGGGGTGCCGGCAAAAACGATGCGCAGTGGCTCGGTCATGGGAAACGTCTCACAAAAGAAAAAGGCTTGCCGGAGCAAGCCTTTGAAAGAAGGGAATCAAGCTTGCTGGCGATGCTTCTTTTCCAGCTTCTTCTTGATCCGGTCGCGTTTAAGCGTGGACAGGTAATCGACAAACAGCTTGCCGTTGAGGTGGTCGCACTCGTGTTGGATGCACACCGCCAGCAGGCCTTCGGCAATCATCTCGAACGGCTTGCCGTCACGGTCCAGGGCCTTGATCTTGACGCGCTGGGGACGGTCGACGTTCTCGTAGAAGTCGGGCACCGACAGGCAGCCTTCCTGGTACTGGCCCATCTCGTCGGTCAGGGTTTCGAACTCAGGGTTGATAAACACCAGGGGCTCGCTGCGGTCTTCGGACAGGTCCATGACCACGACGCGCTGATGCACGTCGACCTGGGTCGCGGCGAGGCCGATACCCGGGGCTTCATACATTGTTTCAAACATGTCATCGACCAACTGACGAACCTTGGCGTCCACTACGGCCACTGGCTTGGCGATGGTGCGCAGGCGTGAGTCCGGAAATTCGAGGATGTTCAAAATAGCCATAAGCGTAATTGCTGCACATGTGAGGTAAAGGCAAGTCGGCGCCGGGGATGGACCCTTGATGTGCCGGGATAAGTGCCGTGGGAAAACGTCCGAAAGCCGCGAAGGCCAAGGCGTTTCACGCGAATGCACATAATAAAGGAGATTCACCCCATGAGGAAATCGCTACTCGTCTTGCTGCTGTGGGCCCAGGCCGTTATTGCCCAGGTTCCCGAGAGCTATCCACAGGCCGGCCAACCGTTGCCGCTTCATACGCAGCAGGCCATCCAGCGCTTTTTACTGCACAACCGCATTCTCGATACCCCCCAGGAACTGGAGCACGCTCCCTATATTGTTGCAGCAGATGCCGGACGAGTATTGGGCGCCGATGGCGAGCGTATTTATGCGCGAGGTGCCCTGGACCCTGCAGTCGAAAGCTACGGGATCTTCCGTCGCGGCAAGGCCTATACCGACCCGCAAAGCCAGGAATTGCTGGGTATCAACGTCGACGACATTGGCACCGCACGTTTTGTGACGGCGGGCGATGTCAGCACGTTGGGTGTGCAGCGCGTCACCCAGGAAGTGCGGCCCGGCGACCGATTGCTCAGCCAGCAAGCGCCCATCGACCTGGCCAGCCTGGTGATTCAGATGCCTGCTCGCGCCACTGCCGGGCACATCATCGACGTGCCACGGGGCGTGACGCAGATCGGCGTGCTGGACGCGGTGACGCTGAACAAGGGCCGTCGTGACGGCCTGATGGAAGGCCATTTGCTGGCCGTGGTGAAAACCGGGGAAACCGTTCGGGACCGAGTGACCGGTGCTCCGGTGAAGATGCCCGACGAGCCGGCCGGGACGCTATTGGTGTTCCGCACCTACGAAAAGCTCAGCTACGGCCTGGTGCTCAGCGCGTCGCGTTCGCTGGCGGTAATGGACCGTTTTGAGGCGCCTGAACGAAGACAATAATTAGGTTGCTAAATAAGTTACCAACAGAGTTATCCACAGCTTGTTCCGATCAAGGACGATCATATGTTACCGACGAATGACCGTGAAATTTCCCCGGCAGAACTGGAAGCCCGACTACGCTTGCACAGGCTGCCGGAACTGGGTCCCAAGGGCTTTAAAAAACTTATCGAGGCCTTTGGTTCTGCGTCAAAAGCCATCAGCGCACCGGCCAGTGCCTGGCGCTCCCTGGGGCTCAAGGTGGCCAGCGCCGATGCCCGGCGTTGCGAGGAAGTACGTGATGGTGCCAGTGCGGCATTGGCCTGGTTGGAGCGTCCGGCCCAGCATTTGCTGATGTGGGACCAACCCGACTACCCGGCATTGCTTGCAGAATTGGATGATGCACCCCCGCTATTATTCGTCGCCGGCAACCCGGCGATTCTGGAGAAACCGCAGCTGGCGATGGTCGGCAGCCGTCGCGCCTCCAGGCCAGGAATGGATACCGCCGCCGCGTTTTCCCGCAGCCTGGCGAGTGCCGGTTTTGTCATCACCAGTGGCCTTGCCCTGGGTATCGACGGTGCTGCTCACCAGGCGGCTTTGGATGTTGGTGGACATACAATCGGCGTGCTGGGCACCGGGCTCGAAAATTTTTATCCACAGCGCCATCGACGCTTGGCCGAGGCGATGATTGCCCAAGGCAGCGCCGTGGTTTCCGAGTTTCCGTTGGACGCCGCGCCCCAGGCCGGCAACTTCCCGCGCCGCAACCGTATTATCAGTGGCCTGTCGCTTGGGGTACTGGTGGTGGAGGCCAGCATGGCCAGCGGTTCGCTGATCACCGCGCGGCTGGCGGCGGAGCAAGGGCGCGAGGTATACGCCATCCCCGGCTCCATCCATCACCCCGGGGCCAAAGGCTGCCATCAACTGATCCGCGATGGCGCGGTGCTGGTGGAAACCATCGAGCACATTCTCGAAAACCTGCGTGGCTGGCAGGCCCTCTCCCGCCCGGCGCCGATTGCGGTCAATCATCCGCTGGTGGCGCTGTTGCACGCGGCGCCCCACACCAGTGAAGCCCTGGCGATTGCCAGTGGCAGGGCCTTGTCCGAGGTGCTGGCCAGCCTGACGGAGCTGGAACTGGAAGGCCGGGTGATCTGCGAAAGCGGGCGCTGGCTTGCGCGCGGCTAGGTTTTGTAACGAAGATCGGTAAACTGCGCAGAGCTTTAGTCCGGAGAGTGAGTAATGGTCAACAGGTGGCGTGTGCGAGAAGCCGCACGAGAAATTCGCGCAGGCGCAGTGATTGCCTATCCAACTGAGGCGGTCTGGGGCCTGGGCTGTGACCCTTGGAACGAAGAAGCGGTGGATCGGTTGCTGGCGATCAAGGGCCGGTCTGTGGATAAGGGGCTGATCCTGATTGCCGACAATATCCGTCAGTTCGATTTTCTCTTCGAAGATTTTCCCGATGAGTGGATGGACCGCATGGCCAGTACCTGGCCTGGCCCGAATACGTGGCTGGTGCCCCATCAGGACTTGCTGCCCGAGTGGATTACCGGGGTGCATGACACGGTGGCGTTGCGGGTGACTGATCATCCGCAAGTGCGGGATCTGTGCTCGCTGGTCGGGCCACTGATTTCCACCTCGGCCAACCCGCAGGGCCGCCCGGCGGCGCGCACGCGGATTCGTGTGGAGCAGTACTTCCGCGGGCAGGTGGATCTGGTATTGGGGGGGAATCTGGGTGGGCGCAAGAACCCGAGTCTGATTCGGGATCTGGCGACGGGTGAGGTTGTGCGGCCGTCTTAAGACCGAGCCGCCTGCTTTCGCGAGCAAGCCCGCTCCCACATTTGACCGAGTCCAACTTTTGGAACGCGGTCAAATGTGGGAGCGGCGGTGCGACGATTCGACTTGCTCGCGAAGAGGCCCTCAAAGCCGCTGAAAATCCAACGCCCTATGGCAGCAGAATGGTCGACCCAGTCGTGCGCCGCGCCGACAACTCTGCCTGAGCCTTCGCCGCATCCCCCAACGAAAACCGTTGGTTAATATCAATCTGCAGCTTCCCGCTGATGATCATCGAAAACAGATCATCCGCCATCGCCTGCAGGTTTTCCGGGTTGTTGGCATAGGTCGCCAATGTCGGCCGGGTCACATACAGCGAGCCCTTGGCCGCCAGAATCCCCAGGTTGACCCCATCCACCGCCCCCGAAGCATTACCGAAACTCACCACCAGCCCGCGTGGCGCAACACTGTCCAGCGAGGTGAGCCAGGTGTCCTTGCCTACGCCGTCGTACACCACTGGGCACTTCTTGCCGTCAGTCAGTTCCAGCACGCGTTGTGCGACATTTTCCTTGCTGTAGTCGATGGTTTCCCAGGCGCCGAGGGATTTGGCCAGCGCCGCTTTTTCCGGCGAACTCACGGTACCGATCAGCTTCACGCCCAAGGCCTTGGCCCATTGGCAAGCCAGGGAGCCGACGCCACCGGCAGCGGCGTGGAACAGAATGGTTTCGCCGCCCTTCAACTCATAGGTCTGGCGCAACAGGTACTGCACCGTCAGGCCCTTGAGCATCGCGCCGGCGGCTTGTTCGAAGCTGATGTCGTCCGGCAGGTGCACCAGGTTGGCAGCCGGCAACACATGCAATTCGCTGTAGGCGCCCAGCGGGCCGCTGCCGTAGGCCACGCGATCGCCGACCTTGAATTGAGTGACTTCGCTGCCCACCGCATCAACCACGCCGGCACCTTCTGCGCCCAGGCCCGACGGCAAGGCCGGTGGTGCATACAGGCCGCTGCGGAAATAGGTGTCGATGAAGTTCAGGCCAATGGCCTTGTTCTGCACGCGAACCTGCTGCGGGCCGGGTTCGGCCGGGGTGTAGTCCACATACTCAAGCACTTCGGGTCCGCCATGGGCACGGAACTGGATACGTTTGGCCATCTGCACTCTCCTTAAGTCATTTCGCGTAGCCCCCTATCGGACTCCTAAGCTTGATCTTCGTCAACTGTGGCAGCAGTGGGTGCAGTGGTATCCTGTGCGCCCATTTGCCGCCGATGCCCAATGGCCTCGTGTAGCGTTGCCCGATTCAAGGTGATGTCATGACTACCCGCACCGAGGCTGTCAAAGCCTACCTGCTTGACCTGCAAGACCGCATTTGCAGCGCCCTGGAAACCTTCGAGACGGACACTCGCTTTATCGAAGACGCCTGGACCCGGCCTGCCGGCGGCGGCGGTCGCACCCGTGTGATCGAAAACGGTTCGGTAATCGAGAAAGGCGGCGTTAACTTTTCCCACGTGTTTGGCAGCGGCCTCCCACCGTCCGCCAGTGCCCATCGCCCGGAATTGGCCGGTCGCGGTTTTGAAGCCCTCGGCGTGTCGCTGGTGATCCACCCGCACAACCCGCATGTGCCGACTTCCCACGCCAATGTGCGTTTTTTCATCGCTGAAAAAGAAGGCGAAGAGCCGGTGTGGTGGTTTGGCGGCGGCTTCGACCTGACGCCCTACTACGGCAACGAAGAAGACTGCATCCACTGGCACCGCGTCGCCGAACAGGCCTGCGCGCCGTTTGGCCCGGACGTGTACTCGCGCTACAAGGCCTGGTGCGACACCTACTTCCACATCAAGCACCGCAACGAACCGCGGGGCATCGGCGGTTTGTTCTTCGATGATTTGAACGAGTGGGACTTCGACACCAGCTTCGCCTTCATGCGCGCCATCGGCGACGCCTACATCGACGCCTACCTGCCAATCGTCCAGCGCCGCAAGGCCATGGCCTATACCGAGCAGCAGCGCGAATTCCAGGAATTCCGCCGTGGCCGCTACGTCGAGTTCAACCTGGTCTACGACCGCGGCACTTTGTTTGGCCTGCAATCGGGCGGGCGTACCGAGTCGATCCTGATGTCGCTGCCACCCCAAGTGCGCTGGAGCTATGACTGGAAAGCCGCCCCCGACAGCGAAGAAGCGCGCCTAACCGACTACTTCCTGCAAGACCGCGACTGGCTGGGTGTGCTGCCCAAGGCGGCGGTCTGATGGATCGTTATGTCGTCTTCGGCAACCCCATCGGCCACAGCAAGTCGCCGCTGATTCACCGTCTGTTCGCCGAACAGACCGGCGAGCAACTGGACTACAGCACCTTGCTCGCGCCGTTGGAGGATTTCACCGGCTGTGCAAAAGCATTTTTCGCACAAGGCCGTGGCGCCAACGTCACCGTACCGTTCAAGGAAGAGGCCTATCGCCTGGCCAACGCCCTGACCGAACGCGCCCAACGGGCCGGCGCGGTGAATACCCTGAGCAAGCTCGGCGATGGCAGCCTGTTGGGAGACAACACCGACGGCGCCGGCCTGGTGCGGGATTTGACGGTGAATGCCGGGTTCAGCCTGCAAGGCAAACGTATCCTGCTGCTGGGTGCCGGTGGTGCGGTGCGCGGCGCGTTGGAGCCGTTGCTGGCTGAGCAGCCGGCTTCGCTGATCATTGCCAATCGCACCGTGGAAAAAGCGGAATTGCTCGCCGAGCTGTTCGACGATCTCGGCCCGGTGTCCGCCAGCGGTTTCGACTGGCTGCGTGAACCGGTGGATCTGATCATCAATGCCACGTCCGCCAGCCTGTCAGGCGATGTACCGCCGATTGCCGGCAGCCTGATCGAACCCGGAAAGACTTTTTGCTACGACATGATGTACGGCAAAGAGCCTACGGCTTTCTGCCGCTGGGCCGGTGAGCAGGGCGCGGCGGTGGCAATGGATGGCCTGGGGATGCTGGTGGAACAGGCCGCGGAAGCGTTCTTCCTGTGGCGCGGCGTTCGACCGGACTCCGCGCCGGTGCTGGCTGAATTGCGTAGCCAACTGGCCTGACGCAATCCAAATGTGGGAGCGGGCTTGCTCGCGAATGCGGTGGATCAGTCGATACATACGGCGACTGTCACACCGCATTCGCGAGCAAGCCCGCTCCCACAGTTTTAACCGCATTCAGTCTTCGAAATGGATGGGGCATTTGTCGGCCCCTTCCAGTTTCTTCAGCTCTTCCACCACCTGCGGCCGGGCCTTGCGCAACGCCAGGCTGCGCCCCACTCCATTCAATCGGCGCGCTTCCTGGTGCAGCATCTCCACCCCGGAATAGTCGATGAAGTTGATCTGCTGCGCCTCGATCACCACCCGCTGGCCGTGCAGGCTTTGCAGCCGTACTTGCAGGTAATGGCTGGCGCCAAAAAAGATCGACCCGCCGACTCGCAGCACATCGTCCTCTCCGTCACGCCATTGCTGGACCCGCGGCTGTGAGGTGCGCTTGAGGTAGAAAAACAGCGACGCCAGCACCCCGGCGTAAATGGCCGTTTGCAACTCCAGCAACAGCGTGGCGATGCAGGTCAGGCTCATCACCACGAACTCTGCGCGGCTGACCCGGAACAGCGCCCGAATACCACGATGGTCGACCAACCCCCAGCAAATCAGCAGGATGCTGGCGGCCATGCTCGGGATCGGGATATGCGCAATCAATGCCGCACCGAACAGCGCGAACAACGCCACCCACAACGCGGAAAACACTCCCGCCAGCGGCGAACAGGCGCCTGCCTCATAACTCAGGCCCGACCGTGTGAAGGAACCCGCCGACAAGTACCCCGAGAAAAATCCACCGACGATGTTGGATAAACCCTGGGCGCGCACTTCCTGATTTGCATCGAGCAATTGTTGGGAGCGGGCCGACAGTGAGCGCGCAATCGACAGGCTGGTCACCAGCCCCAGCATGCCCACCGCCACGGCACTCGGCAGCAGGCGCAGGACCATGTCCAGGTCCATCGGCAGCGGGCTGAACGGTGGCAGCTTGCCGACAAATGAACTGACCCGCGCCACCTCCCCGAACATCGTCGGCCACAGCCACGGGATGAGGCTGCCCAGGGCCAGTGCGATCAACAGGGTTGGCCAGCGCGGTACCCAGAGTTTCAGCAGCACCCCCACCAGCAAGGTGCCGAGCCCGAGCACCAGTGAAGGACGATTCCACTCCCCGGCATGGTTGATCAGCGCCAGCAGACTGTTGATCGCCGTGGCCTGGCTGGGCAGGTCCAGCCCCAGCAGGTTGGGCAGTTGGCCCAGGGCGATCACCACCGCAGCGCCGAGGGTGAAGCCGAGCACCACTGAATGCGAGACGAAATTCACCAGGGCGCCGAAGCGCAGCATACCCAACAGCCATTGGAAGACGCCGGCCAGGAATGTCAGCAACAGGATGAGTGTGATGTAGTCCTGGGAGCCGGGCACGGCCAACGGGCTGACGCTGGCGTAGAGCACGATAGAGATGGCTGCCGTGGGGCCGCAGATCAGGTGCCAGGAAGAGCCCCACAAGCAGGCGATCAATACCGGGATGATCGCGGCGTACAGGCCATACTCCGGTGGAAGCCCGGCGATCAGCGCGTAGGCAATGGACTGGGGTAATGCCAGGACTGCACCGCTCAGGCCGACGACAGCGTCCCTTCCGACGCTGGCGCGGGTTTGGCGCGGGAGCCAGCTGAGGAAGGGGAAGAGTTTGTGGCGGTTGGGCCAGGGCATTTAAAACTCGATTGAAGAGGTTTGAATCAGAGTATCAGGCTCATGATGATCGTTCCCACGCTCTGCGTGGGAATGCCGTCTTGGACGCTCTGCGTCCGCTCTTGAGTCGTGACGCGGAGCGTCACCGGATGCGTTCCCACGCAGAGCGTGGGAACGATCAGTGCATCAGAGTGTGGCTTTTACAGCGGCCAGTGCATCCTGGCCGTCCACGGTTTTAACCCCGTCCAGCCACTTGTCCAGCACCGCCGGGTTCGCCTTGATCCACGCCTTCGCCGCGTCCGCATTACTGAGCTTCTTGTTCACCACCTCAGCCATGATGGCGTTCTCCATCTCCTGGGTGAAACTCAGGTTGGTCAGCAATTTCCCCACATTCGGGCACGCCTGTGCATAGCCCTTGCGGGTCAACGTATACACGCTGCCGGTGTCACCAAAGTACTTCTCCCCACCCTTGAGGTAATGCATCTTCAACTGCACGTTCATCGGGTGCGGCGTCCAGCCGAGGAAGGTCACGAACTTCTGCTTCTTCACCGCCCGGGACACTTCGGCCAGCATCGCCTGTTCACTGGACTCGATCAGCTTCCACTGGCCCAGGTCAAAGTCGTTCTTCTTG
Source organism: Pseudomonas sp. C6002 (assembly GCF_013385805.1). Lineage (NCBI taxonomy): Bacteria > Pseudomonadati > Pseudomonadota > Gammaproteobacteria > Pseudomonadales > Pseudomonadaceae > Pseudomonas > Pseudomonas sp. C6002. The sequence goes on along the minus strand of NZ_JACAPH010000030.1, from coordinate 90,655 downwards.
ATGATTTCCTGCAACGAGAGATTCGCCGGCGCACCCGAACCGATGCCGTAGATCTTCTTGTCGAACTTGTCGGCAAACTTGTTCAGGTCGGCAAAGTCATGCACCCCGGCGTCCCAGACATAGTCCGGCACGGCCAGGGTGAACTCGGTGCCGTCGAGGTTCTTCGCCAGTTGCACCACATCGCCATTGGCCACGAACTTGTCGTAGAAGCCCTGCTGCGCCGGCATCCAGTTACCCAGGAACACGTCCACCTGGCCGTCCTTGAGCCCGCCAAAGGTGATCGGCACCGCAAGGGTGTCGACCTTGGCCTTGTAGCCCATGCCGTTCAACAGGAAACCGGTAATGGCATTGGTGGCGGCGATATCGCTCCAGCCCGGATCGGCCATCTTCACGGTGTCGCAGCTGGTGTCCGCGTAGACGCCGGCACTGCTCAATGCCAGCAGCGCAACGCTCAACACGGTGGATAACTTTTGCATGGCCTTCCCCTCAGTTTTATTGGTTTTGGCAGGGTTGTGGAAAACGTGCCTTGCGCTCCAGATCGTCGAGGTCGATGTGGTTGCGCATGTATTGCTGACTGGCGTCTACCAGTGGCTGGTGGTCCCAGCTCTTCAGCTTGCCCTGGGTCAGCGCCTCGAACACCAGGCGGCGACGGCGTTGGCTGGCGAGCACCTGCTGGTGGATCGCCGGGATGTCCCATTTGGCCCGCGCTTCATGCAAAAACGCCTCGAACAGTGGCCGGTGTTCCGGTGACTGGCTGAGGTCCTCCCGCTCGTGCGGGTCGTTGTGCACATCGAACAATAGGCAAGGATCGTCCTCGCTGTAGATGAACTTGTAGGCGCCACGGCGAATCATCATCAGCGGGCTGATGGTGCCCTCGGCCATGTACTCACCGAACACTTCGTCGTGCCCGCCCTGCCCTTGCAGGTGAGACACCAGCGAGCGGCCGTCCAGCGCCAGCCTCGGGTCCAGCTCGCCGCCGGCCAGTTCCACCAGGGTAGGCAGCAGGTCGGCGGTGGACACGGCGGCGGTCACCCGGCCGGCCGCAAACTGCCCCGGCGCGCTGATCAGCAGCGGCACCCGGGCGGCCATTTCAAACCAGTGCATTTTGTACCAGAGCCCGCGTTCGCCGAGCATGTCGCCGTGGTCGCCGGAGAAGATGATGATGGTGTCATCGGCCAGGCCCGTGTCTTCCAGGGTTTGCAGCAGCTTGCCGACGTTGCTGTCAATGTAGCTGCACGCGCCGAAGTAGGCGCGGCGTGCATCGCGGATCTTGTTCAGCGGCAGCGGCTTGTCCCACAGGTCATAGACCTTGAGCAGGCGCTGGGAGTGAGGGTCGAGGTCAGCCTGTGGCGGTGTTGCAGGCAGCGGGATGTCGTTGTCGTCGTACAGGTCCCAGAACGGTTTGGGAATGGTGTAAGGGTCGTGTGGGTGCGTCATCGACACGGTCAGGCAGAACGGCTGGTCGCCATCTTCGCGGATATGGTCGAACAGGTACTGCTGGGCCTTGAACACTACCTCTTCGTCGAAATCCAGCTGGTTGGTGCGCACGCACGGCCCGGCCTGCAGCACCGACGCCATGTTGTGGTACCAGGAGGGGCGCACGTCCGGCTCATCCCAGTTCACGGCCCAGCCATAGTCGGCCGGGTAGATGTCACTGGTCAGGCGTTCTTCATAGCCGTGGAGCTGGTCGGGGCCGCAAAAATGCATCTTGCCCGACAGCGCGGTGCGGTAGCCGAGGCGGCGCAGGTAGTGGGCATAGGTCGGCACGTCGGCGGGGAAATCGGCCGCGTTGTCGTAGGCGCCGATCTTGCTCGGCAACTGCCCACTCACCAGGGTAAAGCGCGATGGCGCACACAGCGGACTGTTGCAGTAAGCGGCGTCGAACACCACGCCCTCAGCGGCGAGGCGACTCAAGTTTGGCAGTTTGATAGGCGAAGGACCGTAGAACGGAAGCATCGGCGCGGCCATTTGATCGGCCATGATAAAAAGAATGTTCTTGCGCTTCATGGTTTCGCGGCATTCCATAGTCGATGTTTATGCGAATGAGCATGCAGGCCATGGAAATCGTGGTAAAGCCCATAAGAAGCAATGTCTAGGATAAGCCCAGCTTATGTATCAATCCCTCGGTCACCTGTCACTCGACCTGCTGCGTGCCTTTGAATCCGCAGCGCGCCAACGCAGCTTTACGGCAGCGGCGATGGAGTTGGGCACCACCCAGCCGGCCATCAGCCAGCAGATCAAGCGCCTGGAAGAACAGCTGAAGGTGCGCCTGTTTGATCGCATCTACCGTGGCATCGAGCTGACCGACGCGGGCGCCTTGTTATTCGAGCAGGTACAGGCCGGTTTGCAGAGCATCAACCAGGGCCTGAGCGCGATTGCCGAGCAGGACCAGCATGAAGTCCTGCAGGTGGCGACCGACTTTGCCTTCGCCGCGTATTGGCTGATGCCACGCCTGCATCGTTTCCATGAAGCCAACCCGCAGGTGGACGTGAGCCTGGTCACCAGCGAGCGTAACCACGCCACGTTGCGCAGCGATATCGATGTAGCGGTGCTGTTCGGTGACGGCCGCTTCAAACAGGGCGACAGCCTGTGGCTGTTCAACGAGGAAGTGTTCCCGGTGTGCAGCCCGCAGCTACTCCAGGACCGAGTCGCGCCACTGTCGGTGCAGAGCCTGCTGGAGTTCCCCTTGCTGCACCTGCGCCAGCAAAACAACAACCAGTGGTTCGACTGGAGCGGGGTGTTTCGCGAACTGGGCATTACCACCGCGCCCACCCCGGGCCAACTGCGTTTCGACAATTACACGCTGTTGATCCAGGCCGCGATCGCGGGCCAGGGCGTGGCCATCGGCTGGCGTCACCTTGTGGATAACCTGCTGGAGCAAAAATGGCTGTGCCGGCCGATTGGCGACACGGTGATCTCGCGCTTCGGCTATTACGTGGTGCTGCCCCAGCGCAAACGCCGCAGCCAGTTGATCGAGCGTTTCGTCGACTGGCTGATGACCGAACAGGCCAGCAGCGCACAATCGCTGACCGGTCTGGCCCTGCCGTCCATTGCGGTCTAGGATTTGCCGATCAATGAGCCCGGAGCCTGTCATGCAACGTATCAAGGGCTACCACGCCCATATCTATTTCGACGCCAACACCATCGACCAGGCGCGCAAACTCTGCGAAGACGCCGCGCAATTGTTTCCGCTGCGCATGGGCCGAGTGCATGAACGCCCGGTGGGCCCGCACCCGGACTGGAGCTGCCAGCTGGCATTCGAACCTGAATACATCGGCGTCGTGCTGCCTTGGCTGGCCCTCAACCGCAACGGCCTGGTGGTGTTCCTGCACCCGACCACCGGTGATGACCTCAAGGACCACACCGAACACGCGATCTGGATGGGGGCGATGCGCACGCTGGATCTGTCAATATTTTAAGCCTGCAATTTCCCTATATATGGGACTGATATTTATATATTGAGACTTTGCCGGTCTTGGGTTTATATTCGCCTCATCCGCTCAGAACACTCAGGTGAAGCGATGCAGGCGCAATTGATCGCGCTCGATTGGGGAACCAGTTCCCTTCGTGCTTACAAGCTCGGCCCGGCAGGCGTCGTGATCGAACGGCGCACCTTGGCGTCGGGGATCATGCACCTGCCCACTGAAGCCCGGGAAATAGCCGGTGTTCGCTGCAGCAACGGGTTCGAGCTGGCATTCGACGCAGCCTGCGGTGACTGGCTCGACACCCAGCCCGACCTTCCCGTTATCGCCTGCGGCATGGTCGGCAGCGCCCAGGGCTGGAGCGAAGCGGCTTACCGCGACACCCCGGCCGACGTTTCTACCCTCGGCCAGGCGCTGCATGTGGTGCGCAGCCTGCGGGGCGCAGCGGTGCACATCGTGCCCGGCGTGATTCAACGCGGCGCGTTGCCCAATGTGATGCGCGGTGAAGAAACCCAGGTGCTCGGCGTGCTGCAAAGCCTGTCTGCCCATACCGGGCGCGACGTATTGATCGGCCTGCCGGGCAGCCATTCCAAGTGGGTGGAGGTGGTGGAAGGCTGCATCACTCACTTCGATACTTTCATGACCGGCGAGTTGTTCGCCGTGCTCAGTCAGCACAGCATTCTGGGGCGCACCCAGCGCCCTTCCGAACAGTTCCAGGTGGCCGCTTTTGATCGCGGTGTTCAGGTTGCGCTGTCGGCAGACGGCCAAACGGGCCTGTTGTCGAACTTGTTCAGCGCACGCTCCCTGGGATTGACCGGCGAGCTGGCGCCTGACGAGCAACCGGACTATCTGTCCGGGCTGTTGATTGGCCACGAACTGACCGGCCTGCGCACTCGCAAGCCCAGCCAGCAGCGCGACATCGTCCTGGTCGGCACACCCCAACTCTGCACCCGCTACCAGCGTGCACTCCAACTCTGTGGCTTCCCCCACGTGATCCTGGCGCAGGAGGCTACCGAGCGTGGCCTTTGGCAGCTGGCCATGGCGGCGGGGCTGCTGCCTGCAACCTGACGAGAGGCCCGACATGCTCAAGCAAGCACTGACACACAACGGTTTGATCGCGATCCTGCGCGGCCTGCGACCGGAGGAGGCGCTGGCGATCGGCGAGGTGTTGTACACGGCGGGCTTCAGGGTGATCGAAGTGCCGCTGAACTCGCCGGATCCTTATTCCAGCATCCGCATCCTGCGGGACAGCCTGCCCGCCGATTGCCTGATCGGCGCCGGCACCGTGCTGACCCCGGAACAGGTCGATCAAGTCAAAGCCGCCGGCGGCCAGGTGATCGTCATGCCCCATAGCGATGCCAAGGTGCTGCGAGCCGCCAAGGCCGCGGGCCTGTATCTGTCGCCGGGTGTGGCCACGCCCACCGAAGCGTTTGCCGCGCTGGCCGAAGGCGCCGACGTGCTGAAGCTGTTCCCGGCCGAGCAAATGGGCCCGGCGGTGGTCAAGGCCTGGCTCGCGGTACTGCCCGCCGGCACCGTGCTGCTGCCGGTGGGCGGCATCACCCCGGACAACATGCAGGTATTTTTCGACGCGGGCGTCAAGGGCTTCGGCCTGGGCTCCGGGTTATTCAAGCCGGGCATGAGCGTCGCCCAAGTGGCGAGCAACGCCCAGGCCTACGTCGCCGCCTGGCATGCCTTGGGCTGATCAGCGTTCTCCATCTACAAGAGAGATAAGAAGATGAAAATCACCAAACTGACCACCTTCATCGTCCCGCCGCGCTGGTGCTTCCTCAAGGTTGAAACCGACCAGGGCGTGACTGGTTGGGGCGAGCCCGTTGTCGAGGGCCGCGCCCATACCGTGGCTGCCGCCGTCGAGGAATTGTCCGACTACTTGATCGGCAAGGACCCACGCAATATCGAGGACATCTGGACCGTGCTCTATCGAGGCGGTTTCTACCGTGGCGGCGCGATCCATATGAGCGCTCTCGCCGGTATCGACCAGGCGCTGTGGGACATCAAGGGCAAGGCCCTCGGCGTGTCGGTCAGCGACTTGCTGGGTGGCCAGGTGCGCGACAAGATCCGCGTGTATTCGTGGATCGGTGGCGACCGCCCGGCCGACACTGCCCGCGCCGCCAAGGAAGCCGTGGCCCGTGGTTTTACCGCGGTGAAAATGAACGGCACCGAAGAGCTGCAATTTCTCGACAGCTTCGAAAAAGTCGACCAGGCCCTGGCCAACGTCGCCGCCGTGCGGGATGCGGTCGGTCCGAACGTCGGCATCGGCGTCGACTTCCATGGCCGGGTGCACAAACCCATGGCCAAGGTGCTGATGAAGGAACTCGACCCCTACAAACTGATGTTTATCGAAGAGCCGGTGCTCAGCGAAAACTACGAAGCGCTGAAAGAGCTGGCGCCGCTCACCAGCACCCCGATTGCCCTCGGCGAGCGCCTGTTCTCGCGCTGGGACTTCAAGCGCGTGCTCAGCGAAGGCTACGTCGACATCATCCAGCCGGATGCGTCCCACGCCGGCGGTATCACCGAAACCCGCAAGATTGCCAACATGGCCGAAGCCTACGACGTGGCCCTTGCCCTGCACTGCCCGCTCGGCCCGATTGCCCTGGCAGCGTGCCTGCAGCTGGATGCGGTTTGCTACAACGCGTTCATCCAGGAACAGAGCCTGGGCATTCACTACAACGAGAGCAATGACCTGCTGGATTACGTGCGCGATCCGGGTGTTTTCGACTACGACCAGGGCTTTGTGAAAATCCCCAACGGGCCAGGCTTGGGCATCGAGATCAACGAGGAATACGTGATCGAACGCGCGGCCATCGGGCATCGCTGGCGCAATCCGATCTGGCGGCATGCCGACGGCAGCTTCGCGGAGTGGTAAACACCGCGAATTTGAGGTGAAAACCCGATCAATTTGGGAGCGGGCTTGCTCGCGAAGGCGGAGTGTCAGTCAACACATCCGCTGCAGGTAGACCGCTTTCGCGAGCAAGCCCGCTCCCACATTTGATTCGGTTTCTTCAGTAAGACCTGTCCTCAATAACCATAAGAAGAGGCAACCCCCATGCAATCCGAGTCCTTCACCGGGCAGGCTTCTTTAGTCACGCCCAGCCGAAAGCGTTTCTTCATCATGGTGCTGCTGTTCATCACCGTGGTGATCAACTACCTGGACCGCAGCAACCTGTCGATTGCCGCTCCGGCCCTGACCAGCGAGCTGGGGATCGACCCGGTGCATGTCGGGTTGATCTTCTCCGCGTTCGGCTGGACCTACGCGGCCATGCAGATTCCCGGCGGCTGGCTGGTGGACCGGGTGCCGCCGCGCATTCTCTACAGCGTCGCCCTGCTGCTGTGGTCGGTGGCCACGGTGATGCTCGGTTTCGCCGCCAGCTTCATCGCGCTGTTCGTATTGCGCATGGCGGTGGGCGCCCTGGAGGCCCCGGCCTACCCGATCAACAGCCGCGTGGTCACCACCTGGTTCCCCGAGCGTGAACGGACCACGGCGATCGGCGTTTATACCTCCGGGCAATTTGTCGGGCTGGCGTTTCTCACGCCGGTGTTGGCCTGGCTGCAACACACCTTTGGCTGGCACATGGTGTTTGTCGCCACCGGCGGCGTGGGCATTGTATGGGCGTTGATCTGGTACGCGGTGTACCGCGAGCCACGGGATTTCAAAGGCGCGAATGCGGCGGAAATCGAGCTGATCCGCGAAGGCGGCGGGTTGGTGGACATCCAGGCGCAGGCGGCCAAGGCACCGTTCAGCTGGGTCGACCTCGGCATCGTGTTGAGCAAGCGCAAACTGTGGGGGATCTACCTGGGGCAGTTCTGCCTGAATTCCACGTTGTGGTTTTTCCTGACGTGGTTTCCGACCTACCTGGTGAAATATCGCGGCATGGACTTCATCAAGTCCGGCCTGCTGGCGTCGCTGCCGTTTCTGGCGGCGTTTGTCGGGGTGCTGTGTTCGGGGCTGTTTTCCGATTGGCTGATTCGCCGGGGAGCGTCCGTGGGGTTTGCGCGCAAGTTGCCGATCATTGGCGGGCTGTTGATTTCCACGGCGATCATCGGCGCCAACTTTGTTGATTCCACGGCGTGGGTGATTGCGTTTCTGGCGGTGGCGTTTTTCGGCAATGGCCTGGCGTCGATCACCTGGTCGCTGGTGTCGACCCTGGCGCCGGCAAGGCTGCTGGGGCTGACCGGAGGGGTGTTCAACTTCATCGGCAATCTGTCGGCGATTACCACGCCGATCGTGATTGGCTTTCTGGCGACCGGGGATTCGTTTGCGCCGGCGATTACGTACATCGCGGTGCTGGCGTTGTTGGGTGCGTTGTCCTACATCTTGTTGGTCGGCAAGGTCGAGCGTATCGAGATTTAGGCGACTGCTGCGGCGAGGGGGCTTGCTGTGGCGAGGGAGCTGGTGTGGCGAGGGAGCTTGCTCCCGCTGGAGTGCGCAGCGCTCCCAGGATTTTGGGGCCGCTGCGCAGCCCAGCGGGAGCAAGCTCCCTCGCCACACCAGCTCCCCAGCCACACCAGCTCCCCAGCCACAGCAAGCTCCCTCACCACAAAAGCCGTCCGGCTCTAGTACAGCGCGCCATCCAGAATCTGATAGACGATGCTGGTGCCAACGGCGATCAATACGATGTCCCCACCCGAACGGCGCCATTCATAACCAGGGTATTGCGGCAGATGGCCCAGCGCCCGTGGGTCCAGACGCTCACCATAGTAGTTTGGCGGCAGGCGCTGGCCGCGCACCAGGTGGATGCCGGGAGGCGGCGGCGCGCCACGGCGGAAGTCGCCATGGTTGTCGCGGATGACCTGTCTCACAGGACCAAAGTCCTGAGGCGGCCCGCCACGGTGGTTGTCCTGCGGCCCGCGATGGTCATCGCCACGTTGATCGTGCTGGCCCTGTGGGCCACCACGGTCAGGTCCGCCACCCTGATCATAGGGCGCAGCTTGGACCAGGGCGCTGGCGCCAAGCACCAGCACACCTACACCTGCAATCAAACGTTTGGGGATTTTCATGGGGCTGTTTCCTCAGTACTGCACGAACAAAAAAGGGATTTCGAACCGGGTTCGAAATCCCTTGGTCTTGTTAGCTTAGGTGCTGATTTGCCAGCATGATTCCTCTGTATCAGGAACTTTACCTACCGCTTACGAGCCGCTTACTTACGGGCGTTGCGTACACCTTCCGACAGCGCCGAGCACAGGGTCAATACACCGTCGATGGCCTGTTGATCATTGCTGGCGTTGGCGATGTGGTCGATCAGTGCCGACCCCACCACCACACCGTCTGCCAGGCGGGCGATTGCAGCGGCCTGCTCCGGGGTGCGGATGCCGAAACCGATGCTGATCGGCAGGTCGGTATGCCGACGCAGACGGGCCACGGCCTCTTCGACGTGTTCCAGGGTCGCGGCGCCTGCGCCGGTCACACCGGCCACCGAGACGTAGTACACAAACCCTGAGCTGCCGTTGAGCACGGTCGGCAGGCGCGCGTCGTCGGTGGTCGGCGTGGTCAGGCGGATAAAGTCGATACCGGCAGCCTGGGCCGGGTCGCACAGCTCGCCGTTATGTTCCGGCGGCATGTCGACCACGATCAGGCCGTCGACGCCGGCTTCTTTCGCATCGCTGATGAAGCGTGGCACGCCGTACATGTGGATCGGGTTGAAGTAGCCCATCAGCACCAGCGGCGTGTCGCTGTTGCCCTCGCGGAACTCGCGAACCATTTGCAGGGTTTTCGTGAGGTTCTGCTTGGCGGTCAGCGCGCGGATGTTGGCCAGTTGAATGGCCGGGCCGTCAGCCATCGGGTCAGTGAACGGCATGCCCAGTTCGATCACATCGGCGCCGGCCGCCGGCAAGCCCTTGAGGATCGCCAGCGAGGTGTCATAGCCCGGGTCGCCAGCGGTGACGAAGGTCACCAGGGCGGCGCGGTTTTGTTCTTTCAGTTGCGCAAAACGTGTTTGCAGGCGGCTCATTTAGTGTTTCTCCTGCTTGGACTGTTCCATGTGGTGCATCACGGTTTGCATGTCTTTGTCGCCACGGCCGGACAGGTTGACCACCATCAGGTGATCTTTCGGCAAGGTCGGCGCGCGCTTGAACACTTCGGCCAAGGCGTGGGCGCTTTCCAGTGCAGGAATAATCCCTTCCAGGCGGCAGCATTTGTGAAAGGCGTCGAGGGCTTCATCGTCGGTCACCGAGGTGTACTGGACTCGACCGATGTCGTGCAACCAGGCGTGTTCAGGGCCGATGCCCGGGTAGTCGAGGCCCGCTGAGATCGAGTGGGCGTCGATGATCTGGCCATCGTCGTCCTGCAACAGGAAGGTACGGTTGCCGTGGAGCACACCCGGTACGCCGCCGTTGAGGCTGGCCGCGTGTTTGCCGGTCTCGATGCCGTAGCCGGCCGCTTCAACGCCGATGATCTCGACGCTGGTGTCATCCAGGAACGGATGGAACAGGCCCATGGCATTGGAACCGCCGCCGATGCACGCCACCAGGCTGTCGGGCAGACGGCCTTCCTGGGCCTGCAGCTGGGTACGGGTTTCCTTGCCGATCACGGCCTGGAAGTCGCGAACCATCGCCGGGTACGGGTGCGGGCCGGCCACGGTGCCGATCAGGTAGAAGGTGCTGTCGACATTGGTCACCCAGTCACGCAGGGCTTCGTTCATCGCGTCTTTCAGGGTGCCGGTACCGGCGACTACCGGGATCACTTCAGCGCCCAGCAGCTTCATGCGAAATACGTTGGCCTGTTGGCGCTCGATGTCGGTGGTGCCCATGTAGATCACGCATTGCAGGCCAAAACGCGCGGCGACGGTGGCGGTGGCCACACCGTGCATGCCGGCGCCGGTCTCGGCGATGATGCGTTTTTTACCCATGCGCCGCGCCAGCAGGATCTGGCCGATGCAGTTGTTGATCTTGTGGGCGCCGGTGTGGTTCAGCTCTTCGCGCTTGAGGTAGATCTTGGCGCCACAGCAGAACTCGGTCAGGCGCTCGGCGAAGTACAGCGGGCTTGGGCGTCCGACGTAGTCGCGCTGGAAGTAGGCCAGTTCTTCGTTGAAGGCCGGATCGATCTTGGCCGCTTCGTATTCGCGGGCCAGGTCAAGGATCAACGGCATCAGGGTTTCCGCCACGTAGCGGCCGCCGAACGAACCAAACAGGCCATTGGCATCCGGGCCGTTGCGTAAATCGGTCTGGGTCTGAGTCATGGGACGCTCCAGGTAGAAAATGTGTAAGAGGCAATGACGGTCACTCTACCCCTGACGCTTCCACGTGAAAACCGATAAGATCGCCACAACCTGTCAGGAAAACTCACAGATGAGCCGAGACCTCCCACCGCTGAATGCTTTGCGCGCTTTTGAGGCGACTGCGCGCCTGAACAGCGTTAGCCAGGCCGCTGAGCAACTGCATGTGACCCATGGTGCGGTCAGCCGGCAGCTCAAGGTGTTGGAAGAACACCTCGGCGTCAGCCTGTTCGCCAAGGACGGGCGCGGCCTCAAACTCACAGATGCCGGCATTCGTCTGCGGGATGCGAGTTTCGAGGCGTTCGAGCGACTGAGGGACACCTGCGCCGAGCTCACGCAAAGCAGTGCCGATGCGCCGTTTGTGCTCGGCTGCTCCGGCAGCCTGCTGGCGCGCTGGTTTATTCCGCGTCTGGGGCGCCTGAACGCCGAGTTGCCGGATTTGCGCCTGCATCTGTCGGCGGGTGAAGGCGATCTTGACCCACGCCGCCCCGGCCTGGACGCGCTGCTGGTGTTCGCCGAACCTCCATGGCCGGCGGATATGCAGGTGTATGAATTGGCCAGCGAACGCATCGGCCCGGTCATGAGCCCGCGTTTTGCCCATTACGAGCGATTGCGCCAGGCGCCTCCCGAGGCGCTGCTGAGTGAGGCCCTGTTGCACACTACCTCACGCCCGCAAGCCTGGCCCAGCTGGGCGCAGCACCATGGGATCGACGCTGGCGCGTTGAAGTACGGTCAGGGGTTTGAGCATTTGTATTATTTGCTGGAGGCGGCGGTGGCCGGGCTGGGGGTAGCAATTGCGCCTGAGCCGCTGGTGGCAGAGGACCTGCGAGCGGGTCGCCTGGTTGCGCCGTGGGGTTTCAGTGAAACCCCGGCGCAACTGGCGTTGTGGCTACCCAAGCGCGCCGCAGATGGGCGCGCCGGGCAACTGGCGCAGTGGCTCAAGGCTGAGCTTGCGCGCCAGGACGTTTAATCGCCGCGTTTGCACAGCAAGTAGGCCGCCAGCAGACCCAGCGCGCCGACGGCAACACCGGCGGTAGTCCATGGATGCTCTTGCGCGTAGTCCCGTGTTGCAACACCGGTTTCGCGGATTTTGACTTTGCTTTCTTCATAGGCATCGCTGATCAGGTGGCGAGAATGCTTGAGGGCGTTCTCGGCATTGCTTTTCAGGGCCTTCAGGGTTTTGCGCGACTCGTCAGACGCATCGTCCTTGAGGCTTTCCAAAGATTTGAGCAGGCTCGAAATCTCGGCTTCCATGCTTTCCAATGACGCTTTGCGTAAAGAGGTGTTGGCCATGTGGGCTCTCCTGGAGTGATTGAGTGGCGTGTGTTGTTTCCGACTGCGGCGGTTTCAGAAAGTGCAGTAAATCTGAACTTTCACATCGCAATAGCCGCCAGAAGCAGTACGAGAATTCACTGCTAGTCTTGATTAACGACCCCAGGAGAAAAACTTATGAGTGATCATCACACCTACAAGAAAGTCGAACTGGTGGGCTCTTCCGCGACCAGCATCGAGGAGGCCATCAACAATGCCCTGGCTGAAGCCAGCAAGAGCATCAAGCACTTGGAGTGGTTTGAAGTGACCGAAACCCGTGGCCACATCAAGGACGGCAAGGCAGCGCATTTCCAGGTCACCCTCAAGGTGGGGTTCCGAATTGCCAGTAGTTGATTGAGCCGGTTGAACTTGCGCGCTGGCCGATTGCCATAAACTCCGCTACAACCTTTAGGCACGTCGACGTGACGAGCGTCGGCGTGCTTCCTTTCGATCAACCCAAGGAAGTGACGGATGAAGAACTTTTTGTTGGCGGTAGGTTTGTTGAGCATTGCGGGCACGGCCCTGGCGGCGGGCAAGCCTTGTGAAGAGCTGAAAAGCGAGATTGCGGCGAAAATCGACGCGAAAGGCGCTTCGGGCTACTCCCTGGAAATCGTGGACAAAGGTGCTGCACCTAGTGACCACACGGTTGTCGGCAGCTGTGAAGCCGGTACCAAGGAAATCGCCTACAAGCGCGGGTGATCCCGTGTTGCAGACGTAAAAAACCGACGCAAGTGCGTCGGTTTTTTTATGCCTGCGATCCCTCGCTCCGCGTGGGAATGAAGCCTGGGATGCTCTGCGTCCCGCCTCACTCCTGGATTCAGCCCTTCATGACCTGCGCCAGCAGCTCGTAGGAATGAATCCGGTCGGCATGTTCGTACAGGTCACAGGTAAAGATCAGCTCATCAGCGCCGGTCTGCTCCACCAGCACCTCCAGCTTGGCGCGGATCTTCTGCGGGCTGCCCACCATGGCCAGGCCGAGGAAACTGCCCACGGCGTCTTTCTCATGGGGCAGCCACAGGCCGTCCATAGTCTTGACCGGCGGGCGCTGCACCAGGCTTTGCCCACGCATCAGCGCGAGAATTCGCTGGTACACCGAGGTGGCCAGGTAGTCGGCTTGCTCATCGGTGTCGGCGGCCACCAGCGGGATGCCGAGCATCACGTAGGGCTTGTCCAGCACGGCCGAAGGCTTGAAGTGGTTGCGATAGACGCGAATCGCTTCATGCATCAGGCGCGGTGCGAAATGTGAGGCAAAGGCGTAAGGCAAACCGCGCTCGCCTGCCAGCTGCGCACTGAACAGGCTGGAGCCCAATAGCCACACAGGGACGTTGGTGCCGGTGCCGGGTACGGCGATCACTCGTTGGTCCGGAGTGCGCGGGCCGAGGTAGGCCATCAGTTCTGCCACGTCTTCCGGGAAATCATCAGCGCTGCCGGAGCGTTCACGGCGCAGCGCGCGGGCGGTCATCTGGTCGGAGCCTGGTGCGCGGCCAAGGCCCAGGTCGATGCGGCCCGGGTACAGGCTTTCCAGGGTGCCGAACTGCTCGGCGATCACCAGCGGTGCGTGGTTGGGCAGCATCACGCCACCGGAACCGACACGGATCGTCGAGGTGCCACCGGCCAGGTAACCCAGCAATACCGAGGTCGCCGAGCTGGCGATGCCGTCCATATTGTGGTGTTCGGCGACCCAGAAACGGTTGTAGCCGAATTTTTCCACGTGCTGGGCCAGGTCCAGGGAATTGCGCAGCGACTGCGCCGGGCTGCCGTTGGCACGCACGGGCACGAGGTCGAGGGTCGAGAACTTTACGTCGGACAGCGATTTCATAAGCCTGCTTCTCCAATGGGGGCGCAGGCTTCTTAGACGAACCAAAACCTGCCGCTTCATGTGCATGTCCTATGCAATGAGGGCATATACCCGAGATTCAATAGCGATGGTGAAATTTCCTACTTAATCGCTAGGTTTCTCCGACAAGATGAACTTTGCCGTGGCGTCTATCCTCAGAACCCTTACTGACGCAAAACCACCGTTCGAGGAGACCGCTATGAGTATTGTTAAAAAAGCATCCGCGCATTGGGAAGGCGACCTGAAGACTGGCCTGGGTTCCATTTCCACCGAAACCGGCGTTCTGCGTGAAGCGCCTTACGGCTTCAAGGCCCGTTTCGAAGGTGGCAAGGGCACCAACCCTGAAGAACTGATCGGCGCAGCCCATGCCGGTTGTTTCTCCATGGCGTTTTCCATGATTCTCGGCGATGCCGGGCTCAAGGCCGACAGCATCGACACCCAGGCCGAAGTGACCCTGGACCAAGTGGACGGTGGCTTTGCGATTACTGCCGTGCACCTGACCCTCAAGGCGAAGATCCCGGGCGCCAGCCAGGCGCAGTTTGATGAGCTGAGCAAAAAGGCCAAGGAAGGATGCCCCGTGTCCAAGGTACTGAATGCAACCATTACCCTGGATGGCACGCTGGTTAGTTGATGCAACCCCCTTGCAGGGGTGAGCTTGCTCGCCCCTGCAGGTGCAAATGTGGTCGAATAGCCGATTGCAGACTCAGCGCACACCCGTGCGCGTGCATTCAGGGAGCTTCACACATGAAACGTATTGCCTTGGCGGTTATCTGCTGTGCACTGGCCACGTCGGCGCTGGCGGCGCCAAAAGATTGTGAAGAGCTCAGGAAGGAGATCGAGGTCAAAATCCAGGCGAATGCCGTTCCGTCCTACACCCTCGAAATCGTCACCAAGGAAGAAGCTGACAAGCACGACAGCGCCATGGTTGTCGGCAGCTGTGAGAATGGCACCAAAGCCATCGTCTACCAGAAGAACAACGACTGATCAGATGCAGTTGACGCTACGTTCTTCGGCCAGCAATTGACCCGCTTTGTTGTACAGCCGGATATTCGGGTTGTAGCCCAGTGAGCGCCCTTCCAGGCGATAGCGCTGGCCCGCCTCGAAACGGTCGTATTGCAGGGTCATGAAGCAGGTACGGTCAGTGGTTTGGCCAAACCCGCCGAAACTGCCGCCGGTAGGCACCTCGAAATCAAAACGTACCATCAGCTCATGGCTGCCAGGCGGCATTTGGAAGAAGCGCCCGTCGTTCAGGTTTTTCCCGTCCAGGCGTTGCGCCATTACCAGCTTGGCGCCGGGTGTCGGGGTAGTGAAGTCGACCCAGGCTTGGAGTGGATCAACCGGCGGTAGTGGCGTCGACGCACAGGCACTGAGAAAAATCGCGGCGACGGGAAGCAGTAGCTGACGCATGTTAAGCACTCAACTGTAGGAATGGTTTTTTGAACGGCTGCGTTCGGGAGCACGCTCCCTATGAGTATAAACACGCCACGCCATGGAAAAATTCCCCACAGGCGAGATAGTCTGGCGGGATGGTTACCGGCGAGAGGTTTTAATGGTCAGGCGTTTGCTTCCCGGCTTGATGCTGCTGTTGCTCAGTGGCTGTTCCAGCGTCAGTTATTACAGCCAACTGGCAGACGGCCAATGGCAATTGCTGCGTGCCCGGGAGCCGGTCTCCGCGGTCGTCGCCGACCCGTCCCGGCCACAGGTGCTGCGCGAGCACTTGGCGCAGTCGCAGAAAGCCCGCACCTTCGCCAGCGAACACCTGCACCTGCCGGATAACCAGAGTTACCGGCTGTATGCCGATATCGGCCGCCCTTACGTGGTCTGGAACGTGTTCGCCACGCCTGAATTTTCCCTGTCCCCGCAAACCCACTGCTTCCCGATTGCCGGTTGCGTGGCCTATCGCGGCTACTACAACCAGGGCGCCGCACGCGGCCAGGCGGCTTTGTTGAAGCAGCAAGGGATGGATGTGTCGATTGGCGGCGTGGAGGCCTATTCCACCCTCGGCTGGTTCAACGACCCGATCATGAGTTCGATGATGAGCTGGGGGGACGAGCGCCTGGCCACGCTGATTTTTCATGAGCTGGCGCACCAGCGGTTTTATGTGAAGGACGACACCGAGTTCAACGAGTCGTACGCCACCTTCGTCGAGCAGGAAGGTACCCGGCAATGGCGCGCCGCCCAAGGCTTGCCGCCTGCCAGCGAGTCAGCGTTGAAACAGCGCGACCAGTTCACCCGGCTGGTGCTCGATACCCGCAAACGCCTGGAGCAGTTGTATGCGCAGCCGCTGACGGCAGATGCCATGCGCCAGGCCAAGGCCGCTGAATTCGAGCGCCTGCGCCGTGACTACCGGCACATGCGCGATAGCCAGTGGGGTGGCGACAAGCGTTATGACGCCTGGGTCAACCTGCCGATGAACAACGCAAGGTTGCTGCCGTTTGGGCTGTATGACCAGTGGGTGCCGGCGTTCGTCGCGTTGTTCCGGCAGGAAGGCGGGGATTGGCCGAAGTTCTTTGCGGCGGTGGAGAAGCTGGGCGGGTTGCCGGTGGATCAGCGCAAGGCGGCCCTGAGGGCGTTGGAGGGATCCGGGCAAGTGGTTGGCCGGTAGGGCCTCATCGCGGGCAAGCCCGGCTCCCACATTTGACTGAGTTGTCTTGTCCGACCGTGATCAAATGTGGGAGCTGGCTTGCCTGCGATAGCGCATTCAAGGCCGTTGCAAAAACGCCTGATGCAGCTCGGCCAACGTTTCGAAATGCCAGGTCGGCGCCTCGGCACTCAGCTCTTCATGGCTGCCAAACCCATAACCCACCGCCGCCGAATCCAGCCCATTGCTGCGGGCCCCGATCAGGTCGTGCTTGCGGTCGCCAATCATCAAGGTGCTGGCCGGGTCCAGGCTTTCTTGCGCCATCAGGTGGGCAATCAGCTCGACCTTGTTGGTGCGCGTGCCGTCCAGCTCGCTGCCGTAGATCACCTTGAAGTGCTTGGCGAAATCAAAATGCCGGGCGATTTCCCGGGCAAATACCCAAGGCTTGGACGTGGCTACATACAGCTGACGGCCCTGGCCATTCAATTCCTCAAGCAGCGGCATCACGCCGTCGAACACGCGGTTTTCGTACAGGCCGGTGACCTTGAAGCGCTCGCGGTAGAAATTCACCGCCTCCCAGGCCTTGGCTTCGTCGAAGCCATAAAACTGCATGAACGCTTGCAGCAGCGGCGGGCCGATAAAGTGCTCGAGTTTGGTCAGGTCCGGCTCATCGATCCCCAGTTTGGCGAGGGCGTACTGGATCGAGCGGGTGATGCCTTCGCGCGGGTCGGTGAGGGTGCCATCGAGGTCGAACAAAACGGTCTGGTAATGCATGGGTGTCCTTGTCATTGGTCGAAGCCTTCGGCCAGGTGCAGGTCTTTGAGCTTTACGTAGTTCGCGGCGCTGTAGGTGAAAAATGCCCGTTCCTTGTCAGTCAGCGGGCGGATTTGTTTAACCGGGCTGCCAACATACAAAAAACCGCTCTCAAGTTTCTTGCCCGGCGGCACCAGGCTGCCGGCGCCGATGATCACCTCGTCTTCCACCACGGCGCCGTCCATCACAATGCTGCCCATGCCGATCAGGATCCGGCTGCCTACCGTGCAGCCATGCAGCATGACCTTGTGGGCAATGGTCACATCGTCGCCGATCAGCAGCGGGAAACCATCAGGATTGAAGGGGCCTGCGTGGGTAATGTGCAGCACGCAGCCGTCCTGCACGCTGGTGCGCGCACCGATGCGGATGCGGTGCATGTCGCCGCGGATCACCGTCAGCGGCCATACCGAGCTGTCGGTGCCGATTTCGACGTCGCCGATCACCACCGCCGATGCATCGACGAAAGCCCCGGCGGCCAGGGCCGGCGTGTGATTCTGGTAGGTGCGAAGGGTCACGATAGGCTCTCTCTCTTCTGCTGATAGCTGCGGTGGGCGTTGATTGTAATTAAGATGGCCCCATCTTTGTTCTTACATGTTTCTTCAGCCAAGGTGCCAACCGTGAGCGCGAACAACCCTCTTCTGCAGTCCTACGACCTGCCGCCGTTCTCGGCGATCCGTGCCGAGCACGTGCAGCCGGCCATTGAACAGATCCTCGCCGACAACCGCGTCGCCATCGAAGGCATCCTGCAAAGCCAGGGTAAAAATCCGACCTGGGCCGGGCTGGTCCTGGCCATGGACGAACTCAATGACCGCCTGGGTGCCGCCTGGAGCCCGGTCAGCCACCTGAATGCCGTGTGCAACAGCGCCGAACTGCGGGAAGCCTACGAGGCGTGCCTGCCGGCACTGAGCGCCTACTCCACCGAGATGGGCCAGAACCGCGAGTTGTTCCAGGCCTTCGACGCCCTGGCCAACAGCCCGGAAGCCGCCGGCTTCGACGTGGCGCAAAAAACCATCCTGGAACACTCCCTGCGGGACTTCCGTCTGTCGGGTATCGATTTGCCGCCTGAGCAGCAAAAGCGTTATGCCGAAGTGCAGAGCAAGCTCTCCGAACTGGGCAGCAAGTTCTCCAACCAATTGCTCGATGCCACCCAGGCCTGGACCAAGCACGTCACTGACGAAGCAACCCTCGCCGGCCTGACCGATTCCTCCAAGGCGCAAATGGCTGCGGCTGCCCAGGCCAAGGGCCTCGACGGCTGGCTGATCACCCTGGAATTCCCAAGCTACTACGCGGTGATGACCTACGCCCACGACCGCGCCCTGCGTGAAGAAATCTACGCAGCCTACTGCACCCGCGCGTCGGACCAAGGCCCGAATGCCGGTCAGAACGATAACGGCCCGGTCATGGAACAGATCCTCGACCTGCGTCAGGAGCTGGCGCAACTGCTGGGCTTCGCCTCGTTCTCCGAGCTGAGCCTGGCCACCAAAATGGCCGAGTCCAGCGACCAGGTGCTGAGCTTCCTGCGGGACCTGGCCAAGCGCAGCAAGCCGTTTGCCACCCAGGACCTGCAACAGCTCAAGGCCTATGCCGCCGAACAAGGCTGCGCGGACCTGCAAAGCTGGGACAGCGGTTTCTACGGCGAAAAACTGCGTGAGCAGCGTTACAGCGTTTCCCAGGAAGCCCTGCGCGCCTACTTCCCGATCGATAAGGTACTCAGCGGCCTGTTCGCCATCGTGCAACGCCTGTATGGCATCGAGATCGCCGAGCAGAAAGGCTTCGACACCTGGCACCCGGATGTTCGCCTGTTCGAAATCAAGGAAAACGGCCAGCACGTCGGCCGCTTCTTTTTCGACCTGTATGCCCGCGCCAATAAGCGTGGGGGTGCCTGGATGGACGGCGCCCGAGACCGTCGCCGCACGGTTGATGGCGTGCTGCAAAGCCCGGTGGCCAACCTGGTGTGCAACTTCACCCCGGCCGACAGCGGCAAGCCTGCCCTGCTGACCCACAATGAAGTGACCACGCTGTTCCACGAATTCGGCCACGGCCTGCACCACCTGTTGACCCGTGTCGAGCACGCCGGCGTGTCCGGCATCAACGGCGTGGCCTGGGATGCGGTGGAGTTGCCGAGCCAGTTCATGGAGAACTGGTGCTGGGAGCCGGAAGGCCTGGCGCTGATTTCCGGTCACTATGAAACCGGTGAGCCGCTGCCTCAGGACCTGCTGGAAAAAATGCTCGCGGCGAAGAACTTCCAGTCCGGCCTGATGATGGTTCGCCAGTTGGAGTTCTCGCTGTTCGACTTCGAGCTGCACGCTACCCACGGCGATGGCCGCAGCGTGCTGCAGGTGCTGGAAGGTGTGCGTGATGAGGTGTCGGTGATGCGTCCGCCCGCCTACAACCGCTTCCCCAACAGCTTCGCGCATATCTTCGCTGGCGGTTACGCCGCGGGTTACTACAGCTACAAGTGGGCGGAAGTGCTGTCGGCCGATGCCTTTTCCAAGTTCGAAGAAGATGGCGTGCTCAATGCCGAGACTGGCCGGGCGTTCCGCGAGGCGATCCTGGCCCGTGGCGGTTCCCAGGCACCGATGGTGCTGTTCGTCGATTTCCGCGGACGGGCGCCGTCGATTGACGCACTCTTGCGCCACAGCGGCCTGAGTGAGGACGCGGCAGCATGAGTGAAGCACCTGTGAAAACCAAAAAACGCTTTATCGCCGGGGCAGTCTGCCCGGCGTGCAGCGAGCCGGACAAGTTGATGATGTGGAGCGAGGACGATGTTCCGCACCGCGAATGCGTGGCTTGCGGCTATTCCGACACGCTGAATGAACAAGGTCTGTCAGTGCCCAAGGAATTGGGTACGCGGGTTAATACGTCGGCGTTGAAAGCACCGGACCCCAAGGTGCAGGCGGTGCAGTTCTTCCCTAATCCGAAGCTGAAAAAAGACTGACCGAGAAGCGCTCCCTGGGTTGATGGCTCAGGGAGCGACCACCCAGGCGGTTTTTTCCTCGGCCGGGTCTTTGGCGTTGTCCGCGGTATTCAGCCAGCTTTTCATCGAGCACAGCGCAAAGGCGCTGGTGCTGCATTCGCCGTTGGCCAGTGCAGTGCGTAACTTGTCGACATCCGCCTTCATCATGTAGCGAACGCCGTCCTTGAAGCCGCTACTGGCGCCGAAGCCGCCCAAGGTCATTTCGTTCAGCGCGTCTTCCTTGCTCCATCCCTGAATCACCACCCGATACATCGCCGCCATCAGGCCCGTGCGGTCGGAGCCGTGTTTGCAGTGCATCAGCACCGGGCCGTTGGCTTCGGCATCCTGAATCGCGCGCAACGCTGCGAGCACATCGGCGTCATCGACATGGTTGGTGCGATAGGACAATTGCACCTGGTTGATGCCGGGTGATTTCAGCCAGTTGGCATCTGACTCGGGCAAAAAGTTGATCACCGTACCGATCTTGAGCTTTTCCAATACAGGAACAGCACCGCTATCCGGCAGCGCGCTGCGATAGAGCGTGGGCGACATTTGATACAGGTTGTATTGATTGCCCACAGGCTGGGCCCATTCCGATGAACGGATGGGCGTGAGCTCTTCGGCCTGGGAGGGTGCGGTGGTGAACAACGCCATGAACACGAGGCTGAGGGCAGGCAGCAATTGATTCTTGAACATGCGCGATGTAACCGAATAGGAAGGGGCTGATGGGGCCCAGATTCGCCTACAGGGGGTCAATGCCGCGTGAGGTGCTCGTCAAAGAATCGTGAATAAGCCGGCTCCGAGCAGGTTTTTTCGCGCTGAATCGATTTTCCCCGATCCTTAGCCTGCTATCCTTTGTAACTATTGATTGCTGCTGTGTTCTATCCCCTTGGGTCCTTTGGATCCCATTTACTGCCAAAACTATAAGTCGTTCCTCGAAGCGGCTGATAAATCCGTGACCACATGATGAGGTGCCACCATGTCTGATCAAGATCAAGACAACCCCCGGCGTGAGTTTTTACGCAAATCCTTGACCTTGATCCCCGTGGTCACTGTCGCCAGCACGGGCCTGGGCGGTTCGATGCTGATGGCGGTTCCCGAACCGGCTCAAGCCAGCCCGGAGAAGGCGCCCGTCAGCAGCAAGGCCTATGAGCCGAGCTATTTCACTGCCGAGGAATGGGCCTTTATCAACGCGGCCGTTGCGCGCCTGATCCCGGCGGACGACCAGGGCCCAGGCGCCCTGGAAGCCGGCGCGCCGGAATACATCGACCGTCAGATGAACACGCCGTACGCGGCGGGTGCCCTGTGGTTCATGCAAGGCCCGTTCAATGCCGACGCGCCGCCTGAAATGGGCTGGCAGAGCAAATTGGTGCCCAAGGAGATCTATCGCCTGGGCATCGCTGCCACGGATGCCTGGTCGAAAGCGATGAACGGTAAGCTATTTGCCGAGCAAGACAGCGCTACCCAGGAAAAGTTGTTGCAGCGCCTGGAGGCCGGCGACGCGCAGTTCGACAGCGTCCCGCCGAAGATTTTCTTCAATCTGTTGCTGCAAAACACCAAGGAAGGGTTCTTTTGCGACCCGGTCCACGGTGGCAACAAAGGCATGGTCGGCTGGACCATGATCGGCTTCCCCGGCGCCCGCGCCGATTTCATGGATTGGGTTGAACGCAACGAGCAATACCCCTTCCCGGCTGTTTCGATCCGTGGCGAGAGGGCGTAAACGTGGCGACCATCATGAAGAAAGTGGATGCAGTGATTGTCGGCTTTGGCTGGACCGGCGCGATCATGGCCAAGGAGCTGACGGAAGCTGGCCTCAACGTGGTAGCGCTGGAGCGCGGCCCGATGCAGGACACCTACCCGGACGGCAACTATCCCCAGGTCATCGACGAACTGACCTACAGCGTGCGTAAAAAGCTCTTCCAGGACATCTCCAAGGAAACCGTGACCATTCGCCATAGCGTGAATGACGTGGCGATGCCCAACCGCCAACTGGGCGCTTTCCTGCCTGGCAACGGTGTCGGCGGTGCAGGCCTGCACTGGTCCGGCGTGCACTTTCGGGTGGACCCTATCGAGTTGCGCATGCGCAGCCATTACGAAGAGCGCTACGGGAAAAACTTCATTCCCAAGGACATGACCATCCAGGATTTCGGCGTCAGCTATGAAGAGCTGGAACCATTCTTCGACTATGCCGAGAAAGTCTTCGGCACCTCCGGGCAAGCCTGGACGGTGAAAGGCCAGTTGGTGGGCGAAGGCAAGGGCGGCAACCCTTACGCACCGGATCGCTCCAATCACTTCCCGCTGGAATCGCAGAAGAACACAGTCTCCGCACAGCTGTTCCAGAAGGCCGCCACGGCCGTGGGGTACAAACCCTACAACCTGCCTTCCGCGAATACATCGGGGCCGTACACCAACCCTTACGGCGCCCAGATGGGCCCGTGCAACTTCTGCGGCTTCTGCAGCGGTTATGTCTGCTACATGTATTCCAAGGCTTCGCCGAACGTGAACATCCTGCCGGCCTTGCGCCAGGAACCCAAGTTCGAACTGCGGCCCAATTCCCACGTGCTGAAGGTCAATCTCGACAGCACCAGGAGCAAGGCGACCGGCGTGACGTATGTCGACGCCCAGGGGCGGGAATGCGAGCAGCCGGCGGACCTGGTGATCCTCGGTTCCTTCCAGTTCAACAACGTGCGCCTGATGCTGCTGTCGGGCATCGGCAAACCCTACGACCCGATCTCCGGTGAGGGCGTGGTGGGCCGCAACTTCGCCTACCAGAACATGGCCACCATCAAGGCGTTCTTCGACAAGGACGTGCACACCAACAACTTCATCGGTGCCGGCGGCAATGGCGTGGCGGTCGATGACTTCAACGCCGACAACTTCGACCATGGGCCGCACGGCTTTGTGGGCGGCTCGCCGATGTGGGTCAACCAGGCGGGCAGCCGGCCGATTGCGGGCACCTCCAACCCGCCGGGCACGCCGGCCTGGGGCAGCGCGTGGAAGCGCGCCACGGCTGATTACTACACCCATCAGGTGTCGATGGATGCCCATGGCGCCCACCAATCCTACCGTGGCAACTACCTCGACCTGGACCCGGTTTACCGCGATGCCTACGGCCTGCCGCTGCTGCGCATGACCTTCGACTGGCAGGAAAACGACATCAAGATGAACCGTTTCATGGTCGAAAAAATGAGCAAGATCGCCGAAGCGATGAACCCCAAGGCGATTGCCTTGCTGGGCAAAAAGGTGGGCGAGCACTTCAACACCGCGTCCTACCAGACCACCCACCTCAACGGTGGCGCGATCATGGGCACCGACCCGAAAACCAGTGCCTTGAACCGCTACCTGCAGTGCTGGGACGTACACAACGTGTTTGTCCCGGGCGCTTCCGCGTTCCCACAAGGCTTGGGCTACAACCCTACGGGCCTGGTGGCGGCATTGACCTACTGGTCGGCGCGGGCAATTCGCGAGCAGTACCTGAAAAACCCCGGCCCACTGGTTCAGGCATAAGGAGCGATGACCATGAAAGCATTTGTTATCGCGTCCCTGGCTTTGTTCAGCAGCTGCTCGGTGAGTGCGGCTGAAACCGATCTGGTCAAACAGGGTGAATACCTGGCGCGCGCCGGTGACTGCGTGGCCTGCCACACCGCCAAGGGCGGCAAACCGTTCGCCGGTGGCCTGCCGATGGAAACCCCGATCGGCACCATCTACTCCACCAACATCACCCCGGACAAAACCGGCCTGGGCGACTACAGCTTCGAAGACTTCGACCAGGCCGTGCGCCATGGCGTCGCCAAGAACGGTAGTACGCTTTACCCGGCGATGCCCTACCCGTCCTACGCGCGGGTCAGCGAAAGCGACATGCAGGCGTTGTACGCGTACTTCATGAAGGGCGTGGAGCCGGTGGCGCAGGTGAACAAGGACAGCGACATTCCCTGGCCGTTGAGCATGCGCTGGCCGTTGGCCGGATGGCGCTGGATGTTCGCCCCCAAGGTTGAGGACTACCAGGCCCAGGCGGGCGCCGACCCGGTGATCAGCCGTGGCGCTTATCTGGTAGAGGGACTTGGCCACTGCGGTGCCTGCCATACGCCACGGGCCCTGACCATGCAGGAAAAATCCCTGAGTGCGTCGGATGGCAGCGCTTTCCTGTCCGGCAGTGCGCCGCTGGAAGGCTGGATTGCCAAGAGCCTGCGGGGCGACCACAAGGACGGCCTGGGTAGCTGGAGCGAGGAGCAACTGGTGCAATTCCTCAAGACCGGGCGCAGTGATCGCAGTGCGGTGTTTGGCGGCATGAGCGACGTTGTGGTCCACAGCATGCAGTACATGTCGGAAGAGGACCTGACGGCTATCGCCCGTTACCTCAAGACCCTGCCGGCGGTGGATCCCAAGGACCAGCCGCACCAGTACGACAAACAAGTCGCCGACGCGCTGTGGAAGGGCGATGACAGCAAGCCGGGTGCCTCGGTGTACATCGACAACTGCGCGGCGTGCCACCGTACCGACGGCCACGGCTACACCCGCGTGTTCCCGGCGCTGGCGGGCAACCCGGTATTGCAGACGGCGGATGCGACGTCGCTGATCAACATCGTGTTGAACGGCGGCACGTTGCCGGCGACGCATACGGCACCTTCGACCTTCACCATGCCGGCGTTTGCCTGGCGGCTGTCGGATCAGGAAGTGGCGGATGTCGTCAGTTTCGTTCGGGACAGTTGGGGTAATAAGGGAGAGACTGTAAAGGCTTCGCAAGTGAAAGACTTGCGAAAAGATGCAGTAACTACCGAAGCTGATCAAACTTCAGAGAAGTAGTGTCAGTTGCCAGGTTTATAGTTTTATATATAAGCCTGGCAACTAGCCGATTAATTATCGAGGGGCGCAGGTTTTTACAAAGCTATTCGCCATGTTCAGGAAGATGGTCTTGTCCTGTTCATCGAAGTCGCCGTCGTTATCCAGGTCGGTGGTGGAGGAAGTGGTGTCGTAGTGCCCGTCCCTGTTGGAGGAAGAGGCATACATGGCGTAGGACAGTTTACCGTCGGTAAAGCGCTCCATTAATACTTCCGGGCTGTTATCTTTTTCAAAGTCTTCGCATTTAAAGCGTAGTTCATCCTGAGACATAAATATCCTGTAGGTGGTAATGAGTTAAGTTGTGATCATAGCGATGTGTTAATAACTTTATCCATGTCACATATGTCGCGATTTATTTCTTGTTTGGTTACATGTAGGAAGGTGTCATTCCGTTCGTGCGAAGGTCGATGCTAGACCGCGCCGCCCAGTGGTGCTGGTGAAAAGCGATCTTCTCGAATACTGTATATGGATACAGTTTATGAGGTCTGACTATGAATGTCCCTTTGCCGCCTCGCGGGCGCGGCACGGCCACCAACCTGCACAACCGTTTTGCGCCCACCGTCAGCGTGGCGGAAGACGACGGTTGGTATCAGGAAGTGCCACAGACCCAGGGCACCGAAGTCCGTATCGAAACCGCGAAAACCATCATTACCCGCAACAGCTCGCCGGATATCCCGTTTGACCGGGCGATCAACCCGTATCGCGGCTGCGAGCATGGTTGTATCTACTGCTATGCACGGCCCAGCCACGCGTATTGGGACCTGTCGCCGGGGCTGGACTTCGAAACCAAGCTGATCGCCAAGACCAACGCCGCCGAGGTGCTTGAGCAGCAACTGTCGAAACCGGGCTACACCTGCGCGCCGATCAACCTGGGCTCCAACACCGACCCGTACCAGCCCATCGAGCGCGAGTACAAGATCACCCGGCAAACCCTCGAAGTGCTGCTGCGCTACCGTCATCCGGTGACGATCATTACCAAGGGCTCGCTGATCCTGCGGGACCTCGACCTGCTGACCGAGTTGGCGCAGCAGCGGCTGGTGGCGGTGATGATCAGCCTCACCAGCCTGGACGATGAACTCAAGCGCATCCTCGAACCGCGCACGGCTGCACCCAAGGCCCGGCTGCGGGCGATCCGGGTGATGCGTGAGGCGGGGATCCCGGTGGGCGTGCTGTGTTCGCCGATGATCCCGATGATCAACGACAGCGAGCTGGAAAGCCTGCTGGCCGAAGCTCATGCCGCGGGGGCACAAAGCGCGGCGTACATGATGCTGCGTTTGCCTCTGGAGGTGGCGCCGCTGTTTGAGGAATGGCTGGCGGCCCATTACCCGCAGCGCGCGGCCCATGTGATGAGCCTGGTGCGGCAGGTGCGCGGCGGTGAGGTCTACGACAGCCGCTTCGGTGTACGCATGCGTGGCGAAGGGCCGTTTGCCGATTTGCTGGCGCAACGTTTCGCCAAGGCGATCAAACGATTGGGGCTCAACCGGCGGGAAGGGTTTAATCTGGATTGCACGGCGTTTTGTCCGCCGGGCAGACAGATGGCATTATTGTAAACTGCTGGATAAGCGTACTTTTCTGTAGGAATAGTCGCGTTTTGATATCACTGAAAGCCCCGATCTAGAGCGGCTCATTCAGTTTGAGTTAAGTTTCGGCGGGTACCTTGTTCATCGAGTGACTAATGAGTCGGCGCTTCAGTTTGGGCGTCGGCCGCACTGGAAAACTCCCCTGCTCCAACCAAGAGGATGAATTATGAGTGACAAGGATAAACAGCCGTTGGCTGCGTCGGCTTCAGCCCCTCACGAGGCGGAATCCGCCGATGCAGCGCTGCAGCACATCGTTGAAGGCTTTTTGCATTTCCATAACGAGATCTTCCCCCAGCAGGAAGAGCTCTTCAAAAAACTCGCCACGGCCCAGAGCCCGCGGGCGATGTTCATTACCTGCGCCGACTCGCGCATCGTTCCCGAGCTGATCACCCATAGCTCCCCTGGGGATTTGTTCGTGACCCGTAACGTCGGTAACGTCGTGCCGCCTTATGGGCAGATGAACGGCGGTGTTTCAACGGCTATCGAGTACGCGGTACTGGCCCTTGGTGTGCAGCACATCATCATTTGCGGCCACTCCGACTGCGGCGCCATGCGCGCGGTGCTCAACCCCCAAAGCCTGGAAAAAATGCCCACGGTAAAGGCCTGGCTGCGCCACGCCGAAGTCGCCAAGACCATGGTCCAGGACAACTGCGATTGCGCCAACGAACACGAAAGCATGCACGTGCTGACCGAAGAAAACGTGATCGCCCAACTGCAGCACCTGCGCACTCATCCCTCCGTGGCCTCGCGCATGGCCAACGGGCATTTGTTTATCCATGGCTGGGTCTACGACATCGAGACCAGCGAAATCAGGGCCTACGATGCGGATCAGGCAGCGTTCCTGCCCTTGAACGGTACCCAGCCGATTCCATCCGCGACGCCTAAAGCGCGCTTCTAAAACAATCCCCTGTCGGGTAACGCGATGGCTGCCATTCGAGCAGCCAGGCTTTGCCACGCCCGGCGAATGCCTCGGGAGAGTCATTATGCGTGCTGCTCAATTGAAAGCTGTGCTGCCACGGGAGCTGCTGGCTTCCGTGGTTGTGTTTCTGGTCGCCCTGCCGCTGTGCATGGGGATCGCCATCGCGTCCGGAATGCCTCCGGCCAAAGGCTTGATCACCGGGATCATCGGTGGCCTGGTGGTCGGTTGGCTGGCGGGGTCGCCGTTGCAAGTCAGCGGTCCGGCGGCAGGTTTGGCGGTGTTGGTGTTCGAACTGGTTCGCCAGCATGGCATGGCCATGCTCGGGCCGATCCTGTTGCTGGCGGGCTTCCTGCAATTGGTGGCCGGGCGTTTGCGCCTGGGCTGCTGGTTCCGCGTGACTGCGCCTGCAGTGGTGTACGGGATGCTGGCGGGGATCGGGGTGCTGATTGTCCTGTCGCAAGTACACGTGATGCTCGACGGTGTGCCAAAGCCCTCGGGGCTGGATAACCTTGCCGGCTTCCCTGCGGCACTGATCCAGGCGATCCCCACATTGGGCGGCGGGCTCGGCTGGCAGGCCGGTTTGCTCGGGCTGTCGACGATTATGGTGATGTGGTTGTGGGACAAATTTCGCCCGCAAAAGCTGCGCTTCGTCCCCGGCGCCCTGCTCGGCGTGGGTTTGGCGACAGTCACCAGCCTGGTGCTGGCGTTGCAGGTCAAGCGGGTGGAGGTGCCGGAAAACCTCGCGGATGCCATCGATTGGCTGCGCCCCAGCGACCTGTTGAACCTGGCGGATCCCAATCTGTTGATCGCCGCGTTCGCCGTCGCCTTTATCGCCAGCGCTGAAACGCTGCTTTCGGCGGCGGCAGTCGACCGTATGCACAGTGGCCAGCGTTCCGACTTCGACAAGGAATTGTCGGCACAAGGCGTGGGCAACATGCTGTGTGGCCTGGTCGGCGCCCTGCCGATGACCGGTGTGATCGTGCGCAGTTCGGCCAACGTCCAGGCCGGCGCTACCACGCGTTTGTCGGCAATGTTCCACGGCTTGTGGTTGCTGGCGTTCGTGCTGTTGCTGTCCAGTGTGCTGCAAAGCATTCCGGTGGCAAGCCTGGCGGGTGTGCTGGTGTACACCGGGATCAAGCTGGTGGACATGAAGGCGTTTCGTGGCCTGGCGCGCTACGGGCGAATGCCGATGTTTACCTACGCGGCGACGGCGCTGGCGATCATCTTTACCGACCTGCTGACGGGTGTGTTGGTGGGCTTCGGGTTGACGCTGGTGAAGCTGGCGTTCAAGGCCTCACGCTTGAAGATAAGCCTGATCGACCTGCCGCAGGAGGGCGAGATGGAGCTGCGATTGACGGGGGCCGGGACCTTTCTCAAAGTGCCTGCATTAACCCAGGTGCTGTCGACGGTACCCGCCGGGACCACCTTGCATGTGCCGCTCAGTAACCTGAGTTATATCGACCACTCCTGCCTTGAGCTATTGGAGGAATGGGGTCGGGCCAATGCGGCCAAGGGCTCGAAGCTGATGATCGAGGCGCGGGGGTTGAAGCGCAGGTTGGAAGGACGGGTAAGAACGACGACCGGAATAGGCTCGGCGCCGTCTGTTGGCTGACGAAACCGGATCAAAATGTGGGAGCGGGCTTGCTCGCGAAGGCGCAGTGTCAGTCACTGAATGTGTTTCTGATACACCGCTTTCGCGAGCAAGCCCGCTCCCACATTGGATCTTTGCAAGCCGGCAAATCTAAGCTGGCTGGTCCAGCTCAAGACCCACGCCCAACTGCCGCGACAGGCACGGCCAGCGTTTCCACGCCGCTTCCGTGTCCGGGCTCTTGAGCTTGTCGCGGTAGGCTTCGACCGACTCCAGCGCAAAACTCTCCTCGTTAAGCATCTCATCCACCGCGTGGTGCACCGCCTCATCCAGCTGATTGGCAAACGCCTCGCCGATCAATTGGTGGGCAATCACGTTCGCCACAGTGGTATCCAGCGGAATCAACGGCTGGCCGAAGTGCTTGATATACAGATCGTTGACCTCTTCCACCAGGCGATGCGCCAGGTAAGCCTCATCCAGCAAACCGTCCAGGCCTTCATGCCCGGCCAGGATCGCCGGCGGCTGCAGGAAGAAATGCTCGGCGATTTTCAGCACCGGTTTGATCTGGCTTTCAATACCGGCTTCGCGGGCGACATCGTTGGCCGCGTCCAGCAGATCGGGGACCTGGTCGATGTAGGCGCTTACAAAACGCGTCATCACGCCCTTGGCGTCGACGTCAGGCACGGAAATCGCCGGGTGCAGGTGCGGTAACTGAACTTCCAGCTGCTGAGCAAGCTGGCCAGTGCTGGATTCGTGTTGATGGGCACGGGAAATCTGCTCGCGCAATGCGGCGGTGTTCATGAAAGCTCCAGTGATGCAGGCGTAGGAAATAGGGAGAGCATAAGGTAGCTCGTTTATACGAGAGCCTAAGACGCATTTGTCATAATTATTTCATGGTTATGCGCTGGCGTTATATCAAATTGCCATCGTTCGTCGGATAACGCGCGCCACCGGTCCTGTTGTGTGGTCCGTTTCCTCATTTTCGTTCATTTGCCCGATCACATTGCGGGGTGGCGGTCGCTGTCTATACTCGATTTTGTACGCAATTAGCTGATGACGCCCGACTGCATGAGCAGGCAAGGCCTGGCGGTTGTAAGCAGTATGGAAGCCGCTCCCTTGGCCGCAGGTGCAAACCGGCGGGATAACAAGAATGATAAGGGGAACCCGCAATGACGCGACATCCACATGTTTGGATGGGCCTCCTGTTGTGGTCAGTATTCGGCCAGGCGCAAGCCGCCTGGACAACGAATATGGCGCCAGGGGCCACTGAAGTCAGTCACGCCGTGTTTGACCTGCACATGACCATTTTCTGGATTTGTGTGGCGATTGGCATCGTCGTGTTTGGCGCGATGTTCTGGTCGATGATCGTTCACCGGCGCTCCACGGGACAGGTGGCAGCCAAGTTCCACGAGAGTACGACGGTGGAGATTCTCTGGACCGTGGTGCCCTTGCTGATCCTGGTGGCGATGGCCATTCCGGCCACCAAGACGCTGATCAACATCTACGACAGCACTGAGTCGGATATCGATATCCAGGTCACCGGCTACCAGTGGAAGTGGCATTACAAATACCTGGGCCAGGATGTCGAGTTCTTCAGCAACCTGGCCACGCCCGCCGAGCAGATCCATAACCAGGCCGTCAAAGGCGAGCATTACCTGTTGGAAGTCGACCAGCCGCTGGTGCTGCCGGTGGGTGCCAAGGTGCGTTTCCTGGTGACCGCTGCGGACGTGATTCACTCCTGGTGGGTGCCGGCGTTTGCGGTGAAGCGTGATGCGATTCCCGGCTTCGTCAACGAGGCCTGGACCCGCATCGAAAAGCCCGGCATCTATCGCGGCCAGTGCGCCGAACTTTGCGGCAAGGACCACGGCTTCATGCCCATCGTGGTGGAGGTCAAATCCAAGGCCGACTACGACACCTGGCTCGGCGAGCGTAAGGAAGAGGCGGCCAAGCTCAAGGAGCTGACCTCCAAGGAATGGACCCTGGATGAGCTGGTGGCCCGTGGCGACAAGATCTACCACACCACCTGCGTCGCCTGTCACCAGGCCGAAGGCCAGGGCCTGCCGCCGATGTTCCCGGCGCTCAAGGGCTCGCCGATTGCCACCGGGCCCAAGGAAGACCACCTGCACCGCGTGTACTTCGGCAAGCCCGGCACCGCCATGGCGGCGTTCGGCAAGCAACTGTCGGAAGTCGATATCGCGGCGGTCGTGACCTATGAACGTAACGCCTGGGGCAACAACAAAGGCGACATGGTCACACCTAAAGACGTGCTGGCTCTGAAACAGGCGGAAAGCAAATGACTTCCTTCATTGCATATTCCCTGAACCGTCCCGCCCACTCGTTCGCAGGAGAAAGGCCATGAGCGCTGTGATCGATGACCACGGTCATGCCGGTGACCACGCTCACGGCCCCGCCAAGGGCCTGATGCGTTGGGTACTGACCACCAACCACAAAGACATCGGCACGATGTACCTGTGGTTCAGCTTCTGCATGTTCCTGCTTGGTGGCTCGTTTGCCATGGTGATCCGTGCCGAGCTGTTCCAGCCGGGTTTGCAGATCGTCGAGCCGGCGTTCTTCAATCAGATGACCACCATGCACGGGCTGGTGATGGTGTTCGGTGCGGTGATGCCAGCGTTTGTCGGCCTGGCCAACTGGATGATTCCGTTGATGATCGGCGCGCCCGACATGGCCCTGCCGCGCATGAACAACTTCAGTTTCTGGCTGTTGCCGGCGGCGTTCCTGATGCTGGTTTCCACCCTGTTCATGCCCGGCGGCGGGCCGAACTTCGGCTGGACCTTCTACGCCCCGCTCTCCACCACCTACGCGCCGGAAAGCGTGACGTTCTTCATCTTCGCCATCCACTTGATGGGCATCAGTTCGATCATGGGCGCGATCAACGTCATCGCCACCATCCTCAACCTGCGCGCTCCCGGCATGACGTTGATGAAAATGCCGCTGTTCGTCTGGACCTGGTTGATCACCGCGTTCCTGCTGATCGCGGTGATGCCGGTGCTGGCGGGCTGCGTGACCATGATGCTGATGGACATCCACTTCGGCACCAGCTTCTTCAGTGCCGCCGGTGGCGGTGACCCGGTGTTGTTCCAGCATGTGTTCTGGTTCTTCGGCCACCCCGAGGTGTACATCATGATCCTGCCGGCGTTCGGTGCCGTCAGCTCGATCATCCCGACCTTCTCGCGCAAGCCGCTGTTCGGCTACACCTCGATGGTGTACGCCACGGCGAGCATCGCATTCCTGTCGTTCATCGTGTGGGCGCACCACATGTTCGTGGTGGGCATCCCGCTGGTGGGCGAGCTGTTCTTCATGTACGCCACGCTGCTGATCGCGGTGCCCACGGGCGTGAAAGTGTTCAACTGGGTCAGCACCATGTGGCAAGGCTCGCTGACCTTCGAGACGCCGATGCTGTTCGCGGTGGCCTTCGTGATTCTGTTCACCATCGGCGGTTTCTCCGGGCTGATGCTGGCCATCGCCCCGGCGGATTTCCAGTACCACGACACCTACTTCGTGGTGGCGCACTTCCATTACGTACTGGTGCCTGGGGCGATCTTCGGGATCTTCGCCTCGGCCTACTACTGGCTGCCGAAATGGACCGGCCACATGTACGACGAAACCCTGGGCAAGCTGCACTTCTGGCTGTCGTTCGTGGGGATGAACATGGCGTTCTTCCCGATGCACTTCGTAGGGCTTGCCGGCATGCCGCGTCGGGTGCCGGACTACAACCTGCAGTTCGCCGACTTCAACATGGTCTCCTCCATCGGTGCCTTCACCTTTGGCGCGACGCAGATCTTCTTCCTGTTCATCGTCATCAAGTGCATCCGTGGCGGCCCGCCTGCGCCGGCCAAGCCGTGGGATGGCGCCGAAGGGCTGGAGTGGAGCATTCCTTCGCCCGCGCCGTACCACACCTTCACCACGCCACCGGAGGTCAAATGAACATCTCCCTATCCTGTGGGAGCTGGCTTGCCTGCGATGGCATCACTTCGGTGTACCTGAAAGACCGAGTTGCCAGCATCGCAGGCAAGCCAGCTCCCACAGAAAGGCCATTCGCAGAACATTCATTCGCAGGTGGCCGCCATGCTTGAGTCCGTGCCTATCAAGCGCCTGGTCACGCGCCTGCTGATCCTGGTGGTGGCGATGTTCGCCTTCGGGTTTGCCCTGGTGCCGATCTACGACGTGATGTGCAAGGCGTTCGGCATCAATGGCAAGACCGCCGGGCAGTACGAAGGCGAGCAGGTGGTGGACCCGACGCGGCAGGTGCGGGTGCAGTTCCTATCCACCAATGCCATCGATATGGTCTGGGAATTCCACTCCAAGGCCGACGAGGTGGTGGTCAATCCCGGCGCAGTCACCGAGATGCTGTTCGTGGCCTACAACCCCACCGACAAGCCGATGACCGCCCAGGCGGTGCCGAGCATTTCGCCGGCCGAGGCGGCGATGTACTTCCACAAGACCGAGTGTTTTTGCTTCACCCAGCAAGTGCTACAGCCAGGTCAGCGCATAGAGATGCCGGTGCGCTTCATTGTCGACCGCGACATGCCCAAGGATGTGAAGCATTTGACCCTGGCGTACACGCTGTTCGATATCACCGCGCGCCAACCGCCCGTGGCTGTCCATACCGGCGGCTAGGCGTTGCTTGCGGGCTCGATTAGGAGAACGAATACATGTCGACTCATGATACGTACTACGTACCAGCGCAAAGCAAATGGCCAATAATTGCTACGTTGGGGATGCTGATCACGGTGTTCGGATTGGCGACCTGGTTCAACGATTTGAAGGCCGCACGCCCGGAATCCCACGGCCCGCTGATCTTTTTCGTCGGTGGCTTGCTGCTGGCCTACATGATGTTTGGCTGGTTCGGCGCGGTGATCAAGGAAAGTCGCGCCGGTTTGTACAGTTCGCAGATGGACCGCTCCTTTCGCTGGGGCATGACCTGGTTCATCTTTTCCGAAGTGATGTTCTTCATCGCGTTTTTCGGTGCGCTGTTTTATGTGCGGCACATGTCGGCGCCGTGGCTGGCGGGCGAAGGCCACAAGGGCATCGCGCACATGCTGTGGCCGAACTTCGAATTTGCCTGGCCGCTGCTGAACAATCCTGACCCGAAAATGTTTCCGGCGCCCAAGGGCACCATCAGCCCGTGGGGCTTGCCGCTGATCAACACGATCTTGCTGGTCAGCTCCAGCGTGACCATCACTATCGCCCACCATGCCTTGCGCAAAGGCCATCGCGGCGCACTGAAGATCTGGCTGGCGATCACCGTGTTGCTGGGTTGGGCGTTTCTCGGGTTCCAGGCCGAGGAATACATCCATGCCTATAAGGAGTTGGGCCTGACCCTGGGTTCCGGCGTGTACGGCGCGACCTTCTTCATGCTCACCGGCTTCCACGGTGCCCACGTGACCATCGGCACGATCATTTTGTTTGTGATGCTGATGCGCATCCTGAAGGGGCATTTCAACAACGAACACCAGTTCGGGTTCGAGGCGGCCAGTTGGTATTGGCACTTTGTGGACGTGGTGTGGATCGGGCTGTTTTTCTTCGTTTACGTGCTTTGAGGTGTTTCACCAGGGCGCATGAGATACCAGCTGGCCGCTGAAGAAACCCCAGGTGATCAACCCCAGGGTGATCACGGCCAGCACCACACGCACGGTCAAGGCAGTGACGAGGCGGTTGGAGTTGCCCTCGTCCTTGACCAGGAAGAACAAGCCACTGAACAGGCTCACGACGGTAGCAATCAGCATCAGGGCAATGGCTGCTTTGAGCATGGTGGGCTCCGGGGCTCTTTTTTGGAGGGGGCGAGCAATGAGATTCAGTATAGCCAGCGCAGCACCGACCTCTGCGGCAATGCCATGAAACCCTTTCGCCCCGGTATTGCGCCGACGCTGGTGGTACTCGTGCTGCTGCCGTTACTGGTATTTCTCGGCTTTTGGCAGCTGTCTCGCGGTCACGAAAAACAGGCGCTGCTGGACACTTACGCCGAGCGCCGCGCTGCCGAGCCCATGAGCAGTACGCAACTGCAGGCCACCGAAGATCCGGCATTCCGTCGTGTGCATTTGCGCGGGCAGTTCGATGCCGAGCACAGCGTGTTGCTGGATAACCGCTTTCGCGACGGCAAGGTTGGTGTGGAGCTACTGCAACCTTTCCATGATCAGGCCAGCGGCCAGTGGCTGTTGCTCAATCGTGGCTGGCTGCCCTGGCCGGACCGCCGTGCACCGCCGGTTTTCACCACTCCCGAACAACTGTTGAATCTCGACGCCTGGGTCTATGTGGCGCCTGGCGAGACCTTCCAGTTGCATGCCGATCCGGCGG
Organism: Pseudomonas sp. C6002; assembly: GCF_013385805.1. Taxonomy (NCBI): domain Bacteria; kingdom Pseudomonadati; phylum Pseudomonadota; class Gammaproteobacteria; order Pseudomonadales; family Pseudomonadaceae; genus Pseudomonas; species Pseudomonas sp. C6002. Next base: position 55,265 of record NZ_JACAPH010000030.1, on the reverse strand, counting down.
GCGCACAGTGGCCACGATTGTTGACCGCGCTGCATCCCGCAGCGCTGTGGACCGAGTTGGGCCGCAGCGGATTCGCCTATGAAGTGCGGGCTGAAGCGGGCCCTGGCACTTTCGAAACCAACTGGCCCGTGGTCGCCATGGGCCCGGAAAAACACCTGGGCTATGCCGTGCAGTGGTTCGCCATGGCGGTGGCGCTGTTCGGCCTTTACCTCTACCTCGGATGGCACAACACAAAAAAGGAGAAGCGCCATGGGAGCGGCCATGAATCCACTCAACATATCTGACGCGCCGGCAGCGCCCAATCGGCGCAAGGGCCGCTGGCAACTGATCCTGATCCTGCTGATGGTGGTCGGCCCGATGGTGCTCGCCACCTTTATGTACAAATTGCAGTTCTGGGTGCCGGACAGCCGCAGCTACCACGGCGAGATGATCGGCAATGGCCAGACCCGTGCCGACATTGGCGTGCAGGCTGACGAAGACCGCTGGCAACTGCTGGTCACCGCGCCCACCGCTTGCGCCGCCGACTGCCAGCAACTGGTGTACCTCGCACGCCAACTCCAGATCGGCCTGGGCCGTGATGCCTCCCGCGCCAGCCACGCCCTGGCCAGTGCGCAGCCGGTCAGCACCGCGTATGACGCCAAACTCAAGGCCGAATACCCGCAACTGCAACGCTATTCCCTGGACCTGTCGACCTTCAACAAAGACGCCGCCGCCCAAGGCAGCGGCGATGCCCAGCTGTGGATCGTCGACCCCCACGGCAACCTGGTGCTGCGCTACGACGCCCGGGTCAAGGGCAAGGACCTGCTCAACGACCTGCGCCTGCTGCTGAAACTGTCGAACATCGGATAAGGACACCGTCATGGCCAAACCTGGATTTCGCCTCGCGCTGTTTGCCACCCTGCTGGCCCTGATCGTGGTGCTGCTGGGCGCCTATACCCGCCTCACCCACGCGGGTCTCGGTTGCCCGGACTGGCCGGGTTGCTATGGCTTTATCAGCGTGCCGAAAAGCGAAGCCCAGCTGGCCCATGCCGAACTGCATTACCCGGACACTCCGGTCGAGGCGGACAAGGGCTGGAACGAGATGACCCACCGTTACTTCGCCGGCACCCTCGGGCTGTTGATCGTGCTGCTGGCGGCGCGCGCCTGGACCCATCGGCATCATCCGGGCCAGCCGTTGAAGCTGCCGTTGTTCCTGTTGGCGGTGGTGTTCGCCCAGGCGGCGTTTGGCATGTGGACGGTGACGCTGAAGCTCTGGCCGCAAGTGGTCACCGGGCATTTATTGGGCGGGTTTGCGACGTTGAGCCTGCTGTTCTTACTGACGCTGCGATTGTCCGGCGTATTGCCGGCGCTGATCGTGCCCAGGCGTTTGCAGTATTGGGCGACGGCCGGGCTGGTGCTGGTGATCGGCCAGATCGCGCTGGGTGGATGGGTCAGCTCCAACTACGCAGCCGTGGCGTGTATCGACCTGCCGACCTGTCACGGGCAATGGTGGCCGGCGGCGGATTTCGCCAATGGCTTTCACCTCACCCAGCATATCGGCCCCAATTACCTCGGCGGGCAACTGGACAGTGATGCGCGCACGGCGATTCACCTCACCCACCGGATTGGCGCGCTGCTGGTCACTGTCGTGTTGCTGGGCCTGGCCTGGCAGCTCAAGGTGGTCGGCATGACCCGCCTGGCGGGCCTGTTGCTGATCGCCCTGACGGCGCAACTCTGCCTGGGCCTGAGTAACGTGTACTTCCACCTGCCGCTGCCGGTTGCGGTCGCGCATAACGCCGGCGGCGCGGCGTTGCTGCTGACGCTGGTGCTGGTCAATTACCACGCCCGCACCAGCCTGGTTCGGGTGCGACATCAGTTGCCGTTCGGCTGGCGCTTCAGCCCGCGTAAACACGTGTCGGGCCTCATAACCATTAAAGGAGAGATGCCATGGCGACCTTGATCAGCGAGCGTCACAGCCAGGCGATCTGGCGTGACTATCTGGAGCTGACCAAGCCAAAAGTGGTGGTGCTGATGCTCATCACCTCGCTGGTGGGCATGTTCCTCGCCACCCGCGCCGGGGTACCGTGGCCGGTGCTGATTTTCGGCAACCTGGGGATCGCGCTGTGTGCCGGCGGCGCGGCGGCGGTCAACCATGTGGTGGACCGGCGCATTGATGCGCTGATGGCGCGTACCCATAAGCGCCCGCTGGCGGAAGGGCGCGTATCGCCTGTGGCGGCGCTTGTTTTTGCGATGGTGCTGGCGGTGGCCGGGCTGGCGCTGTTGCTGGCGTTTACCAATCCGCTGGCCGCCTGGCTGACCCTGGCCTCGCTGTTGGGTTATGCGGTGATCTACACCGGCTTTCTCAAGCGTGCGACGCCGCAGAACATCGTTATCGGCGGCCTCGCCGGCGCCGCGCCGCCGTTGCTGGGTTGGGTTGCCGTCACTGGCCACGTCAGCGCCGAGCCGTTGCTGCTGGTGCTGATCATCTTCGCCTGGACCCCGCCGCACTTCTGGGCCCTGGCGATTCACCGCAAGGAGGAATACGCCAAGGCCGACATCCCGATGCTGCCCGTGACCCACGGCGAGCACTACACCAAGGTGCATATCCTGCTCTACACCTTCGCCTTGCTGGCGGTCAGCCTGATGCCCTATGTCATCCACATGAGCGGCATGCTGTACCTGGTGTGCGCACTGGTTCTGGGCGGGCGCTTTCTGCAATGGGCCTGGGTGCTGTACCGTGGCAGTCGGCCGCACGCGGCGATCAACACCTTCAAGTACTCTATCGGGTACCTGTTCATGCTGTTTATCGCCCTGCTCGTAGATCATTACCTATTGTTGAACCTATGACTCGAACTCAAAAAACTGTCTTCATTCTGGTGGCCATTGTCGCGTTGATCATGGGCCTGACCGTCAACAAAGTCCTGAGTGGCAAAGGCCAGGGCGACCCGACGGCCTTGATCGATGCCGGCATCATCCTGCTGCCGCAAAGCCGTCAGTTGCCACCGGTGACCATGACCAACCAGGACGGCCAGCCGGTGGTGGTCAACGAGCTGAAAGGCAAGTGGAGCGTGCTGTTCTTCGGCTACACCTTCTGCCCGGATATCTGCCCGACCACCCTCGCCCAACTGCGCCAGATCAAGAGCGAGCTGCCCAAGGACGTTGTGGATAAGTTGCAAGTGATTTTGGTCAGCGTTGACCCGAACCGCGATACACCGGCGCAACTCAAGCAGTACCTGGGCTACTTCGATCCACAGTTCGAGGGCCTGACCGGTGCGAGTGTGGACGATGTGCAGAAGGTTTCGAATGCGGTGAGCATTCCGTTTATTCCGGCAGACACCAGCAAGCCCAACTACACCGTCGACCACAGCGGCAACCTCGCGCTGATCGGGCCGGATGGAACGCAACGCGGGTTTATCCGGGCGCCGTTGAACAACCAGAAGCTGGTGGCGCAGTTCCCGGGGTTGTTGCAGCGTAAATAAGCCTGCCGACCATTTTCTGAGCGACACAAATCAAATGTGGGAGCGGGCTTGCTCGCGAAGGCGGTGTGTCAGTCAACAGATGTATCGACTGAACCACCGCCTTCGCGAGCAAGCCCGCTCCCACATTGGTTTGGATCGTTCCCACGCTCTGCGTGGGAATGCCGCACTGGACGCTCTGCGTCCGCTTTTTCGATCGGGGTTTCGGCCTTGGATCAGAACGCCGGCAGGATCGCGCCTTTGTACTTCTCAAGAATGAACGCTTTCACTTCCGGGGTGTGCAGGGCTGCTACCAGCTTCTTCACCGCGTCCGAATCCTTGTTGTCTTCGCGGGTCACCAGGATGTTCACGTAAGGCGAGTCGTTGCCTTCAATCACCAGTGCGTCCTTGGACGGGTCCAGCTTGGCTTCCAGGGCGTAGTTGGTGTTGATCAGCGCCAGGTCGACTTGGGTCAGCACGCGCGGCAGGGTGGCGGCTTCCAGTTCGCGGAATTTCAGACCTTTCGGGTTTTCAGTGATGTCCTTGATGGTCGACAGGATGTTGGTCGGGTCCTTCAGGGTGATCAGGTTGTGCTTGGCCAGCAGCAACAGCGCACGGCCGCCGTTGGTGGCGTCGTTCGGGATCACGACGTTGGCGCCGCTTGGCAGGTCTTCCAGCTTCTTGTACTTGCTGGAGTAGGCGCCCAGAGGCTCCAGGTGCACAGCGCCAACGCTCACCAGATGAGTGCCCTTGGCTTTGTTGAACTCATCCAGGTACGGCTGGTGCTGGAAGAAGTTGGCGTCCAGGCGCTTTTCGGCTACCTGTACGTTTGGCTGAACGTAGTCGGTGAAGACTTTGACCTGCAGGTCCACGCCTTCCTTGGCCAGAGCCGGCTTCACGAATTCGAGGATTTCAGCGTGCGGCACCGGGGACGCGGCCACGGTGAGGGTTTCGGCGGCGTGGGCGGAGAACGCGGCAACGGCGGCGAAAGCAACCAGTAGTTTTTTCATTCAACAAGCTCCTTGTTCGGGAATTGGCCGGCTTAACGCCGGCAATAGCCGTTATTTTCGAGAAAAGTGCACCACCAGCTTGTCGCCGACGGTTTGCAGAATTTGTACCAGGATCAGCAGCAGCACCACGGTGACCACCATCACGTCGGTCTGGAAGCGCTGATAACCGAAGCGGATCGCCAGGTCACCCAGGCCACCGGCACCCACTACACCGGCCATGGCCGTGTAGGAAACCAGTGTAATCGCCGTCACCGTAATCGCCGCGAAGATGCCGGGGCGGGCTTCGGGCAGCAACGCGTTGGTAATGATCTGGCGAGTGGTCGCGCCCATGGCCTGGGTCGCTTCGATAATCCCGCGGTCCACTTCACGCAGCGCGGTTTCCACCAGGCGCGCAAAGAACGGCGTGGCACCCACCACCAGTGGCGGAATTGCACCGGCAACACCCAGCGAGGTGCCGGTGATCAGCACCGTGAACGGGATCATTACGATCAACAGGATAATGAACGGCAGCGAACGCAGGATGTTCACCACCAGCGACAACAGCGCATAAACATTCTTTTGTTCGAACAGCTGACGCGGGCTGCACAGGAACAGCAGCACGCCCAACGGCAAGCCCAGCAATACGGTGAACAGCAGCGAGCCGAACAGCATGGTCATGGTGTCGCCGGTGGCGAGCAGGATTTCCGACCAGTCGATGTTCGAGAAAAAGCTCAAGAGGATTTCCATTAGCGCAGCACCTCCATATGGACGTCTGCCGCGGTGAAGGCGGCGAAGGCGGCCTCCATGTCACCGCCGGTGACGGCGAGGGTCAGTTGCCCGTAGGGAATGTCTTTGATGCGGTCGATACGACCGGCGAGGATGCTGTAGTCCACACCCGTGTCGCGGGCGACGGTACCCAGCAGCGGCGCGTAGGTCGCTTCGCCCTGGAACGTCAGTCGCACGATGCGCCCCGGTACATGGGCGAAGTCATCACGCTGTTCGCCTTCGTCGACTTGCTCGGATTCCTGCACGAAGCGCTTGGTGGTCGGGTGCTTGGGGTGCAGGAATACGTCGGCGACGGTGCCTTGCTCGACGATCACGCCGGCGTCCATCACGGCCACGTGGTCGCACACGCGGCGGATCACGTCCATTTCATGGGTGATCAGCACGATGGTCAGCTTCAGCTCGCGGTTGATCTCGGCCAGCAGTTGCAGGACCGAAGCCGTGGTCTGCGGGTCGAGGGCGCTGGTGGCTTCGTCGCATAGCAGGATTTTCGGCTTGGTGGCCAGGGCGCGTGCGATGCCGACGCGCTGCTTCTGGCCGCCCGACAACTGCGCCGGGTACTTCTTGGCGTGGTCGGACAGGCCGACCCGGGCCAGCAATTCGGCCACGCGCAGGTCGATTTCCTTGCGGGAAAGTTCGCCCGCGAGAGTCAGCGGCAGCGCCACGTTGTCGGCAACGGTCTTGGATGCCAGCAGGTTGAAGTGCTGGAAGATCATCCCGACCTGTTGCCGGAAACGGCGCAGGCCGTTGGCGTCGAGGGCGGTGACTTCTTCGTCATCGACCTTGATCTGGCCGCCGCTGGGTTGCTCCAGGCGGTTGATCAGACGCAGCAAAGTACTTTTTCCCGCACCGGAATGGCCGATCAGACCAAACACCTGGCCATTTTCGACGCGCAGGTTGGTGGGATGCAGTGCGGGGATATCCTTACCGGCGACCCGGTAGGTTTTATGGACGTTATGAAACTCGATCACGTAGCGAACCTTGTGGGGCGCATTAAAAAGGGATCAGCGGTTAGCCGGGCGCGCATTTTAGCCTGTCCGTATAGCGTTTCTTAGCATTTATTTCTCATCCGACCAGCGATTTGGCAATAACGCGATCAAAGGTCATAAAAAAGGAACGGTACAAAACCGTGTCAGTCACTACATAAGCAACTCGAAACTCCCAGGTGCCGTGCCTGGGGTTTTGCTCAAGAAGAGCCGGGGATCGCTCTGGCCTACGCAAACGAGGAGTTTTTGTCTGATGAGTACTAAAAAGCCAGTTACCCCGCCCAAGAGCGAACTTGCGGGCACCGACACTCTGGACCGTGGCAACACCAACGCCAAGCTGCAAAGTCTGGAAACATTCCGCTCCGACGCGACGGGCCAAGCACTGCGCACCAACCAGGGCGTGAAGGTTTCCGATAACCAGAACAGCTTGAAGGTCGGCTCCCGTGGCCCATCGCTGCTGGAAGACTTCATCATGCGTGAAAAAATCACGCACTTTGACCATGAGCGGATCCCGGAACGTATCGTTCATGCTCGGGGTACCGGTGCCCATGGTTATTTCCAGACCTACGAAAACCACTCGGCGCTGACCAAGGCCGGATTCCTGCGTAACCCCGAACACAAAACCCCGGTATTTGCGCGTTTCTCTACGGTGCAGGGCCCTCGCGGCTCGGGTGATACCGTGCGTGACGTGCGTGGCTTTGCCGTGAAGTTCTTCACCGATGAGGGCAACTTCGACCTGGTGGGTAACAACATGCCGGTGTTTTTCATTCAGGACGCGATCAAGTTTCCTGACTTCGTGCATGCGGTAAAACCTGAGCCCCACAACGAGATTCCTACCGGCGGCTCGGCCCACGATACGTTCTGGGATTTTGTCTCGCTGCAGCCGGAGTCGGCGCACATGGTGATCTGGGCCATGTCTGACCGGGCGATCCCGAAAAGCCTGCGGACCATGCAGGGGTTTGGCGTGCACACCTTCCGCCTGGTGAATGCCGAGGGCAAATCCAACTTCGTCAAATTCCACTGGCGGCCTACCGTCGGCACCTGCTCCCTGGTGTGGGACGAGGCGCAGAAGCTGGCGGGCAAAGACACGGACTTCCACCGTCGTGACCTGTGGGAATCCATTGAAAGTGGCGATTACCCGGAGTGGGAATTGGGCGTGCAGATCATCGCCGAAGAGGACGAGCATAAGTTCGACTTCGATATTCTCGACCCGACCAAGCTGATCCCCGAAGAGCTGGTGCCGATCACGCCGTTGGGCAAAATGGTGCTCAACCGCAACCCGGACAACTACTTTGCCGAGACCGAGCAAGTGGCGTTCTGCCCGGGGCATATCGTGCCGGGCATCGACTTTTCCAATGACCCGCTGCTGCAAGGCCGTCTGTTTTCCTACACCGATACGCAGATCAGCCGACTGGGCGGGCCGAACTTTCACGAGTTGCCAATCAACCGTCCGGTAGCGCCGTTCCATAACGGCCAGCGCGATGCCATGCACCGCACCACCATAGACAAGGGCCGCGCGTCCTACGAGCCGAACTCGATTGATGGCGGCTGGCCGAAAGAAACTCCGCCTGCGGCGCAGGACGGTGGTTTTGAGACGTATCCGGAGCGTATTGATGCCCACAAGATCCGTGAGCGCAGCGAGTCGTTCGGTGATCACTTCTCCCAGGCGCGCCTGTTTTTTCGCAGCATGAGCAAGCACGAGCAGGAGCACATCATCGCCGCCTACAGCTTTGAACTGGGCAAGGTGGAGCGTGAGTTTATTCGCGCTCGCCAGGTGAACGAGATCCTCGCCAACATCGACTTGGAACTGGCCAAGCGTGTGGCGCAGAACCTGGGCTTGCCAGCACCGACTAAAGGTACGGTGCCAGAGCGCAAGACGTCTCCGGAACGCTCGCCAGCGTTGAGCCAGGCCAATTTGCTGTCGGGTGATATCAAGACCCGCAAGGTGGCGATTCTGGCGGCGAACGGTGTTGATGGTGCGGAGATTGATGCCTTGAAGAAGGCGCTTGAGGCCGCAGGTGCGCATGCGAAGTTGCTGGGGCCTACCTCGGCGCCGGTAACGACGGCGGATGGCAAGAGCCTGCCGGTGGATGCTTCCATGGAAGGCTTGCCTTCGGTGGCGTTCGATGCGGTGTTTGTGCCGGGTGGCGCCAAGTCGGTTCAGGCGTTGAGCGCTGATGGTGTGGCGTTGCATTACCTGCTGGAGGCCTACAAGCACTTGAAAGCAATTGCCCTGGCCGGTGAGGCGAAGCAGTTGCTGGATGTGCTGAAGCTTGAGGCGGATGCGGGCTTGATTGTGGGCGGCGACGCGAAGGCGTTTAAGGCGTTCTTTGCGGCGATTGCCCAGCATCGGGTCTGGGATCGGGAGCCGAAGGCTAAAGCTGTTCCGGCTTAAGGTATCGGTTGTTTGTTAGATCGCTTTCGCGAGCAAGCCCGCTCCCACATTTGACCGCATTCCAAAGTTGGAACTCGGTTAAATGTGGGAGCGGGCTTGCTCGCGAATGGCGTTATTCAGTCTTACGCGGAATCAGCACGACCTGCGCCGGAACCTTCTTCAGGATCTGCCGGTGAATCTTCAGGTCATACCCCGAATCGATGCGCTTCACCCGTTTGGTCAGCAACGTGGCCAGCCATGGGTAATCTTCGGTGCGCGGCGCCTGGATGCTCACATCGCACTGGTAATTCACCACATCGGTGGCGATCTCATCCAGTTGATGGCGCAGCGCCTCGATATCGGTGAGGTTCAGCGCAACCGTAGTGCTTGGCGCTGCCGGGTCGATGACCTTGGCCGGCGGCTTGGCTTCGGCGGCTTTCAGAGCGGCCTCGGCTTTGTCCAGCTCGACTTTACGGGCATGGGCGATCGCACTGTTGACGCCACCGGTCAGCGCCGGAGCCTTGGGCATCAATGCCCGTGCGCGGCTCAGGGCCGTCGCGGCAGCGTTGACATCACCCTTTTGCAGGACGATCTGGCTGCGCTGCAAATAGGCTTCGGCCAGTTGGCGCTGATAAGGCTCCAGCGCCGGATCGTTGGGCGACTGGGCCTGCAAGGCGGCCAGCTCGTCTTCGGCGGTGGCCAGTTCACTGCTGGCGAGGTTTTGCTCCAGCTGTGCGATGGCCGCAGCACGTGCGTCCGGCGCCTGGGGGGCGGCGGGCGGGGTGCTTTGGCAGGCGCCCAGCAGCAAGGAAAATGCGGCAAGGAGCAGATAACGGGCGTTGAACAGCTTCATTCCTGCGACTCTCTAATTGCGCAAAAAGCGAGCAAGTCTACACCCCACGACGGGGCAGGACAAAACTCAGCAGAAACAGGGCGGCCGCCGTGACCACAATCGACGGCCCGGCCGGGGTGTCCTTGAACCAGGACAGCGCCAGGCCACCACACACCGCGAGCATCCCCAGAAGGCTGGCGCCGAGCGCCATTTGCTCCGGCGAGCGGGCGTGACGCTGGGCCGCAGCAGCCGGGATGATCAGCAGCGATGTGATCAACAATACGCCGACAATCTTCATCGCGACAGCGATCACCACGGCGATCAGCAGCATCAGGGTCATGCGCAGCGCCGCCACGGGCAAGCCTTCGACGGTGGCCAGTTCTTCGTGAACGGTGATCGCCAGCAGCGGGCGCCACAGCGTCACCAGCAGCACCAGCACTGCCGCGCTGCCGCCTAGAATCCACGCCAGGTCGGTGGGGCTGATAGCCAGCAGGTCGCCGAACAGGTAGGCCATCAGGTCGATACGCACTTCATGCATGAAGCTCAGCACCACCAGGCCCAGGGACAAGGTGCTTGGGGCCAGGATGCCCAGCAGGGTATCGGAGGCCAGCGGCTGACGCTGTTGCAGGGTCACCAGCAGCACAGCCAGCAGCAGGCAGCCGACGGTGACGGCAATGGTCGGGCTCACATCCAGCAGAAATCCCATGGCCACGCCCAGCAGCGCAGCGTGGGACAGGGTGTCGCCAAAATAGGCCATGCGCCGCCAGACCACGAACGAGCCCAGTGGGCCCGCCACCAGCGCCAGAGCCAAGCCTGCCAGCAGGGCGTAGAGCAGAAAATCAGCCATGCTTGCAGCTATCTCCATGAACGTGGGTGTGGGATGCGGTGGAGTCATCGACTACAGCGCCATGCAGGTCATGGGCGTGGTCGTGATGGTGGTGGTAGATCGCCAGGCTCTGGGCGTTCTTGCCGAACAGCTCGACAAAAGCCGGATCGCCGCTGACCTGTTCCGGGTGGCCGGAACAGCACACGTGACGATTGAGGCACACCACCTGGTCGGTGGTGCTCATCACCAGGTGCAGGTCGTGGGAGACCATCAGCACGCCGCAACCATGGCGGTCCCGCAGGCGGGTGATCAGGCTGTACAGCTCGGCCTGGCCGGCGACGTCGACGCCTTGCACGGGTTCATCCAGTACCAGCAATTCCGGCTCGCGCAGCAGGGCGCGGGCCAGCAGCACACGCTGCATTTCGCCACCGGAGATGCTTTGCACCGGGCTGTCGATCACCTGTTCGGCGCCCACTTCCTTGAGGGCGGACTGTGCGCGGGCACGGTCGACACCGGGCACCAGGCGCAGGAAGCGCAGCACCGAGAGGGGCAAGGTCGGGTCCACATGCAGCTTCTGCGGCATGTAGCCAACTCGCAGCTTCGGCTTGCGCCACACGCTGCCGCTGTCGGGCTTGAGCAGGCCGAGTACGGCGCGCACCAGGGTGGTCTTGCCGGCACCGTTGGGGCCGATCAGCGTGACGATCTGACCTGGCTCGACGCTCAGGGCGATGTTGTCCAGCACGTTTTGCCCGGCGAACGTGACCCCGACCTGCTCCAGGCGGATTAACGCAGTGCTCATCAAGCCCCCTGGCAGCCCGAGCACACACCGACGACTTCGACGGTTTGCCCTTCGACCTTGAAGCCGACGTCGCCGGCGCTCTTGATGATGCTGTCGCTGATGCTTTTTTGCTCAAGTTCGATGGCGGCGTGGCACTCGCGGCAAATCAGGAACTGGCCCTGGTGCGCGTGTTCCGGGTGGTTGCAGCCGACAAAGGCGTTGAGCGATGAGATGCGGTGCACCAGGCCGTTGTCCAGCAGGAAGTCCAGCGCGCGGTAAACCGTGGGCGGCGCGGCGCGGCGGCCGTCCTGCTCGCTGAGCACGCCGAGGATGTCGTAGGCACCCAGCGGCTTGTGGCTTTGCCACACCAGCTCCAGCACCCGGCGACGCAGGGCGGTCAGGCGCAGGCCTTGGCGCGCGCACAAGGCGTCGGCCTCTGACAGTGCGCTGTGCACGCAGTGAGAGTGGTCATGGGGACGGCTGGCAAGCGGTGTTTTAGGCATGAGCGGCGACAGATATTTGTGAGAGACGTTATTATGTTACCTGTTCCTGCCTCCTTGAGTGGTCATCGTGTCCAGACTTTTTCCCGTTTTTGTCGTATTTGTCACCAGTTTGCTGCTTGCCGGTGCCGCTCAGGCGGAGGTTCGGGTGCTGACCAGTATCAAACCGTTACAACTGATTGCTGCTGCTGTGCAGGATGGCGTGGCGATTCCCGAGGTATTGCTGCCGCCGGGCGCTTCGCCGCATAACTATGCGTTGCGCCCTTCCGACGTACGGCGCGTGCAGTCGGTGGACCTGCTGTATTGGATCGGCCCGGACATGGAAAGCTTTCTGCCGCGTGTCTTGAAAGGCCGCAGCTTGCCGACGGTGGCGGTGCAGGACCTTCCGGGAATGAAACTGCGTCGGTTCGCCGAAGATAGCCACTCCCATGCTGAAGATGCCGACGAACATGATCATGACCATCGCCCGGGCAGCCTGGATGCGCATTTGTGGCTGTCGACGGTCAACGCCCGGGTGATTGCGAACCGCATGGCGGCGGACCTCAGCGCTGCCGACCCGGCGAACGCCGAGCGTTACCAGAGCAACGTGAAGGCCTTTGATGGCCGTATGGATGCACTGGACGCGCGCTTGAAGGCACGTATGGCGGACGTCGCCGGCAAGCCGTACTTCGTGTTCCATGAAGCCTTCGATTACTTCGAAGATGCCTACGGCCTCAAGCACACCGGGGTGTTCAGTGTGGCCGCAGAAGTGCAGCCGGGTGCCCAGCATGTGGCAGCGATGCGTACGCGTTTGCAGGAAGTGGGCAAGACTTGTGTGTTCAGCGAGCCGCCGTTGCGCCCGCGCCTTGCGGAAACGCTGGTGGCGGGTTTGCCGGTGAAGCTGGCGGAGCTGGATGCGTTGGGCGGCTACACGCCGGCCTCCGCCCAGGGGTATGAGCAGGTGCTGGAGAAGCTGGGGAATGACCTGGCTGGGTGCCTGGAGTCGCTCTGACAGACGCCGCATAACCACTGTGGGAGCGGGCTTGCTCGCGAATGCGGTGCATCAGTCAGCGCATCTGGTGACTGAAACTCCACATTCGCGAGCAAGCCCGCTCCCACATTTTGATCGCGTACGATCTTTACAGCGCGAACGGCAGCGGGGTCTTGACCTGCTGGCGTTGCGCCAGGCGCACCTGAAACTCGCGCGGGTCGTGAATCAGCACGTCCTGCCCGGCGAACGATTCCGCCGCAATCAGGCGTGACAGCCAGAACCGCACACAGGCCACACGCAGCATGGTCGGCCACAGCTCCGCTTCCTTGGCGGTAAACGGCCGCAAGCCCGCATAAGCCCCCAGCAACGCCCGCGCCCGTTGGCCGTCGATCACGCCGTCGGCGTCCGAGCACCAGTCGTTCAGGGCGATCGCCACGTCGTACAGCATCGGCCCCGAGCAGGCGTTGTAGAAGTCGATCAGCCCGGTCAGGTGCGTGCCTTCGAACATCGCGTTGTCGCGAAACAGGTCGGCGTGGATGTTTGCCCGGGGCAGCGTGAGGATCTGCGCCTTGTGCGCCTCGATCTCATCCAGCGCCGCTTGCAACAGGCCGCGTTGTTCCGCGTCGAGGTGCGAGATCAGTTGCGCGCCTTCGCTGAGCATCCAGTCCAGCCCGCGATCGGTCTTGCGTTCCAGCACCTTCTCGCCTTGGGTGGCCAGGTGCAGGTGCCCGAGCAATTCGCCCACTTGCACGCAATGCTGGGCGTTGGCGTCCTTGATGTGCTTGCCCGCCAGGCGCGGTTGCAGCAGCGCCGGTTTGCCCGCCAACTCGCGCAAGGCCACGCCGTCGGTGGTACGCAGGGCGTAAGGCACTGACAAATCAGCGTCGTGGAGCACGTCCAGCAGTTCGATGAAGAACGGCATTTCCTGCACGGGGCCGCGCTCGACCAGGGTCAGGACAAATTCGCCCTGTTCCAGGCTGATGAAGAAATTGGTGTTTTCACTACCAGCGGCAATCCCCTGGAAATCAAGCAGGCGGCCGAGCCCGTAAGGGGCAAGAAAGGTTTCCAGCTCGGGCCGAGCCAGGGGGGTGAACACAGACATGGTTAAAACTGCCGTTACGGGCGCTGCGGGGGGCAGCGCCGATTAAAGTTAAGAAATCATTTCCATTCGAAGATCTTCCATGACGGGATCAGCATATCCGGCTGGTCAGAGCGGATGAAGTTCGCATCGGTTCCGTCCGCGCGCACCAGGAAGTAAGGCGGAAAGCCTTTCTGGGTCACCTTGATTGCGTACAGGAAACCATTCTGGCGGTATTCCTGAATGGTCTTGTCGCCTTCCGTGCGAATGGTGACTTCCGGGTCGCCCGAAGGGGCAGTATCTGCCGCCATGGCCACCATCGGAGTGAGTGCAATCAAGCCGGTCAACAACAAGCGATTTACTGTACGCATGATAACCTTGTCCCTTTGTCGTCATTGGTCCGGCTATTCTAGCGCCTGACCCGCCGAAAAGGTTGATCCTGCTCATGAGCCAAGCCCCCCTCGTCCTGGTGGACGGTTCTTCTTACCTGTACCGCGCCTTTCACGCGCTGCCGCCGCTCACCACTTCCAAAGGCCTGCCTACCGGCGCGGTCAAGGGCGTGTTGAACATGCTCAAAAGCCTGCGCAGGCAATACCCGAACAGTCCGTTCGCGGTGGTGTTCGACGCCAAGGGCGGGACATTTCGCGATGAGCTGTACGCCGAATACAAGGCCAACCGCGCGAGCATGCCCGATGACATGCGCGTGCAGATCGAGCCGCTGCACCAGAGCGTGATCGCCCTGGGCTTCCCGCTGCTGTGCGTCGAAGGCGTCGAAGCGGACGACGTGATCGGCACCCTGGCCCGCAGCAGCGCGGCCGCCGACCGTCCGGTGGTGATTTCCACCGGCGACAAGGACATGGCGCAGCTGGTCGACGGGCACATTACCTTGGTCAACACCATGACCGGTAGCGCCATGGACGTTGAGGGCGTGAAGGAGAAATTCGGTGTCGCTCCCGAGCAGATCATCGATTACCTGGCGTTGATGGGCGATTCGTCCGACAACATCCCGGGCGTTCCGGGCATTGGTCCGAAGACGGCTTCCGGCCTGTTGGTAGGCGTCAACGGCGGCTTGAAGGAGCTCTACGAGCAGCTCGATATCGTGCCGACCTTGCCGATTCGTGGTGCCAAGACCCTGGTCGCCAAACTGGAAGAGCATAAGGCGAGTGCGTTCCTGTCCTACGAGCTGGCGACGATCAAGATCGACGTGCCGCTGGACGTGGGCCTGGATGATTTGCACCTGATCGAGCCGGATCGCGAGAAGCTGCTGGAGCTGTATACGCTGCTGGAGTTCAAGAGCTGGATTGACGAGATTCAACGCGATGCCAAGCGCGTCGAGTTGAGCGCTGCTCCTTCGGCCGCGGTCGCCGAGGAAGCGGTTGAGGTGGTCGCGCCGGTTTCTGTGGAGCCGGTGTACGAAACCATCCTCACCCAGGCCCAGTTCGATGTCTGGCTGAAGAAGCTCAACGACGCCAAGCTGTTCGCCTTTGATACCGAGACCACCGGGATCGACGCCCAGAAAGCGCAACTGGTGGGTGTGTCGTTTGCCGTGCAGGCCCATGAAGCAGCCTACATTCCGCTGACCCACTCCTACATCGGCGCGCCGGAACAGCTGGATCGGGACACCGTGCTGCTGGCCCTGAAGCCGTTGCTCGAAGACCCGGAAAAACTCAAGGTCGGCCAGCACGCCAAGTTCGACATGAACATCCTGGCCAACTGCGCCATCGGTGGTGACCCGGCACACGGCATCACCGTGCGCGGCATTGCCTTCGACACCATGCTTGAATCCTATGTGCTGAACTCCGTGGCGACGCGCCACGACATGGACAGCCTGGCGAAGAAGTACCTGGACCACGACACCGTCAGCTTCCAGGACATCGCCGGCAAAGGCGCCAAGCAGCTGACCTTTGACCAGATTGCCCTGGAGCAAGCCGGCCCTTACGCGGCGGAAGACGCGGATGTGACCCTGCGTTTGCACCAGGAACTGCACAAGCAGCTTGCCGCTATTCCTACCCTGGCCAGCGTATTGTCCGACATCGAGATGCCGCTGGTGCCCGTGCTGGCGCGCATTGAGCGTCAGGGCGCCCTGGTGGATGCCGCCTTGCTGGGCATCCAGAGCATCGAGCTGGGCAACAAGATGGTCGACCTCGAGCGCCAGGCGTATGAGATCGCCGGCGAGGAATTCAACCTGGGCTCGCCCAAGCAGTTGGGTGCGATTCTCTACGAGAAACTCGGGCTGCCGGTGTTGAAGAAGACCGGCAAGGGCCAGGCCTCGACGGCCGAGGAAGTCTTGGCCAAATTGGCTGAAGACGACTACCCACTGCCGAAAGTGCTGATGCAGTACCGCAGCATGAGCAAGTTGAAAAGCACCTACACCGACCGTTTGCCGGAGCAGATCAACCCGCGCACCGGTCGCGTGCACACCTCCTATCACCAGGCCGTAGCAGCAACCGGGCGCCTGTCCTCCAGCGATCCAAACCTGCAGAACATTCCGGTGCGTACCGCTGAAGGCCGGCGTATCCGCCAGGCATTTGTCGCGCCCAAGGGCTACAAGCTGCTGGCGGCGGACTACTCGCAGATCGAGCTGCGCATCATGGCGCATTTATCGAAGGACGAAGGCTTGCTGAATGCGTTCCGCGACGACCTGGACGTGCACACCGCCACGGCGGCCGAGGTGTTCAAGGTTGAGTTGGCTGAGGTCACGTCCAATCAGCGTCGCAGTGCCAAGGCGATCAACTTTGGCCTGATCTACGGCATGGGCGCCCAGAAGCTGGGCAAGGACATCGGCGTCGACACCAAGACCGCCAAGGCTTATATCGATGTGTACTTCGCCCGTTACCCGGGGGTTCGCGAGTACATGGAGCGCACCCGTGCCCAGGCGGCTGATCAGGGTTATGTGGAAACCCTGTTCGGGCGCCGCCTGTACCTGCCGGAGATCAATTCCAACAAGCCTCAGGAGCGTGCTGGCGCCGAGCGTACGGCAATCAACGCGCCGATGCAGGGCACTGCGGCCGATATCATCAAGAAGGCCATGGTCAAGGTCGACAACTGGCTGACGGACTCGGGCCTGGACGCCAAGGTCATCCTTCAGGTGCACGATGAATTGGTGCTGGAGGTGCGTGAGGACCTGGTGGCTGAAGTCAGCGCGAGGATTCGTGAACACATGAGCGAGGCGGCAAAGCTGGATGTGCCGCTGGTGGTAGACGTCGGCGTGGGCGACAACTGGGACGAAGCGCACTAAGCCTGGGGCCTGGGCCGCGGCATCATGCCGCGGCAGCGCGTTAGATCGGAAAACGCGGCGGGTTATTTCCAATAGTTTTTTGAACGTGCCGGAACTTAACCCGTGAATTGCTACTCAGAGTTACTGAATGGGTGGTGAAGCCCTTCAATGCTCCTATGTTGTGTTAAGTGTTGGCAGATATCTGGACCCCGCCCTAGCGGTCCGGAACTTGGACCCCGAACTTCCCCTCCCCATACGAAGTCCGGGGTTTTTTTTGCCCCGAGTTTTTACTCGGCGGCTTCCGAACCCTTGTCAGCCAGTTCCATCCAACCTGCCAATACAGTGTAGGCATCTTCCAGGCCCATGCGTTTTGGCGCCGAGAACAACTGGATAGTCACCGCATCACCCCAACCCTTACGGATTTCTGCCTGCACTTTGAGCAGGGTGTTTTTCGCTGCGCCGTAGGTCAATTTGTCGGCCTTGGTCAGCAAGACGTGCATCGGCATGCCGCTGGCGACGGCCCAATCGAGCATCAACAGGTCGAAGTCGGTCATTGGATGACGGATGTCCATCATCAGAATCAAACCCTTCAAACTCTCCCGGCCACCCAGATACGCTTCGAGGTGACGCTGCCAGTGCAGCTTCAGCGGGATAGGTACTTTTGCATAACCGTAGCCCGGCAGGTCGACCAGACGCCGATCATCGTCTAGCTTGAAGAAGTTGAGGAGCTGTGTGCGCCCCGGGGTTTTCGAGGTGCGGGCCAGGCTGGCGTGGGTCAGGGTGTTCAGCGCGCTGGATTTGCCGGCGTTGGAACGGCCGGCGAATGCGACTTCGAAGCCTTCGTCATCGGGGCATTGGTCGACTTTGGCGGCGCTGAGCATGAAGGTGGACTGTTGGCACAGGCCGAGGATGGGATTCTTGAGTTGCATGAGTTTTCCGATGTGGGCGGTGCCGGGAATAGGTGCGGCAAGCGGTGTCGTTTCCGTTTCAGTAGCGCCAGTATATAATGCCGCAGATTTTGTGTGTGCTTTGTCCCAGCGAAGGATGAAGTTCACGGGAGCGATAGACCTTTATTGCGCATTAGAACGCAAAACGCTCTCAAACCCTGAAAAGGTCGATGTATGACCAAGTGGCTGCTGGCCTTCGGTTTCTTGATGCCACTTTACAGTGCGCAGGCTACACAGGAACCGGAGGCTGTGTACAACCGCTTTTGCGGGGCCTGCCATGCCGGACAGCTGCCCAACGCCCCTGGACGGGGTGACCAGGCAGCCTGGAAGCCAAGATTGGCTCAAGGTATGGACACGCTGGTGCAACACGTGACCCAGGGTTTCAAGGCGATGCCGCCGCGTGGTTTGTGCATGGACTGCAGTACCGAGGATTACCATGCCGTCATTCAGTTGATGGTGAGTGAACCCGGTCCATAACTCTTTAACCCTTAGCCGTAGTTGGATTAGCTGATGAACAAACTGATCGTGAGTCTGCTGTTGACCCTGGGCATCACCGGTGTTGCCCATGCCGCAGGCGACGCCACTGCTGGCCAGGCGAAAGCCGCCGTATGTGGTGCTTGCCATGGACCGGACGGTAATAGCCCGGCGCCTAACTTTCCAAAACTGGCCGGCCAGGGTGAGCGTTACCTGACCAAGCAGATGCACGACATCAAGGATGGCAAGCGTACGGTCCTGGAAATGACCGGCTTGTTGACCAACCTCAGCGATCAGGACCTGGCGGATATCGCGGCGTATTTTGCCAGCCAGAAAGGCAGTGTGGGAGCTGCTGATCCGAAACTGGTGGCCCGCGGTGAAGAATTGTTCCGTGGCGGCAACCTGGAAAAAGGCATGCCTTCCTGCCTCGGCTGCCACTCGCCTAACGGCGCAGGCCTTGCTGCCGCTGGCTTCCCGCACTTGAGCGGCCAGCATGCCCAGTACATCGGCAAACAGCTGACGGACTTCCGCGAAGGCAATCGCACCAACGACGGCGATACCAAGATCATGCAGAGCATCGCCGCGAAACTCAGCAACAAGGACATCGAAGCCGTGTCCCAATACATCCAGGGCCTGCACTAAGTGCCCCGGCTACGTTAACGCTCGATTAATCCGTCGATGCAAGCATAAAAAGGGTGGCCCAGGCTGCCCTTTTTTGTGGCCGGTGCCGTTACACTAACGAACTCATGCCCGCGTAGACCTGTCACAACAAAGGTCGCGTGAGGCGACTTTATTTGTCCAGGAGTAAAGCATGCGTAATCTGATCCTCAGCGCCGCTCTCGTCACTGCCAGCCTTTTCGGCATGACCGCACAAGCTGCCGATAATGTGCCGCTTGAAGCCGGTAAAACCTACGTTGAGCTGGCCAATCCTGTGCCGGTTTCCGTACCGGGCAAGATCGAAGTGGTGGAGCTGTTCTGGTATGGCTGCCCGCATTGCTACGCTTTTGAGCCAGTCATCAATCCGTGGGTCGATAAGCTGCCTCAGGACGTGAACTTCAAACGTATTCCTGCCCTGTTCGGCGGCCCATGGGACGCCCACGGCCAGCTGTTCATTACCCTGGACACCATGGGTGTAGAACACAAGGTTCACGCGGCTGTCTTCAATGCCATCCAGAAAGAAGGCAAGCGCCTTGTGAAGCCTGAAGACATGGCCGATTTCGTCGCCACCCAAGGCGTCGACAAAACCAAGTTCCTGGAGACATTCAACTCGTTCGCTGTGAAGGGCAAGATGGCCCAATACAAGGAACTGGCCCAGAAATACGGCGTGCAAGGCGTACCGACGCTGATCGTCAACGGCAAATACCGCTTTGACATCGGCAGTGCCGGCGGCGAAGAGCAGGCGCTGAACGTGGCCGACCAATTGATCGCCAAAGAGCGCGCAGCCAAGTAAGGGGCCCGTCATGCGTCGCTGGGGTACTGAACGTGTCGTTGGCCTGCATGACCCGAAGGTCAACGAACATCACCTGGAATCCACGGGCCTGCCGGCTGACAGTCGGTTGCGCCTGCTCAGTTTCAATATCCAGGTGGGTATCAGTACCGAGAAATACCGGCATTACCTGACCCGTGGCTGGCAGCACCTGCTGCCCCACAATGGGCGTGCCGGCAATCTGCAAAAGATCGGCGACCTGCTGGGTGACTTCGACCTGGTAGCCCTGCAGGAGGCCGATGGTGGCAGCCTGCGTTCCGGCTACATCAACCAGGTCGAACACCTTGCGCAACTCGGTGCCTTTCCCTACTGGTATCAACAACTCAATCGCAACCTCGGCAAACTCGGCCAGCACAGCAATGGTGTGCTCAGCCGCCTGAAGCCGTGGGCGATCGAGGATCACCCGTTACCCGGTCCAAAAGGCCGCGGGGCGATTCTCGTGAGGTTCGGCGAAGGGCCGGAAGCGTTGGTCGTGGTGATGATGCACCTCGCGTTGGGGGCACGAACCCGCACCCTGCAGTTGGCCTACATCCGTGAGTTGATTGGCGGCTACAAACACCAGGTGCTGATGGGCGACATGAACACCCATGCCACAGACCTGCTACAGAATTCCCCGTTGCGCGACCTTGGGTTGCTGGCGCCGCAAGTCGAAGCCACCTTTCCCAGCTGGCGACCGCAACGTTGTCTTGATCACATCCTGCTCAGCCCGACCCTGACACTCGAAAGTGTGCAGGTACTGGCGCAGCCCATCTCCGATCACCTGCCCGTCGCGGTAGAGATTCGTCTGCCGGGTTCGCTCACGGCTGATGCATTGCCCGCGTTGAGCCCCGGCCCTCGCGGACCCCTTGCATGAGCGACGACGCCCAGCGTTGGAAAGAGAAATACCTTAAAAGCGTCGAGCAACAAGAAAAGCTCGAGCGTCGCTGGGCCGCCCGCCTCGACCTGCTGCGCCGAGGGCTGGTGCGCAGCACCCTGGCGGCAGAAGGGACCGACCGAGCGGTTGACCAATGCATGAAGGAAATGCGCGATGTGGTGCGCACCGACGACATGGACGCCGCCCTCGCTGCATTGCTGCCGCGCCTGGAAAAGGCCGTGCTGGATTCGGAGCAGCGCCGCGAAACCCGGGTTGACCAGATCGGCAGCGCGTTGACGGCCCTGGTCACTCAGTTGCAGAAACTGCCCTTGCCACGGGACGTGAGTCGCCCGCTGAAGGCTTTCGCCAAGCAGCTGGACGGTCGGGTTGGCCAGGCGCGGGAGATCCCGCTGTTGCTGAGTGAGCTGAGCGGCCTCCAGGGGCAGGCGTTGAGTAACCTGGAGCCGGAGGGCGAAACCAGCCGTTCGAGCCCGGGGCTGTTGCAGCGTCTGTTTGGCACCAAGGACGCAATCGACACGCCGGAGGTTGAAGCGCCCACGCCATCCCGCCCGGCTTCTCCGGCGCCTGCTGCGCCAAAGCCCAGGCCGGTGGATGAAGTTGAAGCGCCGGCGCAATCGACGGAACTGGCCCAGGCGCTGCGGGCTTTTGCACCGCAGCCGAAGGTCCCGGCCCCCATCGAGTCGCCCCCTGAGCCGGTATCGCCAGTAGAGGCTACCGACGCTGTCAGCGAAGCAGTGCCTGTTGTTCCGGCCGTCGCGGTCACAGCGCCTGTCGTCGAGGCACCCGCTACGATTATCGAAACGCCAGAACCCGAGCAACCGATCGAAGCGGAGGTTGAGCTCGAGAGTGCTCTTGCCGCCATGGTCGAGGTGCCAGAGGTGCAGGCCCGTGAGCCGGAGCGGACAGAGATCGGCAGTCTTTCCCTGCCCCCGGTCCTGGCCGATGAACCGCAAGAATCGCCCGAGCAGGCAGAGCTGAACCCAGACGAGCTGCAAGCGGATCAAGCCTACGCCCTGCCCGACACTCCCGAGCCGTCTTACAGTTCGGTGGCCAAGCACATCGAAGATACCCTGCTCGGCTTACTGGAAGACCTCTCGCTGCCCGAGCGCCATCGGCCCCAGGCCGAAGCCATGCGTGAACGCCTGGCCCACGGATTGAACTGGTACGAATTGCTGCCGATCCTCGATGACCTGGCGGTGTTGATGCTGGCGATCACCGACAGCGGCCAGCACGAGTTTGAAGCCTACCTCAAGCAACTCAACGATCGTCTCGAGGCGTTCCAGGGGCACCTGCAGGTCGCCAGTGACGGCCACGCCGACAGCCGCTCGGCGGCCAGGGAACTGGATACCCAGATCCGCGAACAAGTGGATGGTTTGCAAACCAGCATGCAGGACGCCGCAGACCTCGACAGCCTCAAGCACGTGCTGGAGAGCCATCTCGAAGGGTTGCTGGGCACCATGGATGAACACCGCCACCAGCGTGACCAGCGCGAACAGGAAGTGGCTGCACGGCTCAAGGGCCTGGCCGAACGGGTCGCCAATATGGAGCAAGAGGCTCAGGGCTACCGTGAACACCTTGAGGTTCAGCGCCAGAAAGCCCTGATCGATCCGCTCACCGGACTACCCAACCGCGCGGCCTGGAGCGAGCGCCTGGAGCAGGAGGTCAACGCCTGGCACCAGCGTGGAAATAACCTGTCACTGGCCATGCTGGACCTCGATCACTTCAAGCGCATCAACGACGGCTATGGTCATCTGGCGGGCGACAAGGTGCTGAAAATCATCGCCACGGTGCTTCGCAAACGCCTGCGGCCGAACGACTTCATCGCGCGTTTTGGCGGTGAAGAGTTTGTACTGCTGATGCCCAACTCGTCGCTGTCCGATGCGTTGGCGGTGGGTGAAACCCTGCGTGCAGCCATCCAAGCCTGCCCGTTTCACTTCAAGGGCGAGCCGGTGACGATTACGGTGTCCATGGGCATGGCGCAGTTTCAGCCGGGAGAACGCAGTGACCTGGCGCTCAAGCGCGCTGACGAGGCGTTATATCGTGCCAAGGCGGCGGGGCGTAATCAGGTGCAGGCGGCCTGACCGGAAATGTTCCATTTTGTTTAAAACATCGCATTTGGCCGCCTGGCAGCAAACGGTACGTTACACTGTTGCATTATCGTCTTAAGCGTACTATTTGCTGCCATGAAACTTCTGTGTTCTGCCTTTCTGTTTCTCCTGCTCGCCGGTTGCGCGAGCGGCCCTCGCCTGGACACCAGTCATCCTTCGGTGAACCACGACAATCGTGTGCAGTTTGTCGTCGTGCACTACACCTCGGCGTCCCTTGAGCGCTCCCTGGCGCTGTTGACCCATGGCCAGGTCAGCAGTCATTACCTGATCGGTGATAACGCCTCGGCCACCATCTATAAGCTCGTGGATGAAAGCCAGCGCGCCTGGCATGCCGGAGAAAGTGAATGGATGGGCCGCACCTGGCTCAACTCCAGCTCCATCGGGATCGAGATCGTGAACCCGGGTTATCGGGATTTGCCGACGGGCCGCGTCTGGTATCCCTATTCCGAAGCGCAGGTGCAGTCGCTGGTGGTGCTGCTCAAGGACATCACCAAACGCAACGGCATCGACCCGCGAAACATCATCGGCCATAGCGACATTGCCCCGCTGCGCAAGCTGGACCCGGGGCCGTTGTTCCCCTGGAAGCGCCTGGCGGATGAAGGGCTGGGCATGTGGCCGGACGCCAAGGCGGTGGCCCGTTACCAGGTGCAGTACGCAGCC
This sequence comes from Pseudomonas sp. C6002, assembly GCF_013385805.1. Taxonomy (NCBI): domain Bacteria; kingdom Pseudomonadati; phylum Pseudomonadota; class Gammaproteobacteria; order Pseudomonadales; family Pseudomonadaceae; genus Pseudomonas; species Pseudomonas sp. C6002. The sequence goes on along the minus strand of NZ_JACAPH010000030.1, from coordinate 31,949 downwards.
GATCTGCCGAGCATTACCTGGTTCCAGGAAGAGTTGGCGAAGCTGGGCTATCCGACGCCACAGACGGGCGAGCTGGATGTAGCGACGCGGCATGTGGTGGCCGCGTTCCAGATGCATTTCCGGGCGTCGCTGTTTGACGGGACGCCGGATGCCGAAAGTGCTGCGATCCTGCGGGCGTTGAATCACCAATAACGGTTGGCGCGTTGGTCCTACAGGGGCAACGCCATGTAGAACTGCGTCCCCTGCCCCGGCCGCGAATACACCCCCATGCGGCCACCGTGCAATTGCACGATCTCCTTGCACAGCGCCAGGCCCAGCCCGGCGCCGCCTTTCTTGCGGCCTACCTGCACAAACGGTTCGAAGATTCGTCCCTGCTGGCCGTAGGCAATGCCTTCACCGTTGTCTTCAACGCTGACAATCACCCGTTCGCCATGGCGACGCGCCTGCAAGCGGATCTGCCCACCGTCGGCTGTGTGCCGCAGGGCATTGCCCAGCAAATTGTCGAGCACCCTTTCCAGCTGCGCTCGATCGGCATGCAACCTCGGTAGCGGGGATTGTTCCTCAACCAGCAGCTCGATGTTCTGCGCATTCGCCTGCTCCGCGAAGCGGGCGCGGGCATGTTCGAGCAGGTCGCTGATGTCACACGGGCCCAGGGTGAGTTTCTGCAAGCCATTCTGGTAGCGCGAGAAGTTGAGCAAGTCGTTGATCAACTGCATCAGGCGCTGCATTTCCTCGTTGACCGTATCCAGCAGGTCCGCTTCGCGCGACTCCGCAGGAAACTTCGCCCGTTCCCGGAACAAGCCGAAGGCCATGTGCATGCCCGTCACCGGCGTGCGTAATTCATGGGACGCGCGCAATACAAACTCACTGCGCACTCGTTCAAAGGCACGCTGCTCGGTAACGTCATGCAGCACCATCACCGCGCCCAGAATGTGCCCCTGGGTATGGCTGACCGGCGTCAGGCTGTACGTCAGCAGGCGCAGTTCACCCTCAACCTCTACTTCCAGGTCTTCAGGTGCGCGCTCCAGATTGCCGCCGCGCAGTACCAGCTGCAGCTGTTCATCCAGTTCCGGGCGGCCCAGGGCGTCGCCAAGGCCTTGGCCCAGGCGATTCTCGTCCCAGCCGAGTTGACGTTGTGCCACCGGGTTAAGGTGTTCCAGGCGACCCTGGCGGTCGATCATCAGCAGGCCGTCGTCGATGCTGTCGAGCACCGCTTGCAGGCGTTGCTGCCCGGCGAGTAGCTCGTCGACATTGGTTGCCTGATGCTGGCGCAACGCCTCGGCCATGATGCCGAAGCGTCGGGTCAGCAGGTTCATTTCCGCTGCGGATGAAATGGGCAGCGTGACTTCGAAGTTGCCCTGGCCGATCTTGTCGGCGGCCTTGGCCAGCGCTTCGATCGGCCCGCCAAAGCGTCGGGCGATACCGTGGGCGGTAACGAAACCGATGATCAGCACCGCCAGCCCGACCAGGCCCAGCAGGCCGGCAATCAGCAGCGCACGTTCACGGGACTTGTGTTCGGTATCGTTGATGTTATCCAGGGCTTTCTTGTGCTCGGTGATCAGGCCGTTGCGCAGGATGTTGAAGCGTTTGGTCAGCTCGTCGTTGTTGCGCAGTTGCGGCGGAGCATTCTCCTTTTCATCGAACGCCTCGAGAAAGCTCAGGTAATTGGTCTTGGCCTGGGTAAAACCGCTGGTTACCGCGTCCTTTTGTTCGTGGTCGATACCTTGCTGCAACAGGGCGAAATAGCGTTGCTTGGAGTCTTCCAGCGCAGCGGTATTCGGCTGTTCATTGAGCATGATCATCAACTGGTCGCCGAGGGTCTGCCGAAGCTTGAGCCCCAGGTCCAATGTGATGAAGTTGCTGCGAATCAACGATTCCTGGGTCTTGGCCATTTGCATGACGCTCACCAGCCCCAGCAGCAACCCCAACAGGGCGACGGTGATCAGCGCGGAAATACTCAGGAACAACCGAGTGCGCAGGGTCATCGCAAGCTTCATAGGCTACAGCTCACAGGTTGTATTGTTTGCGTTTGCGATACAGCGTCGACGCATCAATGCCAAGGGTTCGGGCCGCCTGGTCCAGGGTGTCGCTGGTGGCCAGCACGGCGCCGATATGCGCCTTTTCCAGTTCATCCAGGCTCAACGCCGCACCGATACGCGGGGCATTGTTAGTCGGCTGCTCGGCCATGCCGAGGTGGCTGATCTCAACTTTTTCCTGCGGGCAAATGATGCTGGCCCGCTCAACCACGTTGCGCAGCTCACGGATGTTCCCCGGCCAGCGGTAGTTGAGCAGTGCCTCACGGGCTTCATCGCTGAAGCCGCGCGCCGGCCGCGCATATTCCTTCACGAAGCGCGCCAGGAAGCGGTCGGCCAGGGTCAGGATGTCTTCGCTGCGTTCGCGCAGGGGCGGCAGGTGCAAGGTGATGACATTCAGGCGATACAGCAGGTCTTCGCGGAAACGGCCGTCGCGAACCATGTCTTCCAGGTTCAGGTTGGTAGCGGCGAGAATTCGCACATCGGCACGGCGCGTCACCGGGTCGCCGACGCGCTCGTATTCCTTGTCCTGGATAAAGCGCAGCAACTTGGGTTGTAAAGTAAGCGGAAAGTCGCCGATCTCGTCGAGAAACAAGGTGCCGCCATCGGCCTGGTTGACGCGGCCGAGGGTGCTTTCGCTGGCGCCGGTAAACGCACCACGGCTATGACCGAACAACTCGCTTTCCATCAGTTCCGCCGTCAGCGATGGGCAGTTGATGGTGACACAGGATTTTTTCGCGCGTTTGCTCCAACCGTGGATCGCCCGGGCCAGTTCACCTTTACCGGTGCCGGATTCGCCGAGAATCAGGATGTTGGCATCAGTGCCCGCCACCTGGCGTGCGGTTTCCAGCACCACCATCATCGCCGGGCTATGGGAGTCGAGGCCGTCCTTGGGCTGGCGCACTGCGCCTTCCAGGGCTTCCAGGCGTGCCGAGAGCTGGCGCACTTCCAGCTGCTTGGCCGTGGCCAGGCGCAATTGGTCGGGGCTGCAAGGCTTTACCAGGTAGTCGGCCGCGCCGGCCTGGATCGCATCCACGGCGGTGTCGACGGCCGAGTGGGCCGTGACGATCACCACGCGCATCCACGGCGCCTGGATACGCATTTGCGCCAGTACATCCAGGCCGTTGTCTTCGCCCAGGCGCAGGTCCAGGAAGCACAGGTCAAACACCTGGCGTTGCAACAAGGCATCGGCCTGGGCGGCGCTGTTGGCGGTGGCTACGGTGTAGCCTTCATCTTCCAGGCAGTAACGGAAGGTGCGAAGGATCGCGGATTCGTCATCCACTAAAAGAATGCGGCCTTGAAGTTCCTTGGCTGATTCCATCTGTCCCGCGCTCCCTTAAGAATGAATGATGTTGTTTAGTCCCGGAATAATCGGGCAAGTTGCATGGTTTATTCTGATTGATTAAAGCCGTCACCGCGCAGCTATCTGCGCTTCTTCTTACAAAGACGCTCACAAGAGGCGTTTTTGTCTCCCTCTTGCCACTTCGGCAGTCGAACGTTGCCTTCCTATCCCTTGATCCGACCAGTGACCATCGTGCATTTCGCACGGCAAGGATAGGGGCATCGTGCAGGATGCTCGTGGTGTCAAAGCGCTTTTGTTTTTAACTTGTTGATTTTATTGGGTTTTATTTTGTTAAAAAACTGGCACGCAGGCTGCAATACACCTCATACGAGTTTCATCTACGAATAATCAGAATGCGGGAGAGATACAGCATGACTCGCCAAAGCCTGACCCAACTGCGTGTATCGCCACTGCGCCTGCAACAGGGGCTGTTTGCCAGCCTGGCCCTGATGGTGACCTTGATTGGCGGTCAGCAATTGGCGCATTGGCAGCAGAGTCAGCAGCAAGTCGTGCAGTTTGAACGTCCGATGATGACCCAGACCCATTTCCGCTCCGTCGGCAGCACTGCCGCCGATGTGACAACCCCGCAATTGGCGGCGGTTGAACAGGACTCCACCCTCGGCGACCTGCCATCGCAGGAACGCTGGGTGTTCTAGGCAATACACGGTCCTCGAATCGAGCGACCGCAGGCACTACCGCTGTTACCCCTAAAAGAAGCGTAAGGAGAATCACCATGTTGAGTTGGGCAATCACATTTCTGATCATCGCCATTGTGGCTGCAGTCCTGGGCTTCGGTGGTATCGCGGGCACCGCCACGGGTATCGCCAAGATTCTGTTTGTGGTCTTCCTGGTGATGTTCATCGCTTCCTTCTTCTTTGGCCGTCGTGGTCGAGGCTAAGCATGTTCAACTCGTCCCTTAAAGCCCTGGCTGCCGCCCTGTTGTTGGGCGGCAGCGGCTTGGTGCTGGCTGCCAATGATGGCCAGTCCCGAGCCAACGAACTGTTGAGCGCGAACCCGCAGTATCGCGAGACCTGGCAGAGCGTGGTCAAGAAGGAAGAGCGTCTGCCTGAATGGGTGTTGAACCTGTCGGGCAGTGCTGAACAAATGAATGCCGTTGAAGAGGATGGCGACAAGTACTTGGTTGGGCCGCTCTGCGAGACCGCAGACACATGCCTGAACAAGCGCCTGATCGTCGCCTTCAGCTTCGACAAGGAAGATGCCTACGCGATGTTGGTAGAAGTCCCGGCGGGCCTGCCCGCGGACAAATCGCCAACGCGGCATGCCGACTACCGTTTTCTTGGCAAGCCGGACGAAGGCATGCAAAAGCTGCTGATGGAACAGCTCAAGAAAGATCCGAATTGGTACTAGGTTCGGTCTGACGACGCTGTCGTCTACCGGCTTAACGTCCATAGAAAGAAGCGCCGTGCTTCTTTCTGTTTGCATCGCCCGACAAGGGTGGTGCATGACCAAGGGGCCGGGTTGCTCTGATCGTTTGGATCGGCGTGACCTACGGGGACAGGGAGTGCCTGCGCAAGGGCCGGGTCAGGTGAAAAGCTGCGACGCAAGTTCCCAAGCCGATGGTTTGTGGAACTTGCGACGGGCTTGCGGCTCCTATGCCCGCTTCTGTCATGCCGCCCATAGCGGCAATTCTCCTTTTTGCGTCCGCCCAACCATTTCTTGGTGTTTCCGCGTGACCATCTATCGAGAAAGTTTGTCTCCTGCCAGACGAGTTTTTCGATGGTATGCGTAGGAATTTTCAGGGGTTTTCAACTGCGACCGTAGATTTTCAAAAAACCCTGCGCGAGCCTGAAATGGCCGGTTCGCGGCATTTATGCCTGCCGAAATGTCGTATTCGAACTGACCGTTCAGACAGAAAAACTCAAAAAAACTCATGCCGATTCGGCATAGGGTAGGCGTTTACGGCATTAGACGTCGCCTCCTTGCATCGGAATAGTTGCGCCTTTTTTCGCCTGCCAGTGAGCCATATCGGCCAACTGCGGTGACCTTCTACGGGGGCAGATGCACACACTTTTTCGCTCTCGAGCGTTCCAGCTGCTGGCGCATCTGCCTGAGTCCACTTGAAGTAAGGGTAATGACATGAAGAAGGCAAAGCTAAGCCTCGCCTGGCAGATCCTCATCGGTCTGGTGCTGGGGATTGCAATCGGTGCGGTGCTTAACCATTTCAGTGCTGAAAAGGCCTGGTGGATCAGCAACGTGTTGCAGCCCGCTGGCGATATCTTTATCCGCCTGATCAAGATGATCGTTATCCCGATCGTGATTTCGTCGCTGATTGTCGGAATCGCCGGTGTTGGCGATGCGAAAAAGCTCGGCCGGATCGGCGTTAAAACCATCCTTTACTTCGAAGTGGTCACCACCATTGCCATTGTGGTCGGCCTGTTGCTGGCCAACCTGTTCCATCCGGGTACCGGCATCGACATGAGTACCCTGGGTACCGTCGACATTTCCAAATACACGGCCACCGCCGCCGAGGTCCAGCACGAGCACGCGTTCATCGAGACGATCCTCAACCTGATCCCGTCGAACATCTTCGCCGCCGTGGCCCGTGGCGACATGCTGCCGATCATCTTCTTCTCGGTGTTGTTCGGCCTCGGCTTGTCGAGCCTCAAGCCTGAATTGCGCGAGCCCCTGGTGACCATGTTCCAGGGCGTGTCCGAGAGCATGTTCAAAGTCACCCACATGATCATGAAATACGCCCCGATCGGTGTATTTGCCCTGATCGCGGTGACCGTCGCCAACTTCGGCTTCGCCTCGCTGCTGCCGCTGGCCAAGCTGGTGATCCTGGTTTACGTCGCCATCCTGTTCTTTGCTTTTGTGGTGCTGGGCCTGATCGCCCGCCTGTTCGGTTTCTCGGTGATCAAGCTGATGCGCATCTTCAAGGATGAGCTGGTGCTGGCCTACTCCACTGCCAGCTCTGAAACCGTGCTGCCGCGTGTGATCGAGAAGATGGAAGCCTACGGCGCGCCAAAGGCGATCTGCAGCTTCGTGGTACCGACCGGCTACTCGTTCAACCTCGACGGTTCGACCCTGTACCAGAGCATCGCGGCGATCTTTATCGCCCAGCTGTATGGCATCGACCTGTCGATTGGCCAGCAACTGATGCTGGTGCTGACCCTGATGGTCACCTCCAAAGGCATCGCCGGCGTGCCGGGCGTGTCCTTCGTGGTGCTGCTGGCGACCCTGGGCAGCGTGGGCATTCCGCTGGAAGGCCTGGCGTTCATCGCCGGTGTCGACCGCATCATGGACATGGCCCGTACCGCACTGAACGTGATCGGTAACGCCCTGGCCGTACTGGTCATCTCCCGCTGGGAAGGCATGTACGACGATGCCAAGGGCGAGCGCTACTGGAACTCCCTGCCGCACTGGCGCACCAAGCAAGCACTGCCGGCCGGCGAGACCACTCGCGGCTGACCGCCAGGACTGGCTCCTACACAAACCCCGGAAAATCCGGGGTTTGTCGTTTCTGCCAGCCCCGCTATCATTCGCCCCATCTTTCGGGGGATTCAACTGATGCTCAATGGCCTGTGGCTTGGCTTCTTCATCGTGGCGATGGTGTCTGCGCTGGCGCAATGGCTGATCGGCGGGAATGCCGGGATCTTTGCGGCCATGGTGGAAAGCATTTTCGCCATGGCCAAGCTGTCGGTCGAGGTGATGGTGTTGCTGTTCGGCACCCTGACCTTGTGGCTGGGCTTCCTGCGTATCGCCGAGAAAGCCGGGATCGTCGACTGGCTGGCCAAGGCCCTGGGGCCACTGTTCCGGCGCCTGATGCCGGAAGTGCCTGCCGGTCACCCGGCCATCGGCTTGATCACGCTCAACTTCGCCGCCAACGGACTGGGCCTCGATAACGCCGCTACGCCCATCGGCCTCAAGGCCATGAAGGCGCTGCAAGAGCTCAACCCTATCCCCAATACCGCCAGCAACGCGCAGATCCTGTTCCTGGTACTCAACGCGTCTTCCCTGACCCTGCTGCCGGTCACCATCTTCATGTACCGCGCCCAGCAAGGTGCGGCGGACCCGACGCTGGTGTTCCTGCCGATCCTGCTGGCCACCAGCGCCTCGACCCTGATGGGCCTGTTGTCGGTGGCGGTGATGCAACGCCTGCGGCTGTGGGACCCGGTGGTGCTGGCGTATCTGATTCCGGGTGCGCTGGTACTGGGTGGCTTCATGGCCTTGCTGGCGACGCTCTCAGCCACTGCGCTGGCGGGCCTGTCGTCGATCCTCGGCAACCTCACGCTGTTCGGGCTGATCATGTTGTTCCTGGTGATCGGCGCGCTGCGCAAGGTCAAGGTCTACGAGGCGTTTGTCGAAGGTGCCAAAGAGGGCTTCGACGTTGCCAAGAACCTGCTGCCGTACCTGGTGGCGATGCTCTGTGCAGTGGGCGTGTTGCGGGCGTCCGGCGCGCTGGATTTCGGCCTGGAAGGCATTCGCCACGTGGTGGCCTGGACCGGCATGGACACGCGCTTTGTCGATGCGCTGCCGACCGCGATGGTCAAGCCGTTCTCCGGCAGTGCGGCGCGGGCGATGTTGATTGAGACCATGCAGACCCAGGGCGTGGACAGCTTCCCGGCGCTGGTGGCGGCGACGATTCAGGGCAGCACCGAGACCACGTTCTATGTGTTGGCGGTGTACTTTGGCTCGGTGGGAATCCAGCGGGCACGGCATGCGGTGGGGTGTGCGTTGTTGGCGGAGTTTGCTGGTGTGGTGGCGGCGATTGCGGTGTGCTACTGGTTCTTCGGCTAAGACCTGAATCCCTGTGGCGAGGGAGCTTGCTCCCGTTGGGCCGCGAAGCGGCCCCAGTCAGTTATCGCAGGTGTGTCAGTCAAAGCTCATTGACTGGTTTTGGGGCTGCTGCGCAGCCCAACGGGAGCAAGCTCCCTGGCCACAAAAGCGCGGCTTCCCAGGCCGACGGCCCAATCCACCACCTGCCTGTTCAGTACATCGCCAGCCTGACCAAACCCGGCTACCACCGCCGGCACCTTGGTATCCCCCACCGGCTGCCTCACCTCGAACCGCTTGCTGGCAATAATCCGTTGATCACTGCCGCGCACCAACCGTGCGTCCAGCCGTATCACCACTTCAACTGCGCTGCCGCGATACTCACTCTGAAACGCCTGCAACTGCCCGCCCAACTCAAAGTCCGCCTGCAGATTGGTCTCATCGGTACTGAGCAACGTCACCCGCCCATCCCGCTGGAACCCGTCCAGCAACCGGTTACGCAACAGCACGGGGGCTGGATCGCTCCAGCGGGAATTCGCATAGCTGCTGATCAAGTCACCGTTAGGCACCACGGCAATCCGCGGGCTGTCGAGGAATTCGCTGGTCTGCGGCTTCGCCACCCGCAGCGACCAGGCCACCGGGCTGGCCTGCGTGGCGGCCTGCGCCGATGGCAACCGGTACACGTCCGAGGGATCCGCCTTCGGCAGGATGGAACACGCACTGACCAATACCAGCGCAACGGGGGCGATCATTTGGTACGCACGCTTCATGGCGTGAACTCCTTGTTCTTGTCGCTGCCCAGCAGGTAACCGCTGGGGTTGGCTTCCAGGCGGCGGGAAATGGCGCGCAACGAACCCAGGGTTTCCCGCAGCTCGCGCACTGCTGGCGCCAGTTCGTTGAGACCCTGCATGCCGCTGTTCAGGGAATCCTTGTTGTTGGTCAGCAAGGTGTCGATCGTGGCCGTGCTCTGTTGAAGGGACTGCATGGCCTTCTCGGCGCTGCCAAACACCTGCTTGCCCTGGTCGTTGAGCAAACCGTTGGCGTTGCGCATCAACGCGGTGGTTTGCTCCAGGGTGGCGCTGGCCTGTTTGCTCACCTGCATCAATTGCTGCATCACCACCTTGATGTCGCCGCGCTGATCGGCAATCGCGCCGGTGGTCTGTTGCAGGTTGCCCAGGGTATTGCTGAGGCGGTCGACGTTCTCCCGGGAGAACATGTGATTGGCGTTGTGCAGCAGCAAGTTGATGCTGGTCATCAGGTCGTTGCTGTTGTTCAGCAGTCGCGCGATCGGCGATGGCGACGCAATGATTTCCGGCAGGTTGCCGTCCTTGCCCTTGAGCTCAGGGCTTTGGGGCGTACCGCCGCTGAGCTGGATGATCGAGGTGCCAGTAATGCCGGTCAGGGCCAGCTTGGCCTGGGTGTCTTCCTTGATCGGCGTCTGCCCGGCCAGGCGGATGCGCGCCAGCACCCGGCGCGGGTCTTTCGGGTCGAGGCGCAGGCTGGTGACGTCGCCCACTTTGATCCCGCTGTACTGCACGGCACTGCCTTGGGACAGCCCACTGACCGCCTCGTTGAACACCACTTCGTAATCCTGGAATGCGCTGTCGACGCTGGACTTGGCCAGCCACAGGCCAAACAGCATGGCGCCGACCACGACGATCACGCTGAACAGACCGATCATCACATGATGGGCTCGGGTTTCCATGTCATACCTCGTTGAGCAGTTGAGCGGCATCCAATGCCGCGCGGCCCCGTGGGCCATGGAAGTATTCGTGAATCCAGGCGTCGTCGGTTTCCGAGACGACATCGATGGCATCCGCCACCAGTACCTTTTTCTGCGCCAACACCGCTACACGGTCGGTGATGGTGTACAGCGTGTCGAGGTCGTGGGTGACCAGGAACACGCTCAGGCCCAGCGCATCGCGCAGGGTCAGGATCAGTTGATCGAAGGCGGCGGCGCCGATCGGGTCGAGGCCGGCGGTGGGTTCGTCGAGAAACAGGATGTCCGGGTCCAGCGCCAGGGCACGGGCCAGGGCCGCGCGCTTGATCATGCCGCCGGAGAGTGACGAGGGGTATTTGTCGGCGGCCGACAGCGGCAGCCCGGCCAACGCGAGTTTCACTGCCGCCAGGTGCTCGGCATCGGGACGGCTGAGGCCGGCATGCTCTATCAGTGGCAACGCAACGTTCTCGGTGACCGTCAGCGAGGAAAACAGCGCGCCCTTCTGGAACAGCACGCCGAAGCGCCGCTCCACCAGCGACCGCTCGTGTTCCGACAGGCTCGGCAAGTTCTGCCCGAACACCCGCACCTGGCCTTCGCTGGGCTGGCGCAACCCAATGATGCTGCGCAGCAGCACCGACTTGCCGCTGCCGGAGCCACCGACGACGGCGAGGATTTCACCCTTGTACAAGTCCAGGTCGAGGTTCTCGTGCACGCTTTGCGAACCAAACCGGTTGCACAGCCCGCGGACTTCGATCACCGCCTCAGTGGGCGCACGGCGCAGACGACTCACCAGCCCATCTCCATGAAGAACAGTGCGGCGACCGCATCCAGCACGATCACCACGAAAATCGATTGCACCACACTGGAGGTGGTGTGGGCGCCGACGGACTCGGCGCTGCCGCTGACCTTGAAACCTTCGAGGCAGCCGATGGCCGCGATAAGGAACGCGAAGATCGGCGCCTTGACCATGCCGACTAGGAAGTGCTGCACGCCAATGTCCGATTGCAGCAGCGACAGGAACATTGCCGGCGAAATATCCAGGGCCACGGCACACACCACACCGCCGCCGATAATGCCCGAGAGCATTGCCAGGAACGTCAGCATCGGCAGCGCCACCAGCAATGCCAGTACGCGGGGCAGCACCAGCAACTCCATCGGGTCGAGGCCCAGGGTGCGGATCGCATCGATCTCTTCGTTGGCCTTCATCGAGCCGATCTGTGCGGTGAAGGCACTGGCGGTGCGGCCGGCCATCAGGATCGCGGTGAGCAACACGCCGAACTCCCGCAGGAAGGAGAACGCCACCAGGTCCACGGTGAAAATGCTCGCGCCAAAACTGGCCAGCACCGTGGCACCGAGAAACGCCACCACTGCGCCCACCAGGAAGGTCAGCAAGGCCACGATGGGGGCCGCATCGAGGCCGGTTTGTTCGATATGCGCAACCATTGGCGTCACGCGCCAGCGCTTGGGCCGGAATACGCCACGGGCGAAGGTTTCGAGGATCAGGCCGATAAAGCCCAGCAGTTTCATGCCGTCTTGCCAGACGGTGTAGACCGCGCCGCCGATGCGCGCCAGCAACATGATGCCGGCGGCTTCTTCGGGTTCCTTGACCGGCACACAGAAGTCGTTCAGAGAGCGGTAGACGGTTTTCAGTAACGCGCGGTCGGCGGTCGAGAGGCTGCAGTCGGTCTGTTCGGCGGACTGTTCGATGCGCTCGGGGCCGAGCAGTTCCACCAGCAGCGAGGCGCCGGCCGTGTCCAGGGCGCCGAGGCCGTTAAGGTCGATACGTGCGCCAGCGTCGTACTGGCCGTCGAGCTTTTCCGACAGCTTCTTCAGGTTGGCATAGTGGGCAAGCGTCCAATCCCCTGTAATCCTCAGCAATGGAGGCTGGGTGGACGTGTCCAGATGGGCTGCACCGGCCGTTGTGCTACTGGTCATAAGCTCCGAGCTTGTTTGGCTATTCCAGAATTCCTACGTAATAGCACGATCCTGCCTACTTTGGCGCGTCTGGCGTTGTAGCGCCCTGACCGGGGTCAGTCACCTTGAAGCGCAACACGCCGATCACTTGGCCATCTTCGGTCAGCACCCGTACCTGCCAGCGTCCTACCGAGTCGGGGGGGAAGTTCTGCTTGTGGGTCCAGGCCCGATAGCCTTCCTTGCGCCCACCATGGATGTCCAGGGCGATGCGGTCGACTTCCTTGCCGTTGAATTTCCACACATGGTAGATCCGCTCATCCAGGCCGCGCGGCGCGTTGATCGCGGTGTAGGCATACAGCCCGCTGCTGCGCAGTTGGGCGGCGCTGACTTCTTTCAGGTCATCGCCGGGCGTGCGGTCCTGCAATTGGGTGCTGATGGCCACTTCGGTCATCCACAGCGTAGCGGGCGGCACCCAAGTGCGCAGGAACCAGCCGGCGCAACCAATCGCTGCGGTAACCCCCAACAGCATCGCCCAGCCCTTGATGCTACGCAGCGGCAGGCTCACGGCCAGGCTCGGGATAGAGAGCGCCATCGCCACGCCGAGGGCCAGTTTGTAACTCTCGGCGGTGGTCAGGTGCAGGATGATCGGCAGCGCGGTCAGCAGGGCTGCGAACAGGGTCAGGGTGTGCAGTGCGAGAAACAGCGAGCGCTTGGGTGCCAGCCACTTGTAGTACAGCGGGTCGGTGATCGATACCAGTGCCGCCGCGCCCAGCAGGCCGGTAAAGATCGACTGGCCGCTGTTCCAGGTGGTGGTGACAAAAAAGAACGGCAGGACAAAAAACAGGCTTTCCTGATGGATCATCTGCGTGGCGTAGCGCAGCAGCGGTTCGGGGATTTCCCGTTTGAAGACTTTGCTGAACAGCTGGGTGAGGCTGTTTTCGAGCATCAGCCATAACCAGCTCACCAGCATGATGATCGCGATCCAGCTGGCCATGCCTTGCTGGCGATCCACCAGGATGAAGCTGCCCACACCCGAGATGAAACCGCCGAGTGCAATCACCCCTGGGTAGCGCTTCATCAGCTCGAGGATGCGCTGGATGGTGTGGGTCAGGATAGGCATTCGGCAGTTCACAGTCTTTGTAGGAAAAATCCCAGACAGAATAACGTTTTAGCCGTTTTCTCGGGGCCCGATTACGCAATCCCTTTGCGATAACGCCACACACCTAGTAACACAATCGCAATCAGCCCCAGTGCGCCTGCGGCGATCCAGTTGAGGCTATCGTAGCTGAACAACGGTTTCTCGATGCGCCAGTAGCCGTTCTGCTTGAACAACTCGCGCATGGCCTGGTTGGCTTGCTCCAGGCTGACGGCCTTGATGCGCTTGGCCGGGTCGCTGAAATGCCCTTTGGCGTAGTCGCCCGAGGCACTCCAGTAATAGTCGGCCAACGCGCTGTTGCCTTGAACGGCCCACGCCTGGCGGGCAATGGCGGCTTGTTGCAGGCGGGCGAAGGTGGCCGGGTCGAGGCCATCCTTGAGCAGTTGGGCCCTGAGGGTTTCCAGCACGTGCTCGGCTTCGGGCAGGTTGTCGCGTTCAAGGTCGGCGTTGAGGCTCATGAAGCCGACGCCGCCCAGCACTTCGCGCTCGCTCCATGGGCCATAGGACAAGCCGTGCTGCAAGCGCAATTGACGATACAGCGCCCAATCCAGGTAGTCCTTGAGCAGGTCGAAGGTTTCATCGTACTGGTCGTCCAGCACCGGCTCGGGGAATAACCAGTGCAGCTTGGCGTTGTCACCGACCCAGCCGTGGATCAGGTCGCGGCGGACGGCGGCGGCGTGTTGAATCTCCGGCAACGGGCGATGTTCGCTGGGGTCAACCGGATCCAGTGCGCCGTAAGTGCGTTCGAGATAGGCCGGCAGCAGCTTGTCGAGGTCGCCGACGATGATCAGGGTCATGTTGTTGGGGGCGTACCAGGCCTTGCGCAGCTTTTCCAACTGGTCGCGGGTCAGGTGCTCGACTTCGGCCCGCTCGGCGCATTTGAGCCCCAGTTCGACGGCAAGCTGACTGCTGGCCTTGTGGCCGAGGTCCTGGCGGTCCAGCAGCCGTTGCAGGTGTGAGTAATGGCCGCCGTCTTCGCGCTCCACCACCTGTTTGGCGGCATTGATGTTGGCGTCGGTCAGTTGGGTGCGGGTGATGATGGCCAGCAGCAGGTCGAGCACCTTGCGCTGGTTCTGCGCCGGAGCCTCGATGACGAAAGTGGTGTCGGCATTGCTGGTGTAGGCGTTCCAGTCGCCGCCGAGGGCTTGCATGCGTTCTTCCAGTTCACCTTCGCCGCCACCGTCGATCCCGCTGAACAGCAAATGCTCCAGCAGGTGCGGCAGTTCCTTGTCTTCGCAACTGAAGTCATCCAGGCCCACACCCACCACCAGGCGGATTGCCACGTGGCCGCGTTCGGTGCCCGGCTTGAGCAGCAATTGCAGGCCGTTGGGCAGGGTGTAGCCCTCGACTTGCAGGCGGTCAAAGGCAAAGGTGTGTGCCGAACCCATGAGCAGGCAGGCGAATAGCAGGCGACGCATAACAGGCTTCCTGGCGAGTGAGGTCCATTGTTAACTGACTTCACTCGCCGTCGTACGTTCAGGGCGAATGGGTGATGTCGGCAATATCGTCCGCCGAGAGGGCGCCGGTGTCGGTGGTTTCCAGCACCACATAAGCGCTGCTGCAGAACAGCGAGTTGAGACGCTTCATGTCGGCAATCAGCTCCAGGTGCAAGGAACTGGTCTCCAGGCTCTGTACGATTTTACGTTGCAAGCGGCTGACGTGGGCGTGGGCCAGGCGACGCTCCTGGGCGCGGAAGCGGCGCTTTTCCCGCAGCAGTTGCCGGGCGCTTTCCGGGTCGGCACTGAGGAACACCGAGAGCCCCAGGCGCAGGTTGGCGATCAGTTGGGTTTGCAGGCCCGCGAGTTCCTCCAGGCCGACTTCGGAGAATGAGCGGCGCTGGGAGGTCTTTTGCTGCTGGACCTTGCGCAGCATGCGTTCGATCAGGTCGCCGGCCAGTTTCAGATTGATCGACAGTTCGATGATCTCGGCCCAGCGTCGGCTGTCCTGTTCGCTGAGGTCTTCCCGGGGCATTTGCGCGAGGTAGAGCTTGATCGCGCTGTAGAGCGCCTCGACATCGTCGCTCAGGCTGCGCATTTCCTGGGTGATGGCGGTTTGCTTGCCGCGCAGCACTTCCAGCATCGAGGTCAGCATGTTGTCGATCAGGTCGCCCAGACGCAGGGTTTCGCGGGCGGCGTTGGCCAGTGCCAGGCTTGGGGTGGCGAGTGCTGCCAGGTCCAGGTGGCGCGGCTTGGCCAGGCCGTTGACCTCTTCGCGTTCCGGGAGCAACCAGGCGCACAAGCGGGACATCGGGCCGATGGTGGGCAGCAGGATCAGGCAGCGAATAACGTTATAGAGCAGGTGGAAGGTGATCACCATGCCTTGGGCGCTGTAGTCCAGGTTATCCATCCAGCCGACCAGCGGGTCGAGTACCGGGATGATCAGCAGCAAGCCGATCAGCTTGTACAGCAGGCTGCCCAGGGCCACCTGGCGCCCGGCGGCGTTCTGCATGCTGGTGCTGAGGAAGGCCAGCACGCCGCTGCCGATGTTGGCGCCGATCACCAGGCCGATGGCCACGTGCAGGCCGATCACGCCGGCACCGGCGAGGGTCGCGGTCAGCAGGACGGCGGCCAGGCTGGAGTAGGAGATCATCGCGAACAGTGCGCCGACCAGGGCATCGAGCAAGATGTCGCCGGTCAGCGAGGCGAACAGGACCTTGACGCCCTGCGCGTGGGTGATCGGGCCCGCGGCTTCGACGATCAGTTGCAGCGCAAGGATGATCAGCCCGAGGCCGATCCCGACACGGCCCATCTGCCCGGCGCGTGTCTGTTTGCGCGACAGGAAGAAAATCACCCCGAGGAAAATCAACAGCGGCGACAGCCACGACAGGTCAAAGGTCAGCACCCGGGCCATCAGCGCGGTACCGACATCGGCACCGAGCATGGTCGCCAGGGCGGGCATCAGGCCCATCAGGCCCTGGCCGACAAACGAAGTCACCAGCATCGCCGTGGCGTTGCTGCTTTGCACCATGGCCGTCACCAGGATGCCGGCGATAAACGCCAGCCAGCGCTTGGACATGTTCTGCCCGATGACCTGGCGCAAGTTGGAGCCGTAGACCCGCAGGATGCCGGTACGGACGATGTGCGTGCCCCAGATCAGCAGGGTTACCGCGGAAAGCAGATTGAGCAGGGTCAGCATGCTGGGCCCCCTGTGTTGAGTCGTGCTCCAATCGGAGCAAGTGAATAGTGCCGCGTGCCGTTCTACGTCTTGTACTTAAGCTGTAGTTGGCGAATGGGCTCGGCGCCAGCATCGCATAGCTAAAGTCGGGATTGAAACAAAACTGTCATGAAATCAGCTTTTTGCAGATGAAAAAAAGGGGCTCTAAAGCCCCTTTTTCAGCAGCGGGTCCAGGTTATTGACCCGGAATGTCCTTGCGCAGTTTCACAGGATCCTGCTGTTTCTTCTTTTTCGCGATGGCGGTACGCATCTTGATGTTCACCGCTTCAACCGCCAGGGAGAACGCCATGGCGAAGTAAACGTAGCCTTTTGGCACGTGAACGTCGAAGGCTTCGGCGATCAGCACGGTACCCACCACCAGCAGGAACGACAGCGCCAGCATCTTCAGCGACGGGTGTTTGTCGATGAAATCGCTGATGGTGCCAGCGGCCAGCATCATCACGAGTACGGCGACGATGATCGCGGCCACCATCACCGGTACGTGGGAAACCATACCGACGGCGGTAATCACCGAGTCCAGGGAGAACACGATGTCGATGATCGCGATCTGGATGATGGTGTAGATGAACTTGCCACCGGCGCCCTTCGGCTCGTCGTGGGTTTCGTCTTCACCTTCCAGGGCGTGGTACATCTCCTGGGAGCTTTTCCACAGCAGGAACAGGCCACCGAAGAACAAGATCAGGTCGCGGCCGGAAATGCCTTGGCCGAACACCACGAACAGATCGTCGGTGAGGCGCATGACCCAAGTGATCGACAGCAGCAACAGGATCCGCGTGACCATCGCCAGCGCCAGGCCGAAGATCCGGGTACGCGCCTGCATGTGCTTGGGCATGCGGCTGACCAGGATCGAAATCATGATGATGTTATCGATGCCCAGGACGATCTCGAGGGCCGTCAGGGTGAAGAAGGCAATCCAGATTTCCGGATTGGTCAGCCATTCCATGTGTATTCCTTTGAGCGAGTGTTAGACCGCGCCAGCCTTAAGAGCCGGCGCAGTGAGTTGTACGATTATAGAGTGCTGAACAGCGGAAAAATCCCCATCAGCAAAGCGGCGACCATTATGCACAGGCACACCAGCACCGCCCACTTGAGGGTGAAGCGCTGGTGATCGCCAAATTCGATACCCGCCAGGGCTACCAGCAAGTAGGTCGATGGAACCAGTGGGCTCAACAAGTGCACAGGCTGGCCAACGATTGAGGCGCGGGCCATTTCCACGGCAGTGATGCCGTAGTGGCTGGCGGCTTCGGCCAGTACCGGCAGAACGCCGTAGTAGAAGGCATCGTTGGACATGAAGAAGGTAAACGGCATGCTCACCAGCGCGGTGATCACGGCCAGATAAGGCCCCAGCGCGTCAGGGATGACGGCCAGCAGGCTCTTGGACATGGCATCGACCATGCCGGTACCGGACAGGATGCCGGTGAAGATACCGGCGGCGAAGATCAGGCCGGTGACCGCCAGCACGCTGCCGGCATGGGCGGCGATCCGGTCTTTCTGCATCTGCAGGCACGGGTAGTTGACGATCATCGCGATACTGAAGGCCACCATGAACAGTACTGGCAGTGGCAACAGGCCGGCGATCAAGGTGCACATCAGGGCGAAGGTCAGTGCGCCGTTGAACCAGATCAGTTTCGGACGGCGGGCGTCCGGGTATTGCGAGACGCTGATTTCGCTGTGGTCGATTTCATCGCCTTGCAGGTGCAACTCGCCCAGGCGTGCCCGTTCGCGCTTGCCGTACATATAGGCAATCACCAGGATGGCGACGACGCCGGCGGCCATGGCTGGAATCATCGGTACGAAAATATCCGATGGGTCCACGTGCAATGCACTGGCGGCGCGGGCGGTCGGGCCACCCCATGGGGTCATGTTCATCACCCCACCGGCGAGGATGATCAGGCCGGCCATGATCCGCGGGCTCATGCCGATGCGCTGGTACAGCGGCAGCATGGCGGCCACGCAGATCATGTAGGTGGTGGCGCCGTCTCCGTCCAGTGATACCACCAGGGCCAGCACGGCGGTGCCGACCGAGACCTTCAGCGGGTCGCCCTTGACCAGCTTGAGGATCTTGCGCACGGCCGGGTCGAACAGGCCGGAGTCGATCATCAAGGCGAAATAGAGGATGGCAAACATCAGCATTACGCCGGTCGGCGCAAGCTTGGTGATGCCCGCGAGCATCATCGGGCCGATCTGCGGGGCAAAGCCGCCGAACAGCGCGAACAGGATCGGTACGATGATCAGGGCGATCAGCGCAGACAGGCGCTTGGTCATGATCAGGAACATGAACGTGATGACCATGGCAAAGCCAAGGAAAGTCAGCATAGGAGTACTCCAGGCGTAGCGCGGCTAGGGAATGGCGAACCGGTTGGGTCAGCGCAGAACGAAAGGCACGAGGCGTACGGGTGGAGTCGGGGCAAACAGGCGGGTACGAGCGGACATCGGGAATCACCATTGTTGTTGTTAACAACCGGTCTGTTGCCGGTAGTGGTGGGCGATCCTAGTCCCGGAAGCTTTCAGCCAGCTTTCGCTTGAGAAACGGGCTACGTTGAATGGACGACTGGTCCTGTGTGAAATAAGGATGTGGGAGACAGAGCATGCATGAGCAACACCAAGGCGGCTGCCATTGCGGGCGGGTGCGTTATCAGTTCAGCGGGGCGTTGGTGGATATTGCCCACTGCCACTGTTCGATTTGCCGACGGGTCAGCGGCGGCTTGGTGACGACCTGGATCACCCTGCCCCGTTCCGCGTTCGCCTGGGTGGCGGGAACGCCGGCGCAGTACGAATCTTCGCCGACATGCGTGCGGTATTTCTGTTCTAACTGTGGGGCGCATTTGGCGCTGGTAACGCAACTGAGTGCCGAGAGTATCGATGTGACCATCGCAACCCTGGATCACCCGGAGCTGGCCCCGGCAGATCGGCACATCTGGGTAGAGAGCCGATTGCCGTGGTTACACCTGGATGAGCAACTACCGGAAGAAGACGGAGAAGCGCTCTAGGGCAGCTCGAACCCGCCGGAGGCCTTGTGCAGTGCGCGCAAGTGCTCGCCTAGCTGCTTGAGGTTGGCTTCACATGCGGCAATCTCCGCCGCGCGGGCCGGTTCCAGCAGCGCCCTCACCTCTTTGTCCAGATCGCCGGTCAGCGACTGCAACTGCTTCTGGCGCGCGGCGCTCTCTGATTCCAGGCGTTTGGATTCTGTTGGTTGTGGCAAGCCGTAACCGCTGGTGCCCAGCAGCTCTGCCGGGCGACTGAGGAAGCCACTGTTGGCGAGGATCTGCTGCAACGTCGCGTTGGCCTTTTCCATGCCGCCGTTCTTCAGCTCGCGGGCGCCAAGGTAGCGTTGCTTGACTTCATCCTGGGCCAGCATGAGCTGCTTGCGGAAGCTCGCCTGTTCCAGCAGCAACAAGGCGGCGCTGGCGCGCAGGTCGGCTTCGGCGAACCATGGGCGGCGCTCTTCGGCACTCAGTGACAACCAATCCTCCACTTCAGCCTGTTTGATCGGCAGGCGCTTTTTCAACACCTCGAACATCGCCTGGTAGCGCTCGCGGAAGGAGTCGAAGTGATAGCCGAGGCGCAGCGCGCGTTTTTTGTCGTCCAGCACACTGGTATCGGCCAGGCCTCGGCCCTTGAGGACTTCCAGCAGGCCATTGGGCGTGATGTTGTCCAGGCCGGTCAGCTGCGGGTTGGCGCTGCCGCTGCGTAACAGTTTCAGGCTCTCGACTGCGCAGTTGTTGGAGATGAAGAAGTAGTTGCCGTCGTAGCTCCAGTGCATTTCGGCGGCGTGTTCGACGGTGTCGTTGATCTCCTGGCGCGTGAGCTTCAACGGCACCGACGCCAGGCCGCGCAGCTCGGTCTTGGTGTACTCGTCGATGACCTGAGACAGCGGCAGCACGAACAGCCGCGACGGGTATTTGCCGATCAGGCCGTCCCAGCTCGACAGTTGTACGTCACCGACAAACGCGCGGTAGGACAACACCAGGTGCTGGTCCAGGTCCAGGCGGCAGTCCGGGCCCCGTGGCCGGCCGGGGGCGCAGATCACCAGGCGCAGCATGCTGTGGCCCCAGCGACTCACGAGGTTCTGGTTGGCTTCGGCCAGCAGGTAGTCGATTTCGTAGACCCGCTCGGGGTCGACCTGGCCCAGTGGAGTCTTGGCGAAGTCGTTGCCGGCGTTGAGGAAGGCGTAGGTTTTGGCACAGGTGTCCTTGGCGGGCGGCGCCCAGCCAAAGTGTTCCTTGTAATAGCGGTACAGCGAAGGCCGGCGGCAGGCATAGCTCGGGTCGAGGAGGAAGTACTCCATGTTGACGGCGACGAATTCCAGCGGGCTGGTGGTTTCGTAGATGTCCGGGCTGCGGGCGACCTGATGGTTGTTCTGTTCACGTTCGCCGCGACGGCCGACGTATTGCGGCCACCCTGCGAGGTCCATCAGGCGAGGGTCATCGCTGAGGGTAAAGCGGCGGTCGTTCTGGCCCCGGCATTGATCGGGCAGGCCGATCAGGCCGGTGATGTTGTTCTGGCGGCTGCAACGCTGGATCAGCTTGCGGTCGGCGCTGGACCACAGGCGGGCACGGTCATAGATGTGGGTCAGTTCATGCAGCACGGTGGCGAGCATTTCCCGGCGCACGGTGCCGTGGGGGCGATTGGTTTTTTGCGTCGCGGCACTGCCGTCGGTAAGGCTTTCCAGCAAGTTGCTGTTGAGGTCCAGTTCGGACACCAGCGAAGCCTGGCCGTAGGCGTTCTCGGGCATCTTGTCGGTCCAGCCGACGTCGATGGTCCGGTCCAGTTGCTCGATGAAGCGCGGCGGCAACGCCTGCATCGCTTCATCCAGCAATGCTTGGCTCGCCTGCTGCTGGGCCGGGCTCAAGCCATCGGTCTTGAGCCGCAGTTGCAGGGCGGCCTGAGCCGCGCTGGCGCCCAGCAGCAAGGTGCCGGCCAGTAGCCAGGCGGCAATGCGCCTCACAGAGAGAGGATAGCTTCGGCGAGGACCTGGTCGCTGGCGTCGCGGGCTTCCGGCACGCGGGTTCGCAGGGTGTCGAAGGCGGCTTCCAGTTGAGCGCCACGAATCTCGCCATTGCTGGCGACGAAACTGGCGGCATCGTCGTGGGCTTCGCGTACGACTTTGGAGTCGCGGATGGACGTGGTGGTGTCCGAGGTGAAATCGATGGTACGGGCCGAGGCTCGGACGATGATGTTACTGGTGGCCTTCAGGGTTTGTGCCTGGGCAACACCGGCCAACAACAGCAGGCCGAGAGCGGCGGCGATCAGCGGGCTACGCATGGAATGACTCCGAAATACAAAGATGATTATTGGACGAGAATTGCTTGCGCCAGTTCAAGGTCACTGGCGTTAAGTTTTGGCTGGGTACGGCGCAGATAATCCAGCGCTGATTCCAGTCGGGCTCCCCGCCATTGGCCGTCAGTGGCAATGAAAGCGGCAGCGTCATCCTGGGCGGCCAGTATCAGTTTATGGTCGAACGGTGCGGAGGTCACTTTGCTGGTGGCATACGCACTGACAACGAGGCTCTGGGTGGACAGGTCAAAGGCCGGAGCTTGCGTGGACCAGCAGGTGCAAAACACTACGGGAGCGATCAACAGGCGGTATGAAAAAGCCATGGGACTCGACAACTGAAAACGAGCGCCAAGGCTAGCGCAATGCCCGGGCGAGAGCCAGCGCGGAGGGTTCGGGGAGCGCCTGGCGCCCCCTTTATCCCACCTGCGGTCAGATGGCCAGGATCGCCTGGGCCAGCTGCGCGTCAGTCGCGGTATTCAGTTGTGGAGCCTGTTGGCGGATCTGGGCCAGGGCGCTTTCCAGTTTTACGCCACGGATGGCGCCTTCGCTGGCAACGAAGCTGGCGGCGTCGTCACGGGCAGCACGTACGACCTTGTTGTCACGCAGGGAGGAAGTGGCATCGGAGGTGGCGTCTGAGGTGGCTTTCAGTGCGCCGACGATCGAATCCGTGGTCACGATCAGGCTGGAGGCGTTGGCATTGGCAACCAGGGCCAGCAGGGCTGCAGCGCTAAGCAGGTGAAGACGGGACATGGGGTGACTCCTGTAAATGAACGAAAGGGTGGCACAAAGCTACTGCTTGAGCAGCGAGACCATGGGCATCAGACGCCCGTTCTACAGGGTTCGCCACGTGGTAGCCGGATATTAGCCGCCGCTTATCTGTTCGGATAGCTTCCTGCGGTGATTACTCGCGCCAGAACGATTTGGCCAGCTCAGATGCCCGGTCGCCGTGACTGATACCCGCATCGGACAATTCCCGCGGATCCAGTTGAGCCAGCAGCCTGCGTGTGCGGGCCCGTTGCCCCCAGCAGACGAGTGCTGCAGCGGTGCGCTTGAGTAGCTGTATCAACCGAGGGTGTTGCTGGTTTTTGGTATTCATGACGCGCGCCTTTCATGAGGTCCTGGAACACCATCTTGGGCTGGAGGGTGCTACCGGTACAGATACACGCGGGTTAAATTGTACTGCTTAATTGTTATGTTTTTTAAACTGTATCGGTCTGTAGAAAGCCGACTGTTTTCGCCATTGAAAATCCAAACCCCAGAAACAGCAGAACCCGCCGCCGGTTACCCGGGGCGGGTTCTGCTTTAACAATTCGGAGTGCTGGCGGTGGACCCGGTGGGTCAGGGCCAGCGGACGCTAATTAGCGCCAGAACGGCTTGCTCAGCTCTTCGTAGCGTTGTGCTTCGCTGATACCGGCGTCAGCCAGCAGACGCGAATCCAGACGAGCCAGTTGATGGCGGCTGGAGATGCGGCGCTGCCACAACATCAGGTTGGCGAGAACGCGCAGAGGCAGGGAAGCCTGGGTGTTTACAGCTTTTTCTTCGAAGAACAGATCGGAACTGAGTGTACGTTCCATGATGACATCCTTCCGCTTGTGGCGGGATTAGGTAGTGGTTTAACTGGTGCCAATGATCCTCCTCCCAGGCAAGACTCTCTAGATACAGTTCACCTGTATTGTGAGGGGCCAGTTAACTGTTTATAGGGGCTGTACTGTACGAAATTGGGGCAACTGTACCTGTCGGCACTTTTATGGTGCGTTTTAGGCGTTTATGGAGTTCGAGGTAGGATATTTCAGTAGGAAATGACCGGTACAGCAGTACAGTTTTTTATAAAAGTTGGGCTCGGAAGCTCGGGCTGATGAAACTGTGTTTGCATCAGCCCGAATCTGTATCAATCACGCCTTCAGCATATGCCCGGTTTCTTCCAGGTTGATGTGCCAACTCAGTGCTTCTCGCAGGATATGCGGGGTGTGCCCGCCCAGCACACAGGCTTGGGTGAAGTAGATGTTCAGGGCATCGCGGTACGCCGGGTGCACACAGTTGTCGATGATGACCCGGGCCCGCTCCCGCGGCGCCAGGCCCCGCAGGTCCGCCAGGCCGACCTCGGTCACGAGGATGTCGACGTCATGCTCGGTATGGTCCACATGGCTGACCATTGGCACCACGCTGGAAATCGCGCCGGCCTTGGCAATCGACTTGGTGACAAAGATCGCCAGGTGCGCGTTGCGCGCGAAGTCGCCCGAGCCGCCAATTCCGTTCATCATCCGGGTGCCGCAGACGTGGGTGGAGTTGACGTTGCCATAGATGTCGAACTCCAGCGCGGTGTTAATGCCGATGATGCCCAGGCGCCGCACCACTTCCGGGTGATTGGAGATTTCCTGGGGCCGCAGCACCAATTTGTCTTTGTAGCGCTCCAGGTTGCCGAACACGTCGGCGTTGCGCCGTTCCGACAATGTGATCGAACTGCCTGAGGCAAAGCTCAGCTTGCCTGCGTCGATCAGGTCGAATGTGGAATCCTGGAGGACTTCCGAATACATCGTCAGGTCTTCGAAGGGCGACTCGATCAAACCGCACATCACCGCATTGGCAATGTTGCCGATGCCTGCCTGCAGCGGGCCGAGCTTGTTGGTCATGCGTCCGGCGTCGACTTCTTCTTTAAGGAAGTTGATCAGGTGATTGGCGATCGACTGGGTGTCGCTGTCGGGCGGCGTCACGGTGGAGGCCG
This sequence comes from Pseudomonas sp. C6002, assembly GCF_013385805.1. Lineage (NCBI taxonomy): Bacteria > Pseudomonadati > Pseudomonadota > Gammaproteobacteria > Pseudomonadales > Pseudomonadaceae > Pseudomonas > Pseudomonas sp. C6002. The sequence goes on along the minus strand of NZ_JACAPH010000030.1, from coordinate 7,877 downwards.
AATCCGCCTGATTGGTGATGACGATCGCGACGATCTTTTCCGGCGGAATCGGAATCGCGGTGCTGCCGATACGGTCGTCCACGGCCACCAGCGGAATTGGCGTGCGGGTCGGGCGATAGCTCGGGATATAGATGTCGTGCAGGCCTTCCAGGTTCGGGTTATGCGCCATGTTGATCTCGACGATCACCTGCTTGGCGAAAATCGCGAAACTGGCGGAGTTGCCCACGGAAGTGGTTGGCACAATGTGGCCTTGCTCGGTGATCGCTACGGCTTCGATCACCGCGATGTCCGGTAGCTTGAGCTGATTGTTGCGCAGCTGCTCGACGGTTTCCGACAAATGTTGGTCGATAAACATCACCTCGCCGGCGTTGATCGCCTTGCGCAGGGTGCTATCTACCTGGAATGGCATGCGTCGCGACAGTACACCGGCTTCGGTCAGTTGCTTGTCCAGGTCGTTGCCCAGGCTGGCGCCGGTCATCAGGGTAATTTTCAGCGGTGATGTCTTGGCGCGTTCGGCCAAGGCGTGGGGCACGGCCTTGGCCTCACCGGCGCGGGTGAAGCCGCTCATGCCGACGGTCATGCCGTCCTGGATCAGTGCGGCAGCGTCAGCCGCGCTCATGACCTTGTTCAACAACGAAGGCAAGCGGATACGATCACGGTACATGGATTGTTATCTCGGGCTACGGAAGCAAGATGCGCAGTCTAGTGATTTCAAAAAATTTCGTCCCGCTACCATGGTCGAATGCCAGGCAGCGATTTAGAGCCTTTTGTCGGTTTTTACCGGTAATAAAAAACCCCAGCCTACTAAAGGCCAGGGTTTTGGGTATTGCGCTGGCGCAGTGTTTATTCGACGGCCTTGACCATGTCTTCTATGACCTTCTTGGCGTCGCCGAAGACCATCATGGTCTTGTCCAGGTAGAACAGTTCGTTGTCCAGGCCGGCATAGCCGCTGGCCATCGAGCGCTTGTTGACGATGATGGTCTTGGCCTTGAACGCTTCGAGGATCGGCATGCCCGCGATGGGCGACTTGGGATCGTTCTTGGCGGCCGGGTTGACCACGTCGTTGGCGCCTAGCACCAGCACCACGTCGGCCTGGCCGAACTCGGAGTTGATGTCTTCCATCTCGAACACCTGGTCGTAAGGCACTTCTGCCTCGGCCAGCAATACGTTCATGTGACCAGGCATACGGCCTGCAACCGGGTGGATCGCGTACTTCACGGTCACGCCGCGGTGGGTCAGCTTCTCGGTCAGCTCTTTCAGCGCATGTTGTGCCCGTGCCACCGCCAGGCCGTAGCCCGGTACGATGATTACGGTGTCGGCGTTGGTCAGCAGGAAGGTTGCATCGTCAGCCGAGCCGGATTTCACCGGGCGCGCTTCTTTCGAGCCGGCCGGGCCGGCGGCGTCTGCCGTGTTGCCGAAACCGCCGAGCAGTACATTAAAGAAGGAGCGGTTCATCGCCTTGCACATGATGTACGACAGGATCGCACCGCTTGAACCCACCAGCGAACCGGCGATGATCAGCATCGAGTTGTTCAGCGAGAAGCCGATCCCCGCCGCAGCCCAGCCGGAGTAGCTGTTGAGCATCGAGACGACCACCGGCATGTCGGCGCCGCCAATCGGGATAATGATCAGTACGCCCAGCACAAACGCCAGGGCCAGCATCAATGCGAAGGCGCTGAGGTTGCCGGTGAACATGAAGGCCAGGCCCAGGCCCAGCGTCAACAGCCCCAGCACCAGGTTCAGCTTGTGCTGACCGCCGAACTGTACCGGTGCGCCCTGAAACAGGCGGAACTTGTACTTACCCGACAGCTTGCCGAAGGCGATGACCGAGCCGGAGAACGTAATTGCACCGATGGCTGCACCGAGGAACAACTCCAGGCGGTTACCGGCGGGGATCGAATCCCCCAGGTGTTTCACGATACCCAGCGACTGTGGTTCCACGACTGCGGCGATGGCGATAAACACTGCAGCCAGGCCGATCATGCTGTGCATGAACGCCACCAGCTCCGGCATCTTGGTCATTTCCACGCGCTTGGCCATGATCGAGCCGGCGGTGCCGCCGACCAGCAGGCCAACGATGACGTAGCCAATTCCGGCAGTGGCCAGCTCGGCGCCGAGCTTATAGATGAGGCCCACGGTGGTGAGCACTGCCAGCGCCATGCCGAGCATGCCGAACAGGTTGCCGCGCCGGGACGTCGTCGGGTGTGACAGGCCTTTAAGTGCCTGGATAAAGCAGATCGACGCGATCAGGTAGAGCGTCGTGACCAGATTCATGCTCATGACGATGGCGCCTCTTCTTTTACTTTCGGGGCTTTCTTCTTGAACATCTCAAGCATCCTGCGGGTAACCAGGAAGCCACCGAACACGTTGACCGCCGCGAGGGCTACGGCCAGGGTGCCCATGGTCTTGCCCAGTGGTGTCACGGTGAGTGCGGCTGCCAGCATGGCGCCGACGATCACGATCGCCGAAATTGCGTTGGTCACGGCCATCAGCGGGGTGTGCAGGGCCGGGGTGACGTTCCAGACCACGTGATAACCGACATAAATCGCCAGCACGAAGATGATCAGGTTGTAGATACCGGGGGAAATAAGCTCTTCCATCGTCTGAATCCCTGCTTAGGCGTTTTTGCGGATGACTTGGCCGTCGCGGCACATCAGGCACGCGGCGACGATGTCGTCTTCGAGGTTGATTTCAAACTGCCCTTCCTTGGTGAAGACCAGCTTCAGGAAGTCCAGCAGGTTGCGTGCGTACAGCGCCGAGGCATCGGCGGCGACGGCGCCGGCCAGGTTGGTCGGGCCGCAGATGGTCACACCGTTTTCCACGACCACCTGGTCTGCCACGGTCAGCGGGCAGTTGCCGCCTTGTGCTGCGGCGAGGTCGATGACCACCGAGCCTGGCTTCATCTGTGCGACGGTCTCGGCGCTGAGCAGGGTCGGTGCCTTGCGACCCGGAATCAATGCGGTGGTGATGACGATGTCGGCTTGCTTGGCACGTTCATGCACGGCCAGGGCCTGGCGCTGCATCCAGCTTGTTGGCATTGGGCGCGCGTAACCGCCCACGCCAACCGCGCATTCACGTTCTTCATCAGTTTCGTATGGCACGTCGACGAACTTGGCGCCCAGGGATTCGATCTGTTCCTTTACCGCCGGACGCACGTCGGACGCTTCGATGACCGCACCCAGGCGTTTCGCGGTAGCGATCGCCTGCAGCCCTGCTACACCAGCTCCAAGAATCAGCACGCGAGCGGCTTTCACCGTTCCGGCGGCGGTCATCAGCATTGGCATGAAGCGTGGGTAGTGATGGGCGGCGAGCAGTACAGCCTTGTAGCCGGCAATGTTTGCCTGGGAAGAAAGCACATCCAGGCTCTGCGCGCGGGAGGTGCGCGGCGCGGCCTCAAGGGCAAAGGCCGTGATGCCATGCTCGGCCAGTCGAGTGATGGTTTCGTTGCTGAACGGATTGAGCATGCCCACCAGCACTGCGCCGCTTTTGATCAGCGTCAGTTCGCTGTCATTGGGGGCGACTACCTTGAGGATCAGCTCGGCGCCGAATGCATCACTGGCGTTGCCAATGGTTGCGCCTGCCGCTTCATAGGCACTGTCGACGACACTGGCATTGATGCCTGCCCCGCTTTGCACAGTGACCTTGTGGCCCTGGCCGATCAGCTTCTTGATGGTTTCCGGGGTGGCAGCCACCCGCGTTTCACCGGTCTGGGTTTCGAGAGGAACACCAATGTGCACGTCAAATCTCCTGCATGATCTTTTTGCTTTGATTTTTGTAAAAGGCCAGTGCGCCACGACAGGCGAATCTGGGCGGCCGATCAGCACGATCCCGCTGAAATACAGCGGGGCGCGGCATTTTGCAGGCGAACTTTACGGCCTTCAAGAGATTATGACGGGTGACGAAAAATTAACTACAAGTCACCCCGTGACCGATTGTCGCAATGGATAGATTAAATTCGTTTAAATACAGGAGATTAAAGAGTTTTTACCGAAATATCAGCGCATCTCCATCGCCGACGTGAATGCTTGGGCATCGCTGCAATTTTATGGCTACAGGCCAATACCTACATGGCTTAAAGGCCATTTCAGGGTCAAAAGATGCGGTCTTCTAAATTGCGACATATATATACATATGTAGGTATTTTATTTTGTTGACTACAAAGTTAATAAATTGACGAAGACCCTTTAGATATTGGGGTTGTAACGATGCGCCTGATCAATCAGCCAGTCCCTGAACGCATGCAGAGAAGCTGATTCGACCTTTCTCTCGGGAATCATCAGGTAGTAAGCCTTTGAGCTCGCCAGTACCTGAGGGCTGGCAATCACCAAGTGCCCATCGCTCAGTTCCCTTTGAATAAGGAACGGCGGTATCAGTGCAATGCCCATATCGTGCATGGCTGCCTGGGACAACATGGAGAATAGCTCGTAACGCGGGCCTGTCATGTCGCGGGGTATGTCCAGCTGTTGCGCGTTGAACCACTGGCGCCAGGCATAGGGTCGAGTGGTTTGTTGCAGCAGGGGCAGTTCGGCGATTTCGTGTGCAGTGAAGTGCGTGCGACCGTCCAGCAAGCGTGGGCTGCATACCGGGAGCGGGTTTTCTCCCATCAGTTTGTGGGATTCGGTACCGGACCAGTCGGCATCGCCAAAGTAGATTGCCGCGTCGAATTCGGTATCGGCGAACAGGAAAGGCCGTGTGCGGTTGGTCAGGTTGACGGTGACTTCGGGATGCTGGTGCTGAAAGTCCTTGAGGCGTGGGATCAGCCATTGGGTGCCGAACGTCGGGACCACCGCCAGTTCAATAACGTTGGTGCCCTGCTGTCCCATGATCGAAAGGGTGTCGCGTTCCACGGCGTCAAGTTGCGTAGCCACCCGGCGACTGTAGGAAAGCCCTGCTTCTGTCAGTTTCACGCCCCGGCGCGAGCGTCGAAACAGCTCGACACTTAAAAACTCCTCAAGACTGGCGATTTGTCGGCAGATTGCGCCCTGGGTGATCGAAAGCTCCTGTGCCGCCTTGGTAAAGCTCTCGTGGCGGGCTGCAGCCTCGAAACTGACCAGCGCCGTGGTGCTGGGAATTTTTCTGCGCATGTACCGTGACCTCACAAGTAAAGAGCATCTATGCCGCTTTTGAATGTTACGGAGTGAGAAATTAGCACAAGGCTATGCAAAATCCTCGTTTGCCCTCCTCGCCTGCCCGGCCTAGGCTCCATGCACGACTTTTGATTTACTTCGCGAGGACTCACTCATGGGCGGTAAGGCAAGCTTCAACTGGATCGATCCACTGCTGCTGGATTCACAGCTCACCGAAGAAGAACGCATGGTGCGCGACAGTGCCGAACAGTTCGCCCAGGACAAGCTGGCGCCCCGTGTTCTCGAAGCCTTCCGCCATGAAAAGACTGACCCTGCGATCTTCCGCGAAATGGGTGAGACCGGCCTGCTGGGGGCGATGATTCCAGAGCAGTACGGTGGCAGTGGATTGAACTACGTCAGCTATGGCCTGATCGCTCGTGAAGTAGAGCGTGTGGACTCTGGCTACCGTTCGATGATGAGTGTGCAGTCCTCACTGGTGATGGTGCCTATCAATGAATTCGGTACCGAAGCGCAAAAGCAGAAATACCTGCCGAAGCTGGCCTCTGGTGAATGGATTGGCTGCTTTGGCCTGACCGAGCCTAACCATGGTTCCGACCCGGGCGCGATGATTACCCGCGCGCGCAAAGTGGATGGCGGCTACAGCCTCACTGGCAGCAAGATGTGGATTACCAACAGCCCGATTGCGGATGTGTTCGTGGTGTGGGGCAAGGACGATGCGGGCGACATTCGCGGCTTCGTGCTGGAAAAGGGTTGGAAAGGCCTGAGTGCTCCGGCGATCCACGGCAAGGTCGGATTGCGCGCCTCGATCACCGGTGAAATCGTCATGGATAACGTGTTTGTTCCTGAAGAGAACATCTTCCCGGATGTGCGTGGCCTGAAAGGACCGTTCACTTGCCTTAACTCGGCACGCTACGGGATCTCGTGGGGTGCCTTGGGGGCCGCGGAGTTCTGCTGGCATACCGCGCGTCAGTACACCCTTGATCGCCAGCAGTTCGGGCGGCCTTTGGCGGCTACTCAACTGATCCAGAAGAAGCTCGCAGACATGCAGACTGAAATCACCCTGGCGCTGCAAGGATGCCTGCGGTTGGGTCGTATGAAGGATGAGGGCACTGCGGCTGTGGAAATCACCTCGATCATGAAGCGTAACTCGTGTGGCAAGTCGCTCGACATTGCCCGGATGGCGCGTGACATGCTCGGTGGTAACGGCATCTCGGATGAGTTCGGCATTGCCCGCCACCTGGTCAACCTTGAAGTGGTGAATACGTATGAGGGTACTCACGACGTGCATGCATTGATCCTGGGGCGAGCGCAAACCGGTATTCAGGCGTTCTATTAATAGGAGAACGACCATGGGCGCGCTTTCGCACCTGCGGGTACTGGATTTGTCGCGAGTGCTGGCGGGCCCTTGGGCCGGGCAGATACTTGCAGACCTTGGCGCTGAAGTGATCAAGGTCGAGCGGCCCGGGAATGGCGACGACACTCGTGCCTGGGGGCCACCCTTCCTCAAGGATGCGTATGGGGAAAACACCACTGAGGCGGCGTATTACCTGTCTGCCAATCGCAACAAGGAATCGGTGACGATCGACTTCACGCGGCCGGAGGGCCAGAAGCTGGTGCGTGACCTGGCGGCGAAGTCCGACATTCTGATCGAGAACTTCAAGGTAGGCGGCTTGGCGGCCTATGGGTTGGACTATGAGTCGCTCAAGGAGCTCAATCCGGAGTTGATCTACTGCTCGATTACCGGGTTTGGTCAAACCGGGCCCTATGCGACGCGGGCGGGCTACGACTTCATGATCCAGGGGCTTGGCGGGCTGATGAGCCTGACTGGCCGCCCGGAGGGTGAAGACGGCGCCGGACCGGTTAAGGTTGGCGTGGCGCTGACGGATATTCTTACGGGGCTTTACTCGACAGTTGCGATCCTGGCGGCCATGGCTCACCGGGATCATGATGGTGGCGGCCAGCATATCGATATGGCGTTGCTGGATGTGCAGGTGGCTTGTCTGGCTAATCAGGCGATGAACTACCTGACGACGGGCGTCTCTCCAAAGCGCCTGGGTAACGCTCATCCGAATATCGTTCCCTATCAGGATTTTCCTACGGCGGATGGCGACTTCATTCTTACTGTGGGTAATGATGGGCAGTTCCGCAAATTTGCCGAAGTGGCTGGGCAGCCCCAGTGGGCGGATGATCCTAGGTTTGCTACTAATAAGCTGCGAGTGGCTAACAGGGCGGTGCTGATTCCGTTGATCCGTCAGGCTACCGTGTTCAAGAGCACGGCTGAATGGGTGGCTCAGCTGGAGCGAGTAGGTGTGCCTTGCGGCCCGATCAATGACCTGGCGCAGGTGTTTGCCGATCCTCAGGTGAAAGCGCGCGGGTTGGCGATGCAGTTGCCTCATGCGTTGGCTGGTACTGTGCCCCAGGTGGCAAGTCCTATGCGCTTGTCCAAGACGCCTGTTGAATACCGCAGCGCACCTCCGCTGTTGGGTGAGCATACCCATCAGGTGCTGCAGCAAGTGCTGGGTTTGACGCCAGCGAATGTGTCGGCTTTGAGGGAGGCCGGGGTCATCTGAAGCTTCTCTTCTATATAGAGGGTTGTTGAGGCTCTCTATATGGAGGGAAGGTGGTCGGTTTTTAGCCAGAAATGCCTATTTGATAGAAAAGCTGAATTAAGGGTTGACGGCAGATTCTGGAAGTCTATAATTCGCCCCACTTCCGGCGCAGTCGAAACGGAAAACTCCTTGGTAAACAAAGAGTTATGTAGGTTTCGGCAGCGAGTTGCTTCAGATCATC